>JAETQR010000107.1 GCA_021770615.1 Lachnospiraceae bacterium | reverse complement strand
AATATCCATGAGTATTGGCTCTCCTTTCGGTGTTGGATTTGTGGTAAGATCATTATACCTCAAGGAACCAATACTCTTTTAATTTTTTTATCAACTGTCTAAATCTTTACTCCAACTCTTTCGTATTCTCTGGATAATATTTCACTGCGAGATCATTGAGCTCATCCACAAGCTTCGTGTAATTCATTTTTCTCGCCAATGGCATAAAAACATCCAATGTCTCTTTTGCCTTTATAAATTTTTTACTATCATCCATGTACTCGATCGTTCTCATATTATGAAGCCGTTCCGCCAACCTGATCAGAATTACCTCATCTGACGCATCCGCCAGATCTGCATTTTTTCCTGCCAGATCTGATACGATGCTCCGGACTTCTTCCGGCAATTCTTTTACAAGTTCCTCAAAGGGAACCACTCCTTTATGTGCTGCATCGCAAAGCATTCCCGCTAATACAACATCGCTTTCCGCCCCCAGCTCTGTAAGGATGATCGCAACGTTGATCGTATGTGTAACATACTCTTCACCCGAATACCGCTTTTCCCCTTCATAAGCCTTACAAGCAATATGGTACACGGTATCCAGGCTGGTCTCATCTGCCTTTATTCCATTATCCCTGATGCACTTTTTCAGTATCTCAAATAACTGTTCCTTTGTGGCACCGATTTCAGTGCTTTTTAAAAAAATATCATTCATATGACTACCTCCTAAACAATTAATTCCTATACGCATTGTTCTAAGGAGTGATGGTGAAAATCCAAATTCTCTCTTAAAAGATTTGCTGAATGCACTATGGGATTGCCAATCATATTTTAATGCCACATCGATGATCCGCTCTCCATCCGCAATATCCTCAGACCCTTTTATCAAGCGCCGCTTCCGCACATAATCCATAGGCGTCATACCCATATGATCCTTAAATATGCGGATAAAGTGATATTCGGAATAACCGGCAGTCTCAGCCAGCCGCTTACTCGTCAATGACTCACTAATATGCTCCTCTATATATTTGAGTATCTGATCCATAACCATCACTTCCATTCCCACGTGGTAGTTATATTATAAAAAATGCCTTTGATTCATGCTGTTTCAAAATTGCGGTTCTTTTAATGATTTTACCTTACGTTCTGTTATCTTATCATTTTCCCCGATCACTCCGCACAGGATCGGCGATAAAGGATCATATTTAGCGCAATTCTTTGCAACACTTTCTTCATTATAATTTGCATAGCAATACTTACATCCGTTTTTACATGTATTATATGTCCCAACTTCAACACTCTCCATGCACCCGCATTCCTGCCTCTGGTTTTTATCTTTTCTTACTTTTAATCGGCAGCCAGTAATACGTTCTATCAATGTTTTATCAATACAGCAATTATGCCCTATGCCACATTCCTCTAAATCTATGCTTTCAGCACAGCTTCCTACTTCTATTCCGTTATACTTTGCAATTTCATTTACATTCTTCGCAAACTGAAGTAATGCGGATCCATCCAATTCATATGAGTTAATTGACCCCATATTTTTTTTATTCTTTGCATAAACATCGACAAAACTTATCACACATTTCTCTGTATAGCCTCTAAGCTCCCCTGCAATCTGCTCAAATGCCCTGAGATGATATTCCGGCGCATATGTCTTTGTAAAGATAATCGGATCATATCTCCAAATGACTTTTTGTTTTCCGACTCTTTTTGATAATTCCTGAAATACCGGGATCATCTTCTCTCTTTTGTGCGGAACATTACACTCGATGTCTTTTCCATATCCGGTCAAGGTAAACTGAAAATAATAATCATATGCCGCAAGCTCGTCCAACCGGTGTATCATCGGCTCCGGATTTTTCGTCCAGAAAACGATGCAGTCAACCACCTCCGGCGACAGATTTATTTTGCTGATCTGATGAGGGTTCATGGGATTTCTTACGTACAAAAATCCTTCTTTTATTCTATTGTAAAACCATTCGGAATAATAATTGGGAATATCGGTTCTACGGCTTACACTTAGGATCATTGCTTTTTCACTCCAATCTTTCCATAACTACAGCCAATTTATACGGTTTTCAAATACTACTTTATTCACTCCCTCTTCTATTATCCCAATCTCATAGCAATCATAGAACCGACCAATATGTTTCATAACTGCATTCTTATCTTTCTGTGCTACAACCACATTAAAACCGACACCACAATTAAATGTCCGAAGCATTTCTTCATCACTGATATTTCCACTATTGTGAATCTCAAAATTTGAACACATTGAACCTTTACAAATCCCCTCCATAATGTTATATTATTAGAAAAGGAACAACCGCCCACAAGGTGGGTTGACCAATTAAGAAGATAGCAAAGCCACCCTTAACCGTCCAAAGTATCAGGGTGGTTTTTGCTATGTATGACTACTTACAAAACGTAAAAACGAATGTAAGCAATGCCAAAAGGAATAACCCGAAAGTCATTAAATCCTTAAAATCAAAATGATTTTTCATAGGTCAACAGCGTTGACGTTGGCATCCACCCCCATTCTCTTAAGAATGAGGTCAACGCACCCTGTAACACGATTGTCCCATATCCTGATTGTAACACGTTCTTTTGCTCCTGACAACTCATATAACGCCCATATCAGCATTAAAATAAATTATTTGAGTATTTCTACCCACTAAAAAAACGCACAAGCCCCGGCATAAACCCGGGGATATTTTTTTACCTTTTCTGTGTAAGTAACTTATAGGCAACGTGTAAGCACCCCCACAAGGATACACATATATTTACAAGGATTTTTAAGTTGAACAATATACAAAACCCCTTAAAAACACTGGGTTTCCAAAGGGTTGTATAAATCTGTAATATTCGCTTGAATTATCTCTTCGAGAACTGTGGTGCTCTACGTGCCTTCTTGAGACCGTATTTCTTACGCTCCTTCATACGAGGATCACGGGTAAGATAACCAGCTTTCTTAAGAGTCGGTCTGAGGTCAAGATCATACTTATTCAACGCTCTTGCAATTCCATGACGAATCGCACCAGCCTGACCGGTAAAACCGCCACCCTTAACATTTACAAGTACATCAAACTTATCTGCTGTATTTGTTGCTTCCAGTGGCTGACGCACGATGATCTTCAATGTTTCAAGACCAAAATAGTCATCCATGTCCTTTTTGTTTATTGTGATCTTACCGCTTCCCGGCATAAGGTACACACGCGCGATACTTGATTTTCTTCTTCCTGTTCCATAATATCTTTCACTAGCCAATGTCATTTCCTCCTTTCAAAGCTCTCTAAATTTCTAATGTTTCCGGCTTCTGTGCAGCATGTTTGTGCTCTGGTCCTGCGTATACGAACAGCTTTTTAAGCATCTGTCTTCCAAGAGGTCCTTTCGGAAGCATACCTTTTACTGCATGGGTAATAACATATTCCGGCTTTTTGTTCAACATCTCTTTCAACGTAGTTTCCTTCATACCACCAACATACTCAGAATGATGATAGTACATTTTCTGATTCAGTTTCTTACCTGTCGTAACAACCTTCTCCGCATTTACAACGATCACATAATCTCCTGTATCGATGTGCGGTGTATAGATTGGCTTTTTCTTTCCTCTTAAAACATTTGCTATCTCAGATGCGAGACGGCCCAGGGTCTTTCCCTCCGCGTCTACGACATACCATTTTCTTTCCACATCGGATGGACTTGCCATATAACTTTTCATCCTGGAAACCTCCTAATATCATTTACTTGTCCCTGCGAAAAATCGCATTAACGTATGAGTTATTTTTGTCTTGATAATTCGTAATGTGAGTCAACCGGAATTCGTCTGCAATGTCCGGAACAGACGGTTCCACGAAAAAAATACTTTCCAAATCGGATTTATCGGGGCAGACAAATCCAAACTATGTATTTTTCACGTCACAGTATCATATTATATAATATTTTTCTTCTCTTGTCAATGAAAAAAATCCCTGTATCCCCGAATTTAACCCGGGCGTTTGACACTTGTTCTCTAACATCATAACATAAAAATCCTTTATTTCAGCCCTTTACAGGCTTATTTTTTTGTCAAATTTTTTAAAATAGTTAGTGCGCTTTTGTACGCTT
>JAETQR010000106.1 GCA_021770615.1 Lachnospiraceae bacterium | reverse complement strand
CACCCCTCTTGAGTTTTGGTTTGGTCACTAATACTCTAAAGGAACACAGGTGGTTTTTCAATTGTAAATGTACATCAGAGGACTGGTATACTACCCACCATCATGCCAGAAGCCTCTTATAATTATGCATTTGTGTTTTACGATGTGGGTGAAAAAAGAGTACAGAAAGTGTTTAAGGTTTGTAAGAAGTATCTGTCACATTTTCAAAAGTCGGTGTTTCGTGGGGAGATGTCGCCGTCAAAATTGATACAATTAAAGACAGATTTAAAGAAGGTGATAAATAAGGATGAAGACTTTGTATGCATTATTAAGTTGATGAATGATAATGTATTTGGAGAAGAGATATTGGGGAATGGAGATGTTGAAAATGGGGAAAGTTTGATTATTTAGGCTGTTTTTTTACCAGGCGGATTTTGAGTAAAAAGTGCAGAAAAGCAGGTGAAATAAGGAATGGATGTGGATTGGTAGAGAAGAAGGGAGAAAAGAGAGATACGGTTGGTAAAAAATTGGAGAATAGTTGAAAAATAAAGGAAATTAGAGTATATTGGATTTGGAGAATGGCGGAAATATGTTGGATAAAGATTAACATGTAGATGTATTTGAATGGGTAGCAGGTGGGGGCCCGACTATGACTGCAGCTCCGATAAAGATTAACATGTAGATGTATTTGAATCGATTTGCGCGTAAACACCAGTGGTTAAATTGGAGATAAAGATTAACATGTAGATGTATTTGAATTCAACTCCGAGGCGCAACGGAATGCTCAAATAGAGATAAAGATTAACATGTAGATGTATTTGAATAGTTTTGTGCGAATCTGAGTTATAAATTGAGTTAGATAAAGATTAACATGTAGATGTATTTGAATACAAATGAAACGCCTGACGGATGGCGGAAAGGTCCGGATAAAGATTAACATGTAGATGTATTTGAATGATACCCGACAGTATACCTAAGAGAACTCGGCGGAAGGATAAAGATTAACATGTAGATGTATTTGAATGTCAATGCAATCTCATCTTTTGTTATCTTTCTTGGATAAAGATTAACATGTAGATGTATTGGAATGAGGAATTATGGAAGACGACGTTTTTTAGAATTAGATAAAGATTCTTGAGAGTTAAAACTTCTCATGGTTGCTTGTAGAAATCTACGAATGCGGGATTCAAGATCGGTAGTGGCAAGGATTGTGATTACATTGTCATATTTGACAAGAACAAACTGCGGTTTCTGATATAATTTGATAGCCAAGGACAGATGGAGTGAGGGATATTCACCTTTCTTGCGGGAACGGCCACAGTGTAGGCCGGATTTTTTCTCAGACTTTGCATAAGCAATTCGCTTTGGTTCTGGTAATGATATCGAGGCAGTAAGCGGCGGATTCATTAAATCCCTTCAGTTTCATGAGCAGTGGGTAAAAAATGTGCAGGCATATATGCCTTATGAGAGAGGCGTATATGAGGGTGAAGAACTGTCCAAGGAGGCTATACATTCAGATAAATACAGAAGCAGAATGAAAAAACTGCATCTATGCAGGTGTTAAAGACAAAGGATAGGAATATGATATCGGAAAGGATAGTAGAAATGGAAGATAATAAGATTTTGGAAACCCATAAGGTCGAAAAGGAAAAATCGAATGTAATGAGGCTGCATTTGGAACTGGATATGGCATATGTAGATGAAGAGGACATGCAGATTCTAAAAAAATATGGATCTGTAAATCAGGCAATATCGAGAGATATTCTGGTTCCGGCGGATATAACATTACATGCTTTGAGTTATGCGATCCTGAGAATGTTTGGATGGCAGAACGGACATCTGCATAATTTCAGTTTGCCGGAGCAGGTATTTAAAAAAATAACAGAAAATCAGTTTCTTGCATGGTCCCAAATGGCAGGGGTATACTTTAGGTTTCCGACAGAGAATTATAAAGATATTTATTGGGATGATGATTACAGGGAAGGTGAAAGTATTAAGTCATGGATGAGAAAAAAATATACAGGACCATATCAATATAAAGGTTATGGTGAGCATTACCTTATGAATCAGATGGAAGTAGGAGATATGTTTACAAGGTGGGATGAGATCACAGTTCATGAGTTTGATTTTGGAGCGGAAAAGCAACCGGAGCCGTATAATGTAAAGCTAAAGGAAGCTACAATAGATCAGGTAATGAATGCATTTTCAGATGTAGTGTGCCATGAATTGCTCGAAAGATTGCCGGTATCCGATGTTCTCTGTACAAAGGAGAATGAAGAAGTAGATTTTGCAAAGATTAAGAAGTACATAGCTTCAAAAATAATGAATTGCAAAGTAAATGATGCTGTAGAGGAATATAACAGTATGCGTTTTAAAAGTTTTAAACAGGAACGGGAATATTTGGAAGGATACAATATCCCGGTATTACCTGTCGCAAAAGAATTGATCTATTGCTATGATTATGGTGATGGATGGAAAGTGTTAATTACTTGTGAGGATATTTATCACTTAGATGAGAAGGGGGTATGGAGAGGGGAAAAAGGAGCAGTGGAAGAGCCTTTAGTGGATTCCCTGGAAGAAATCATTGCCAAGCATCGGCCAATATGTATCGAAAAGGATGGAATAGAGCTTGTTGACGATGTTGGTGGTATTGGAGGCTTTTGCGGAATGCTAAAGACAATATATGAAGTTGATATTAGTAATAATGAAGATATGGAAGAAAGAAACAGTATGCTTGAGTGGGCCAAAATGATGGGATGGACAGGAAGAAGAATCAGTCCTAAACAGACATTGTAATGTAGTCTCATGAAAGTCTCCATGAGATCGCACCCACTTAGATCCAGCGGCACCCAATCCGTTTTGTGGTACTAATGAGTTCTATTATATTTCTGCATTGCATAGGACAGGAGAAGACCAAAAGGCGTATGAACTTCTGGAAAAGGATGGAGGTCTTGTGATTGCTGATATACGAGAAGGAGAGGATTCCATTGCTCAGCTTTGGAGTGAATTATATGAGAAACTTTATGCAGTGAAAGGGCGGATCCCATATCGGTATGATTTTAAAGCATTTTAATAAGTGTGGAGAAGAAGGGTAAAAATATGTGGATATTTTTTGCAGTGGGTTCTTCCTTTTTTGCAGGAATTACAGCAATCCTGGCAAAATGTGGGATTAGGAAAACAGATTCCAATGTGGCGACGGCGATACGGACAGTTATTGTACTGTTGTTTTCGTGGTTGATGGTGCTGATTACTGGAACAGGAGGAGAAATCAGGCAGATCAATGGCAGAACATTTCTCTTTCTTGTGCTATCCGGACTGGCGACAGGCGCGTCGTGGCTGTGCTATTTTCATGCCCTGCAAAAAGGAGATATTAACAAAGTGGTGCCTATAGACAAATCCAGTACGGTGCTGACGATTTTGCTGGCGCTTATCTTTTTTCAGGAAGGAATTTCCGGAGTAAAAATACTGTCCGTGCTGTTGATTGGCGGTGGCACGCTGCTTATGATTGATAAGAAAGATACGAAAGTGGATAGGCATTTCCTTGTTGCCAAACCGAATGGTCATAGTGGTATCCCCTTGCGGGAAAAAGTGGGCGGCGGCTGGCTGATCTATGCGGTGTTATCTGCGGTATTTGCAAGTCTGACTGCTATTTTGGGGAAGATTGGGATTGCAGGAATTGACTCGAATCTTGGTACGGCAATCCGTACAACCGTTGTGCTGGTGATGGCATGGATGATGGTGTTCCTTACCGGAAAGCAGAAAGAAATCTGGAAGACAGAGAAAAAGGAACTGGCTTTTGTCTGCCTGTCCGGGCTGGCAACAGGTGCTTCATGGCTGTGTTATTATCGGGCGCTTAAGGATGGTCCGGCGAGTGTGGTCGTTCCAATAGACAAATTGAGTATGCTGGTTACCATTGCTTTTTCGTGGATTGTGTTCCATGAAAAACTGGCGAAAAAATCTATAATAGGTGTGGTTTGTATTACATTTGGAACAGTGCTGTTGGCAATAGGTTAGCAGCATATAAAAGATTCATTTGAAAAAGCCCAAGTATTTGACTGGCATCATGCCATAAAATATTTGGGCTTTTACTTGAGGCTTCTGGCATGATGGTGGGTAGTATACCAGTCCTCTGATGTACATTTACAATTGAAAAACCACCTGTGTTCCTTTAGAGTATTAGTGACCAAACCAAAACTCAAGAGGGGTG
>JAETQR010000105.1 GCA_021770615.1 Lachnospiraceae bacterium | reverse complement strand
TGATTATATTATAATCCATTCTTCTTCGTTATGGGTTAAAAAATATGAAAAAACCAACAATTTTTAAAGGGTGGTAGAATTTACTTCTGCACTGGAATTTACTTTTTCAATTAAGCTTTAATATATGTATTTGATATTCTGTTCTGCAGTTGATAGACTATAAGCAGGTAAGATTTGAAGTTACTTTAGCATAAGAAAATAAAAAGTGGCTAAAGAAGAATAACGTCATTTAGTAATGATAGAAAACAAACAGGAGAAATGTAATTATGAGCAAAAATGAGACAATGCCTAACATTGCACTTGGTGCATGGTCATGGGGTGCAGGAGCAGCAGGCGGGGATCAGGTTTTTGGGAACCATTTATTTGAGAAAGATTTGAAACCGGTTTTTGAGGCGGCGATGGAAAAGGGTCTGAATCTATGGGATACTGCGGCTGTATATGGAGAAGGAACTTCGGAGCGGATACTTGGAAATTTTGTCAAAGAGACTGCCCGTGGTGATGTCATCCTTTCTACAAAATTTACACCGCAGATTGCCAGTGATTCACCAGATGCCATGCAGGAAATGTTAAATGGGAGCAAGGAGAGACTTCATGTAGACATGATTGATATTTACTGGATTCATAATCCTATGGATGTGGAAAAATGGACTCCAAAATTGATACCTTTGGCAAAGAGCGGACAGATTCGGACGATTGGTGTATCTAATCACAATCTGGCTGAGATTAAACGGGTAAATGAGATATTAAATTCGGAGGGGCTTAAAATTTCGGCAGTCCAGAACCATTACAGCCTTCTGCACCGTTCCTCTGAACAGGCAGGCATTCTTGATTACTGTAAGAAAAATGGCATTACTTTTTACGCTTATATGGTTTTGGAACAGGGAGCACTGACCGGAAAATATAATCAGGAGCATCCGTTCCCGGAAGGAACAGGACGTGGAGATTCTTATAATCTGCATCTGAAAAAGTTGGAAAGATTGGTGGAAGAACTGAAACGGATTGGGAAAGACCATGATGCAAGCCCGGCACAGGTTGCCACGGCATGGGCAGTTGCAAAGGGGACTCTGCCAATCATCGGGGTGACAAAGGCAAGCCAGGTGGAAGAAGCGGCAGGAGCAGTACAGATTAAATTGAATGCAGAGGAAGTCAGCCGTCTGGAAAAGTCGGGTGATGAGACAGGTATCCGGACGCTGCGGGAATGGGAAAAGGAGATGTAAGATTTGACAGTAAAAGACGTGATTGATGGTTTTCAGGAGGAGGCAGGGGAAAATGCAGAGCGTGATGCGTATGCAAATATTCTTTTTCAGGAGGCGCTCCGCATTAGTATGGAACTGAATAACCAGTACCATACACCGGAAGAAATCCGTGAGATTATGGGCAGGCTGACAGGAAAAAAGATGGATGGCAGTTTTCGGATGTTCCCGCCATTTTATACCGATTTTGGCAAAAACATTACCATAGGCGGAGATGTCTTTATCAATTCCGGCTGTCATTTTCAGGATCAGGGAGGGATTACCATCGAAGATGGTTCTTTGATTGGACACAATGTGGTGCTGGCGACGATTAACCACGATTTGAATCCATTAAAAAACAGGGAAAACCATTATGCACCGATTATAATAAAGGACCATGTCTGGATTGGCTCCAATGCCACGATACTGCCGGGAGTTACGATAGGCAGATGGTCTGTTGTGGCGGCGGGGGCAGTCGTTGCTAAAGATGTAGAGGAATTTACGATTGTCGGGGGTGTTCCGGCAAAGGAAATTTGTAAAGTGAAAAAGGTTTGAAGTTCCACTATCGCATGAAAGAACCATGCTAAGTGGAACTAAATCAAACCTGAAAGGAAACCTTATCCGAGTTGGATATTGATGATACGCATTTTAAGGATATGGCGGAACATGCGTGCATGGGCGGTGTCATTACGGGACCTGTAAATCTGGCGCCGGAGGATGTAGAAAAAATTTATGAGATGTGTTTGCAAAAAATGTGTTGAATGGAGGATATGTCATGAAAGTATTAGGAATCAATGGCAGTGCCAGAAAAGATGGAAATACTGCCATTATCATGAATCAGGTATTTGAGGAATTAAATAAACAGGGAATTGAGACGGAACTGGTACAGTTTGCGGGTCAGGTCATTGAACCATGTAAAGCGTGCTGGGCTTGTGGTGAACAGAAAAACTGTGTCCACAGAAAGGATATTTTCCGGGAAACCTTTGACAAGATGATGAAGGCAGATGGAATTTTACTTGGTTCCCCTGTTTATTCTGCCAATATATCAGCGGGTATGTAGGCATTTCTGGAACGGGCTGCTGTCGTGTGTGATATGAACCGTGGAAGTCTGGACATGAAATATAAAGTGGGGGCTTCTGTAGCGGCACTTAGACGTGGCGGTGCCATGCCTGCCCTTGATGCCATGAATCATTTCTTTTTGAACCAAGAGATGATTGTGGTTGGTTCTACCTACTGGAACATGGTTTACGGACAGATGCCCGGAGATGTCAGTAAGGATGAAGAAGGATTGCAGACGATGAAAAACCTCGGAATAAATATGGCCTACGTGCTGCATAAGTTAAAATCGTAAGCAGGCGGTGCAGCCATGTAAAGAAAGGATGTGTGGAAAGGTGAAAAGGATATTAAGCATTGTTCTGCTGTTTGCTATTTTGCTTTGTATGACGGCATGTGGCAATGAGAACCAACAGGGACAGACAGATGCAGACAGCAGTGCTATAAGGAAAATGGAGGGAGATACTGTGAAAAAGGATAGCCAGTCAGGTAAGCGCCCCTTTGATTTTGAAAAAAAGACCGTTACACTAAACAGCGGATATGAGATTCCTCTCAATGGAATCGGAACCTACAGTCTTGAGGATGATACCTGCGTAAAGTCTGTTTCCGAGGCGTTAAAGCGTGGAGTGAGACTGATTGACACTGCCTATATGTATCATAACGAAGAAGAAGTCGGCAAGGCAGTCAGGGAATCCGGCATACCAAGAGAGGAAATATTTGTGACGACGAAACTCTATCCTAATCAGTTTGCAGATGCCGAAAATGCCATTGATGAGGCTATAGAAAAGTTAAACATAGGATATATTGACCTCATGCTGCTCCACCATCCCGGAACGGATGACGTTAAGGCATACAAGGCAATGGAGAAAGCAGTAGAAGAAGGGAAAATCCGTTCCATCGGGCTGTCGAACTGGTATGTGGAGGAGTTGGAGGAATTTTTACCACAGGTAAGCATTACCCCGGCACTGGTACAGAATGAAATCCATCCATATTATCAGGAAAATGAGGTCATCCCTTATATTCAGGACCTCGGTATCGTAGTACAGGGATGGTATCCACTTGGCGGCAGGGGGCATACGGCAGAACTATTAGGGGATGAAACCATTTCTTCCATTGCAAAGGCACATGGGAAATCTTCTGCACAGATAATCTTATGCTGGAATCTGCAAAAAGGCGTGGTAGTGATACCGGGTTCCAGCAATCCAGACCATATACAGGAAAATACAGAGCTGTATGATTTTGAGTTGACGGACAAAGAAATGGAGAAAATCAATGCACTTGACCGGGATGAAAAGCATGACTGGTACTAATGCGGGAAATATACGAAGGAGATTTGTAATGAAAGAAGTATTTAGCTATAATGTGGATATCAATAAAACAGCATATATGAATTGGAGGACAAGCCGCCATGATCATATAAACAACATGATAGTTATTGCTGATGGTTTTATGAGTTCTGCTATTATACTTGCTGAAGTAGCATTAAAGGATAATTGGGATTGTAAGGCAGATTGTGTTATTTATCCGATGTTGTTTAATGCTAACCATGCTATTGAGTTATATCTGAAAGCTTCTGTTTGGACTCTAAATTTACTTTTGAACAATGAACAAAAAATTGAGGGAAAACATGGATATTCAGCAAATATTACAGACTTTAAAAAAGAGGGTGCAGACATTTGAATCTGATAAAGATAAACGAAAACGGTTTAAAGACATGATTAATGGCACGGAATTATATATAAATGAATTGTTTCAAAAGATAGAAATGCAGAATGGGAAAAGAAAAAAAGATAATATGGATTTTTCAAGATATCCGTTGGATGAGCATTATGTACCGCATTTTTATATAAATGAGTTTGATAACGTTGTTGTAGATTTAGAAAATTTTATTGTTAGATTCAAAGAAATAGGAGAGAATCTGCACACAATCTCCACATATTATTTGTTTGATATATTGGATGCTAGGGAATAGATATATAAAAATAGGTTGAATTTATCCTAGAAACTGGCTATAATAAAACTATCAAACCGTCAGGAGGTGTGAAAGATGACGATTAACACAAACACATTAGTTTCTATTACCGAAGCTAACCAGAATTTTTCCAAAGTTGCGAGGCTGGTGGATGAGCATGGAACAGCAGTGATACTCAAGAATAATGTACCAAGATATCTTGTTATTGATTTTAGCAAGGCAGAGGATGATACCAGTGCATCCGATGAAGATATATTGAGTATTTCAAAAAGATTGATTGAACAGAACAGAGAGGCCTATGAGGTACTGGCAAAATGATTAAGCTGACAAAGGAACAGATTTTAATGCTTCA
>JAETQR010000104.1 GCA_021770615.1 Lachnospiraceae bacterium | reverse complement strand
GTATCAATCGCACTTGCAAAAAAAGCCATATAGTTCCTCCTTTAATTTAAGAAATATTGTTTTTGTGTTGTGGCCATATCAGGCCGGAAACGAAAAAAGCCCCTGTGCTTCAAGAACATTTACAAAAAGCACAGGGGCGGCAGAGTTCAGGATATACCTGAAAAAATATTCAGTTGTCAGGGAGGGGCACGAATCCTCAAAAGAACCTCCTTTCAGAGTGGTCAAAACTAAGTCCTAGCACTTTGACAGGCAGGAACAGTATTATGTGGTTTGAGCTTTCAAATTTCTGGCCATGACCGCATAATTAGATTATTTTTCTAAAAGTATTGCAATCGTGAAACTGTCTTTGTTATATGGACTGCCTGCTACATCACCAAAAATGCCGCATACCTTAAAGCCAGCTTCTTTTACCTCCTTAATCAATGTTTCTTTTGTAAAACATGTATTCCAAATGTAATAGGTATTTATTTCATTATCTGAAATAATAGATGTCTGCTCTAATGTCACATTATCGGGATATTTATATAATCCATTAAGTTCAAAGTAACTCCCCTCACGCCAAAAGCCGTTATGATTACAGAATTTCCATGTTTGATTTTCAGTGAAAGATTCATATTTTGCTGTGCTGAAAACATCTAACAGAAATTTCCCACCGTATTTTAAGTGCTGATACACGTTTCTCATAATAATCTGCCTGTCAGATGTTGATAATGCTCCATAGTCACAATATATCATTGTTCCAAAATCAAAATCTTTTTTTAAATTCATTTGCAAATAATCTTGAAACAGATATGTAATACTTAATTCCTGCCGTAATGCGGATTCCAGTGCATAGTCTATTGACCTTTTTGAAAAATCAATGCCTGTTACCTGATAGCCCTCTTTTGTAAATCTTTCCGCATATATCCCTGGCCCACACCCAATATCAAGAAGTGTTGGATAGCAAATCGGGTCTACAAGCTCCTTTATCCATGCGACAGACCTTTCAATAAAATCCAATTTTCTGCTTGCACCCTCAAATTGGGGATCAAGGTGGGCTTTCAGCATTTGCTTTGAAATATACTCATCATTCCAAAAGGCACCCTCTGACTTTTTATAAAGGGGCGGTTTTTCTAAAGCCATACGCATACTGTCTAACATAATTGTTTTCTCCTTTCTTGATGGGAAAAGAAAAAGCCGCAGATTTTACTCTACGACTTATCTTTCCAATGATGAAAACAGTTAAGAGTAAAATAAAATCAAATATAGGTATACAAAATAAACTGCCGAAACAGCTTGTTTTTACCTATTGAATTGATTCTATCTACTCTTTTCCAGTCATACCCATGCCACCGATTTTATGGCATCAAATATGCCGGAGTTTCATCACCTTTTCTATTTAATTTTTACATGTCTATCTTACAGCGTATGACAGGCTTTGTCAATAATACCGCACAAGAAAACCAGACAGGCAGAGACAGCATTATGCAGTTTGTATTTCCTGTTCCAAATCTCCGGTTGTGATTTCATAATTGCGGTACAGCTCGCCGGGACGCACCGGCATTTTTGTGGATAAAAATTTCTCAATGTCAAAAGCGTTCTTCTCATTGAAATCGGAAAGCAACCGGTAATTTGGGTGTCTGGTAATATCATATTTCCGGGAGAGGAAAGGACGCACGCCTCTGATCTGCAGCAGGCATTTCCCGCCGTCCATCACGGCCAGCTCGTCCACCGACATCAGGTCTTTGCCACAATGTCAAGTGATGAATTCAAAAAAAGGCAAAAAATATCCCCTCTCCATTAAAAGAAGAGGGGATATATGTGATACGAACTATAATTTGTTTGCCTTTCAGCGTATCCATAAAATCGCCGCTAAAAGGGCATAAGAAAAGCACCGCCGAAGCGATGCTCTTAAAGCCATATTGTTAAATGTGTCACTTGTTTCGCTTTCCCGTATTCTCTGTCCCCCGGACTTCTTCATGGTAGAAATAATCTACAATGACCGGATGTCCCTGCGGCACTCTGCCATAGGGCATTTCATTGTCAACAAAGGGGCAGTCATATTTCCTGGCCATCTCCTCGGCTTTTTCTTCCAACGCCTTGAAATAGCTGCGGTTGTGTTTGTTATAGATTTCATCATAAAGCGACACAAGGTCAGGACGTTTTTCTGCGATATAATCCATAATCGTCTTCTTAAAACCGCCTCGCAGGTTCAGGTTTTCCAGCCAGAACAGGTCGCACTGATCCTTCACCCGCTCAAAAATCGCCTCGAAATCGGTGATGCCCGGAAAAACCGGCGCAACAAAACAAACGGTACGGATGCCTGCATCGTAAACCTGTTTCATGGCTGCAAGCCGCCGTTCGATGCTCACAGCATTGTCCATATCCTCTTTGAAATCCTCATCGAGCGTATTGATTGACCACGATACCGTGACCTGTCCTAGCTCCTTTAGTAAATCAATGTCACGCACCACAAGATCGGATTTGGTGCAGATTAAAATGTCTGCACCGCTGCCTCGAAGCTGCTCCAGCAGTTTTCTGGTATTGCCGAACTGTTCCTCCTGCGGATTATAGCCGTCCGTCACGGAGCCGATTACGATACGTTGTCCGGCAAATTTCTTTGGATTTTTAATCTCCGGCCAGCACTTCACATCAAGGAACCTACCCCATTCCTCTTTGTGTCCGGTAAACCGCTTCATAAAAGACGCATAGCAATATTTACAGGCATGGGTGCAGCCCACATAGGGATTAACCGAATAACCGCCCACTGGCAGACTGGATTTAGTCATAATATTTTTTGTCTCGACCTCTTTAATAAGAATACCGTTCATCTCTACTTGCGCCATTTTCTCTGTGCCTCCAACACCTGATTGAATGCTTCCGGGAATTCCTGTACCATGTTTGCCTCGCCCACGATGGGGACAAGATCTTCTTTCATAAAAGCAGGGATACCGAGCGCATGAGCCTGTTCCACAAGGGAATACGCCCATTCTGGGGCTGTCCGTATTTTTTTGCTTTGCGCCCCGGTCATCGTTCCCACCACGATCCAGTCGATACCGGCGAGATTCACTTTACCAGGATCGTCAAACAACGGCTCAAAGGTAACGTGATAGTGCTTTGCCCGTATATTTGCTTTCAGCGTGTCGATGCGCCACAGCTCTGATTTCTTTGTGACAGTGACGCCAAACCATGCGTTTTCCAAGTCTGTCTCAAAATTCAGTAGGTCGGGGCGCTTTGACAAAAACAGGAATTGATGCTGCGGGTTTTCCTGAATCTTTGCGAATACCTTATCCCGCCACTCCGGTTGCCAACCCGCTAAATCGCTCATACCGGTCAGCAGGAAATTCTGCGGGCGCTTCTTTTCCATCAGTCGCAGCTTCTTCGGAAAAAACTCCGGCTTGCTGAAGTCATCGATCATATGGTAACGCTTTACATTATTTCGGGCATAACAGTAGGAACAGCCTACGGTACAGCCGATGACCAGATTCATGTTTTGAATATTGTCCTTAATGCAGACGCTCATCAGAGAACACCCTCCACATTTTTCAGGATGCGGTGGAGATAGTTTTCCAGCTGCTCGATTTCTTCCTCAGAAAATCCCTTATAGTAAATGTTGCTGATTTCTTCTGTTACTTCATTATATTCTTGTTCCAGACCTTTGGCTTCCTCTGTAAGGAAAATGAGAATCTTTCTACGGTCTTTGTCGCCGCGATCCCGATAAATCAGATTTGCCGCCTCCATGCGGTCAAGCATACTGGTCAGCGTAGTCGTGGCAAGACCGGTCTCCTTTGACAGCTCACTGATGGGAACGCCATCCTTCTGCCAGAGAATATATAGAATCCTTCCCTGGGAGCCATTAAAAGCATCAATGTTTTTTTCGCTCAATATGCGTTCAAAAACACGTCCTCCAACCTGTTTGATCCGGGTTATCAAAAATCCGCCTTGCGTTTTCATATTGCCACCTCAAACCGCAAGGCGGCTATCCGCAGACAGCCGCCTTGTCCTTTCTTATTTCTGCTGCGCAGTCGCAAATTCAGCGTAACCTTTCCAGCCAAATACAGCATCCACATCTTCATCGCCGTAAACACCCTTGACATCGCAGAGGTGGACAACATGATCGTCCGCATCCATCGTCTGGGCAACAGTCGCATGAATGAGCAGCTTGCAAGGAACAGGAGCCTTGATATTTGTGCCCTCCACTTCCTGCATCGTCAGACCGACCTTAGCAGCCTTATCCGTATCACGTCCGGAGCAGGTGCCACAGCCAATCAGAGCGCCGGTCAGTTCAACTCCGGGAATGGCGAGAACAATTTCTTTCTTCTCAGCCAGCAGTTCCAGACTGTAAGCCCCTTTGTTCAGGGAGAACATGATCTTTCCGGGATTGGTGGACGCAAAAGCCCAGAATGCCAGAGTCGCAAGATTGGTGCTGCCATCCGGTTTCTCTGTACAGATCAGAGTCATGGAATTGGGAGAAGTGTATGCAGGCGCATTGCTGATATTGATTTTGTTCATTGTAGAAACCTCCTTATTTGATTTCATTTAGGATTATACTATATAGGAATATCCTTTGTCAACTCTTTTTTGGGTTTTATATCGCTTCCCCATATTTGTAAGGAATTGCCGTTTTGTGATTTGGTATATAATTAGCCCTCCCCGACATGGGGA
>JAETQR010000031.1 GCA_021770615.1 Lachnospiraceae bacterium | reverse complement strand
AATCTATGAATTTGGGCCAAGGGGAATGGCATGGACTTAGATAACTCATCTATGTAGATATGAAAAAGTGAGAAACAGCGAGTTAACAAGAGGAAAACAAAGATTATTATGGGAGGGAAAACAAATTGACTAAGAACAAATTTCTGTGGCAGATGACTGGTTTTTCCATCGCTTGTCTGTCCGTGATGGCATTAACACCAATGAAACGGACAAGCATCCCGGCACTGGTTACAGCAGTGGCATGCACACTATGGCTTATCTTGTTCATCCTGGCGAATGCCGGGAAAAGAAAAACAACCAAATGCATAACACAGTAAGGAGGAAAAAGAAAGATGTTTTGAGCAGTAAAAATCTTCCTTTAAATGAAATCAAAAATGCCCCCCAACAAGATAAAACGCTTACCTCTTGGTTCGTATATTTTTTTTCCCATTTTTTGAAGAAAAGGGCTGAAAGGGCAAAAATACAGAAAGTCTTTTATAAAGGCAATCAATGGTTTTCATATTAAAAGAAAATTTTTCAGGTTAAAAAATGCCCTTTTTTCCTTAAGTAGCGAAAATACGCTGTTTCTGATGGGACAAAAAATAAATCTTGGGGCAAAAATGAAAAGGAGGCAGGGATGGAACTGAAGACCGTTTATGAAATTTTTACAAAATGCTGGCTTCTCTATAAAAAGTACCATGGAGCCAAGATGATGAAAGCCAGAGTAGCTCGTGGAAGAAACGAAGGAGATCGGGGATGGATACCACTGTAAGTTTTCGGTCCGGCTTGCATTGGCTACGTTGGTGCTGATCATGGATGGGCAGGGGGTACAGAGAAAGCCCGATGAGACTTCTTGATCTGCTGGCAGGATCCGATGAGAATAGATAGGGAGATATGTACAGCAAGGCCTATTTATTATTGCCGTGCTGTATTGGGTAACCATTCCCCTGTAGATCAGTAGACGGTGTTGTCGTTTTCTTTTTGTTTTTAGGAGTTGGTCTACTGCTTTCCCAGACACCTTCTGGAATTGTGTTTATTGGTTTCTTTTTGTCTGTGGTTTTCATAGGACCTCCAGAATAATATTAATTTTTATTAGTATTACAGCCTTGCAATAATAATATGCAGATGATGTTTATAATTCAGAGATAGTACAAGAAAGAAAATTGGTGTGATTGACAAAAAGTAGAGATTTTGGAAATTAGCGCACCAGACGAACAACTTAACAGCGAGGATGAATGAAAATGGAAGAAACAATTTGTACAGTAGCAGGATCGCTTCTGTTTTGGAGGATGGACATCAGGATTGACAACACTGATTATTTTTATGTCGGTGGATTATGCAGCAGGACTGGTCGTAGCAGATGTTTTCCGCAACAGTGAAAAGACAAAGAGTGGGATCCGGAATTTCGTATGGGGTGGAAGGGAATGTTTCTTGTGCCGCTGGTGATCACCCAAAGCATTGACATTTTACAACGGAAAGTGGGAAAGGCAGATGAGTGATATGGCAGACATTAAGATCAACAAGAAGTTGGGAAGAGCATCGGTTATGATGCAGAACGTGGCAGAAAAGATGTATCCTACATCGTAATCCATTATACCGGAAACAAAGGTGATACTGCCCCAAATAATGCGACTTATTTCGCAACATCAAATACGAAAAGTGCCGAAGCGCATTTCTTCATGGACAAGCAGGGTGAAATCTGGCGGTCAATCCCAATGAACCGGATCTCCTATGCGGTGGGAGGACTTTACTCCCAGTCCGGCGGCGCCGGTGCCTACTACGGAAAATGCACCAATGCCAACAGTGTCAGCATCGAACTGTGCGACTGTTGCACAGATACGAACTGGACGCAGATGGTGGCAGTCCGGAAACTGGTGTAATATATCCAGAAAAAATGTCCAAATGCAAAGATGATCATCTGGCATTGGGATGTAAATGGGAAGAACTGCCCGGCACCGATGACAGGAACAAACAACAGCAAGTGGCGTCATTTGCATAGCTACATCACTAAAGGATACCAGTACAAGGCAACAGTGACTAAGGCAGCAGCAATACGATCATCTGCCAAGATTACATCCACAAACAAGCTGGCAGCTAAAAAGGTAGGAGAAGTGGTGTATATCACAAAGATATCCGCAAATGGGGAAGGCTGAAAAAGAAGAGTGCGGATGGAAGGTATCGGTGGATTTCATTAAGGAAGGTGAGTGAAGAGTAGAATACATTCATTGCCTTAGTATGAAAATAATTATCTGGCATAAGATGTGTTCTGCATCGATGCAAGGACAATAAGAGGATGAAAAAATAGAAAAAGAGAGCTTAATAGTAACAACTGGCACACTAGAAGTTTTAATTCTCTTAGTGCGCCAGTTTGTTGTGGTTCAAAAACGATTGAGTGTTACAGAATTTAATTTTAGTATCATAAAATATGGCTTTGCGGAATATGCTGTATATAACAGGTACAAATTTGAAAAAGTTTGGACGAGTAGTTTATTAGCAAAAACAAAAACCCTGAGAAGATTAAAGGCACGCAATGATAAATGCGTTCCCACCCCCGGGTGGAAAACGAGAGAGGGGGTTTTTATACATGGAGCAGTTCACATCTTTTGTCATCAGCCTTGTGGCCAACCTAGTTAGCTATAGTATTACAATGTGTATTGCCAAGTGGTTCAAAAAGACCAACAGAGGCTGAACCCGTTTACGAGAAAATGCCCCAGATCTCACCCATCTGGGGCATTTTTTTCTGTCCTACAAGGATCAGTTCTATCTTTTGCCCAGTGGCAATTATAGCATATGCAATTTGGGATTGCAATATTTATTTTTACCTAGTTTTTGAAAATATTGTCTTTTAGAGTACAAAATTGAAAAAAACAAATTATTTGTCGTATTTTAAGTGATTTTGTATTTATATTATGTATGTTATCATTGTATGAAATAAAAAGCAGGAACGGAGGAAAGCAATATGGATGACAAAACAATGAAAAATATAGATATAAAACCAATGGCAGATGTAGCCAATAATTTGATTAATAAGGTAACAGAAGCAGTGGGATGGCTAGCTACTCCAAAAGGAAAGAGAGCTAACAGAATTGAAGCAGAGAATTTTTTAATAAAGAAAATTAAAAGTAATCCTGATATGCCGGAGCTCACAAAAGCAGCACTGATATGCAATGTAAGAAAAATTATAAACGAATATGTGAATCAGAATGACATTGTACAGGAAGCCATTCATTATTTAGATGATAGCGCAACTCCGAAAAATATAGATAATGAATGGCTGTCATTTTTTATGGATAAATGCAAAAATATAAGTAGTGAAGATATTAAGACTATATGGGCACAGATATTGGCTAGTGAATGTAATAAAAATGGAACAATAACGAAAAGGTTTTTAAATGTTTTATCTATGATGGATAAAGAAGATGCTAACTCTTTCAATAAATTGATTCAGTTTCAGGTTAGAGCAGGAGAGGATTATACAAAAGGGGAACCAATAATTTTCATATATGGTCATGTTTTGCATTCGTATTACGAAGAATATGGACTTACTTATAAAGATATATCAGCACTGGAATCTGCGGGATTGATTAAGTCTGATGAATTACATGGGGTTTATTATCCGAATAGCAGCGAAAAAGAATGTATATTTTCATATTTTGACGTACTAATAAGACTTTATTCCGAAGAAAACGAAATTCCGATAGGTCATATGTCTTTAACAAGGGAAGGAGTTATATTGGCACAAATTTTAGAAATTAGCAAGATTGACAGTTTCCCGGAGCATATTAAAGAATATTACGAAAATTGTAATATGTATGAAAAGCAAAATATTAAAGTAGATATTAGTAGGAGAAAAAGTTTCAAAACGGTATAAACCGCAAAGCGAAAAACATATTTAAAGAAAGTACAACCAAAAGTCACATGAAAAGGAGTAAAGAGCCAAAAACAGCGCGCTTTCGTTCTCAGAAACATACCTTTTAATCAAATTATCCTGTGGATGATTATTTGATGTCTTACGAAATAAAATGGTACAATTTAAGCGAATACCATCCCTATCTACAATACAGACCTCCAAACTGACTGATAACGACCTTTGCAATCTCTGCATTTGGTCTGGTGATATTTACAGGATATTGCAGTCTTCTCTCATAACTCCACATAAATCAGCATCCCCCTTCCCAAGGCCATGGACCTTCTACCCAGGTCCAGCCGTTTTCTGTATTTACATTCTCATTGACAAGAGGGCCATAGTATTTTGCGTATTCATGGGCCGCATCCCGATACATTTTTTTGTACTTTTCATAATACATCAGGGCATCTTCATCGGTTGGGTGAGTGTCCAGAAAGAGGACAACATCATCAATGGCGAAGCCCAGTTCCTGGATATAGCGCAGCATTTTTGCTTGATCTGACTGATTCATCTCATACCCCTCCTGTAATAATTGTTATTGTTGTTGCGGTTATTGTGTGTAAATGGAGAGCATGCGGCCTTTGTTCCCTCAAAGGAAAGGACAAGATCTTCAAATATTGTCCCATTTTTCAGACCATTGCAGCCGTCCATTACATTTTCCCATTTTTGCCAGGGGACATAAGCCATGGCAAGGCTTTTTCCGTCTCTGTGCGGTGGCATCGTTGGTTTGTCGCAGCCACAGGAATTTGTGTAACGATTATCCATAAAAATCTCCTTAATCATTGTTTTTAGTATAATTTATGACAAATTTTGCAGTGAGTGAAAAAATTTTAAAAAAATATAAAAAATATATTGACAAAAAGAAAATAATGAGATATTATAAAACAGTAATCATTACTATTATTAAAATGAGGTGGATGCCTTGGCTGGAATAAAATACAGTAAACAAAGAGAGGCAATTCTCACTTATCTGAGATCTACGAAAGAACATCCGACAGCAGAGATGGTATACTCTGAATTAAGAGTAGAATATCCAAGGTTGAGTTTGGGTACAGTATATAGGAACTTAAATCTTCTGGCGGAATGCGGGGAAATTCTCAGATTAAACTGTGGGGATGGTACAGATCATTTTGATGCTGCCGTCCGGCCACATAATCATTTCATATGTAAAAAGTGTGGCAGAGTGATGGATCTGGATATGCCTTCTCTGGAGTTTATCGATGAGAAGGCGGCTGAGAATTTCAGCGGAAATGTACAGGGACATCAGCTTTATTTCTACGGCGAATGTAAGGATTGCATCAGGGAATAAAGTTACGAGGGTTTTTGCCTGAGGAACTTATCATAAAAAATATTTAACAAAAAAAGGAGAGATTGTGATGAAAAAATTTGTATGTAGTGTATGTGGATACGTTCATGAGGGAGATTCTGCACCGGAGAAATGTCCTCAGTGTGGAGTAGGAGCAGACAAGTTCAAAGAGCAGACAAGTGATTCGATGGCATGGGCTGCTGAGCATGTGGTTGGAGTGGCAAAGGGTGTAAGCGAGGATATCGTGGCAGATCTTCGTGCAAATTTTGAGGGTGAGTGTTCTGAGGTTGGCATGTATCTTGCTATGGCTCGTGTAGCACACAGAGAAGGGTATCCGGAGATCGGGCTTTACTGGGAAAAGGCTGCATGGGAAGAGGCAGAGCATGCTGCTAAGTTTGCAGAGCTTCTTGGTGAAGTGGTTACGGATTCTACAAAGAAAAACCTTGAGCTTCGTGTAGCAGCTGAGAATGGTGCGACTGCTGGTAAGTTTGACCTTGCAAAGCGTGCAAAAGCCCAGAACCTTGATGCGATCCATGATACCGTGCATGAGATGGCGAGAGATGAGGCCAGACATGGAAAAGCATTTGAGGGTCTGTTGAAGAGATATTTCAGCTAAAAAAGTTAAAGAAGTATTTGAATTGAATTTTATGATCAAGGTGTAAGATCAGACGATTTTGCACCTTGATTTTTTTGTGGAAAAAAAGATTGACAAAAGACGATCATGGGCATATTATATTATTAGCATGTTAATGATTAACTTACTAATAATTAATATGCTAATGAATTGCGAGGAATATCTGACGGAGCTGAATCCTGATGTGAATAGGAGGAATCGATCATGAAAAGAAAAGGTGATTTATTCTGGGATATGGATGAAACAGATTTTTTCAGGGAGGCAAATCCTGTAAAGATCATGATCTTTGTGAACCAGATGCACCGGAGAAAGATGGAAAAATTTTTGAGTGGTACAGGAATCCACCGGGCACAGCATAGATTACTGATGACATTATCGGAGAATGAGTTTGAATCCCAATCCGAGCTGGCCCGTACCCTCGATATATCGACGGCGACGGTGGCGGTTTCCCTGAAAAAGCTGGAGAGAGACGGGTATATACAGAAACTGGTAAAGGAGCAGGATTCCCGGGCCAATTTTGTAAAGCTGACGCTGAAAGGGGAAGAGGTCGTCAAGGAGAGCAGAAAAAGAATTGGGGATTTGGAAAAACAGATGATGCAGGGATTTTCGGAGGAGGAACTGATTACTCTGAGAAGATTTCTGAGACATATCTATGACAATCTGTCAGAAATAAATGTAGAAAGGAAGTAAAGAATCGTATGAATGTTTATAAGAAATATGTCACACCGTATTTGTCAGCGTTTATTCTGGGCCCCATTTTTATGATCGTTGAAGTGATTGGCGAGGTTCTCATGCCAAAGCTGATGTCTATGATCATCAATGAGGGGATCGAGGGTGGCGCCGGAAATGGATATGTGATCACAAGGGGTATTGTGATGGTACTCATTGCGCTTTGCATGATGGTCGGAGGGACGCTGGGAGCATATTTTGCAGTAAAGGCGTCGGTGAGTTTTGCCGCGAGTCTGCGAAAGGATGTCTTTACGAAAGTCCAGACATTTTCTTTTGCAAATATTGAAAAGTTTTCTACCGGTTCCCTTGTGACAAGGCTGACCAACGATATCACAAATATGCAGAATGTAATATCTATGGGACTCAGGATGCTTTTGCGTGCCCCCGGCATGCTGATCGGCGGACTGATCATGGCGATCATGATGAATGCCAGGCTTGCTGTGATCCTTGGGATCGTGATCCCGCTTTTGATCGTGGCACTCGTACTTGTGATCAGGACGGCATTTCCGAGGTTTGATATCATGCAGACAAAGATTGACGGCCTGAATTCGAGGATTCAGGAAAATATTACGAATGTGCGGGTAGTAAAATCTTTTGTGCGTGATGATTTTGAAAAACAGACATTTGACAGGGCGAATAATGAATTACAGGAAAAGAGTTTAAATGCGTTGCGGGTCGTTATCCTTACGATGCCGATCATGACACTGGCGATGAATATTACGACGATGGCAGTTGTGTGGTTTGGAGGGAAACAGATCATTGTGGGTGATATGCCGGTAGGTGACCTGACGGCTTTTACAACGTATATCGTGCAGATACTGATGTCACTTATGATGGTTGGAATGATTATGATCCAGGGATCCCGTGCGTTGGCATCCTCAAAACGTATTAAGGAAGTGCTTTTAGCTGAGGTGGATCTAAATGATGATTCAGCAGAACAAAAAGAACGAAAAGTAGAGCGCGGGGAGATTGAATTCCGGGATGTTGGTTTCCGTTATTATAAGAAACATAAAAATAATGTATTAAAACATATTTCCTTCCGTGCAAATCCGGGAGAGACGATCGGAATCATCGGCTCGACCGGTTCCGGGAAGAGCTCGCTTGTGCAGCTGATACCAAGACTCTATGATGCGGACGAGGGGCAGGTGCTCGTTGATGGTGTAGATGTGAGGGATTATTCATTGAAACATCTTCGTGACGGTGTGGCGATGGTTCTCCAGAAAAATACTCTTTTTTCGGGAACGATCATGGATAACCTGCGTTGGGGAGACGAGGATGCCGGGGATGAGCAGATTTATGAGATGGCCAGATATGCCCAGGCCGATACTTTTATCACATCGTTTACAGATGGTTATGAGACAGAGCTCGGTCAGGGGGGCGTCAACGTATCCGGTGGACAAAAACAGCGTCTTTGTATTGCGAGAGCGCTGCTGAAAAAACCGAAGATCCTGATCTTAGATGACAGTACAAGTGCGGTAGATACAGCGACAGAGGCAGAGATCCGGAAGAGTTTTACAACTTCCCTGAAGGATACGACGAAACTTATTATTGCCCAGCGTATTTCTTCCGTGGAAAGTGCAGACCGCATTCTTGTTATGGAAGAGGGAGAAATCGTCGGTCAGGGAACGCACGAGGAATTGATCCGGAACTGCGAAGAATATCAGGAGATTTACTATTCCCAGAAAGATAAGGAAAAGGAGGTGTCAGCATGAGTGGACCAAACAAGTCACAGGGTGGGCCGCCGATGAGGGGGCCGGGAGGTGGACCGGGACGCCATCAGAGAGGCATGATGGGCGGAAAACCGAAAAATACGAAAGAAACGATTCGGCGTCTTTTGACTTACGTGGGAAGGGACAAGGTGAAATTTATTATTGCGATCCTGTGTGCGATCTTTTCGAGTGCAACATCGCTGGCCGGTTCTTATCTGCTGTCACCGATCATTGATGGAGTCGCAGAGACCTATAAAAAGACAAAAGAGTCAGGCGTGGATGTGCAGCAGGTGATAAGCGATGGGATTCAGACATTGATGATTGGGATTCTTGTGATGCTTGGCGTCTTTTTGCTCGGAGTGATCACCACATATCTCCAACAGAGGATTATGATCGGGGTGTCACAGCGATCTCTCAAAGCGCTGCGAAAAGATTTGTTTGATCATATACAGACGCTTCCTGTGAGGTATTTTGATACGAATGCTACCGGGGATATCATGAGTCGTTTTACGAATGATGTTGATGCGATCGGAGAGATGCTCAATAACACGATCATTCAGCTCATATCAGGAGCTTTGAGTATTCTTGGTACAGTGACGATCATGTTTGTCATGAATATCTGGCTTGCTTTGCTGACGATCATTCTGGTGCCTGCGATGATCAAGGCAGGAGGATTTATCGCAATGCGCAGTTCAAAATATTACCGCTCCCAGCAGTCGGCACTCGGTAAGCTGAATGGGTATATCGAGGAAACCGTAACGGGGCAGAAGGTCGTAAAAGTGTTCTGCCATGAGGAGAAGGCGATCGAGGAATTTACGGAACTAAATGATGACTTAAAAGATAAGCAGATCAAAGCACAGTTTTTCGGAGGGATCATGGGCCCGGTCATGGGAAATCTCAGTCAGGTAAGCTATAGTATTACCGCCTGTGTGGGAGGACTTTTTAGTATCGCCGGAAAACTTTCGGTTGGGGATCTGAGTGTATTTGTTAACTACTCCCGCCAGTTCAGCCGCCCGATCAATGAGATCTCCATGCAGGTTAATACAATCTTCTCGGCGTTGGCTGGTGCAGAGCGTGTGTTCAAGGTGATGGATGAAAAACCGGAGGAAGAGGATCGGGCAGATGCTATCCCGATGGAAGAAATCAGGGGAGAGGTCATTATGGATCATGTAACCTTTGGATATGATCCGGATAAAGTGATCCTGAAAAATATCGATCTCTATGCCCATGCCGGTCAGAAGGTGGCGTTTGTCGGTTCGACAGGTGCCGGAAAGACGACGATCACGAATCTCTTAAACCGGTTTTATGATATACAGGAGGGAAGTATTACGATTGATGGCAGGGACATCAAGGCCTATGGGAGAAAGAGTCTGCGGGAGCATATCGCTATGGTACTACAGGATACCCATCTCTTTACGGGAACTGTCCGTGAGAATATAAGATATGGACGGCCGGATGCTACGGATGAAGAGGTGGAACAGGCGGCAAAGACGGCCAGTGCCCACTCGTTTATCATGCGTCTGGAGGATGGTTATGATACGATGCTCGAGGGAGACGGGATTAACCTGAGCCAGGGCCAGAGACAGCTTCTGAATATTGCGAGGGCAGCAGTTTCCAAGGCGCCGATCCTTGTGTTAGATGAGGCGACCAGTTCGGTCGATACGAGGACGGAAATGCACATTGACCACGGAATGGAACGCCTGATGAAAAACCGGACCACATTTGTCATCGCCCACCGTCTGTCTACGGTACGGAATGCGGACTGCATCATGGTTTTAGAACAGGGAGAGATCATCGAGCGGGGAACGCATAAACAGTTGCTTGATATGAAAGGAAGATATTACCAGCTCTATACAGGGGCTGTGGAACTGGATTAGGGCAGAAAGGAAAGCGAGGGTAAAAGAATGACTTTTACACAAACAAATCTACAAGAATTAAATACCCGTCTCGAGGAAATAGCCGATGAAAAATACCGCCAGTTCCACGGAAAACTCATACCCGGGGTGGATACCATATTTTACGGAGTCAGGGTTCCGGCTCTCCGGAAGCTTGCCAAAGAACTTGTAAAAGGGGATTGGCGTGGATTTGTGGAGATGACGAAGGAGTCGGAGATTTATGAGATGAACATGCTTTGCGGGATGGTGACAGCTCTGGCAAAATGTGAATTTGAGGAGAAATTGTCCTATGTGAGGAAATTTATTCCGTGCATTAATAACTGGGCAGTGTGCGATGTCGTCTGCGGGGATATGAAAGATGTGAAGAAGAACCGGGAGAGGATGTTCTCGTTTATACAGCCGTATCTTTCTTCGGATAAGGAATATGACGTAAGGTTTGCGGTGGTCATACTGATGCAGTATTATGTGACAGAAGATTACATTAACACTGTCCTGAAAATATATGATGATATACGACACGACGGATATTATGTAAAAATGGCCGTGGCCTGGGGGATTTCGATCTGTTTCATTAAATTTCGAAATGAGACATTACGCTATCTTGCTTCTTGCAATCTGGATGATTTTACTTATAATAAGAGTATACAGAAAATGATAGAGTCCTACCGTGTGAGTAAAGAGGATAAGGAAATGCTCAGAATGCGAAAGCGTCCTTGCGGCAGGAAGCGTCAGAAAGGGGAAAGCGATGAAGCTTGAGTTAAAGAACATACACAAGAGTTTTAATGGAAAAGAAGTGCTTAAAGGTGTGAACTTTTCCGTGGAAAGCGGAAGAGCGCTTGGCCTGCTCGGCAGGAACGGAGCCGGTAAGACGACGTCGATCCGTATCATCATGGATATTTTCCATGCCAATGAAGGGGAGGTACTGTTAGATGGTAAGGTATTTGAGCCCTCGAAAAACCAGGTGGGGTATCTGCCGGAGGAGAGGGGGATGTACCCGAAAAAGACAGTTCTTGAGCAGATGGTTTATTTTGCAAAGCTGAGAGGTTTTGATAAGACGAAGGCCGTACAAAATGCAAAGAAGTGGCTGGGGCGCTTAAAGGTGACAGAGTACGAAAAACGCAAGATGGATACGCTGTCAAAGGGAAACCAGCAGAAGGTCCAGCTGGCGGCGACGCTTGTGTGCGATCCGGATATCGTTGTACTGGATGAGCCGTTTTCGGGGCTGGATCCAGTGAACTCCCAGATTTTAAAAGATGTTATCCGTGAACTGATCCAGAATGGTAAGATCGTAATCTTTTCCAGCCATCAGATGAGTTATGTCGAGGAATTCTGTGAGGACATTGCGATCATTAACCAGGGCGAAGTCGTCTTGTCGGGAAGTCTGGATGATATAAAAGAAGAATATGGGAGAGGAAGAAAGATCCTGTCTGCCCTGAACCTGTCACTGGACGAACTGAAAAAGTGCTGCCAGGAGAAGCTGTCAGATGTACTTGAGGTGGAGGGGAGCGATAAGCACAATGTGATCGTCCGCCCGAAAGATGGAGAGGATCAGTGGAAGGTGCTTGACCGGCTGAGAGAGGAAAAGATTGAGATTGATAAATATGGTTCTTATGAGCCATCCCTGAATGATATTTTCGTGTCCTGTGTAGGCGATGAGATACCGGCATCAGAAGAAAAAGGGGGGAAGGACTGATATGAAAAATTTATGGAATGTATATTGTTTTGAACTCGGGAACTATTTCAAGAGTAAGTCTTATGTGTTGTCTACGATTTTGATCTGTGTCGTTGCGATCGTGGCACTCAGTATACCGGGGATCATATCAAGCTTCTCCGGAAGTGATTCCAAAGAAGATGGAAGTGACAGCCAGATTGCAGAGACGATCGCAATTTATGATCTCACAGGCAATATAACGGATGAGATGATCCAGTCCTATGGAAAGACCGAGATCCAGAGGATGGATAGCGAGGAGAAGGTAAAGGAAGCGGTAGAGTCTGAAAAGGCAGCCGTAGGATTTGTCGTAAAGTCACCGGATGTATATGATTATTATGTGCTGAACAAATCGATTTATGATTCTGTTACAGAAATATTCAGCGATATCATGAGTACCTCGGCCAGAATGGCATACTGCGAGGAGCATAATCTGGATTATGAGGAAGTGATCCGCCTTGACAGGGAGCATATCGTATGCAATGAAAAAGTCCTTGGAAAGGATTCTGAAAATAATTACTGGTACAGTTATATTCTTGTGATCCTTATTTTCATGATCATTGTTATGTATGGGATGATGATCGCTACCAGTGTGGCAAATGAAAAGAGTAACCGGACCGTGGAGGTTCTGGTCACGAGTACATCGCCGGCCAGTCTTTTGTTTGGGAAGGTTTTTGCCGGGGCGACGGCGATATTATTCCAGCTCGGCCTGATCTTTACGAGTATGCTCGGGGCTTATAAGATAAATGCGGATAGTCTGGGCGGGATGCTTGATATGATCTTTGACATACCGGCTGACGTCCTTGTGACATTTGCGGTGTTCGGGCTGGGTGGATTTTTGATCTATGCCTTTATGTATGGAGCTTTGGGGGCGCTTGTATCAAAGATCGAGGATCTGAACAAGAGTGCCGGAACGGCACAGATGCTCGTTATGGTCATTTATTTTCTTGTGCTCTTTCAGATGCAGGAACCGGATGGTATCGTGATCAAGATCTTATCCTATCTTCCGGTCAGTTCTTACAGTGCGATGTTTATCCGGATCGCCATGGGAACTGTCGCCACATGGGAAGTTGTGATATCAGCGGTCATCCTTTATGCATCAGTCGTGGGAATGGGATTTGTGGGTGCGAAAATTTTCCGCAATTCTACACTGCGTTATGGAAATCCGATCAAGCTGACAAATGCGATTAAGGGCTTGGGAAGTAAAGAGTAGGAGACAGAAGGCCGGATGATCAAAAATAATTATTGCCACGGGTAAATTTGTACTTGTTTTTTGCGGAAAAATTGTTATGATAGATATAGTGGGATGCGGATGGAAGCATCTGCTATCCAGCCGAACAGGTATAATATATAATGTAGGAGGCAATAAACAATGTTTGGTCAGCTGATTAGTATTTTGAAAAAAAATCCAAAGAAGATCGTATTTACGGAAGGGAGTGACCCGCGTGTCCTCGAAGCTTCTTCCCGGCTTCTTGCCAGTACGTTCCTGTCACCGATCTTAGTCGGCAATCCGGATGAGATCGCAGAGGCGGCAGAGGAGTGTGGTTTTAATATCCGTGGGGCAGAGATCATTGACCCTGCGACGTATGAGGAAAAAGACGAGATGGTGGAACTTCTCTGTGAGATCCGTAAAGATAAAGGGATGACGCCGGAGAAAGCAAGGAACGTTATCGCCCAGGCAAATTATTTTGGTACGATGCTCGTGAAGATGGGAAAAGCAGATGCGCTTCTTGGCGGAGCAACCTATTCTACGGCGGATACGGTCCGTCCGGCTCTGCAGATCATCAAGACGAAACCCAACAGCAAGATCGTATCCTCATGCTTTATACTGGTTCGTGCATCAGCTACCGGTGGAAATACGGTACTTGCATTTGGTGACTGTGCGATCAATATTAAGCCGACAGAGGACGAGCTTGTGGAGATCGCACTTGAGACCGCCGAGTGTGCTAAAATATTCGGTATCGATCCCAAGCTTGCCTTTCTGAGCTATTCTACGTTTGGTTCCGGGGCAGGTGAGGATGTCGATAAGATGAGGAATGCGGCGGAGAAGACAAAGAAAGCAGCACCGGATCTTCCGATCGAAGGAGAACTTCAGTTTGATGCAGCGGTTTCTCCGCGTGTGGCGCGTACGAAATGTCCGGATTCCGAAGTGGCCGGAAATGCCAATACATTTATTTTCCCGGATATCAATGCCGGCAATATCGGATATAAGATCGCTCAGCGTCTTGGCAATTTTGAGGCATACGGGCCAATCCTTCTCGGCCTTAATGCGCCGATCAATGATCTTTCCCGTGGCTGTAATGCGAGTGAGGTATATTCGATGGCGATCGTTACAGCGGCGTTAGCTTAATATGATTTAAAGTCGTACTGACATGCAAAGGAGATCCTGAGTGGGAAGGCGACAGTATAATGTGATATTTTTATGCTGTTATTTTGTTGTCCCGGAATCTGTGATCCGGGACTTTTTTTGTTTGTTGGAAATGGAAGCGAGGTGAACAGGAGATGAATAAGCGGCTTGCTGTAATTGGTATTATTGTGGAAAGACCAGATGCATCTGAGGAGATCAATGATATCCTCCATGCATACCGGGAGTATATCGTCGGGCGCATGGGAATTCCCTATAAGGAACGGGATATGTCTGTGATCAGCGTGGTTGTGGACGGACCAAATGATGTGATCAGTTCGATGTCGGGAAAACTTGGCATGGTAGAGGGAGTGACAAGTAAGGCAGTTTATGCTACTAAATAATAAAAAATACGAATGGAGTGAAATCATATATGTATGATCCGAAATCAAGTAAAGCGACAGAATTTATTGATGATTCTGAAATCAGGGAATCACTTGAGTTTGCATGGAAGAATAAGACGAACAAAGAACTCATTGATTCGATTTTGAAAAAGGCAGGAGAGATGAAAGGAATTTCCCACAGGGAAGCAGCAGTCCTTCTGGAGTGTGAATTAGAGGAAGAAAATAAGGCGATCGAAAAACTTGCAAGAGAAATCAAGCAGCGTTTTTATGGAAACCGTATCGTAATGTTTGCGCCATTGTATCTTTCAAATTATTGCGTAAATGGCTGCACGTACTGTCCGTATCATCATTGTAATGAGCATATCCGGCGTAAGAAGCTGAGCCAGGAGGAAATCCGTGAGGAAGTGATCGCGCTTCAGGATATGGGACACAAACGACTGGCGATCGAATCAGGAGAAGATCCGGTCAATAATCCGATCGAATACATTTTAGAGAGTATTGAGACAATTTATGGGATCAAGCATAAAAATGGAGCAATCCGCCGTGTGAATGTGAATATTGCTGCTACAACTGTAGAAAACTATCGCAAATTGCACGATGCCGGAATCGGCACCTATATCCTTTTTCAGGAGACCTATCATAAAGACAGTTATGAGGAACTTCATCCAACCGGACCGAAGCATGATTATGCGTACCACACGGAGGCGATGGACCGGGCGATGGATGGTGGGATTGATGATGTGGGCCTTGGCGTACTGTTTGGTCTCAATATGTACCGCTATGAGTTAGTCGGTATCATCATGCATGCCGAGCATCTGGAAGCAAAGTATGGGGTAGGCCCGCATACGATCAGTGTGCCGAGGATCTGTCCCGCCGATGACATCGACCCCGATAATTTTTCCAATGCGATTTCAGATGAGATCTTTGAAAAGATCGTGGCTGTAATACGGATCGCCGTTCCTTATACAGGAATGATCGTATCGACACGGGAATCAAAAGAGACGAGAAGGAGAGTGCTGGATCTCGGGATATCGCAGATCAGTGGCGGTTCCAGAACGAGTGTGGGAGGTTATGTAGAGGAGGAAAAGATTGAGGAAAATTCGGCGCAGTTTGATGTGAGTGACCGGAGAACACTTGATGAGGTCGTAAACTGGCTGCTGGGACTTGGATATATTCCAAGCTTTTGTACGGCCTGCTACCGGGAGGGAAGAACCGGAGACCGTTTTATGAAACTCTTAAAATCAGGGCAGATCGTAAATTGCTGCCAGCCGAATGCGCTGATGACATTGAAAGAATATTTGGAAGATTATGCTTCCGAGGACACGAAGAGGAAAGGTGAGGAGGTCATCCGCAGGGAGCTTGAGATCATTACGAATCCGGTCGTGAAAGAAAAAGCGGCGGAATATATCGAAAACATCCATGCAGGGAAACGGGATTTCCGTTTTTAGTGCAATCGAATGAAACGGGAAGCACTCTTTTATACACCTTATATCTGTTTTGTCAGAGGTCTGTATAAAGGAGTGCTTTTCAGATGATCATAAGGAGATAAAAAGTCCAGGAGGAAATCCAATGAAAAAGTGTTTGATGTTATTTGTTATTATGACTATATTTTTGATAGGATGTTCTACTTCAAATACAGAAGAGACGGCAACAAGTGATATGAGTAATCCAAAGGAAGAGGTGATTCCTGAAGTTGAGAATGTTCCGAACTGCCCATGGTGGGAACAGAAGATGCTCGAAGGTGGGACGAATTTTGGAAGTAACGTAACAAGAGATGGGCGATATAGTATGCTGTATGGATATGAGGAGGATGGACAGGAAAGATATATATTAGCAAATTTGACAGATCAAAAAGAATGGGAGATGAGCTCCGTAGCGTGGGAAAATGGATTGAGGAAAAAGACAAAGGAGAAATTGACGGATTTGGCAGTCTGCCTCGATGGAAGTTACATCGGGGTTGCACAGCCAGAGGATGGTCTTCCGTTTTTTTATGGCTTGAAAGAGGATGGAGAGGTGACAGAATGGAAGCTACCGCAGGGAATTCTAAAATGGGACAAGGATAAACATGAAAAAGTGGACTGGATTATGGTGAATGAAAAAAATCAGATTGTAATGTCTACCATTTTTTCCGGGTATGATTATACAGATCAGGGGGAGGTTCCGATGACGGAAATGTCCCGCACGATCGTATATGACCAGTTCCAACAAAAGGTCATCGCTGAGAGAGAGTATATGGGAAACAAAAATCAGACATGCGTGGCAGGTGATTATATTTTTTCAGCAGTACCAGAGGGGGAGTATATGGGGATCAGAGTGTACCGTATGGATGGTGGTGAAACCCAGGCGGTGATGAGTCATAAGAAAATCCGGTCCGAAAAATATGGTGGTTGTTTAAGCTATCAAAATTTTGTATGTTACCGGGGTGGTAATCAGGGGTATTGGTATACGGATTTCGGGATTTACCGCTTCCCAGTCAAGGAGGCTTATGATGGAACTGAAGAATTGGAATTGGTTATACCAGCAGAATATTATACGAAAAAAGATTCAAATTACAATGTAGTTGATATGATCTGTTCAGAGGGAGATTCTGATTTGGAGTTCTATGTGCAAATTGTGACACATATGAAAGATGAGAATGGAAATGAAGGACCGGGGGATGTCATACTGACACGTTATGCGGAGTAACCGGGATACAATAATCGGGGACTGTCATTCCTGACAGCCCCCTCCTTGGTAAATTAAGATTCCTTCGATGCTAAGCGCCTTCATTAAACGCATCCATAAATTCATCCGCAGTCGAATATGTGTTATTCTTCCATGTAATGCCAGTTAATCCAGTACATTCAGAAAATATAGAATTCCCAATACTGGTCACCTTGTCTGGAATCGTTATTTCGGTTAGCCCGCTGCATCCATAAAATGCAAAATGCCCAATACTGGTCACACTATCTGGAATATTTATTTCGGTTAGCCCGCTACATCCGGAAAATGCTGCATTCCCAATGCTGGTCACGTTGTCTGGAATGGTTGTATTTTTACATCCCAATAATAGTGTATTCGTAGCTTTCTCAATAATAGCGTTACAATTACTCCGACTGTCATATGCTGTATTATCATTGGACACCTGAATGCTCTCCAAGGCACTACAGTAAGAAAATGCATGCTCCTCAATGCTAGCCACACCCTTTGGAATGCTTATTTGGGTTAGCCCGCTACATCCGGAAAATGCTGCATTCCCAATGCTGGTCACACTATCTGGAATGCTTATTTGGGTTAGCCCGCTACATCTGGCAAATGCACTCCCCCCTATGCTGGTTACTTTATTCTGTAAACTTATATTGGTTAGCCTGCTGCAGCCTGTAAATGTCCCATACTCTATACTGGTCACACTATTCGGTATGCTTATATCAGTTAGCCCGCTACATCCGGAAAATGCATAATCCCCAATACTGGACACGCTCTCTGGTATGCTTATATTGCTTAGTCCGCTACATCCGAAAAATGCACCAGCCCCAATACTGATCACACTATCTGGAATAATTGTATTTTTACATCCATATAATAGTGTTCTTGTCGTTTTATCAATAATGGCATTACAATCATTCCGACTGTCATATACCGTATTGTCCCCGGACACCTGAATGCTTATCAGTCCGCTGCATCTGGTAAATGCATAATCCCCAATACTGGACACACTCTCTGGAATGTTTATATTGCTTAGTCCGCTGCATTCGGAAAATGCATAATCCCCAATGCTGGTCACACTCCCTGGAATGTTTATATTGCTTAGTCCGCTGCATCCAAAAAATGCACTGTTCCCTATACCGGTCACACTCCCTGGTATGATGATACTGGTTAATTTTGTACAATCTTGAAAAGCTCTATCCTGTATTGATGTTATTGTCCCTTCCTTTATCGTAACGGCAACCGGTTCTGTTGCATTGCGGATTTCATCAATATTGTTCCCATCATAGGTGATTGCTTTCGGAGTTGGAGTAATTGTAGGAACTGGTGTGTTTTCTACATTTGGTGTAGGCGTTGCTTTATCCGTAGGAACTGGCGTATTTTCGGCACCCGGAGTCGGAGATGCCTCGGTTCCTGGCGTTGGTGCCGGCGTATTCCCTGTATCCGGGGTCGGAGATGCCTCGGTTCCTGGCGTTGGTGCTGGTGTATTCCCTGTATCCGGGGTCGGAGTAGCCCCGCTTCCTGACGTAGGAACTGGTGTATTCCCTGCATTCAGTGTCGGCGTTGCTTCACTGCCAGCCGTCGGCACTGACGGATTTCCTCCATTCGATGTTTCTTGTTTCGCAGACACCGTTACTTTACAGGTATATTTTTTCTTTCCGATCACTGCCTGTATCCTGGCGTTTCCCTTTTTTACGCCTTTAATGACTGCATAATTTTTGGTTTTCTTTGTGATTTTAACAACGGTCTTTCCCTTGGCCACTTTCCACTTAGGCTTTTTCTTGTTATTTTTCAATTTAATTTTAGCAGTTTTCCCTGCTTTCACTTTAAGTGACCGCGTGATTTTAATCTTCTTAGCGGCAGCCTGCGCTGGCTGGGATGGCTCGATCAAAGATGTCACTACCAAACTAACTGCCATCACGATTCCGATCATTTTTCTGTGTGCATTTGTCATGATGTCTTTCCCCTTTCTATCAGTGAGATTGTATATAACATTGTATCATAATTTTTGCACGAGGTTTCTGTGCATTCCGAGTTTTGCAAAAACTCGTTGATAAGTTTGTCAGAACTTATTTTATCATATCTCAATAAAAGAAACAATCACAAAAGCCCCCTGAATCTGACAAGTTTTCCATTTAGCCAGATTCAGGGGGCTTTCCGATTTAAACAAATCAGTTCATCGTCAGATGTACGGCGAATCCACCGAAATCACCTTTCAGGTAAATAAATTTCAAAGCGCCCTTTTCCGTGTACTGTGCGGTATCCATATCAAATTCCACACCCTGTGCACTGAGGTGATATACGGCGCGGTCTACGGAATTGCATCCGACAGCGATGTGCCCCATCGATCCTTTTCCGTTTGATTTCATGACCTCAATGCTGTCACCGCAGAAATAAGAAACGTCAGCGTCTCTTTTTCCGAAACCGAACAGGGAAGAAAAGGCGTCGGCAGTCCGGGAGGCAGCAGCGTCGTCTGCTGAATTGATCCCGATGTGTTTGATCCGGAAACCAAGCATATTGCGGACCGCTTCTTTTGTGAGCTCTGTGATCTCATCGAATTTTCCGGCGTCAACGAGAGAACCTTTTACCATCCAGCTCCCTCCACAGGCAATAATGCGGTCAAAGGCAAGATAATCATTCAGATTTTTGGCATTGATACCGCCGGTCGGCATAAATTTCATATTCACATACGGAGCCGCTATGGACTTGATCAGGTTCAGCCCGCCGATCGCTTCGGCCGGGAATATTTTCACCACGTCGAGACCAAGGGAAATAGCCTGCTCGATATCGCTCGGGTTTGCACAGCCGGGCGTCACCGGAATATTTTTATCAACACAGTATTTAACAACTTCGGGATTGAGTCCCGGGCTTACGATAAATTTAGCGCCTGCATTTACTGCCCGGTCTACCTGGTCGGTCGTGAGGACCGTACCGGCTCCTACGAACATCTGTGGAAATTGTGTCGTCATGGTGCGGATCGCCTCCTCGGCACAATCTGTCCGGAATGTTACCTCGGCACAGGGAAGTCCGCCATCGCAAAGTGCTTTTGCCAGTGGAACGGCATCTTCAATGTGATTGAGCGCCACGACAGGCACGATACCGATCTGTGATAATTTAATAAGAGTATCATTCATTTTAAAAGTCCTTCTTTCCTGAAATAGATTCATTTATCCGTCAGCGTATGATTGCCGGGAAAATAGCAGCTACGCTAATAATCCAATTATATTATACCCTTTTTTACGGATAAGTCAAACAAAACTCAAAATAAATTCATTGTGTTTTTCACATAATTAGAGTAAAATGTATTAGGAATTGAATCATTGCTGCTGCTTAGTGAGAAACCGGTGGCGGCAAAAAATCGAGGTGTATGTAAATGCTGCAGAAAATTTTTTATTCACGGAAGTCAAACAAAGCAGTTCAGGTCATTACACAGTGCAAGATCCTTCCGGCGGGACAGGAAGCTGTTTGTTATCAGGAGATGACCGGAAAATTTCAGGTGTATGTATTGGAAAAGGAACTGTTTTATGAGACATTTTGTGAAGGACAGCCTTTGACAGCAGATGAGAGGACAGAGAGGCCCGTTGTCCGGAATGCAGAGGATGAAGTACACGGTGAGAGAAAAGACAGCCGGGAAAATGACGACAGTGAGGTATCCGGCCTGATCCGTTTTCTGGACGCAGATACCTACAGGGAAAAAATGAAAATACTTGAGGGGATGAAAGATGAATTGGACGAACATATCCTGAATAATATGGCAGTCAGCCTTGATCTGTGCATCGAGGATGGTGTGGACGGATATTCATTTTTAATGTCCGAGCTGAGAATACGCAGCAGATTTGAGGGAAAACGGAGCAGATTATGAACTATCGTTTGGAAATACAGTATGATGGAACAAAATACAAAGGATGGCAGAGACAGCATGGTACAGACAGGACGATCCAGGGCAAGATCGAGAATGTGCTGTCGAAAATGACCGGACAGGAAATCTGTATTGATGGTGCAGGGCGCACAGACGCAGGGGTACATGCCATCACTCAGGTGGCTAATGTACATATACCGGATGAGGGGGCGCCGGAAGAAAAAAAACTGGAAGAGTATCTGAATAAATATCTTCCGGAGGACATACGGATACTGCGTGCGAGGAAGGCAGGAGAGCGGTTTCACAGCCGCTTGAATGCTACTGGAAAAATGTATCGTTATCATATCATAAAATGTGACAAGGAGCATGTTTTTTTAAGAAACTATGCATGGAAGGTAAGCGAACCTCTTGATATAGAAGCGATGCGAAGAGCTGCCTCATATCTGGCGGGAAAGAAGGATTTTCGGAGTTTTTGTGCAAGACCTTCCAAGAAAAAGTCTACGGTGCGGACATTGGAGCCGATACAGATCGACGAGACGGATACGGAGGTACGGCTTACCTTCCGGGGAAATGGGTTTCTCCATCACATGGTGCGTATCCTCACCGGAACGCTTGTAGAAGTAGGTGCAGGAAAAAGGAAACCGGAAGAGATGCTTTCTATCCTTGAGAAAAAAGAACGCAGATATGCGGGCGAAACCGCTCCTGCCAGAGGATTATTTCTCGTAGAAGTATATTATGACTAATGCATGGGAAAGGCGGAACAGATATGCGGGAAATGGAATTTAAGATGGAACGGGAAGGACTTGTTGAGCCGGGACAGAGTGTGACTGTCGTCGAGGGGGTGCTCCCCCGGGCTTATTATTATACGATCGTACCGGCGGTGGCGATGTCAGGAAATTTTCCGTTTTCGGAGCGGCTTACAAAGCGCGAGGGAGTGGTCAGGGATATTGTCCAGAATGAAAAAGGATTTTATGTCATTGTGGAGTTTGATGAATAAAGCACATTTGTGCAATACTATAAAACAGAGTCAGGAGGTTGAAGCAGAAATGGAAAGAAAGATTGCATGGAAGGATTATACCAAAAAGGAACTGAGGGAACTGAATAAATTAAATAAAGAATACCGGAATTTTCTCGATGAGGGAAAGACAGAGCGGGAATGTGTAAAAAAAGCAGTTGCCATGGCGGAGGAAGCCGGGTATAAAGATCTTGCCGGTATTGTGGCTCAGGGAAAGAAGCTGAAAGCCGGGGACAAGGTATATTCTGTGGGAATGAAAAAGATGGTCTCGCTTTTTCAGATTGGAAAAAGGCCGTTGGAAGATGGGATGGCGATCCTTGGAGCCCATATCGACTCGCCAAGGCTGGATCTGAAGCAGAACCCTCTTTATGAGGAAGGCGGGTTTGCCTATCTTGATACACACTATTATGGCGGGATCAAAAAATACCAGTGGGTGACTCTTCCACTGGCGCTGCACGGCGTCATTGCAAAAAAGGACGGGAGTCTGGTCGAGGTAAAGATCGGGGAGGACGAGTCAGATCCGGTCTTTTGCGTGACAGATCTTCTCATCCATTTAGCCGGTGAGCGCATGGAAAAGAAGGCAAATAAGGTTATTGAGGGAGAGGAACTGGATATCCTTTTTGGGAGCATTCCGCTCAAGGATGATGAGAAGGATGCAGTAAAGCGGAGTGTGCTGCAGATTTTAAAAGAAAAATATGATGTGGAGGAAGAGGATTTTCTCTCTGCTGAAATCGAGGTAGTCCCGGCCGGAAAGGCGAGAGAGGCCGGTATCGATGCGAGCATGATCATGGGGTATGGGCAGGATGACCGTGTATGTGCTTTTACTTCTCTGAAAGCGATGCTTGATGTGGAGGGAACGGAGTATACGACATGCTGTCTTCTCGTGGATAAGGAGGAGATCGGAAGCGTGGGTGCGACCGGTATGCAGTCAAAGACATTTGAAAATACAGTGGCGGAGATATTGAACTGTATGGGGGATTATAGCGATATCGCACTCAGGAGATGCCTCTCCAATTCCAAAATGCTCTCTTCCGATGTGAGTGCAGCCTATGACCCAACCTTTAAGGCAGCCTACGAGCCGAAGAATGCGGCTTATTTTGGAAAAGGAATGGTCTTTAATAAATACACAGGCGCCAGGGGGAAATCCGGCAGCAACGATGCAAATGCCGAGTATATGGCCGGAATCCGCAGGATCCTGGATGAGCGGAAGGTGGCTTACCAGACAGCGGAACTTGGCAAAGTGGATATTGGCGGCGGCGGAACGATCGCATACATTCTGGCACTTTACGGGATGGAAGTCATCGACTGCGGCGTGGCGGTCCTCAATATGCATGCGCCGTGGGAGATCGTGAGTAAGGCGGATGTCTATGAGACGATGAAGGGGTATGTCGTATTTCTGGAGGATGCATTTGGTAAATAATTATTTTTAAAAGTGATTGACAAACTACCCTGTCACGAAGTAAAATGAGGTTGTATCACAGTTTTTGCACACGGTTTCTGTGCATCCGGAGTTTTGCAAAAACTCGTTAATAAGTTCGTCAGAACTTATTTTATCACACTTTGAAAAAAGTGTAGGCATTTTAATACGAAAATAACAGGAGAATGCGGAAAAAAGAAAGGAGTTAATAGTTAAAATGAAAAACTATGTAAAAGCGGTTGTAACTTTTGTGTTTTTGATGGCTGTTGTAGCATTCGTGCCGAATGTGGCAGATGCGGCAGTAGGTGTTCCGGGGAATTTAAGGCAGACCGGAGCTGGTACGAGCCATGTTTCATTTACATGGGATGCTGTTCCGAATGCGGATGATTATCAGACATCATGGAGCCCTGACGGTATGACTTGGAGTGACTGGGAGGATACATACTATAGTGCAGAGGAAAGAATCAATTCTTTGACAGCAGGAAGAACCTATTATGTAAAAGTTCGTGCGGTAGAGGACGGTGCTACATGGAGTGATCCGGAGACCTATGGTCAGGAATCAGCGGTGCTTGAAGTAGTGACAGCTCCATCTGCAAGTTCGATGAAACCAGTAATAACGACAGCGACATTAGACACCTCGATCAGTTTGTCATGGAATGCGGCAGACGGAGCTACTTCATATGAACTGAAAAATGGATATGCAAATGATTTTCTGTTTCTGACGACGACAGTACCATCGGCGACGATCACAGGTCTTGCGCCGGGAACATGGTACGGAGTTGATATTTATCCGGTCCGGACGTCATCGAGTGGATATAAGGCATATAGCGAGTATATACACAATTATTTATTAACGTCCGGTCAGTCCCTCAGTACAACAAACACAGGGACAGTGACTGCACCGGCTACACCATCTACGGCAAACTTTGGAACCTCCGGTGCATCGAGCAGTACGTTTACTCTTAGTTTCTGGGCACAGGATCCGAACCGCAAATCAAATGGTTATGAGGTAGAAGTTCGCAAGATCAAAGGAAATAAACTAGTGACCACGATCGACTCTACGTCTACTTATTCAAGAAGCATTAAAGTAAGTAAAAACACACCATATAAATACCGTGTCAGACTGTATGCGCTTTCAAATGGTACGAAGCTTTACAGCGGATGGTCTTCATACCGTCATTTCTGTATCCAGAAGGTCACGGGAAAGAAACATTACCGCCTGAACAGCAAATGGGCGAAGATCAAACTGAAATGGGGCAAAGTAACAGGTGCTTCGGGTTATACCGTTTATATGTCCACATCAAGAGATGGAAAATATAAAAAGGTTAAATCTTTAGGCAAAAATGCTAAGAGTGTGACACTGACCAAGTATGGAAAGAGTAAGCTGAACAAGAATAAGACATATTATATCAAGGTCGTGGCAAAGGTAAAAGATGGCAAGAAGACGATCAAGAATGATACACAGCTGATCAATTACAATTACTGATAAATGTTTGGTTATCAAATCGAATAAGATGAGTGAAGGGGGATCGCCATAGTGTGGTCCCCTTTTGAGTGTACCCAGGGTTGTAATCCTATTGACAAGTTGCTGATAAAGTGCGAGAATAAATGTTGGCATTATTGACAATAAATTGTTACAAATTTATTGTATATTTGATTCAGGTAAAGTGCTAATCACGTAATATTCGTTGTATCAAGTGCAAGTTTTGAATCTGGTTTGATAAACGATCGTATTGTCAGGAGCGGTTATAGATATGAAATTTGGATTAAAAAATTTTTTCAGGGCAGTGGTAGCGGCGGCAGTTTTCGGGATACTTGTCGTAATGACAGGGCAGATGGAGGCAGAGGCAAAGCCGCAGAAGAAAATAAAATCTTTAAAAATAAATGTTTCTGGTGGAGAACTTCTCATCAATAAACGTGAGAAAAAGAAACTTAAAGTGAAGTTTAAGCCGTCAAAGGGGATTGACAAAAAGATAAAATGGAGCAGCTCGAAAAAGTCAGTTGTTTCTGTCAAACAGAATGGCGTGATAAGAGGCAGAAAATACGGCAGAGCTTATATTTCTGTTCGTGCAAAGGACGGTTCCGGGAAATCGGCGAGAATCCGCGTGCGGGTCGGAAGGAAAGTATCCAAAGTCTCACTTCTTTCAAAGAGTATGGACTTGGATGTGGGAAAGACGGCTGGTATCCAAGCGCAGGTTTCTCCGGCAAATGCGACAAAAAGAAAAATAAAATATCAGTCATCGGATAAAAGTGTTGCCACGGTATCTTCATCGGGCATTGTGAGGGGGAAAGCAAAGGGGACGGCAGTCATCACAGCGTCCAGTACAGACGGTTCCGGGAAAAAGGCGCTCTGTAAGGTATCAGTAAAGGTGCCGACGGGTTTGATCCAGTTAGATACCTCAGGACAGGAGATCCGTCTGGAGGTTGGCACATCGGTTACTGTGAATGCGGTCGTGAAGCCGGATAACGCATCCAATAAAAAGATCCATTACACGAGTACGAATCCGGCAGCGGCAAAGGTTTCCCAGCTTGGTGTGGTGACAGGGGTCAGTCCGGGACGGACTACGATCCGGGTAGATGCGGCAGATGGCAGATCTTCCGCAGCAGTGGATGTGGAGGTGTATAAAGTGGAGCTGCAAAAAGAAAAACTGATCGCACACAGGGGGCTCAGTTCAGCAGCGCCGGAAAATACGACGGCGGCGTTTGAACTCGCAGTGCAGAATGGATTTTATGGCGTTGAGTGTGATGTGAGGAAAACGTATGACGGTGAGTTCGTCATTATGCATGACGCTGATCTGAACCGTATGTGCGGATATAACTTAAATATTGCGAATCTGGATCTGGATCAGCTGAAACAGTATAACATCACTGCCGGAAATAATATTGCCTCCTATCCGGATCTGACGGTGCCGACATTGGAAGAGTATCTGGAGATATTAAAAAAGAGCAGTGCGGTCCATCCGTTTATTGAGTTAAAGGAAGCGCTGACGGAGCAGGAGTTAAAAGAGATCACGGAATTGGTAAATAAACATGGACTGCTTGATCGTACCTATTTTATCAGTGTCCATAAATCGAATCTTCTTACCTTAAAAACGATTTCAGGTGTGAAACAGGAGTTCCTGCAGTACGTATATGGGGCGGAGAGTTCGAATAAGCTTGTGCCGGTAGATGATAGTGTGATCAACTGGTGCATCGCAAATGCGATCGATCTGGACGCAAGACATACGTTGATTTCAGCAGATGAGGTGTCGCGGCTGCATGACAGTGGCAGAAAGGTGAACGTGTGGACGGTGAATACCGTACAGCGGGCCTATGAACTTGTGAGAGATGTTAATGTAGATATGGTGACGACGGAGTATCTACTCCAGTCATAAAGAAGGAACAACCGATGCCATGTTCTGGCAGACGAATTGATCTACGGAGTGCAATTAAGTCTGCAGGGCATGGCATCGTTTTTTTTATGCATAAAAATTTCAAAAAAAGTATTGACCAATGGTCATTTTTGTGATATATTACATATTGTAATAGAAATGACCAATAGTCATTTTTGAGAAAAGTTATGAATAAAGGGGGCAATACACATGAATAAGTTTGGAAAATTTGTTACAAAACACAAATATATCATACTTATCATTGGTATTCTGCTTCTCATTCCATCCGTGATCGGAATGAGTTTGACAAGGATCAACTATGACGTACTCAGTTATCTGCCAAATACGCTTGAGACCGTAGAAGGTCAGGATATCATGGTGGACGAATTTGGCATGGGGGCATTTTCCATGGTAGTCGTGGAAAATATGGAGAATAAGGACGTTGTAAAGCTGAAGGAAAAGCTGATGGATGTGGAGCATGTCGAAAAGATCATCTGGTATGATTCGGTAGCAGATATTTCCCTGCCGACGGATATGCTGCCAAATGAACTGAAAGAGGCATTGTTTAAGGGAGAGGCCACAATGATGATCGCTCTGTTTGACAATACGACCTCTTCGGATGACACGATGGATGCCGTGACACAGATGAGGGAGACAGTGAAAGAACAGGCATTCATAAGCGGAATGTCCGGTATCGTAACGGATATCAAAAACCTGGCGCTTGCTGAGATGCCGATCTATGTAACGATAGCGGCAATCCTTGCGTTACTTGTGTTGTTCTTTACGATGGATTCACTTGTTACACCGGTCATATTCCTGATCGGCATCGGCGTTTCGATCTTATATAATCTGGGAAGCAATATTTTTCTCGGAGAGATTTCTTATATCACCCAGGCACTGACCGCAGTACTGCAGCTTGGTGTTACGATGGATTACTCGATTTTCCTTCTGGAAAGTTATCAGGCGAATAAAAGCCGATTTGAGGGAGACAAACAGAGGGCGATGGCACATGCGATCGGAAATACATTTAAATCAGTGGTCAGTAGTTCGATCACAACGGTTGCGGGATTTTCTGCCCTTTGTTTTATGACATTTACACTGGGAAGAGATCTTGGGATCGTCATGGCGAAGGGCGTGATCATCGGAGTGATCACCTGTATTACCCTCCTTCCGGCGATGATACTTATTTTTGACAAGTGGATTGAAAAGACGACGCATCGAAATCTTTTTCCGAAATTTGAGAGAACGAGTAAAGTTATCACGAAATATTATCCGGTGGCGATCGTGTTGTTTGTTGTCTTGTTTGTTCCGGCATATTACGGAAACCATAATGTAGACGTCTATTATAATATAGACAGTTCACTCCCGGATACACTGGAGTCTGCAGTGGCAAATAAAAAACTGGATGAGACATTTAATATGAATAATATGCACGTTCTTTTGTTAAAGAATGGGATGTCGGTGAAAGAAAAAAATAAGATGAAGGAAGAGATTGAGAATGTAGACGGTGTGCAGTGGGCTTTGGGGATCAATTCTTTCGTCGGCGCCAGTGTGCCGGACGACATGATACCGGATAAATATAAGAAGATGCTTATGAGCGACCATTATGAGCTGCAGTTTATCTGCTCTGATTATAAATCAGCGACGCAGGAGGTAAACGCACAGGTTGCCCAAATAAATGAAATCGTAAAAAAATACAGCAGTGAATCGATGGTGATCGGTGAGGCGCCTCTTATGAAAGATCTTGAGGACGTGACGGATGTGGATCTTGCGACAGTAAATTACTTATCGGTGGCAGCTATTTTCCTGATCATCATGCTTACATTCAAGTCGATCTCCATGCCGGTCATCCTTGTGAGTGTGATCGAATTTGCGATATTTCTGAATATGTCAATTCCGTATTATACCGGGGTGTCGCTTCCGTTTGTGGCAAGTATCGTGATTGGAACAATACAGCTTGGGGCTACGGTAGATTATGCGATCCTTATGACGAACCGGTATCATAAGGAGAGAGTTGTTAACCATATGACAAAAAAGGAAGCTGTAAAAATCGCACACAGGACTTCGATCAAATCGATCATCATAAGTGGCCTGAGCTTCTTTGCCGTTACGGTCGGGGTATCTCTTTACTCCAATATTGATATGATCAGTTCGATTTGTACGCTGCTGGCAAGAGGGGCTGTTATAAGTACGGTTTCTGTAGTATGTATCCTTCCGGCGCTGCTCACCGTATTTGACAAGGTGATCTGCAAGACCACGTGGGATATGAGAAAAATAGATTATTGAGATGGATGATAAAATAGAAAATATCTGGGAAAGGAAGGATTATCATGAATAAAAAATTAAGTCGAATGGGAAAACGAATGGGAAAAACGATCGTATCCGGTATGGTGATCACAGGACTTGTCCTTGGAAATGGCGCATTTATACAGGCCGAGAAAGTAACAAAGGAAGAGTCGGTATATGTCAGTGCGGATGCAGACGGAACTGCGACGAAGATTACGGTTTCCGACTGGCTCAAAAATGCAGGGATCAATGGAACACTGAATGATAAGTCCAGTCTGAAGGACATTACAAATGTAAAGGGAGATGAAACTTTTGAACAGGAGGGAGACGGCCTGAACTGGAGCGCCGGTGCAGATGATATTTATTATCAGGGGACGACGGATCAGGAACTCCCGGTGAGTGTAAAGATTTCTTATAAACTGGATGGAACGGAGATGCCTGCAGAAGAGATCGTCGGAAAAAGCGGAAAGGTCACGATAACGGTATCCTATACAAATCATCTGAAAGTGAAAAAGAACATCAATGGGGAGAAAAAGGAATTATATACACCGTTTTTGATGGCGACCGGACTTATTCTTCCGACGGAGAAATTTTCGGATGTGGAGATCGACCACGGAAAGATCATTAATGAAGGTTCCAATAACATCGTAGTAGGATTTGGTGTTCCGGGAATGGCAGAGAGCCTTGATGTAAGCGGGGATATCGCTGAAAAAATGCCGGAGGAATTTACGGTGACAGCAGACGTGACAGACTTCTCCATGGGAAATACGATCACGTATGCGAGCGCAGGTATTTTATCGGATTTGGAGATTGAAGATGACGATACGTTTTCGGATCTGGAAGACGATATCGAGAAACTAGTAGATTCCTCAGAAGAATTGGTAGAAGGATCCGGTAAATTGTCGGATAAGATGGAGGAACTGAAAGATAAATTTGACGAATATTCCGATGGTGAGAAAGAACTCAACAGCGGGATCAATACACTGGCAAAGAGCGGAAAGAAGCTTAGTAAGGGAGTAAAAGACTACACAAAAGGCGCAGATGATCTCGCCGGCGGCGCAAAGGATTATGTGAATGGAGCAAAACAGATCACATCCGGAAATACGGCTCTTTATAATGCGGTGAAGGATATGCCAAAGAGCTATAAAGAATTTTCTGATGGCATCAAAGCATATACAGCAGGGGTGGATCAGCTGGCGAATAAAGAGACGGGAGAGGCACTGAAGTCCGGTGCGGCCAGTGTCGCAGCAGGTATCGGGACACTGAATACCAATCTGGCTGCCCTTGAAGCCTCTTATGAAAATTATGATACCCTGATCACAGCGATCAAGGCACAGGCGGCCCAGATCCAGGATGAGACACAGAAAGCGACGCTTCTTGCTTATGCGGACAGCTTAAAACAGTTAGCTGACGGGCAGAAAGCCAGTGTGTCAGCTCTTGTGAGCGCCACAGGAGCCCAGAGCACTTTAAAGACAGGGGCAGATCAGATTTCAGAGGGCGTAGCTAAGATGGTAGCAGGGGCAGGCAATATCTCTGCAAATTCACAGTCGCTCCGTTCTGCCGATGGAAAGATGACAGAGAGTATTAATACACTTGTGGCCAGTGTCCAGAAATTAAAAGAGGGCGGAGAAAAGCTCAGTAAGAACGACCAGGCTCTTCTTGCGGGGGCAAAGAAATTGCAGAAAGCAAGTAAAACGTTGAACTCAGGAAGTAAAAAGCTCATAAAAGGGGCTGACAGACTGAAAAAAGGAAGCAATAAATTAAATAAAGCGACCGGCAAGGTGGCAGATGGGATCGATCAGTTAGGCGAAGGGGCAAAGGAGCTCTCGGATGGAATGGATCAGTTTGATAAAGAGGGGATCCAGGAAATCGATAAGATGTATGAGGAAGATTTTGCTGACCTGAAAGACAGATTGTCTGCTCTCTTAGATATTTCAAAAGAGTATACAAACTTCTCGGGAATTGGTGATGGAATGGACGGAGAAGTTAAGTTCATCATTGAGACAGCGGAAGTTGGGAACGAGGATTAAATCGTGAGGCTGCAGAAGATATATAAGGAGTGAGTACATTGGGGAGACTGGATGAAAAAAAACGAAAAAAGAGGACAGATCTGTTGAATGCCGCCTATGAGTTATTTACTTCCCAGGGTATATTTGACACTTCGATCTCTGATATCGTGAATAAAGCCAAGATGGCAAAAGGGACTTTTTATCTTTATTTTAAGGATAAATATGAGATAAGAACAGAACTGGTCACGCAGAAAGCCGGGGAGTTGTTTTCCGTAGTGCGGGAAAAAATGCAGAATGAGCATTATGATACTTTGGAAGAGACCGTGATCCATCTTGTGGATATTATTATTGATGAACTGGATGCGGACAAGACGCTTTTGGAGTTTATCGCCAAAAACCTCCGGTGGGGCATTTTCCATCAGGTTCTTCTGGAGGCGAAAAATGAGGTATCTGAAAGTTTCTTTGACTGGTATTCTGCACTGCTCAAAGCATCCGGACGCGAATTCAGGAATCATGAACTTATGATATACATGATCGTAGAGTTGGTGAATTCGACGTGTTATAATGTCATTTTATATAATGAACCGGTAAAATTGCAGGAGTTGAAGGAGGAATTGTTCCAGATCATTCCGGTGATCATAAAAAATCAAGAGGTTATCTGAAAATTGATTTTGGGCGGCCGCAATAAGAATAGTGACATTTGTACAGTGGCGGGAATATTTCCTGACCAGGACCCGCTCCCGCTTAACATAAACATGTAGCGGTACAAAGGCTGCAAGGTGCAAATGCACCTGGTGTAAAAATCACACCTTGTGCATAGCACCTTATACGCAGCCTAAGGACCGACACGTTTATACGGTCCTTATCAGGAAATATTCCCGCTACTGTACAAAGCTTTGTCAGCTTTTCATAAATTGCGGCCGCCAAAAATTGATTTTCATCGAAAAGGGAGATTATACATTGCTTTTTTGCCGATAATCGCTTATACTAAAAATATTGGATAAGCTGGGTGGTGTCAGGCAGCCTGACGGTGCCTGGAAGAAAGGTTTGGTAAATGTATGGTTTCGACAACGACGATGATAATCATGATAGCCTGTGTACTTGTAGGGATTGCGGCACTGGCAATCCCTTATATTATGATAAGCAGGCGTTCGAGTAATCTGGAGACGGGACTTCCCGGTGCGGTCGGTTATGGATTTTTGGGATATATATGGCAGTATATCATATATATGTTTTTGGGGCTGTTTTTGATGCGGATGCCGTTTTTGCAAAGTATGAATAAAACATTTGCAGAGGTTCTCGTAAATATTCTCCTGACGCTTGTCACGACGGGATGTACGGCGGCCAGTTTGTACTGGGGGCTCTATTTGACGAACCAGAAGCAGATTTCGATTTACCGGAGCGCTGCTGTGGGAATCGGGTACTCGCTCGGCAAGATGGGGATGGATTTGATCTATCCTTATATTTACAGTGTATATTTTTCCATTCAGATCAATGGCGGAACATTTCAGGCAGACAAAGGGATAAAGAACTCGATTCTGAGTACTACAAACGGAGAATTGATTTCAGGCACATACAAATGCATTCTTATGTTTGTGATCGTATTTGCGATCACTCTTGTTATGGGAAACTATTATATTGAAAAAAATAAAAAAATGGCATGGCTTTCGGTTCTGGTCAGCTATGAGATCATTATGCTTTTGAATGTTATTTTACGGTATGTGACGGGCGGAGCTTTTGATGTCGTCTTTATGATCGTGTTTACCGTGATCGCAGCGGCGGGTGGAGTGGTCTTGTATCACTGGTTTAAGACCGGAGAGGTGGAAAAGAATCCAATCGTTATTGTCAAACGACTGGGAGGAACAGCAGGAAAATAAGAAGGATGATGTGTGATGGGATCTGAAGACAAACCTGACTGTCGGCTGGACCGGCAGTTTGACTTTTTCCGGGAGATCGATAAGGAGAAAGAGATTGAAAGACGTACATGGTTAAGCAGTGGAAAACGTAGGGAAAATGATGCGGAACACGCCTGGCATATGGCGGTCATGGCGATCCTTCTCAGTGAATATGCGAACGAAACGATCGATGTGTTGCGGACGGTGACGATGATACTGATCCACGATATTGTCGAGGTCGATGCCGGAGATACGTTTGCGTACGATGAGATGGGAAAGCAATCGCAGAGAGAGCGGGAGGAAAAGGCGGCCGGGAGGCTGTTTGGCCTCTTGCCGGAAGATCAGGCGCAGAATTTCAGGGAGATCTGGGAGGAATTTGAGGCGCAGGAGACGCCGGAGGCGAAATTTGCCCGCACGATGGATAATATCCAGCCGCTGATGTTAAATGACGCCACAGACGGAAAGGTATGGAAGGAGCATGGCATCCATCTTTCCCAGGTGCTGGGGCGTAATGAGAAGACGTCAGACGGTTCTTCCGAACTATGGAAATATGCGTATGAGAATCTGATTCGCCCCAATGTTGAAAAAGGAAATTTGTTAAAATGAGTATGAGACTGGATAAATATTTGTCAGATTATACGGAGCTGACCCGTTCTCAGGCCAAAAAAGTGATCAGGCAGGGGCGTGTGACTGTAAATGGCACAGTGTCTGAAAAGGGAGAGAACCGGGTGGAGGTTTCCGATACGGTTCTTTTTGATGAGAAACCGGTCAGAGTACAAAAATATCAGTATATCATGCTGAATAAACCGGCGGGATTGGTTTCCGCTACCACAGATGATGTAAATGAGACAGTTGTAGAATATATAAAGGGAAAAACACCGGTGGGACAGGATGCGTCGGAGCTTGAAGAAATGTTTCTCGCAAAAGACCTGTTTCCGGTCGGAAGGCTTGATAAAGATACAGAGGGGCTCCTTATTTTGACTAACGATGGGGCTGTGGCACACCGGCTGTTGTCTCCGAGGCGGCATGTGGATAAAACATATTTTGTCCGGGTAGACACCCGGATCGATGAGTCAGACCGTATACGGATGCGGGAGGGGCTTGATATCGGAGAAAAAAAGGAGACCCGTCCGGCGGAGCTTGAGATCGTTTCGGAGACGGAGGCTTATCTGACCATTACGGAGGGAAAGTTCCATCAGGTGAAGCGGATGTTTGCAAAGCTTGGGAAAAAAGTGCTTTATCTGAAGCGTGTCAGGATGGGGAAACTAGAGTTAGACGAGAAGCTTATGGTGGGGGACTGGCGGTTTTTGACGGAGGAGGAGATCCGTGCTCTTCATGAAACGACGCCAATTTAAATTTTGTTTCGTTTTTAGTAAAGTTTTCGGGGGAGAGGTTTCAGGCAACATGGCGAAAAAGAAATATTATGCAGTAAAGAGAGGAAAGACGCCGGGCGTCTATTTGACATGGGAGGATTGTAAGGCCCAGGTGGATGGATTTTCAGGGGCAGACTATAAGGGATTTCCAACGGAAGAAGAGGCGCTGGCATATGCGGGGATTGAAACGTCGTGTAATGGGGATGCCAGAAAGGATCTTAGAGAAGATGAGCGGCCTTTTGTGGCGGAGGGGAATGCTGTGGCATATGTGGATGGCAGCTATAATGCAGCGACCGGAGAGTACAGTTGTGGCGTTGTATTTATGACAAAGGAGGATGAGATCCATATGGCAGAGAAGGGAGAGAGTGAGGAACTCGCCGTTATGAGGAATGTGGCAGGAGAGATCATGGGAGCAGAACTCGCAATGAAAAAAGCAGTTGAAATGGGATTAAAGAAATTAAAGATTTACCATGACTATGAAGGTATCGCTGCGTGGTGCCTCGGAAGGTGGAAGACAAATAAGGAGGGGACGAGGGCATACCGGGCATACTTTGATTCCATTAAAGATCAGATCCAGATCCAGTTTGTAAAAGTAAAAGGGCATTCCGGGGATACCTATAACGATCTGGCGGATGAACTGGCAAAGAGTGTGATCTTCTAAAGATGTTGATAAAAAGATATCATTTATTTACATGATATTAATAATCTTTTGACAGAAAGTTCAACAATTTTTTGTACGATAGATTTTAAAGGGAATGGGATATGTAAAAGCGCAAAAAAGGATGTGGATATAAATGAAAAATGTACTAAGCAGTTTGACGACAAAAAAAGATGGGGACGGTGAGATCGTAGATGTTTTCAGCGTAAGCGAAGCGGAGATGCTGCTCCCCCAGACGAACGACTATCTGGATATTGAACAGCAGTATCGTCAGATCATGTTTTTTTATGAGGCCGGGATCCAGCAGGTGACGGCAAAGCTTGAGATATTGAATAAGGAGTTTCAGTGCTGCAATGACCGGAATCCGATCGAGAATATAAAAAGCAGGGTGAAATCTCCGGAAAGCATCGTGGAGAAGATGAGAAAGAAGGGACTTCCTCTCACGATCAGTTGTATGATGAATAATATTTATGATATTGCCGGAGTGCGTGTGGTGTGTCCATTTATCACGGATGTATATCATGTGGCGAGGATGCTCATGAACCAGACAGATGTCGAGGTGCTGCGGGTGAAGGATTATATCGAGACGCCAAAAGATAATGGATACCGGAGTCTTCATTTGATCCTGATGGTAGATGTCTTCTTTTCTGATGAAAAGAGAAAAGTACCGATTGAACTTCAACTGCGTACGATTGCGATGAACTTCTGGGCGAGTACAGAACACCAGCTCCGTTACAAGAAACATGCGGAGTTTACCCCCGATATGCATAAGCAGCTCAAACGGTGTGCGGATCTGATGGCCAGAGCAGATCGTAAAATGCAGCGGCTGGCGGAGAATCTGAGTGTACAGTAGTTGTGCTTGAAGAGTGAGTAACGGAGCAGAGATTATTACATTATCAACGAAAGGAAATTTGATGAAAAAGTTTTTGGATAATGAATATGGGGATAATACTTGTAAATATATATAAAATGTAGTACAATCGTATTACAGAAAAACAGGAGGTGGCTTTATGGCAAAAGAAGCAACATTACAGGTAAGAATGGATGCGGATATGAAAGAACAGGTAGAATTATTATATAAGAGAATGGGGACTTCGTTTGCAGAAGGAGTCCGGATGTTTGCCATGCAGAGTCTTGAGGATAATGGAATGCCATTTATCCTGCACTTGTCTCCTAAAGATAAAGGGAAGAGGATTGGGGTGGCTGCCAGTGCTTTTGAGGTGCCGGACAATATAGATGTTTGCAATGATGAGATCACAAAGATGTTTGGAGGCATATGATGGAAATTTTACTGGATACTCATATTCTTTTGTGGGCGTTGACCGATGATCCTAAACTTCCCCTAAGAGCAAAGGAGTTGATTCAGAATGAAGAAAATAGTATTTTCTACAGTACAGCATCAATTTGGGAGGCGGCGATCAAATATGCTATTCATCCAGAGAATATGCCAGTATCAGGGAAAAAATTGTCTGAATATTGTATAAAAGCAGGATATCAGATGTTGGTGATCAGGGACGATCATGTATATATGTTGGAGACATTGCACAGGACAGAGAATGCCCCTAAACATAGTGACCCTTTTGACCGTATTATGATTGCGCAAGCCAAGGCAGAAAATTTTGTGTTTCTTACACATGATTCTTTGTTGCCGGCATACGGGGAAGAATGCGTGTTAATGGTATAAAAAGTAAGGAATGGTTTGTTTGATGACCAGTCAGCAAATGATGTTAGATCTTTATATAATGTATCAGGATTAGGATGCCCTTGGCAAAATAAATGCAAGGCAAGAAATGGGGAAGTAAAAATCCTTCAAAACAGACGCAAGCAAAAAACGCTTGCTGAAAGTTTTCACTGATTTTTACTTCCCCATTTCTTGCCTTGTATTTTTCTACCGCATGCTCGCTTCTTTACAAAACGTCATCTGTGAGCTGACGCCTGCTTTACCACGGTGTTCTGCTTTGGTATAGATGCCGCCATAACGTTTGACCGGGCTGTCTTTTTCTTTGTCGATCCGATCGTCTGGCTGGAGGATATGGGCTTTTAAATTGTCTGAGAGCTGAATATCAAGAATGTGCATGATTTCAGCCTTTAGTTTTTCGTCTTCGACCGGGAAGAGGATTTCTACACGTTTATCCAGATTCCTCGGCATCCAGTCGGCGCTTCCCATGTAAATTTCCGGGGTTCTGTCATTTTCAAAATAGAAGATCCGTGAGTGCTCAAGGAAAGTACCAACGATCGAGCGGACATGGATCGTCTCACTCATTCCTTTGACACCTTGTTTCAGGCAGCAGATCCCGCGCACGATGAGTTCGATCTCGACACCTGCCGCGGATGCTTCATATAGCGCTTCAATGATTCCGGCGTCGCACAGAGAATTCATTTTGGCGATGATCTTTGCCGGTTTCCCATTTTGGGCATTGTCCCGCTCACGGTCGATGAGGGAGACAAATTTATTTCTCAGCCAGGTGGGGGCGAGAGCCAGCTTATTCCAAACAAGTGGTTCAGAGTAGCCGGATAACATATTAAATACGGCAGTGGCGTCTTCCCCATAGGGACGTTTACACGTAAACATACCCATATCGGTGTAGAGTTTGGCAGTGGAATCGTTGTAATTTCCGGTTCCAAGATGTACATACCGGCGGATGCCATCCTCCTCCCGGCGGACGACGAGCGTGATCTTGCTATGCGTTTTCAGGCCGACCAGGCCGTAGATGACGTGGCAGCCTGCTTTTTCCAGTTTACGGGCCCAGACAATATTATTTTCTTCATCAAACCGTGCTTTTAACTCGACAAGTACTGTGACCTGTTTGCCATTTTCTGCCGCCAGGGCGAGCGAGGCAATGATCGGTGAATTACTGCTGACACGGTAGAGTGTCTGTTTGATGGCGAGTACATCCGGATCTTTAGCTGCATACCGGATAAAATTTACGACAGGATCAAATGTCTCATAAGGGTGATGGAGGAGAATATCCCCCTCACGGATCTGCTCAAACAAATCCCGTTCCATATCGAGGTTTTTGGGTGGCTGTGGCTGGAATGGAGTGTCTTTCAGGTGTTCATATCCTTCCATGCCATACACTTTCATGAGGAAAGTAAGATCAAGCGGTCCGCTTATTTTGAAAATATCCCCTTCTGAGATCATAAGTTCTTTCTTCAGGATTTTAAGGAGGCGCTTATCAATGCCCTGCTCTACTTCCAGACGGATGGCCTCGCCCCATTGTCTTTTTTTCAACTGTTTTTCAATTTCAATCAGAAGATCAGCGGCTTCATCTTCGTCGATGGAAAGATCGGCATTTCTCATGACACGGTAAGGGGTGGCAGCAAGTACCTTATAATTCAAAAAGAGTTTTTGTATGTTCTTTTCAATGACCTGTTCCAAAAGGATGATCGAGGTCTCTTCCTCTTTTTCCGAAGGAATGATCACGATCCTTGGAAGGACAGACGGAACCTGTACCGTAGCGAAGTCGATCGTATCCTTATTCTTTTTGTCCATAAGAAGCGCTGCGATATTCAGCGATTTGTTGCGGATAAGCGGAAACGGCCGGGAAGAATCAACTGCCATCGGGGTAAGTACCGGATAAACTTCCTTCAAAAAATAATTATCCACAAAAGAAGCTTGTTCTTTGGTCAGGTTTTCGTATTGGGTGACGATCCTCAGACCCTTTCGTTTGAGAGAGGGAAGAAAGGAACGGTTATATATGTTGTACTGGTCTGTCACCAGTTCGTGGGTCCCCTGCGAGATGGCGTCAAGCTGTTCTTTCGGGGTAAGCCCTGCGATATCTTTTTTCGTATATTTTGCGTGAACCATGTCTTTTAGTGAGGCTACGCGGATCATAAAAAATTCGTCAAGATTGGAAGCTGTGATGCTCAGAAACTTAAGTCGCTCCATGAGGGGGATCGATTTATCCCTGGCTTCAGAGAGGACGCGGTAATTGAATCCGAGCCAGCTCAGTTCCCTGTTATAAAATTTGCTCATATAGTCATTCCTCATTTCTTTGCGTTATTTTTTCTTTTTCAGGACAGGGCGGATTCCAAACACCTCTTCAAAGACGTCGGCTTTTCTGCGGAACAATCCCTTTTCCAGGGAGATATCAGCCATCGTGTGTGCCACGATGTGAAGTGAATTCTCATGGAGGGATACGCCGACACGTTTGATCTTCTGGGTGTTGCCTTTGTCGAGAACATTTGCCAGTCTCAGGATGGCGCACAGTTTAACGATCGTGATGTATTCGTCCTGGGATATTTCATCCTCAATTTCCTCATAAGGGGGAAAATAAGAACTGTTGTAACGGACGATATTTGCCACGATAACCCGTTCCTGATGGGAAATACCGATGATCTCCGTACTCATAATGATCTTATAAGAATTTTCTCTCGTCTGTGCCATGTTGATATAGGCGCCGCAGCCGTGCAGGATGACGCCGATCTGCAACAGGAGGCGTTCCCTTTTTCCGAGGCCGTGAAGTTTGCGGATGCTGTCAAAAATTTCAGTGGCCAGATATCCCACGTTCTCAATGTGAGCCATATTTACATGATATTTTATGGCGATATTTTTTGCCGTCGTAATGATATCCTGGGAAAAATCATGTCCGGATAAAAGGCGTACTTTTTTTTCGGCATATTCAGCGACCATGCTGTCGCACAGGTCAGTTGCTGACATATAGAGGTCGTCGCATTTTGTGAGGGAAGCGATCTTCCGGAAGAGGAGAAGGGTGGGAATGATAAGTTCACCCTGCCCGGACAGAAGCTTGTCCGTGGGATTGATCTTTGAAAAATCCTTCCGCGAGATAAGGCCGGTAAAGTTTTCCCGCTCTTCCATCAGGTGGTGTTTGATCTCAGGAATCTTTGTTCCGACCGCGATAATATGCCGTATCTTTGTATCCTGAAGGTACATCCGGCAGAATTCGGTAAGGTCTTTGTCCAGGTACTCAGAGATCAGATCGCTGAAATTAAAGATCTCCGTCTCCATCGTGTGGAGCAGTTCATGGATCCGGGCCGGACCAAGTTTCAGATTCTGTGTGAACTCGAGAGTTCCGTGGTCAAACAGGGATAATTGTACATTTCCTGCTCCCGTGTCTACGATCAGGGAGCCCTCCTCGATCATTTCATTAAATTTTGTTTCTTTGAGGGAAATCGCTTTGTAATACAAAAAACGCTCTTCACTGTTGCTCAGTATCCGGATCTTTATGTCCGCCTGCAGTTTGATCTGATCCAGAACGACAAGTTTATTTGATGCCTCACGCAGGGCGTCCGTTCCGTAGGCATGATAGGAAGAGACCTGGTATTCTCCCATTATTTTTTTAAAGTCTTTTAATACCCGGCACATTTCGGATATCGTCTTATACGAGATGACTCCTTTTGTGTATATTTCTGTGCCAAGGGATAATTTGTGCCTCAGATGTGTCAGTTCAATGATGCCATGCGATTTTGAAACTTCAAATATCTTCATCGCAAGTTCGTGTGAACCGACATCAACAGCGGCATAAGTAGTGATTGCCATAGCTGATCGGTATTTTCTCCTTTCTGGGAACAGCAGTCCCGTTTTGTGTCTGTTTTTAACCGGTATATATTACCTATATTGTACTATTATTTTATGAAAAACTCTAGTATTTATTGCAAAGATTTCAATAATATTATAGAATATACAGAAGGGTCAGGATGGAGTACTTTAAAGGGATTGGAGCAGCAGGATGAAGACAAGTGATTTTTATTTTGAACTTCCGAAAGAGCAGATCGCGCAGGATCCGCTTTCCGACCGGAGTTCATCGAGACTTATGGTCCTTCATAAAAAGACGGGTGAGATCGAGCATAGAAAATTTACGGATATCGTGGAGTATCTGGGGGAGGGGGACTGTCTTGTCAGAAACAATACGAAGGTGATTCCGGCGAGGCTGTTTGGCACGAGGGAGGATACTGGTGCAGTGATCGAACTCCTTTTATTGAAACGCCACAGTGATGATATATGGGAGACGCTTGTGAAGCCGGGTAAGAAGGCGAGGACCGGGGTGAGGATTTCTTTTGGGGATGGCGTGTTAAGAGGGGAGATCACGGATGTTCTGGACGATGGCAACCGTCTGATCCGGTTTTCTTATGAGGGGATCTTTGAGGAAATACTGGATGAACTCGGTCAGATGCCACTGCCTCCATATATTACGCATAAGCTTGAAGATAAGAACCGGTACCAGACTGTGTATGCCAGATATGATGGTTCAGCGGCGGCGCCGACGGCCGGACTTCATTTTACAGAGGAATTGTTTGCGGGGCTGGAGAGGAAAGGTGTCACTGTGGCCAATGTGACCCTTCATGTGGGGCTTGGTACATTCCGTCCGGTAAAGGTGGAGGATGTGACCAGGCATCATATGCACTCGGAACATTATTTTATCGAGCCTGCTGAGGCAGAGAAGATAAATCAGGTGAAAAAAAATGGTGGCCGGATCATATGTGTAGGGACGACGAGCTGCCGCACGATCGAGTCTGCCGCCGGGCCGGATGGCATGCTGGCGCCGGTGGAGGAAAATACGGAGATTTTTATTTATCCGGGTTATGAATTTAAGATCATGGATGAGCTGATCACGAATTTCCATCTCCCGGAATCCACACTTTTGATGCTTGTTTCTGCACTGGCCGGAAGGGAGTTTGTGTTGCATGCCTACGAGGAAGCTGTGCGGGAAGGATATCGTTTTTTTAGTTTTGGGGATGCGATGTTTATCACTGACTGAATGAAAAGGAGTGAATGTATGCGTGACAAGAGTTTGCTATTTATTTATAACCCATGTGCCGGAAAGGGAACGATGAAAAATAAGCTCTCGGATGTGATCGAGACATTTATGAGGGCAGAGTATGAAGTGACGGTCTATGCCACACAGCGTGAAGAAGAGGCGACGGAGATCGTAGTGGAGACGGGAAAAAATTATGACAGGATCGTGTGTTCCGGTGGAGACGGGACACTGCATGAGGTGACGCAGGGTATGATGCAGATGCCGCCGGAGGAGCGTCCTGTGTGCGGTTATATCCCGGCAGGGACTGTCAATGATTTTGCCAGGGGCCTGAAGCTTCCGATGCGTGTGAAACTTGCTGCGGGAGTGGCCGCAAAAGATAAGATCAAGCCTGTGGACATCGGCCTTATGAACGGGCGGTGTTTCACGTATGTGGCCGCCTTCGGGGCATTTACATCTGTGTCTTATGAGACTCCGCAGGCGTTTAAGAATCTTTTGGGAAGGACGGCATATATCCTGCAGGGCATGGCGCAGCTCGGTAATATCAAAGCGTACCATGCAAAGATCGAGACGGACCAGGAAAGCTTAGAGGATGATTTTATATTTGGAATGGTCAGTAATGCAAAAAGCATCGGTGGGTTTTCGTTTTTTAAAAAGGGGCAGGTTTCACTAAATGATGGTCTCTTTGAGGGGGTATTTATCCGTAAGCCAAAGAATCCGCTGGAGCTGCAGGCTGTACTGAATTCATTTGTGACATTGACACCCAATGAGCAGATCCTTGGTTTTCATAGTAAAAAATTTATCATTACTTCGGGCGAAGAGATTCCATATACACTTGATGGAGAAAATGGCGGCAGTTTTGGCAGGACGGAAATCGAGTGCTGTCATAAGGCGATCGATTATGTATGGGGATGACATTTGTTAAACTGACTTATTTTTGTCAATGTTTAGTCAAGAAACTGCCAAACTCATTCAGTATACTTTGATTTGTAAATGATAATTAGTAATTTTTAACAGGAGGAAAATGGTATGACGAGATTTTTAAAGAAAATGTGCATAGGGGCATGCGGTCTTATGATTGTTCCGATGATTGCTATAGCACCTGTAAATGCGGCAACAGCACCCGTTACGCCGGCTGTTGTAGAGACACCGGAGATTACGATACCGGCCGGGACTACTTTTAAGTCCGCGATTCCGGATGAGAATTTCCGTAAGTTTATCAACAAAACGATTTTTGGGGAGACACTTAAGGATGATGACAGTTTTACGAAAGCGATGCTGGCAGATATCCAGAGTTATTCCGAAGTATTGGACGTGAGCGGTGAAAAGATCGTAAACTTAAGGGGAATCGAGTATTTTACCGGGATCACGGAACTCAATGTTTCTTATAATAACCTTCAGATCCTTGATGTTTCCGGACTAAAGAATCTGAGAAAGATAAATGCATCTTATAATGATCTGACACAGTTCACTTATGCAAATGACGGTTCCCTTACGGAGATCGATCTCAGCAACAACAATTTGACGATACTGAGTCTGGCAGGCGTTACCACTGTGGAAAAACTGGATTGCAGCAATAATAAGCTTACGATGCTCAATGTGGCGGGACTCTATAATATGACCTCACTGGATTGCAGTGACAATGAACTGATTTCTCTGGCAGTGGATGGTCTCGTTGGGTTGGAGCAGCTTTATTGCGATGGAAACGCTCTTCTTAATCTCAATGTTTCCACACTTAAGAACCTTAAGATCCTTGAGAACAGGAAAAGTGAGATCACTCTCAAAGTGCAGGCAGTTGGAACAGATTGTGGTGTCGTGCTTCCGGCAGGCGCTATAGCACCGACCAATATTTCAAACAGTGGTGCCTATAATGCGGCGAACAATGCGATCGTCTGGGATAAGATCACAGGCGTGCCGGCTTCTTTCACCTATACTTATGTGATCCCGGGCACACTCCAGAGTGTGACAGTTACAGTAAATGTGGATAAGACAGATTTTGTAGATAAATCGGTAAAACTTGGTAAGGTGGATACACTTACAACAGCAAGTTCCGCATACAATAAAGTGAAGCTGACATGGAGCGGTGTGGATGGTGCAACCGGATACCGTGTTTACCGTTCGACTTCCAAGACAAGTGGATTTACAAAAATCAAATCCATCACATCAAACTCAAAAGTTACCTATACAAACTCGGGACTTTCATGTGGTACGACGTATTATTATAAAGTACGTGCTTACCGCCTGATCGATGGAAATTACTATTTTGGTGATTATTCGCCTGTCGTATCCGGTAAAGCAGTTCCGGCGAAACCTACTTCTGTCAGTGTGGCGAAGGCTTCGAGAACGAAAGTTAAAGTTTCCTGGAATAAAGTTACAGGTGCAACCGGATACAGGATTTACCGTTCTAAGTCTAAGACCAGCGGATTTTCAAGTATTAAGACGCTTACTTCCGGTTCGAAGCTGACGTATACAAAGAAGACTTCAAGGAACGTAAAATATTATTATAAAGTTCGTGCGTATAAGACAGTCAATGGCAAGCGGGTGTGGGGCACGTATTCTGCTGTGAAGGCAAAGACATTGAAATAACCAATTCATTTCTTCTCAATATATATAAATCATGAAAAGAAGTCCACCCGGATTGCAGGCGGGAGGGCTTCTTTTTTAGGAGGAAAGTTCTTCATAGACGCACCTTTTTGTGATTTCCGTGCTCAAGGTAGCGTCTGCTTGCCAAAATGCGAATTTCTTGATATACTAGAGAATATTTATATCAGCCGGGTATCACCGCCTGGCTCACACAACCAGAAGGAGGAGACTGCATTGGAAAAGGAACTTGTCATCGTATTGGATTTTGGAGGGCAGTATAATCAGCTGATTGCCAGGCGTGTCAGAGAGTGTAACGTGTATTGTGAGGTACATCCGTATACTCTTAGTCTGGAGCAGATCCGGGAAATGAATCCAAAGGGGATCATTTTTACAGGGGGTCCCAATAGTGTATATGGCGAGGAGTCACCAAGGTATCAGAAGGAGATTTTTGAGCTTGGAATCCCGATTCTTGGAATCTGCTATGGTTCCCAGGTGATGGCATATATGCTGGGTGGTAAAGTGGAGATGGCGCCGGTCAGTGAGTATGGGAAGACAGAGGTAACGGTCGATCATTCTTCGCTTCTTTTTGGTGATGTCAGTGAGAAAACGGTCTGTTGGATGAGTCATACGGATTACATTGCTGAGGCTCCGGCTGGGTTCCGGGTATGTGCAACAACTCCGGTCTGTCCGGTGGCGGCGATGGAGATGCCGGAAAAGAAGCTCTATGCGACCCAGTTTCATCCCGAGGTAATGCATACCAAAGAGGGGATCAAAATGCTCTCCAATTTTGTATATAAAGTATGTAACTGCAGTGGCGACTGGAAAATGTCTTCGTTTGTAGAGGATACGATAAAATCAGTGCGTGAAAAAGTTGGCGATGGGAAAGTGCTATGCGCCCTGTCCGGCGGCGTGGATTCTTCGGTGGCAGCCGTCCTTCTTTCAAAGGCGATCGGCAAACAACTGACCTGCGTCTTTGTAGATCAGGGGCTTCTGCGGAAAAACGAGGGGGATGAGGTTGAAAATGTATTCGGGCCGGATGGTCCATATGATCTGAATTTTATCCGGGTGAACTGCCAGGAGCGTTTTTATGAAAAACTGGCCGGAGTGACAGAGCCGGAACAAAAGCGTAAGATCATCGGTGAAGAGTTCATCCGTGTATTTGAGGAGGAGGCCAAAAAGATCGGCGCTGTGGACTTCCTCGTGCAGGGAACGATCTATCCGGACGTCATTGAGTCAGGTCTCGGCAAATCAGCGGTCATCAAATCTCACCACAATGTGGGTGGTCTCCCGGACTGCGTCGATTTTAAGGAGATCATCGAGCCGCTCCGCCTTCTTTTTAAGGATGAGGTGAGAAAAGCGGGCAGAGAACTTGGAATCCCGGAGTATCTTGTGAGTCGTCAGCCATTCCCGGGGCCGGGTCTCGGAATTCGCATCGTCGGTGAAGTGACCGCAGAGAAAGTTCGTATCGTACAGGACGCTGATGCAATCTACCGTGAGGAAATTGCGAACGCAGGCATCGAAGGTCTCGGACAGTATTTTGCCGCTCTCACGAACATGCGCTCAGTCGGGGTCATGGGTGATGGCAGGACATATGATTATGCAGTGGCGCTCCGTGCTGTGAATACAACTGACTTTATGACAGCGGAGTGCTCCGAGATTCCATTTGAGGTGCTGCAGAAGGTGATGAATCGGATCATTAATGAGGTGAAGGGAGTCAACCGGGTAATGTATGATCTGACGAGTAAGCCACCGGGGACGATAGAGTTCGAATAGTAAACAGAGAGCCGGAAAGCCGCATAAATAGCGGACTTTCCGGCTTTTGATGTGGGGCGTGATACCTTTTTGATACCAAAAATCTAGTATAGCTTAATAAATTTTTGTTGAGGAATACATATGCATTCTAATTCATCTGTTGATAATGTCATAAAATGAATTGGGATTTTGAATGTCCCATAGATTCTATTTCCTATTTGCTCTTTTATATTATTTAATGCTTTCATTTCATTAATGCATTCAAAGTAATGATATATGATAAGAATATCAATATCATTGGCACTGACCGTTTTGATAAAAGAACCAAATAGATAAATGGAATTAAGTATTTTATTCGCTTCTTCCGTAGAAAAGATCGTTTCCTTCATCATCTGTTTTAACATATTTATATGGTTCATTCCAATTTAACGCTCCTAATAATTCTCTCATAATAAAAATACCAACATGATTTTTGCGTGCAGCAACTTTAGCTTGATGTGTATAACCGTTCCAATTTGATATAGTCACAATACCTTGTATGTTAGGATATTCGTTCATTATTTCGTAATAATCTGCAAGACCGATTGTATAATGGTTTGTAACAAGTATATCAAAACTGGGCATTTGATATCTATATATTCTATAAAGATATTCATCAAGTTTTACTAAGTGGTCTGTTACATTATGATTAGAAATCGCTCTTTCAAAAAAGGCAATGCTTTCTGGACGGGGATACCTTGAGTAATCAATATACATTTTATAAATCCTCCTTAAAAATCATTTGTTCAAATTCATTTGGGAATAATGGAACGGCATCATGGTCATGCCTTTGCAGTTGATTATGTTCAAAAGCATCAGCATGAATTTTAAATTTGTAAAATATTTCTTTTTCTGAATCTGAAAGCAGAGAAAAATGTTTGTCTAGCAAATTGACTATTTTGCGGTTATTTGGAATAATAGTATTTTGTTTATAAGTATTCCATATATCTATTGCATCTGACAAAGGATTTTTGGTAGCAATTAAAGAAGCGGGACCGTATTGCATAAGCAATTGTTTGTTTTCGGTTAGATATTTTTGAATCTCTTTAAATATACTTTGTTTTGAAATATAAACAGTTGGTTGAAATTGTGTAATCCTTTTTGTGTTTACTGTTGTTCTATTTGAATTAACAGGGGAAAAGTCATATATGGGTTTGTCTGACAATTTTGAAAATAGTAGTTCATATTTATTAAGAGAATCCATTGTCAAATCGACGACTTCGCGTCCTTTTAATCCATGTGGTAATAACTTATCAATTGATATAATGGATAGGGAGGTAAAAGTGACAAGAATATACTTAGTTTCATTTTGTGTTATATCATCGTTTATGAACCTATATTCTTTACCTACACCACCTTCAAAGAGATCTGCTTTCCTTTTGTATTCGGGAGTTAGAACTATAATAACTTTCTTAGCATTAGGAATAAACTTAAGCATCATTTCGTTAAAATCTATAGATGTAGATGTTTGTTTGAGTAATTGATCCATAGAACAATCGTATCCATTCTCTCGTAAGAAATTAGCAAACGAAATTACCATTTCCATATGTTCATTGGAATCTTGGGAATAACTTATAGCTATTTCAGACGTGTAATTCATATATATTCACCCCTTTTTCCATTGGTAACTGCATTTTTTATCATCTTTTTCATTGTAATCGACTTTACTACTCGTAGCAGGCCAATTGATTTTCCATTCAAAATACTCGTCCTCTGAAATCTCTCCGCTTTTTAGCTGTTCTTTCCGCAAACACCATTCCCGCATGAAATCATTGACTAATCCATATTCTAGCCACATACCTACCGGGGCATGAGCAGGCCAGTCGTCATTGTCATAGTAACGCACCGATTTATCATCAGAAGCGTTGCACTTGCCGGGATTGCGGACAAGCTGAAATAAATGGATCGTGCTACGGTCATCTTCATCAAGCCAAAGGAATGTAAGCATAATATCTTCGGCACAACCGGGAGTAACGCCAATAAAATGGATATAATTGACATTCAGTATCTTTGCCATTTCCATTAAAGTGTTGTTTTTGGGAACACGGTAGCCGGATTCATATTGTGCGATACGAACATCGGCATTGCGTTCCTCATATCCCAATTTCAAGCCCAATTCACGCTGTGTCAAGCCACGGAACGTGCGTATTCTTTTTATCCGTTCTCCTAATACCATAGTCATGTGTCCTTTCTGTAAATTAGAGTGATTGTTTTGAAATTATCATGTTACATCTGCTCCACAATTCGTCTTTATAGGAAAATACATCTTTGTCAATCTTTCTTTCAACAAAGCCGACTTTTTCATAACATTGCTTTGCTAATGTGTTTTCATTGAAAACATTTAGCTGAACCGCTTTTGCGCCGGTTATCTGAAAAGCATATTGCAGAGCTAGATTCAGCATTTCTTTTCCGTAACCTTTTCCGCGTTTTGTTTTATCAACAATTACAAATTTAAGAAAACCGATATTGTCTGCTGTATTGACAGAATAACAGAAGAAGCCTACTATTTGTCCGTTGTTTTCAGTTGCTACATAAGCACCGTCCGTCCAGTCTATTGCATTTTTCTCTAAAAAATCATGGAAAGATTGTTGCGTAATTGGATAGGAAAAGCGATTTGCACACCAAAAAGCATGAGTTCTTTCGCTATCAATCCATTTTGATACATATTCGTAATCTTTGTTTAGTATATATGGTCGGATTCTCATAAATGGAATGTCCTTTCTTTAATTTATTTATAAATTTGTTATAGGTGGCACACCATAATATATTCTTCTTCATTCTCCCTTACAATCTCAAAGCCAATCTTTAGATACATCTTTGCCGCATAATTGGCTTTTTGAACGGAAAGAGAAACGTGTTTATACCCATGTGATTTAAGCAGGGCAAGGATTTCTTTCATCATGGCTGTTCCAATGCCAAAACCCCGGTATTTTTTATAAAGGGAAATTGCCAAAGAGGGCGTTTCATCGTCTATATGCCCGTAATCGTTATAATACGAACCCAAACGGCACCGACAATCTTGCCGTCAACCTCTGCTACTAATCCCCAATCATCTTTTGATTCCCCGAAATGCGCCACATAAACCTGTAATTTGGGAGATGTGATAATGGTTTTGGGTGGAGGTTCGATACCCTTTGGAACAAAAATTGCTTCATATAGAAAATTATCCAGTAACGGATATTCCTGTTTTTGTATTTCTCGTATCGTATAATCCATAGCTTACCTCTCGGTTCCGTATTCTCCATATATTCTAGCATAATTCAGATAATACGGCAACAAAAACTTATCAGAAATGCTAAATTTAATAAAAAAGATAAGTTTAACAAATAAGCTATTGACAATAACAGAAATGTTAAGTATAATTCAAATACAGAACTTAACAAAAACGCTAAATAAAGGAGGGCATTGAATGAAGAATGAACTATTTGTAACTGCTGGGGAGGTAGCGCAGGAGTTGGGTGTTTCCAAACCATTTGCTTACAAATTAGTACGACAGATGAATGAGGAACTGGAAGAAAAAGGTTTTATCACAATCGCCGGACGTGTCAGCAGAAAATATTATGAAGAAAAATTCTACGGCATGGCGCAGGCGGCGAACTAAGGAGGGCGAACTATGGCGGCATATAAAGATGAACAGCGTGGAAC
>JAETQR010000030.1 GCA_021770615.1 Lachnospiraceae bacterium | reverse complement strand
AGTTGTTATGATTATTACATAGAACGTCATGCTTTGAAGTTATGTTGAACCGCCGTATGCCGAACGGCACGTACTGGTGGTGTGAGAGGGGAGATTTAATCTCCCCTACTCGATTGCCTGTCCTGATGTTAAATTTATATATATCCGTGGCTTTTTTGATTTTTGCTTGAGATACCTCTTAAATTATAGTATAATTAAAAAGTATGGAGACTTTTCTGTTAGGGTTCTGGCTGCATTATGTTTTCAGGCATCCGGATCCTCTCAGATGAGAAAGGGGGAACTGTCGGGAAGATGGAGAAAAAAGACACAAAAGGGAAAAAAAAGTCGATCAAAGAATCACTACTGAATGTAACTCTGATTCCGATTGTTATATTTGGAATCGTCATTATCGTGTACTGTTCCAATCAGCTTACGCGTTCGATTTATGATGAAGTGGAGTCGGAGTTGAAAAATCTCGCACAGACAGCAGTGTACGTATATAACCGGGATAACCCGGGAGAATACCGGATCGATAAAGAAACGTCTACCGTTTATAAAGGAGATAAACAGGTTGAGGGGAGGCATGAGATTTTTGAAGCCTTTAAAAAAATATCAGGTGCAGATATTACGATATTTTATAATGATATGAGGATTGTTACGACGATTTGTAATGAAGAACAGAAACCGATCGTTGGGACGAAAGCGAATCCGTCAGTACGAAGGGATGTGATCGATGGAAAGTCAGAGCATTTTTATACGAATACCCAGATCAATGACCGGAATTATTTTTCTTATTACTGCCCTTTGTATGATTCACATAATAAATGTATTGGAATGGTGTTTGCCGGGAAACCATCGAAATATGTAAGCAGGGTGGTGCTTCAGGGGGTTATACCGATCGTTACGTTGATCGGTGTTGCTGTTATTGCGATCGTTGTTGTCATATGGCAGTATTCCAAACGGCTTACCGGTGCGATGCGTCAGCTTCAGAATTTCCTTATGAAAGTGGAGAGTGGGGATTTCACGACAGAGCTTGCGAATATTGTATCGGTCAGAAAGGATGAAGTGGGAAGAATTGCAAGATCAGCAGTTGAAATGCAGTCGGCGCTTCGGAAACTTGTTGAGCAAGACTCGCTCACAGGACTTTATAACCGGCATTATGGTGAGATTTGGCTGAAACAGGCCCAGAAGAATATGTCAGGTCAGGGAACAAGATTTTATGTAGCGATTGCAGATATTGATTTTTTTAAAAAATTTAATGATAATTATGGTCATGACTGTGGAGATATGGTGCTGAAAATGGTTTCAAGTGTTTTGTTGGACCGTATGTCGCAAAAGGGGTATGCATCGCGTTGGGGCGGAGAGGAATTTTTACTTGTTTTTGAGGCTGAAAATATGGATGAGGCATTTCAGGTTGTGAAAAAAATTGCGGATGATATCAAAAATATTAAAATACGGTATAGCGGGGAGATACTGGGAGTGACTGTTACGATAGGTATTACAGAAGGCGTTGTGGATAAGAAGATTGATGAGATCGTGAAAGAGGCAGACAACGCTCTTTATGTGGGGAAAGAGAATGGGAGGGATCAGGTTGTGCGCAGCAGACCTGAGAAAGCATTAGAGGAAAAAATTGAAAACGGGTCATAAATATGTTATTCTATTGTTTAGGGAGGGGGAAAATGGAACATATTAGGTAATAAGTCACCGGTGACGGTACAATGAGAGGAAGGTGCATATGAAACGAGTAGCTTTTTTGACGAGCGGAGGAGATTGTCAGGCCTTAAATGCGACAATGAGAGGTGTGGCAAAGACACTGTATGAGGCAGAAGAGGATGTTGAAATCCTGGGTATTCTGGAGGGATACAAGGGATTGATGTATGAGAAATATGTGAAAATGAAACCGTCCGATTTCTCAGGAATCCTTACAGAAGGAGGAACGATCCTTGGTTCTTCAAGGCAACCGTTTAAGCATATGAGAAAACCGGATGCGAATGGTATGGACAAGGTGCTTGCCATGAAAAATACCTATCATAAACTGAAACTTGACTGTCTGGTCATATTGGGGGGGAATGGAACGCAAAAGACAGCAAACCTGCTTAGTGAAGAGGGGCTCAATGTGGTGGGGCTTCCGAAAACGATCGATAACGACATATGGGGGACAGATATGACGTTTGGGTTTCAGAGTGCAGTAGATATTGCGACAAACTGCATTGATTGTATCCATACGACGGCTTATTCCCACGGACGTGTGTTTATCGTGGAGGTTATGGGACATAAAGTCGGATGGCTTACGCTTCATGCGGGCATTGCAGGCGGAGCAGATGTGATACTGCTTCCGGAGATTCCATATGATATAGATTCTGTCATCGCTGCGATCGAAAAAAGAACAGAGGCGGGAAAACGGTTTTCAATCCTTGCTGTGGCTGAGGGTGCGATATCAAAAGAGGACGCGGCGCTCTCGAAGAAAGAGTATAAGGATAAATTAAAAAATAATCCGTATCCAAGTATTTCTTATAAAATTGGCGCTGAAATCGAAGAGCGGACGGGACAGGAGATCCGGATCACAGTTCCAGGGCACACGCAGAGAGGCGGAAGTCCCTGCGCTTATGACAGAGTGATCTCGAGTCGTCTCGGAGCGGCAGCAGCGCAGCTTATTCTCAAAGAAAAATATGGATTCATGGTGGGATTCCAGGGAGATGAGATCATACCGGTAAAACTTGGCGAAGTGGCAGGAAAACTCAAGATGGTCGATCCGGACTCGTCGATCATCCGAGAGGCGAAAAGTCTTGGAATCTGTTTTGGAGACTAAGATCGAACGGAGGAAATAAGGTATGTCTTATCAGGCGTTATACCGAAAATTCAGACCGGATAATTTTGAAGAGGTAAAGGGTCAGGAGCATATCGTCACTACGCTGACAAATCAGATCAAGTCGGATCACATTGGACATGCTTATCTTTTCTGTGGGACGAGAGGAACCGGAAAAACTACGGTCGCAAAGGTGTTTGCAAAAGCAGTCAACTGTGAAGATCCAAAGGAAGGCGGGCCTTGTGGGGCGTGTGCAATGTGTCAGGCGATCGCATCCGGAGCGTCTATGAATGTGGTAGAGATGGATGCTGCTTCCAACAATAAGGTGGATGATATTCGTCAGGTGATTGAGGAAGTGCAGTATTCGCCGGCACAGGGCAGGTATAAAGTATATATCATCGATGAGGTGCATATGCTTACCACAAGTGCATTTAATGCATTGCTGAAAACATTGGAGGAGCCGCCGCCGTATCTCATCTTTATTCTGGCAACGACAGAAGTGCATAAAATACCGCTGACGATATTATCCAGATGCCAGCGGTATGATTTCAGGAGAATTTCAGTAGAAACGATCGCGGCGAGGCTTAGAGAACTTCTTGATCAGGAGGGAATACAGGCAGAGGATAAGGCGCTCACATACATTGCCAAACTGGCAGATGGTGCGATGAGAGATGGCCTGAGCCTTTTGGAACAGTGTATTTCTTTTTACTTTGGTGAAGTCCTTACTTATGAAAAGGTACTAAAAGTACTTGGCGCAGTAGATAACGATGTGTATGCATCCTTTACTGATGTTCTGGCAAAGGGTGATGTGGCTGCGATGATGGAGATGATTGATGAAGTCATATCACAGGGAAAAGATCTTGGAAGGTTTTGTGACGAGTTGATCTGGTATTTGCGGAATATATTGATCGCAAAAAGTACCGGGCATCCGGAAACGGTCATTGATATGTCACAGGAAAACCTGAAGCTTCTCATGGAGACCGGAGAGCGTCTGGAACTGGAGATGGTTTTCCGTTATATCCGGGTACTTTCAGAAGTAGAAAATCAAATGAAATATGCATCCCAGAAACGGGTGCTTTTTGAAGTGGCGTTGATCCGTCTTTGCAGACCGGAGATGGAAAAGGACTATGAGTCCGTCATAAACCGGCTGCATAATATAGAAGAGCAGATCAAAAAGGGCGTCATGCCGTCCGCTGTGTCATCGGAGCAGACGCCGGGCGTTTCCACGCTTTCAGAGAAAAAAAGCGTGCCGGAAAAGAGAATATTGGAGAGTGCTGTACCAGATGAGGTAAAAGCACTGGCTGCAAACTGGCAGCAGGTACTCAATCATTTGGATCCTGTGAGTAAAAGCATGGTAAGTCATGTGACTCTCACGGTAGATGATGCCGGTACGCTCCTCATTGCATTTTCGGAGGATACCAGTTATTCTTATTTTGCGGGGGAGGAAGAGCATAAGGAACTGCTGAATGAGGCGTTATGTGAAATTGCAGGAAAGAGTGTGAATATGGAGCTTAAGTATATGGCGGACCGGAGGGAGTATGATGCACTCCCGGAACTCAGGGGAATGTTTGGTGACAGTGATATTCAGATTGAAACGATAGAGTAAAGCATTTTTATAGAAACAATGTATAAAGAATGGAGGATATTATGGCAAGACGTGGAGGATTTCAGGGAGGAATGCCCGGAAATGTAAACAATCTTATGAAACAGGCGCAGAAGATGCAGCGCCAGATGGAAGAACAGCAAAAGGAGATGGAGGAAAAAGAATTTGAGGCCACAGCAGGCGGCGGGGCAGTTACCGTGAAAGTATCCGGCAAGAAGGAAGTGATATCGGTAAAACTCTCCGAAGAGGTTGTGGATCCGGATGATATCGAAATGTTGGAAGATCTGATCATGGCAGCGACCAATGAAGCGTTCCGTATGCTGGAGGCTGACAATGCAAAAGCGATGGAAAGTCTCACCGGCGGATTGAACATCGGTGGAGGATTTCCGTTCTGATGAATACGTATTCAGAATCGATCAATCATCTGATCGAAGAACTTGCGAAGTTACCAAGCATTGGTGCTAAATCAGCACAAAGGCTTGCTTTTCATATTTTAAATCTGCCGGAAGAACGGGTAGAGAGATTGTCTTCTGTCATCCTTTCAGCCAGAAAGAATGTAAGGTATTGTAAGGGATGCTTTACTTTGACAGACGGTGATATGTGCCCGATCTGCAGTGATCAGGGGCGTGACAAAAAGACGATCATGGTGGTAGAGGATACAAGAGATTTGATCGCTTATGAAAAGACCGGCCAGTATAAGGGTGTTTATCATGTATTACATGGTGCGATAAATCCAAGCCTTGGGATAACCCCGGCAGATATTAAGCTCAAGGAGCTGATGCAGAGACTTCAGGGAGAAGTGGATGAGGTTATTATTGCTACGAATTCTTCTCTGGAAGGGGAGGCGACAGCGATGTATATCAGTAAGCTTGTAAAACCGGCGGGGATCCGGGTTACGAGGATTGCAAGCGGTGTTCCGGTAGGCGGCGACTTAGAGTATATTGATGAGGTGACTTTATTCCGCGCGCTGCAGGGCAGGACTGAGCTTTGAGGCAGAGGATTTGCATTCGACGGTCAGACAGCGGTTTAGTCCCCGGTAGATAAAATCTGCCAGACGCATGACCAGATTCAGTCTTGTGGTCTGCAGAAGCATCTGCCCACCAAAACCGGACAGATTGACGATGCCGGTGATAAACAGATCACCGACAGCGGGAAGTTCTTTGGCGACGCCGACTCCGGGTGCGAGAGATCCTTCCCCTACAGTGATATAGCCTACATGTTCTGCAATTCCCAGAGAGGCATCAACAGCGATGATAATGGGATCTTTGTGATTTGTCTGAATAAATTGTAAAGCAGCTTCCAGATTTTTAGCATGCACAGGATTTTCCAGTGTGCCATAAAGATGGAAGTTTTTTTGATGCATTGCCAGAAAATGCCCCACGATAGGACCCAGGGAGTCCCCGGTGGCGCGGTCAGAGCCAATGCAGACGATAACGGCTTCTCTATTTGAAATATCATGTTTTTTTAATAAGATTGATAATGTTCTGGAAAATTCACTTAAGGCATGTTTATCAGCAGGATTAAAATAGTAGATCATTCCGGTACTCCCTTTCTGGCCCTATGATTTATCAGGCTTACTGTGTATAAGAAAAGTATTGGCAGATACACAAAAATTACTCACAAAATATAAAAATTTTGAAAGATGTTTCAGAAACTGACAAAATATTTCTTTTTGGTGATTTATAATGGAAACACCCTCGGTAAATTCCGTACACGGGGGTATGAAAAACAGGCACAAAAAGTGTGCGCAGATGGAGGTAGATCATGGATTGGAAAGCACCAAAAAGTGTACGGCAGATAGGGGATATAACAGGAAGGACAAAGATTTATGTAGAGGATTATGTGACATCGTTCGCCAGAAGGCTTTCAAAGGAAAGAAATGAGGCAGAGCAGGGTGGAGTGCTTCTTGGACACCGGTTTTACCATGCCAGGGAAAAGGTATTTCTTGTATCGGGAATGGTCTCTATAAAAGATTTTCATATGAGGAACAGCGACACATTCTCCCAGGAGATGTGGACGGATATTTATACAGAGATCAAAGAGAATTTTACGGATCTGGATGTGGTGGGATGGTATTATACAGGCAGGAATGGAAGCAGTGGCAAAGAGGACAGGCTTTTGGAAATACATAGGAGAAATTTTTCGGAGGGGGACAGGCTCTTATACATATATGAAGAAAAGGGTGGTGAGGATGACTTTTATTTGTATGAAAACGGGGATTTTGCAAAGCAGAGGGGATATTATATTTATTATGAAAAAAATCCGGAAATGCGCCGTTATATGATGGAAGAGGCCAATCGTTTTGTACATATCGTGGAACAGGAAGATGACCGTGTGCTGAGGAATATCCGGGGCGTGATCCGGGAAAATGAAGAAAAAAAGAAAGCAAAGGATACAGAAGGAAAATGGAGTTATGCGCTGGCAAGCCTTGTTGTTATATTGGGGCTTGTGCTCGGGATGGTGGCGGTGGCGAACCGAAATGGTCTTGCGGAACTGAAGAATCAGATGGCGGGACTTCAGACAGCGATCATGGGTAAAAAAGAGGACAAGACCACTGTGGAGACGATAGGTGGCGGAGTAGTAAGCGGGACATCTGTCAGTGCAGATCCGGCAAGCGGCGGGGCGGTGAGCCCTGCTCCGGTGGAGGCTGTGGCATTGCCGGCGGATACGGTCTCAGGAGGTGGTGTTAATTAGAGCATTGATTTAGAGACAAAGAATCTATTTGAAAAGTGTGCGTCCTTATGATATACTGACGTGTAGATAAAAGATTGTATATCTGAAACGGGGGGAAACTGTCAGATGGATGATTTTATGGAACATGTTTCCGGGGATGGGAAGAAGAGCAAAAGCAGGCGCAGACAGATCATTTTGCTTTGTTCAGTCGGAGTTGGTGTTTTGGTTGGCATTGCAGCTATCGTAATATTTGCCTGGTACTATATGAACCGTTCTTTTTCTGGATATGATGTAGTAAGTGAAGTGGCCCGGACTGACAGTAATAGTGTTATATATCTGCCCTTTCAGGACAGGCTGCTTAAATATAGCAGAGATGGGATATCCTGTGTGGATGGAACAGGAGAGGCTATGTGGAATGGCGGCTATGAGATGGAAAAACCGGCGGTAGATACATGTGGAAGTTATGTGGTGGCAGCGGACATTGGCGCAAAGAGCTTCCACGTATACAATGGGGAGGATCAGGGAACGGACATGGAGACGCTTCTTCCGATCGGGCGGGCAAAGGTCTCGGCGAATGGAAAGGTTGCTGTCCTTGTGCATGATGAGGACTCAGACATCGTTAATATATATGATCCTTATAATACGGTGGAACAGCTGGAGGTGGAAATTCCGACAAATGTCGTCGATGACGGCTATCCGCTTGATTTTGATATTTCTCCGGATGGAAACAGTCTTGTGATCGCCTATATGCTTGTCGCTAATGGCGGGATGGAGAATAAAGTATGTTTTTACAATTTTACCGAGGTGGGACAGGATCAGAATACTCTGGTCGGTGGAAAATCTTTTGAACAGAATATGATCTCCGGCATTGATTTTGTAGCGGAGGATGAAGTAGCTGTTTTTGGTGAAAATGGTTTTTCTCTGTTTTCTAATATGAAGAAACCGGAATCAGTTTTTGAAAAAACATTTGATAAAGAAATAAAAAGTGTCTGTCATGATGAGGAAAATATATTAGTTATTACCGGAAAAGCCGGTAGCACAGAAGATCAGGAGGCTCACCTGTTTAATTTTCGGGGAAAGGAAGAAATGGCAAGAGAGTTCCATTATGAATACTCGGATGTTATGATGGCCGGTCAGGAGATATTATTCACGGATGAACAGACCTGTCATATATTGAGAAAGAATGGAAGAGAGAAATTTTCTTTTGATTTTGGAAAAAATTATGATTACTTTTTCCCGGCTCCAAAGGATAACCAGTATTATTATGTGGATAAGGCTTCGATACAGCTGGTAAAATTATCCGGCTGAGCAAAGACAAATGTAAATTTAAAATATGTACAATATAATAGGAGGAATGCTTATGCTCGAGGGACATCAAGGAGAAATATTGGAGGTATTGCTACTCGCGGTTATGCTTTGCTGTATACTGATCGGATCTAACCGTGGATTGATCTTTAGTTTGTACAGTATGGTAAAATATATCATCATCGTAGCGGCATCGATCGGAATGGCGCCGGTGATAGCGAGGAAAATGCCAGAGACGCTTGTGGCGAGAGAGGGAGTCGGATATCTTGTGGCTCTGGCCATCTCGCTCATCATATTTAATCTTATAGGAAAAGTGCTGGGAATTGTAAATGATATTCCGATCGTGAGCGGGCTCAATAAACTGGGGGGCGCAGTGTTTGGCATTATTTCAGGATTTTTCGTGGCCTGGTCCGTACTTGCGATACTTGGTGCCTTTCAGGATTATGAATGGTGTATGGGAATTGTGAAATCTGCAAGAGAAAATGATGTAGTTATGTGGTTCCAGAACTGCAATCCGATTTTGATGATTTTTAAAAGATTTGATTTCCCGGTGTTGTAGGAGGCGGATTTCTGTGGAAGTCAGATGGCAAAATGGTGTTGCGCACCTGCTCAATACCATTTTGCCATCTGGCTTTTACAGTTAAATTTACATAACAGAATTACAATTAAATGGCAAATAAATGAAAAACACTCTTGACAAACTGATTCAAGGGTGTTATCTTTAATTTAGTCAATGATTAGCACTCGATGTTGCTGAGTGCTAACAAAGGAAGTGATACGATGGAGCTTGATGAACGAAAGCAGAAAATTCTTGAGGCGATCATTCATAATTATATGGAGAGCGGGGAGCCGGTTGGCTCGCGTACTGTTTCCAAGTATACCGATCTGAATCTAAGTTCAGCTACGATACGAAATGAGATGGCAGATCTGGAGGAAATGGGATATATCGTCCAGCCTCATACTTCGGCAGGCCGGATTCCCTCGGACCGTGCATATCGGCTTTATGTCGATACCGTCCTTAAAAACAAGGAAAAAGAAGTGGACGATATGAAAGGTGTCCTGATTGAAAAAGCAGATAAGATCGATCTGTTGTTAAAGCAGGTAGCTAAACTTTTAGCTGAGAATACCAATTATACGACGATGGTCTCAAAGCCGAAATATGAGCACCAGAAGATCAAATTTATCCAGCTCAATAAGATTTCAGATATTCAGCTCCTTGTGATCGTGGTTTTGGATAATAATCATGTGAATAATAAATTCATAAATCTGGCTGTACCCATTGACGATAATATCGTATCCCAGTTGAATTTTATCATCAATGCGGCGCTGAATGGCTTAGATGTCACTGAAATCAATATGGCGATCATACAGGATATAAAAGAGAAAGCCGGGGAGTATGGAGAGCTTGCATCGAGCATACTTGATTGTATCGGTGAGGCGATGAGTGATGAGGAGGCTTCTGAGATTTACACATCGGGTGCTACGAATATTCTCAAGTACCCGGAGCTAAGTGACAAAGAGAAGATGGCAGAGCTTTTGACGACGTTTGAAGAAAAGCAGCGTCTGGAGGCATGGGTCAATGATGAGTCTGATCCGGAGGAGCATGGAATCCAGGTATATATTGGCGATGAGTCACCGGTAGAAGCCATGAAGAACTGTTCGGTAGTGACAGCCACTTACAAGATCAGAGAGGGTGTATATGGAAAAATCGGAATCGTTGGTCCCAAGCGCATGGATTATGAAAAAGTTGTAGGAACGCTGGAGAACTGCATGCAGCAGTTGGATGATATTTTTAAGTCTAAGGAATGATAGAGAGTAAAGGTTAGACAGGAAAGGTGGTTTAAGACGTGTCAGAGGAATTGAATGAACAGATGGAAGATGAGGTAGAAAAAAAAGAGAACGAACCAGAAGAAACTCCGGCCAGGGAGGAAGAAGATACTGGTTCTGCCGAAGAAGCAGGAGATACTGTTTCAGATGAAGAAAAGGATTCGGTTTCTGATAAAGACACCGGTGCAAAGACTTCCGGCAGGGAGAAAAAGAAACGTAAAAAAGATAAAAAGGATGAAAAAATAGAAGAACTGAATGACCGTCTTCTTAGGAATATGGCAGAGTTTGAAAATTTCAGAAACCGGTCGGAAAAAGAGAAAACGGCGATGTTTGAAATCGGAGCGAAGTCAGTAGTTGAGAAGATACTTCCTGTAATTGACAATTTTGAAAGAGGACTGGATGCTGTATCTGAGGAAGAGAAGGAAAATGCTTTTGTGAAGGGAATGGAGGCTGTTTATAAGCAGTTTTCAACAGCATTAGAGGAAATTGGGGTCGTCCCGATCGAGGCAGTAGGAAAAGAGTTTGATCCGAATCTGCATAATGCAGTCATGCATGATGAAGATGATTCGATGGAAGCAAATACTGTGTCGGAGGAATTCCAGAAAGGCTATATGTATAAAGACAGTGTTGTGAGACATAGTATGGTCAAGGTGGTCAACTAATATTTAACATTCCATTTTTATAAATCATTATTTTAGAAGGAGAGATTATCATGAGTAAAATTATTGGTATTGACTTAGGTACAACAAACAGTTGTGTTGCCGTTATGGAAGGTGGTAAACCGGTTGTGATCGCAAATGCAGAGGGTGCAAGGACGACACCATCAATCGTGGCTTTTACAAAGAATGGAGAGCGTTTGATCGGAGAACCGGCAAAACGTCAGGCTGTTACAAATGCAGATAATACAATTTCCTCCATAAAAAGACATATGGGGACGGATTACCGTGCAAGTATTGAGGATAAAAAGTATTCTCCACAAGAAATTTCAGCGATGATCCTTCAGAAATTAAAAAGTGATGCTGAGAACTATCTCGGCGGTGAAAAGGTCACAGAGGCTGTTATCACGGTTCCTGCATATTTTAATGATGCACAGCGGCAGGCGACAAAGGATGCCGGTAAGATCGCCGGGCTTGATGTAAAGCGTATCATCAATGAGCCTACGGCAGCAGCGCTAGCTTATGGTCTGGACAATGAAGGTGAGCAGAAGATCATGGTATATGACCTTGGTGGTGGTACATTTGATGTATCGATCATTGAGATCGGTGACGGAGTCATTGAAGTGCTTTCTACATCCGGTGATAATAAACTGGGTGGAGATGACTTTGATAATAAACTTTGCGATTATATGGTCAGTGAGTTTAAGAATACAGAGGGAATTGATCTCTCCGGTGATAAAATGGCGATGCAGCGTCTGAAAGAAGCGGCAGAGAAGGCTAAGAAAGAACTGTCATCTGCAACTACGACAAATATCAATCTTCCATTTATTACAGCTACGGCAGAGGGACCAAAACATTTTGATATGAACCTTACGCGTGCGAAGTTTGATGAACTGACAGCAGACCTGGTTGAAAGAACAGCAACACCAGTGACAAATGCATTGAAAGATGCAGGCATCACAGCGTCTGAGCTTGGAAAGGTTCTTCTGGTCGGTGGTTCTACACGTATTCCGGCCGTACAGGATAAGGTAAAACAGCTTACCGGACATGAACCGAATAAATCGCTGAACCCGGATGAATGTGTAGCGCTTGGCGCTTCGATACAGGGTGGTAAGCTCGCTGGAGATACCGGCGCTGGTGATATCCTTCTCTTGGATGTCACACCGCTTTCCCTTGCGATTGAGACGATGGGGGGTGTCGCTACGAAGCTCATCGAGAGAAATACGACGATTCCGACAAAGAAGAGTCAGATCTTCTCTACAGCGGCAGATAATCAGACTGCAGTTGATATTAATGTCGTACAGGGTGAGAGACAGTTTGCCCGCGACAATAAATCGCTCGGCCAGTTCAGACTGGATGGAATTCCACCGGCAATGCGCGGGGTGCCGCAGATTGAAGTTACGTTTGATATCGATGCGAACGGTATCGTAAATGTATCAGCAAAGGACTTGGGAACAGGAAAAGAACAGCATATTACGATTACGGCAGGATCCAATCTTTCCGATGATGAGATTGATAAGGCAGTAAAGGAAGCTGCTGAATTCGAGGCTCAGGATAAAAAACGTAAAGAGGGTATTGATGTCCGCAATGAGGCCGACAGCATGGTATTCCAGACAGAAAAGGCTCTGACGGATGTAGGTGATGGTGTCGATGCTGCTGAGAAAGAGAAAGTTCAGGCGGAAATTGACAAAGTGAAGGCGATTCTTGAGAGAACACAGCCGGAGTCAATGTCTGACGCAGAGATCGATGAATTGAAGGCGGCGAAAGAAACGCTTATGACAAGTGCCCAGCAGGTATTTGCAAAAGTATATGAGCAGGCACAGCAGGCGGCAGGAGGAGCTCAGGGTGCAGGACCTGATATGGGAGCTGCGGCCGGCAGTGCACCGGAAGACAATGGCGGTGATGATGTAGTAGACGGAGACTTCCGCGAACTGTAGAAGAGAGAACGAGAAAACGTAGTGAAATAAGTTAGTGATCCGGGACTCGTACCATACTGTATGGTACGAGTCAAGGTTTCGTTAAGGTTCGTTTATTGAGGAGGAAGGAAAATGGCTGATAAGCGTGATTATTATGAGGTACTAGGAGTAGATCGCAATGCAGATGATTCTGCATTAAAAAGTGCATACCGAAAGCTTGCAAAAAAGTATCATCCAGACACAAATCCGGGAGATAAGGAGGCAGAGGCCAGATTTAAAGAGGCTTCGGAGGCTTATGCAGTGTTGAGCGATGCCGATAAAAGAAGGCAATATGATCAGTTTGGGCATGCTGCGTTTGAGAATGGCGGCGGAGCCGGTGGATTTGATTTTTCAGGAATGGATATGGGAGATATCTTTGGGGATATCTTCGGAGACTTTTTTGGAGGAGGAAGAAGAAGAGATCCGAATGCTCCGACGCGCGGGGCAAATCTACGGGCGCAGGTAAAAATTACGCTTGAGGAGGCATGTTTTGGAGTTGAAAAGGAACTTGACCTGAATCTCAAAGACGAGTGTGCGACGTGCCATGGAACAGGTGCAAAACCAGGGACATCGCCGGAGACGTGTGGTACTTGTGGTGGAAAAGGCCAGGTGGTGACAACACAGAAGTCCTTATTTGGTATGGTTCAAAATGTAACGACATGTCCTCATTGTCATGGAACAGGTAAGGTTATTAAAGAGAAGTGTAGTGACTGTCACGGAACAGGATATACATCAAGCCGTAAAAAGATACAGGTATCGATACCGGCTGGTATTGATCATGGACAGAGTGTGCGTATAAGAGGAAAGGGAGAGCCGGGAACGAATGGAGGAGCAAGAGGAGATCTTCTCGTTGAAGTTTTTGTTGAGCAGAATCCGGAATTTGAGAGACATGACTATGATATTTATTCGACTGTGAAAGTATCTTATCCGAAAGCAGTACTTGGTGGAGAAATCGTAGTAAAGACGATTGATGGAGAGGTCGCTTATACGGTAAAACCCGGAACCCAGACAGGAACCAGAGTGAGACTGAGGGGGAAAGGTGTTCCTTCGCTCAGAAATAAGAAACTTCGGGGAAATCATTATGTAGATATTGTCGTAGATGTCCCAATTTCGGTTACGAAGGAGCAGAAAAAACTGTTGCAGCAGTTGGAAGATAGTTTTAGTGAGAAGGAAAACAAGAAGCATAAAAAACGTTAGCTTCTCAGAAGCATAAGAGGCGCTAGCAGTTTATGAAAATAGGAAGGGAAATAGGAGGCCACAAGGGCTGATGAAATCGTTCAAAACAAACACAAGCAAGCTTGCGAAAAGTTTTTCACTGATTTCATCAGCCCTTGTGGTCTCCTATTTCCCTACTTATTTTGACGTAAACGTAGCTCGACATGTGTTTCATCGTGTTGTGAGGAAAAGGGGCGGCAGAATGAATGATACACAGAGTTTTACAGCAAGAAGAGCCACTTCCTTTCGAAAGTGGCTCTTCTTTTTAGAAAATCTAATAATTTTTTCGTTAATAAATGAAATTATGCTAAAGTAAATTTAGCTTTCAGGACAGTAATCTCATCACCGTTCTGATATGGGCAGTTATCCTTCAGGTTCGGGATGTAGAACATGATCGGATAGTTGATGTTTGTATCCGGATCTTTGTCTCCGTTCATAGCGTTTTTCGGAATTGTGAAGGAGAAGTTATAGGTATATGTCTTACCTTTTTTAATCTTGCCTTCTACTGTCTTTCCGCCATATTTTTTCTCAGCAGCCTTTACCTTGTTGAAACTCCAGGATTTCTTTGCTTTCTTAGCGATCGAAGCACGAAGCTTGGAATCGATTACATGGTAAGCAAATGGGTAAGTCTGCGGACTTGTGTAGTTGAAGCAGAAACCAAGCTCAGCGAGATCATTCTTACCGGAGTTTTTAACAGTTATAGAAATATTGATCTTCTTTCCTCTGTAATCAACACCGCCGTTTGCCGGATCATAGAAAGTAGCACGGCAGAGCCAGATTCTGAATCCGTTGTACTTGAATTCGCTGTAAGGAGATTTACATGGTGCTGCCCAGGACTCGCCGGTTGAAGGATCAGATCCTGTCTCTTTTGCAAGATCATAGATAACTTTACCGGATTTAGGAGCTGCAACCTTTACTTTACATGTAACTTTTTCTTTTCCGATCGTAGCTGTGATCGTAGCACTACCTTTTGCAACACCGGTTACGGTACATTTTTTACCGCTTGCCTTGATTGCTGCAACTGCTTTGTTGCTTGTTGCCCATTTAGCCTTAGCACTAGCTGTCAGTGTAACAGATTTGTCACCAGCTGTGAGGCTAATTGACTTCTTGTTCAATTTTGCCTTTGCAGCAGAAGCGTCTGGAGCTGCAATAGATGCACATGAAAATGCTACTGCAAGAACTAATGCTACTGCAACAAATTTCTTTGAAAATTTTGAGAACATAAACATTCTTCCTCCTTTAAATTTTATGCTTCCATATTTCGTGAAAATCCACTAATATGTAGAGCGATATCGTGAACACATTATAACATTTTCATAAAGGGAATGCAAGTACTAAAGGGAAAATAGTAAAGGAATTTTTTACTTGTTTTTGCTAAAAAAACGCTTCTTCTTTCCTTTATTTTCAGTCACTTTTGTAATGGCAGCCTCCTGCCTGGCCTTTTGAAATGTACGAATGGTCTCATCCAGTTTTTTGAAACGGGCTTCGTCATCTTCTTCGCGCTGGCGCACGAGAAAATCAATTTCCTTGCGGACGTCGTCAGAAACCTTGGAACTGATGTTATCGCTGAGCTCTCTGGAATTTTCACTCATGGCATCTTTTATGATAGTTGTAAGTATAGACTTAAATTGTGTCATTTTATCGCCATTATTCATGTTCCCGGAATTTTTTATATCTGTGTGCCCGGATGGATTGACAGCGGTAATCGCTGAGGGGGCTGCGGATGGGAGCTGGCTTTTGATATCCTTTAGTGAAATGTGGTTTGCTTTTAAATGTTGGATGGATTTAAAGGTTTTCAGGTCATCGTCGGTATATATGCGGTGTCCCATGGAATTGCGGGTGATGTTAAGACCCAGCTCGTCCTCCCAGTAGCGCAGTACGTGGGGCTCAACATTCATCAGTTTCGCTGCTTCTGAAATTGAATAACACAGCTGTACAGGTTCTTTCATAATAAAAAATCAGTCCTTTCCTTAATGTTAGTTTGATGGCGCCATTGAGCTGACTCGCTGCCGCTGCCTAACTAAGTTCAAGAACAAGTATAACATTAAGAAAAAGGACTTCAAAGTAGTGTATGCTATTTTTTTGAAAAACCGTTCGACGGTTTGTGCCTTTATGTGACAAAATAGGAGAAAATCCGGCTAGTTTGTCTCTAAATTGGCAAATTTCGTGTATTCGGAGAGCCATTTCAGTTTGATCGTACAGGTGGGGCCGTTTCTTTGTTTTCCGATGATGATTTCTGTTACTCCTTTGCTGTCGGAATCTTTGTGATAATATTCATCTCTGTAAATAAACATTACGACATCGGCATCCTGCTCGATCGCTCCAGATTCACGCAGGTCAGAGAGCATGGGACGTTTGTCCTCGCGGCTCTCTACGGCCCGGCTTAACTGCGAAAGGGCAATGACAGGGCAGTCGATTTCCCTTGCCAGGGCTTTTAGGGAACGGGAAATATCGGAAATCTCCTGTTGGCGGGATTCGTTTTTCCTGCTGCCGGAGCCGGACATGAGCTGCAGATAGTCAATGATGACCAGACCGAGATTATTTTCGAGTTTGAGTTTTCTGCATTTAGAACGAAGCTGTGCGATGCTGATACCGGGTGTGTCATCAATGACGAGAGGGGATTCTCCGAGGAGGATCGTGCTCTCTGTCAGCTTTCCCCATTCTTCATCGGCCAGATTTCCCACGCGGATATGCTGGGAATCTACTTTTGAATTCATGGAGAGCAGTCGTTTGGCAAGTTGTATCCGGGACATTTCCAGACTAAAGATCGCTGTGGAAATATTATTTTTCATAGCTACCGTCTCTGCGATATTGAGTACAAAAGCTGTTTTTCCCATGGAGGGCCTTGCGGCGATCAGGATCAGATCTGATTTTTGCAGGCCGGCAGTACGTGCATCGAGATCATAAAAGCCAGTGGATAAGCCTGTGACAGCGCCAACCGTTTTCGAAGCATTCTGGATACTTTCCAGTGTTTCCAGAGCCACTTGTTTAATGGAGACAAAATCGCTCGTAGAACGGTTTTGTACGACATCAAATATTTGTTTTTCTGTATTGTCAAGGAGTGTGTCGAGATTTTCAGTATCCTGATAGCAGTCATTTGTGATTCCTTCGGAGACACGGATCAATCTCCTTAAAACAGCCTTGCTCCTGACAATGTCAGCGTAGTATTTGATGTTTGCAGAAGTGGGGACAGAGGAGATGATACCGCTTATAAATTCTACACTGCAAAGTTCGGCAGGTACATCCTGCTCATGGAGTTTGTTCTGCAGAGTTACAAGATCGGCAGGTTTTCCCTCCTGATAAAGTGAGATCATAGCACCATATAATGTTTTATATTGCGGATTGTAAAAATCTTCCGGTAACAGGATCTCAGATGCAGTGATGATCGCATCCTGATCTAACAGCATAGCGCCGATCACGGATTGTTCCGCCTCTGTGCTATGGGGAAGGATTCGTTTTATGATTTGATCTTCCATTTGTTCCTCATTTCTCTTTTACGATAACTTTAAGTTCTGCCGTCACTTTTGGATGAAGCTTAATGGGAACTGTAAAAGTGCCAGTACTTTTGATCGGTTCCGGAAGATGCATCTTCTTTTTATCAAGATCATAGCCGAGCTGTTCTTTGGCGGCTTTCGAAATCTCTTTGGTAGAAACAGAGCCAAAAGCCCGTCCATCGGAACCGGCTTTTATGGACAGCGTAACAGATTTGCCGGCCAGATCAGCGGCCAGTTCTTTTGCTTTTTCCAGATTCTCGGCAGCTACTTTTTCTTCATTCTGCTTTTGGAGTTTGAGGTCATTGAGGTTTTTGGAAGTGGCCTCAACCCCAAGATTTTTTTTGAAAATAAAATTCCTTGCGTAACCGTCATTTACATTTACGACCTCTCCCTTTTTTCCAAGGGATTTAACATCTTCTAATAAGATCACTTTCATTATATGTCACCGTCCTCTTTCATTTTTTTCAGTGTGTTGCGGAGGATTTCCCCGCCTTCATAAAGTGTACAGTTTTCAAGCTGTGCCCCGGCGCTTGTAATATGGCCGCCGCCACCCAGTTTTTCCATAACGACCTGGACATTGAGTTCGTCGATCGAACGGGCACTGATGTATATTTTCCCTTCAAATTCCGTCAGGACAAAGGAAGCTTTGATATTGTCGATATCCAGCAGTTCATTTGCAATCTTAGCACCTACGATCGTAGGTGATTCACAGTGATTTGCATTACATAGTGCGATCGCATACGAATCCATAAAGATATCCGTATTTTGGATCGCTTCTGCCTTTACTTTGTATTCATTGAGATCGGCGCGGAACATTTTCCGGATCCGTGTGATATCCGCACCGGAACGACGAAGGAACGCCATCGCTTCAAAAGTACGGACGCCCGGCTTGTTCATAAAGTTATTGGTGTCGATCATGATGCCGGAGTAAAGAGCATCAGCCTCATAGGATTTTAGTTTAACCTCATCGCCTACATATTGCAGTATCTCTGCCACCATTTCGCAAGAAGAGGAGGCAAATGGTTCCACATAAGACAGGGTAGGGTTCTCAAAAGATTCGCCCGCCTGACGGTGGTGGTCCAATACGACGAGAGAGGAGGCAAGTTCTACGAGTGCGGGCTCATCTGTGTAGGAGGGGTGATTTACATCCACTATTACAAGAAGAGTTCCCCCGGTTATATATGTTTTGGCTGTTTCGCCGGATATGAACAGATCTTCTTCGTAATCTCCGTTTTCCCGAAGCATCGTTATGACGGGACGAAGCGAAGAGGTCACTTTATTTACTACGATGTAAGCGGATTTGCCAAGGGCTTTTGCGATACGGTAAATTCCGATTGCACTTCCGACCGCATCTACATCCGGAAGATTATGTCCCATGATAATGATCTGCTCGGCAGCTTCAATAGATTCCCGGAGTGCATGTGCTTTGACGCGGGCCTTGACACGTGTATTTTTTTCTTTTTGTATACTTTTTCCGCCATAATAGAGCAGATTGTCTTTTGTTTTGATGACAACCTGGTCTCCGCCGCGGGCGAGTGCGAGGTCGATCGCACTTCTGGAATATTCCTGACGTTTTTTGTAGGAGTCTGCCTGAATGCCGATCCCCATACTGATCGTGATCGAGACATCCTCACCAACGTTGATGTTTCTTACTTCATCAAGAAGTGAAAACTTGTCATTCTGCAGTTCTGTCAGATATTTGTGGCGGAAAAGGAAAATATATTTATCCTTTTCCAGTTTTTTTGTTATGGCGTCGATCTTAAGCATATATTTATTGATCTTACGGTCTATGAGGGCAGAGAGAAGGGCCCGGCGCACTTCGTCTACCGGCTCAAGGGACTCGTCGTAGTTGTCAATATATAAAAGTCCCACATCCAGACGCTGTTCGTTGTTTTCCTTGATGTAACGGACAATTTCAGTTTCATCAAAGATATAGAATACATAAAAATTATCACCAAGTCCCATGGAGGCAGACTCATCAGCAAGCTCTTCTGCAGTCTCAGATACATTTACCTTTTGGATGACCGCTTTAAAATATTCCGTCTCCGTGTGAAAGTGGATCTCAGAGTTTTCCGTAGTAGTTTTGGGGAACGTGTCCACCGTCAAATTCGGGATCGCAGATTCTATGGTGAATTTTTTCTTTGCACCCTGCGGGCAGAATAACGAGGTAAAACGGTTGTTGCACCACAGACAGGAACCGGCCCAGTCGGCTATGGCGAGCGGAATCGCAAGTTCACTGGCAAGGCTTTTTGTCGTGTGGTTAAACCGGATCGCATACTGGACGATGTCTTTTAAAAGCGCTCTTCTCTTAAAATACAGGAGAAGAAAGGCAATGATGATATATAAGAGCACATATATAGTCATGATGGCACCGATTTTCAGATCCAGTGTATATATATGAATATTCATGGCGAGCAGCAGCGGCGAGAGCAGCAGCGGCCACCTTAGATAGGAACGAAGGGTTCCCTGTATTCGATTTCCTTTCAAAACTTTCCTCCAATCCCGTATCATAGTATGCGGATACGGCCAATATGAATGTGGGAACCGCTGCCGGGCGATATCACCCCACTATTGACGATATATGAAAACATTATAACATTATTTTTGATAAAAGGGAAGGAGAAAAATAATCTCCGGGGGAGACCGCTCGCGCTGATGTCCCACGCAGCGGTTCTAACGCTCTGGCGGGGCAGAGCATAAGAACCGGCGGGGCCATAAGTCTCCCCCGGAGATTATTTTTCTCCTTCTATATTTGTTGCAAAGGAAAAATCAGCGAAAAACTTTTCGCAAGCTTTGCCTGTGTTTGTTTTTCGCTGATCTTTATTGCTTTCTCTTAATCCAATGTGTATGGCATCAATGCCACATGGCGGGCGCGTTTGATCGCCGATGTGAGAGCACGCTGATGTTTTGCACATGTACCGGTAATCCTTCTTGGGAGGATCTTTCCTCTCTCGGACATGTATCTTTTCAGCTTGTTTGTATCTTTGTAATCGATATAATCATGCTCTTTGTCGGAGCAAAATGCACATACTTTTTTTCTTCTGCGAGGGCCTCGTCTTCTCATTGGAGAATCTGAAGCGTTTCCCTTGTTATAAGCCATTTTAATTGCCTCCTTATAAAATCTCTGTGAGTTGTCATACAACCTAAGGATTTAGTTAAATGGTAAACCGTCCTCGATTCCGTCCGGAATATTCATAAAGTCATCATCTGCCGCCATAGCAGGTTCCGGAGCATTTCCACCGAATCCGCCGCTGTTTCCCCTGGCAGCAGCATTTGCATCTGCTGTACTCTTTCTCTCGGCAAATTCAACTTCTTCCGCGATGATCTGTACACTGTATACTTTTTCGCCGTTTTTATTCGTGTAGTTGTCATTCTGTACGCGGCCAGTGAGCAGCATACGTGACCCCTGCTTAAAATATTTCTCTACAAATTCAGCCTGTCTGCCAAAAGCAGTACAGTTAAAGAAATCAGTGTCTGTGTCGCCCTGACGGGTAAATCTGCGGTTTACTGCAATACTAAATCTCGCGATTGCCAACGAATTCTCGCCCTGGGAATATCGGATCTCAGGGTCTCGTGTTAAATTACCCATTAAAATTACTTTATTCATGGAAGGATTCCTCCTTTTCTTATGCTTCCTGTTTTACGCATAAGTATCGAAGCACGTTGTCCATAATGCGAAGTCTCTGCTCGATCTCACCAGGTGTGTCTGGTTCTGAATCAAACTGAATAAAGTAATAAAAGCCTTCACTCATCTTCTGAATTTCATAAGCAAGCTTTTTCTTGCCCCATTCATCGACGTTTGTAATCGTACCGCCAAAAGTCGTAATACACTCTTTTGCTTTTTCGACGGTGGCATTTCTTACTTCGTCATCAACTTTTGCATTAACAACTAAAGCTAATTCATACTTATTCATAGTTGCCTGCACCTCCTTTTGGTCTCTGGCTCTCCCTTAAAAGATTTTTGAAGTTGAAAACCTCTGGTTCTCAGGGGAGAACAAGGAATATGATTTTTTACATCACGGAAATATATTATAACATGAAAAAATGGGAAATGCAAGAATCTTTTCTATATTTTCTTCTTTCAACGATCCAGGGTGCCAGAACATTTGTCCTGACACCCTGGATATCTATAAATAAATGAAATAGAGAAGGAGTAAGAGTTAGTTTGACGACATTAATTTGAACATGGCGTCAGGTCGTTTAGAAAATCCGTCTGACAAAGTTATATAATCCATTTTTCCATACTGTAAAGTCGTGTCCGCCCTCAGCAATGTAATACGTATGAACGGTTCCGTTTTTAGTAAGTTCGTTGTGATAATCCAGAGGAGAATTATTGACAACGGTGTCTGTGGTTCCTTTTACGATCATAAGGAATGTACGGTTATTGTAAGTGTCAGAAAGTTTAAAGGTATTTCCCGGGAAAAGATCCAGGACACCGGGTGCCGGTTCAAAGGCACCGATATAACCAAAGGTCTCCGGCATGTTAAGTCCGATATAAAGAGATTCCCGTCCGCCCATGGAAAGACCGGCGATCGCTGTGTTCAGCCGCCCTTCTGCAATGGAATAATTGGTTTTGATATAAGGCATAAGATTATCCCGGAGGTCGTTGATGAAATTGTCAAAAGCGGCAAAATGTTCTTGAGTGTATGTATCGCTGGGGTTTCCTGCATCATTAGCCCGGGCGCGTACATTTGGCATGACAACGATCATGTCTTTTGCTTTTCCTTCTGCGATCAGATTTCCGATTACATTTACCGGCTCTCCGCCAAGCCATTCATTTTGGTCACCGCCGATACCGTGTAAGAGATAGAGCACCGGATATTTTTTATCCGTGGAATATCCTGCGGGAAGGATGACCCTGGCTTTGCGGGTTGTCCCGGTCGTCGTAGAATTATAGCTGATCGTACTTAAAGTACCATAAGTATTTACGGAACTGTTCTTTTTATCAAAATTCGCAGGAGTATCATAATCCGTATCCGTAGGTTTCAGTGTCGGATCAGGTTCCTGTGTCGGATCGGGTTCCTGCGTTGGGTCAGCAGAAGCAACAGGTGGCTCTGTAGAAGCGACAGGGACATCCGTAGTGTGGGATGGTGACTGGGATGCGGCCGGTGACACCGTCGCATTCGGAGATGCTGTGGCAGGGATTGGAGAATCACCAAATACGACCGGAACAGGTGTAGCTACATTTTCCGATGGTTTTGATAAAGTTATTTTGACATTTACAGTACCCAATGTCCGTTTTATGTTTTTATAACGTTCCTTTACCTTGATCTTAACATTGCCTTTTTTCTTTGCATGTATGACCCCGGTTTTAGAGACAGAGGCAATTGATTTGTTTGAAGATTGAAAAAGATATTTTGCTTTCTTTTTCTTGTTTTTAATTTTGATTGCTTTTTTTTGCCCGGTTTTCATGGAAATTTTTTTATTTTTCAGGCTGGCCGCTTTTTTGGCGGCGTCAGCAGACGCTGGAAACTGGATGCCAGCGAGCAGTGATAACACAAGAAATAATGCAATGATCTGAAAACTCCCGGTTTTGCGTTTTGCTACATATGTCATATAAATCCTCTCCTTTACAACCAGATTAAAATCAGGTAAACATATCCGATTTAATTAAGTATCATATATTTATTATAGCTGGACAAAAGGAGATTTTTCAATGATATATCTGGTGTAAAAATTGATTTATATAGCATAGTTTGGAATCAGGTGGAAGAGGAGTATTTTTTTCGGAAGGAGGATGGTGAAACACCCTCCTTTTTTTTGAATTGACGGCAAAAATGTTCAATATTGTGGTAACCGCATTGTTCACTGATTTCCTGAATCGTGTTTTGTGTCTGCATCAGCAGCAGACGGGCCTGGGAGATCCGGCTGTCGATCACTTCGTTCATACAGGTAGTGTGGAAAATGTCCTTATAGATCTTTTGGAGGGAGCGGGTACTGAGATTGACGATGTCAGCCATATTTTCCAAAGTCCACTCCCGGTCAGGATACTGGTATATCATGTCCCGGAGCTTGATAAAAGCATCTTTATAAGCGAAGGTTTTGGGAGAACTTGCAAAATCGTGCAGGCGGTGAAAGATGATGTGCATTAATTGCTCATTGACATAATTAGAACTGTTATACAGCCAGTAATTTTCATTAGCGACTGCCTGCCAGTAGATGATATGATTATTATAGTCCGGGCAGTGAACCGGAATTCCATAGGGAAGAAAATATTCTGTATAGAGTGGTTCGTCGCAGTTGAACCGGATCCAATCATATCTGAGTTTGCCAGAGACCGCATAATAGTGGATGTGCTGACCGGGTTTGTAAAGAATACAGGTGTTCCCCGGGTATTGCTGCATTTTCTTTTCGACCTCAATAAAGACAGGCACCTGAAAAAGCATAATCTCATATTCTCCCGGATTGAAAACGAGATCATCCACAAACCCTTCTTCTTTTTCATGATTCATCACAGCATATATGATTTGGATCATTTTTGCACCCCTTTAAAAATCGGAATTAAAAAATACGCCTACTAATTAAAAGTATATTATTTATTGCGAAATAAATCAAGTTAAGATAGAAATCCTTTAAAATTTTTTTCTACTAATTTGCGGGAAACCATTACCTGCCTGTTACAGCCAGTGCATTTTAAACGAAAGTCCATGCCTGTCCGTAGGATTTCCCAGCGGTTTTCTCCACAGGGATGGGCCTTTTTTAATTTGATAAATTGTCCGAGCTCAAAATCCATTTGCAATTTCCTTTCCGGTCATGCTGTACTGGTGTGGTTAAAGAGATTCTGATATACCTATAAAAGTATTCGAAGTATCATAACAACCCAGAAACCAAGGCCAAATAAAAGAAGGCAGAACTGAAAGACGTCATCGGCGTGGTCGATTTTTCCCTTCATGCTTTCTTTTCGTGCGCGGTCAGCATCGGCCTGGCCGTTTATAATATCTTTGATCCGGTTTTTAATGCTGTATTCTTCTGACATAATATTTCGCCTCATCTTTCTTATATAAGATAACTAAATATTATAGAAAAGAGAGGAGAATGTCAAGATTTGTTTTTGATTCCTGTGTGACATCCGGATCTGTGTCACCGGGGTGGAAAAAATCAGGCAAGGGCAAAATTAACAGTGTCATATTTGGTCGAACTGTGATATAATCTTATCATATAATAATGCTTAAGAATGGAGGAAAGATTTATGGTACAAAAGACAAGGATGAAAGTGATCGCTTTTATGCTGGCGATGGCACTGATCCTGCCGCAGGTATGCCCGGTTTCGGCTGATGCGGCGAAGAAGGTGTCTTTGAACCGCAAAAAGTTAACTTTATATACAGGAAAGAGTTTCCAGTTAAAAGTTCGCGGGACAAAGAAAAAGGTTCAATGGAAGACAAGCAGTAAAAAGATCGTTACCGTGTCCCGAAAAGGAAAGGTGAAAGCGAAGAAAAAGGGAAAGGCGAAGATTACTGCGAAGGTTGCAGGGAAGAAATTTGTATGCCGGGTTACGGTGAAAAAAAGAAAGAGTCCGAAGGATCCGAAAGAACCTGAGGTCATTCAGACAGGGCAGCCCCAGACGTCTTCTGCGCCTGTGGTGACGCAGGGAAGCAGTGCGGGCCCGGCTGTCAGCCAGAGTCCGGAAGCAAGTGCACAGCCGGATGAGAGCCAGGGACCTGTTCAGAGTCCGGAAGTAAGCCAGACCCCGGAGCAATCTGCCCAGCCGTCTGAAACACCGATGCCCCCTTATGAATCCGGCAAACCAGTGACGCCTGTTTTGTCGAATGCTGCAGGGGTATATGAAACAGCATTTCAGCTGGAGATCGACTATCAGCCGGGGACGAAAGTTTATTATACGACAGACGGAAGTATTCCGACGGAAGACTCCGCTTTATACACGGACGGAATCGAGATCAAAAACAGAAACGGCCTTCCTAATGTACTCAGTGCCGCTGAAAATATAAGGAAGATGTACATCAGCGGGAGTGAGTATGATTATGTGCCACAGGATGATGAGGTGGCAAAATGTACCGTGATCCGTGCCGTGGCAGTCAGCCCGGATCATGAGGTGAGCGATGTGGTGACAGGAAGTTATTTTGTCGGGAACGAGGTAAAGACAAAATATGCAGGAGCAGCGCTGATGTCACTGGTGATCGATCCGGACAGTCTTCTTAATGAGGAGACAGGGATCCATGTACTCGGGAAAAAATATGAAGAGTGGAAAAATACCGATGAGGGAAGGCAGATCATTAATAATAACCAGTACTGGTCCTATGTCGGAAACTATACGCAGAAAGGGCGTGAATGGGAGAGGCAGGCCAGTATTGATTTTATCGATGCCGATAGTGAAAATCTGGAATTTTCCGCTCCCGTGGGAATCCGTATCCACGGCGGCGCCAGCCGGATGTACGGACAGAAGAGTTTCAATTTCTATCTGAGAGAGGAATATGGACAGAAAAATTTGAAATATCCTTTGATCCCGGGAGATGTGGATGCAGACGGAAAGCAGATTAAAAAATATAAATCATTTATGCTCCGAAATGGCGGAAATGACACTGAGTATACTAAAATGAGAGATATTTTTAATCAGGACAGGGTATCTGACCGGACTTTTGGCGTGCAGGCTGCAAGACCATGTGTATTATTTATCAACGGAGAGTACTGGGGGATCTATAACCTGACTGAGAAATACAGTGATAATTCCATTGAGGAAAATTATGGTGTAAATAAGGATGATGTGATCATCTTTAAAGAGGGAGAGCTGGATGAAGGCCAGGATGGCGATGAGGCTCTTTATGAGGAACTCCAGAGTTTTGCGGACAAGGATTTTACGGATGCAAGCATCTATGAGCAATTCTGTCAGATCATGGATATTGATAGTTTTGCAGATTATTATGCGACGGAGATCTATATTGCAAATCAGGACTGGGGGCCGGGAAAGAACTATGAACTCTGGCGGACGAGACTGACAGATCCGGCAAATCCGTATGCCGATGGGAAATGGAGGTACCTTCTTTTTGACACGGAGTATTCGATGGGATTATACGGAGGTACGAATGCGTCTACAAAATCTTTTGCAAATGCACTTGAAAAGGATCCTTTGTTTGCAGCTGTCATGAAAAATGCCGCATTCCGCGAGAAGTTCCTTGCTACAATAAAGGAGATCGGGTCTGTGAACTTTAAATATGAGACATGTGTCCAGAAACTGGATGAGTATGCCGGTATTTATAAGCCGCTCATGCAGGATTTCCAAACAAGGTTTTACGGAAAAGAGGACTGGCGCAGAGAGCAGTTTGACAGTAATGTAGATACGGTGAAGGCATTTTTACGTGACAGGTATTCCAATATCATAAATGAGGTGGAGACCTGGTGTAACGAACAGTAAATAGCAGGATTCCAATGGATGTCGTTGGGTCAGGCAAAAAGAAGAAAAAGAAATAACTGTGGCCGGAGCAGATGATGGTTGTGCTCCGGCCATGGTTATTTTATTTTTTCTCAAATTTCCCCTTTACATATTCTGTGGCCAGTGTTATGATAAAAACACTACATCTTGTATAGGACATCATGAGAAATACTATATTCAGTTATGTGTGATGAAGGAGAAATAGGAAAAATGGGTAAGATGAAGGTTATCAAACGAAATGGGGAAGAGGTAGAATTTGATGCGGAGAAGATCAGTAATGCGATCCAGAAGGCAAATAAGGAAGTGGAGAGACGTAAGCAGCTCACGGTGCTACAGATCGCAGATGTGACAAAAGGGGTTGTAGATCAGATCCAGAGTGCTTCTCATGCGGTACATGTGGAGAATATCCAGGATATGGTTGAGATCGGGATCATGAAAGAGGGCGGTTATGAGATCGCCCAGAAGTATGTGAGATACCGTTACCAGCGTGAACTGGCGCGTAAGGCGAACACGACGGACAGCGAGATCCTGTCACTGATCGAGTGTAACAATGAAGAGGTAAATCAGGAAAATTCCAATAAAGATGCGGGGATCAATTCTACGCAGCGTGATTATATGGCGGGGCAGGTGAGCAAGGATCTTACGATGCGCCTTCTTTTACCAAAGGAAGTCGTGGATGCCCACAATGAGGGAATCATCCATTTTCATGATTCGGATTATTATGCACAGAAAGAGCATAACTGCGATCTGATCAATCTGGAAGATATGCTTCAGAACGGAACAGTTATCAGCGACACGCTGATCGAAAAGCCGCATTCTTTTTATACAGCATGTAATGTGACGACACAGATCGTGGCCCAGGTAGCCAGTAACCAGTATGGCGGCCAGTCGTTTTCGCTCGCCCATCTGGCTCCGTTTGTAGATATCAGCAGAAAGAAACTCCGCGAAGAAGTACGGGAAGAATATGTGGAGCTCGGTCTCAAAGAGGAGAATGAGACATTAGAGAAAATTGTAGAGAAAAGACTGGCGGATGAGATCAAGAGGGGCATCCAGACGATACAATATCAGTTGATCACACTTATGACCTGTAATGGACAGGCTCCGTTTGTCACGATGTTTATGTATCTGGACGAAGTGGAAGGGCAGGCCAGACATGATCTCGCCCTTTTGATCCAGGAGGTTTTGAACCAGAGGATACAGGGAGTGAAAAATGAAAAGGGTGTGTGGATCACACCGGCGTTTCCGAAGCTTATTTATGTTCTTGATGAAGATAATATGCAGGAAGATTCAGAGTTTTGGTATCTGACAGAGCTTGCAGCGAAGTGTACAGCAAAACGTATGGTTCCTGATTATATTTCTGCCAAGGTGATGCGTGAACTTAAGCAGGGAGATGTGTATACGTGTATGGGCTGCCGCTCTTTTCTGACTGTTGAGGATAGTCAGAGAAATGCGGACGGAAGCCATAAATATTATGGAAGATTTAATCAGGGAGTGGTGACGATCAATCTGGTGGATGTGGCGTGTTCTTCCCATGGAGATATGGATGAGTTCTGGGAAATTCTGGATGAAAGACTGGAACTGTGCCACCGGGCGCTGAGATGCCGCCATGAGAGGCTTCTCGGTACGACTTCTGATGTAGCCCCGATCCTCTGGCAGCACGGGGCGCTTGCAAGGCTGAAGAAGGGTGAAAAGATCGATAAGCTCCTTTATAATGGTTATTCCACGATTTCTCTCGGTTATGCCGGACTGTATGAGATGTGTGTCCGGATGACCGGCAAATCCCACACAGATAAAGAGACCAGAGAATTTGCGCTGGCGGTGATGAAACGTCTGAATGACAAGTGTGGGGAGTGGAAGGCAGCGGAGAAGATCAGTTATTCGGTGTATGGGACTCCGATGGAGTCGACGACTTATAAATTTGCGAAATGTCTTCAGAGGCGTTTTGGGGTCATTCAGGGAGTGACTGACAAGAATTATATTACGAATAGTTATCATATCCATGTGACCGAAGAGATCGATGCGTTCCAGAAACTGAGTTTTGAGTCCGAGTTTCAGAAACTTTCACCGGGCGGGGCGATCAGTTATGTGGAAGTGCCGAATATGCAGAACAATATTCCGGCAGTACTTTCTGTTATGAAGCATATTTATGAAAATATCATGTATGCAGAGTTAAATACGAAGAGTGATTTTTGTGAAGAATGCGGGTATTCCGGCGAAGTGCTTATTAAAGAGAATGAGTATGGAAAACTTGTCTGGGAATGTCCGAACTGTGGAAATCAGGACCAGAACAAGCTTTTTGTAGCAAGAAGAACCTGTGGATATATCGGAACCCAGTTTTGGAATCAGGGGCGTACCCAGGAGATCAAAGACCGGGTATTACATTTATAAAAGATTTACTGATCTCATCGATCAAATACATGCGGAACGTCATCGTTCCACCATCGGCAGCCTGGGTTTTCCGGGCTGCTTTTTGGGCGCAAAGGTTCATCCAGCCGACGGCGGTACAGACAGCTTCAAATGGATCTTCCGGGCTGGCTGCCATACACAGGCAGATGAGTTCTGTCAGCATGCATCCGCTCCCTGTGATGCGGGCGGAGAGAGGGGAGCCGCCTTTTAATACTTTATAAGTATCTCCGGATACGATCAGATCTTCAATCCCGGAAATGACAATGATAGCGTTCGTGTGGCTGTTTAAGATGCGGGCGTCTTTCAGACAGGTGTCCAGATTTTTTTCCTGCATGGCATTTTCTTTGCTGACATCGACAAAGGAACCGCTGATCTGGGAAATTTCCTGTTTTTTTGATGAGAGAAGAGCCAGGGCATGGATCTCAGAGGCATTCCCCCGGATGGCGGAAAAACGGAGCTCCTGTAACAACTGCAGGCTGGCCTTTCTTCTCAGTCCGGTAGCGCCTGCCGCGACCGGGTCGAAAACGACCGGATGTCCGAGGCGGTTTGCCTCTTTTCCGGCTGCCAGCATCGCCTCCAGTGAGGAGACAGCTCCCAGGTTTAGTACGAGACCGTCACACCGGGAGGTCATTTCGGCGGCTTCTTCCGGAGCAGAGGCCATTGTGGCATGTCCGCCCGCAGCCAGTATGATATTTGCGCAATCGTTGATCGTGATGGTATTTGTGATCGAATGGATCTTTGGACTTCTTGTTTTGATATGAGTAAGAATTGTTTCATTTATCATGACAGCATCTCCTGTAATTTTGCCAGAGTTCCCGACTTTTTTAAAACCTGAAGGACAGCATATCCGAGAAGGCTGCCGACAAGACAGGCGGGCATAAAAAGCGGGATATAATAAAATGGTGAGGCAAGATCCACGCCAAAACTATATTTCATGACATAATAACTTATGAGGGCACTGATGAATCCGGTGCCGACCAGTTCCCCGGCTACAGCGAGGATCATTTTTTTGGAAAACCTGTAAAATAATCCGGATAAAAAGGCGCCGATGACAGCGCCAATGATCGCAGTTACAGGACGCCCGGTCAAAAGCATTCTCATACATCCGGTGATGAGTGCGGAGATAAAACCGTAAACGGGCCCAATGAGGACAGCACAGATCACATTGCAGAAATGCTGAAAGGGCACGACAAACGGAAAGGAGACAAATGTCGAGAGAATAAAACTGAGACAGGACATGAAGGCGGTGAAGCAGGATTTTTTAATATTCATAAGTTTCCTCCCTTTCCTGGCAGCTTAGTGACATCAATTTGTCCCTTTATTGTTTTGAGTGATTTGAGGGGCGCATGATGTTGTTCAACTAAGTATACCAGAAAAGGGAGGAAGAATCCAGTAGGGAAATGTTTTTATCATGGCCTTTTTTAAGACAGAAGACGATAGTAATTTTCCCCGATTTCTTTGTTTTTGTCGAACAGTTTATAGAAACTGTTCCAAAATTCGTTCTGGTATCCGGTATCATAAAATGAATCTACTTCATACAGGGTCTCTGAGGAGCCGGTATAAAGAGACTGGGTGTTTATGAAACCAGTCTGGATCATTGCCTGACTGTCAGATGGATCGAATTTGATATAGTGTTTGTCAGCCAGAATAAAGTAAACAGGTGGGGTGAAACCATCTCTCATTTCACCGGCGAATACGCCCTTGGGAGTATCTGCCGCATGAAATTCGAGCGAGGAAAACATGCTGAATATTTTTTTGATGGCGGTTGTATCGGTCATTTCCTGACATCCCCTGGGATCCGGACTGCCAAACCGGATACTTGTTATCTTGTTACAAATGTCCTTTGTAAAGATATTGTTTTTATAACTCAGAGTAATGGAAGAGGAATTAATGTCAGAGCGGACGGTCAGTTTGCATTTATAGGTTTTTTTGCCGGCCTTTGCTTTGATCACGGTATTTCCGAGTCCTTTTGCACAGACTTTGCCCTTCCCATTGACCGTGGCAATATTTACATCATCCGAAGACCACTTGATTTTTTTATCACAGTTTTTAAGTTTTAACTTTAGTGTCTTTCCATTTTTAATCGTGATGTTCTTTTTATTCAGAGAAATTTTTTTTGTCTTTGCATCAGCAGGTTGCATCTGGAATACCAGGCAGAGCATGCATATAAGTGCGATGATTTTTTTTGCTTTCATAAAGGCCTCCTTTTCCGCTGTTTTTTATGAGCCTGTAACTTTTGTAATATTACTAATATTATACAATTTTTTTACTCAAAAGTATACTACTTTTTGATATGAGTAATAAAAAACAAAAATCCCCTGCCGGTATCGTCACCAACAGGGGGAAATAATATAAAAAGATATTTTATGCCATACCGTTTGCTGTCTTATATTTGTAGATCATTTCCGCATGGTTCTGTTCCTCAGTCTGGATATGGTTCAGGAGTTTGCGGACGTTGGTTGCGGCAAAGCGGAACAGGTCATCATTGTAGGTAGAAGAAACCAGTTTTTCGGTGGCGATGGAATCGGTGCACAAGAACTGGTCATGTTTTTTGGCCTCGGAATTGTCACCGGCAGAATAGGTGACAGAAGGAGAATAACCCTCTGTGCCGGTGGTGGCTGCTTTTACATTGGGAACCTCTCCTTTTAGTACCTGGCCGAGAGAGTTAAAGTGTTCCTGTTCCTCGTCGCCGATCTGGCGGAATAATTGTTTGAGACGATTGTCATTGGCTGATTTTTCATAAAAACGGTATTTTTCTATGCAGGTTTGTTCCTGCGTCTGCAGATCCTTGATTACAGTAGCTTCCTGTTCTGTGAGTTGCATAATGGATCTCCTTTCTCTGTTTTTGTTCAGTATTTCCTTATTTAAAAAAATTATACAGTCAGAAAGTGTTGGTTCAAACAAGCATTGCCTGAGTCAAGTGGAATTCGTACATTTTTAAGCGATTGCCCGGGGAGAGTGATTTGTAGTATAATAAATACAGACAAAAAATCAGGGGGAATGTAATGTTATGGGTAAAAATTACAAGACAACGGTTTTTGCCTGTTTTGCCGGTTATATCGTACAGGCGGTCATCAATAATTTTATTCCGTTACTATTTATCACATTGCAGACGACATACCGGATTCCACTTGACCGGATCACACTGCTTGTCACGGTCAATTTTGGAATACAGCTTCTGGTCGATCTTTTGTCTGCGCTGTTTGTGGACCGGATCGGTTACCGGATCTCGGTGGTGGCGGCACATGTTTTTGCGGCAGCAGGCCTTCTTTTTCTAACGATACTTCCGGATATCATGCCGGATGCTTTTGCCGGAATACTCATCGCAGTTATTGTCTATGCAGTGGGTGGGGGGTTGATCGAGGTACTGATCAGTCCGATCATGGAGAGCTGTCCGACGGATCATAAGGAAAAGGCGATGAGCCTGCTTCACTCTTTTTATTGTTGGGGGCAGGTCGGGGTCGTGCTGCTTTCCACTGTGTTTTTTAAGCTCGTTGGAATTGAAAACTGGCGTGTACTTGCCTGTATCTGGGCAGTGATCCCGATCGTGAACGGGGTTCTTTTTGGGAAAGTTCCGCTTGCGCCACTGCTCCCGGAGGAGGAAAAGGGAATGGCGCTAAAAGCGTTATTTGTGAATAAGACATTCTGGTTTTTGATGGTTTTGATGGTGTGTGCAGGTGCCAGTGAATTATCGGTAAGCCAGTGGGCATCTGCGTTCGCAGAAAAAGGACTTGGGATCAGCAAAGCGGCGGGGGATCTGGCAGGGCCGATGGCATTTGCTGTTTTGATGGGAGGCGCCAGGGTATTTTATGGGAAATATGGTGACAGGATAAATCTGGATTTGTTTATGAAAATGAGTGGGATCTTATGTGTGTGCTCATATTTTCTGATCAGCCTTGTTCCATCGCCTGTCATAAGTATGACGGGCTGTGCAGTCTGTGGCTTATCTGTTGGGATCATGTGGCCTGGAACTTTCAGCAAGGCGGCTGTGTCGTTAAAAGCCGGAGGGACAGCGATGTTTGCGTTGTTGGCACTGGCAGGTGATGTGGGGTGCTCGGGAGGACCGACCCTTGTGGGCCTTGTATCGGATGCGGCGGACAATAATATGAAAGCGGGGATTCTGGCGGCGGTCATCTTCCCGGTTCTGCTTGTGATATGTTTGTCGGTGCAGAAGAGAAAGAATCAGGTTGATATGACAGGAGCTGCGGATGGTTGGCGGTAATATTGTCATCGTTTATCTGTTATGTGAAAAAACCATCTTGTTTTTTTGAGCATAAGCAATTAAAATATATATGACAGACAAATAATACTGGTGATGAAAATGATCTTAATAAGGAGGAGGAATTAACGTGAAAAGGCCAGGGCGGAGAACGATCAGAGGAAGCATTACATTACAGACAGCAATATATTTGATTTTGACGATCATAGTATGTGAAGCAGTCGCAGTAAATTTGTTGAATAGCAATATGTCAAAGCAGGCAAGGGACTATGTGAGTACAGAAGCCGAAAATAATGCGAATGTAGTAAATGAGTGGCTCAGGGAAGAGGGCAATATCGTACATACGATCCGTAATTCTATCGCATATATGAATAATTCGGATAAAGATTTTATCATGGATTATCTGGAGAACTCTTTGGCAGAAAATGAGAATGCTTTGATGTACTATATTTGTTTTGGATATGATGGAGGGGTATTTCCGGCAGATCATTCCGAACTGGATCTGGATCCGACGACAAGGGACTGGTGGAAACAAGCGATAGAGAAAAATGAATTGATCTATACAGCGCCATATAAAGATTTTGCCAGTGGCCAGATGATCGTCAGTATTGCAGAGCCGCTTATGATCAAAGGGGAGCAGGCAGTGATGCTGGCAGATATCACAATAGACACCTTAACGGAGCTGGTAGGCAATGTCGGAGCCAGCGAAAATGTACAGGGATTTTTGCTTGATGCAGACGGGAATGTTATTTCACATGATAATAAAGAGTTTTTGCCAACAGAAGAGGGAAATACAGTTTTAAACGATGCTTTGGGAGTGAATGTGGAGGAAGTATCTGAGATCAAAGATTATGATGGTAAGATGAAGTATATCAGCACGTCAAAAGTAGACGTGACCAGCTGGCTTTTTGGTATTGTAGAGAATAAATCGGTTGTGACAAATCAGATCGTAAGAAGTATTATGATCGCCATGGTAGTCGCATTGGTGACTTTGCTTATCGTTATCGTTCTCATGTCCAATACGGTGAAGAGAAGTTTAAAGCCGATCGAGAGTATGAAAAGCTTTATAAAGGACAGGATAGTAGGGAAAGATAACTGCAGGGAACAGAAGGATGAAGTGAGCGAGATCAGTTATCTGATCGATGAGATGAAAGAAGGATTTATTACCATGATCGGGCGGACGAAAGAGGAGTCCGGCAGCATCCACAGGAAGATGAAGGATGCCAGCGGTAAGGTGTCTTCTATCAGCAGTAATATAATGGAGATCAGTACAGCGATGGAAGAGACAGGAGCAAATGTCGATTCGCAGACAGACAGTATCCGCCATATTGATGATACGTGCAAGGAAACGGTTTTGGTTATTGATGCACTGGAGGATAATGCCAGAGAGATGATGAACAGGGCACAGGAAGTGATGGGACGTGTAGATCTGATCGTGCCAGAATTGATGGATGGCAAAAATAATGCGGTTAACGTAGCCAGTGACAGCAGGAAGAAATTGCAGGAAGCGATCGAGGGAACAAAGGTTATTGAACAGATTGCAGAGGTTTCCACGTCGATTCAGGGAATCGCATCACAGACGAACCTGCTTGCACTGAATGCCTCCATAGAAGCGGCAAGAGCCGGTGAGGCGGGCAAGGGGTTTGCCGTGGTGGCAGAAGAGATTAAAAGCCTGAGTGAAGATACGGAACAGGAAATTGCAAAAGTAAATGACCTGATCCTCAAAGTACTTAACAGTGTACATGAATTGTCCGAGGAGAGTGATCATGTTCTGGCCTTTATCGATGGGACAGTTATGGGGGATTATGATAAGCTGCAGATGCTGGCGGAAAGTTATAAGAATGATGCCGGGTATTATGCAGAATCAAGTACACAGCTGGGTGAAAGTGCGGAAAAAGTAAATACTTCGATCCAAAATATCAGTTCGCTGTTCGGTACGATCAGTGCGGCACAGGATGAAATTTCAGAAGCGGTCGCAAACGTAAATAAGAACCTTCAGGAGATGAATTCTTCGAGTGAGAATGTGGCAGAGGAGACGAAAGGGGTTCTGGAGAGTATCGGAACGCTGCAGGATACGATGGACAGATTTCATGTGTAGGGCAGGCGGGTACTATTAAGATCAAAGATCATATGTCGGCCTGAAACAGGGAGCTGTAGGTTGGTTACTATGTTTCGGAGAGGGGATTACATTTCATTGTAACGCAGAAATGTAATCCCCTTTTTTGTATGTTTCATTTGCGACAGCCTTTTTACATTATTTTTTTCCCTGATTTATCATAGTGTCCAGAAAAGCAGTCAAAGAAGCTTTCTGGTCAGAAGTGAGTAGGGAAATTTTTTGATACAGTGCATCATCAAAGGGATCCGGGTTTTCCGATTCTGTGAAAAAAGTTTCAAGAGAAATTTCTAAGGCATCACAAATATAAGTTAAGATTTCGATCGTAGGATTTTTATTTAGAAGTTCTATATCCCGGAGATAACTTTGCGAAATACCAGCCAGGTTTGCCAGTTTATTCACAGAGTAGTGTTTCATATTTCTAAAATATTTAATTTTTTCGCCTACAGTCATGATAGAACTCCTTTCTTGCTAGAGCAATATCCCGATGATAAAAGTACTTGTGTGATCGGATCTATTAATGATAGTATACCAAATTAAGACAGACAAGTTTATATTTATATATATAATAACCAATCTCTAAAGAGAATTCCTAGCGTTTTTTTAGAAATGGTATGGCTAGGTGGCGTCATTTTACTCTTATGTTTGCAACAAAGTTGACACATACAGCTGAGATAATCTCTATAAATATATATAATAATTACTATAGAGAAATTTTGGCGCAGGAGGAAGTGAAGTGGCTAATACTATTTTGGATTTTATATCAATTATACCGGATGCAACTAAAATTGTGGTAAAAAGGAAATGCAGGCAGGATATGTGCCGCAATGGAGTGTGGTTAAAAAAGTTTCAAAAAAACATTGGAAAAAATATTTTATTTGCTATGGATGAGGTGATCAAAAAAACAAATGCGGATACAAAAGAAAATCCCGCATGGAATAGCTGGAGACAGGAAAAGACGATGGAATGGCTTTTAAACAAATTTCACTTTTCGTTTAACAATATGCTGATCATCCAGAACCCTTATGGCATGGTTCCTCTCAGCAGTATACTGGTATTTGAAACGGATGAAAAATGTATGGTCAAATATACTGTGCGGGGAAAGGTAGAAGGGACGGATTTCTTTTATTCTGCAAAAGCTTTTACCAGACAGCATATGGTTCCGGTGTTAGGGCTGTATGCGGAGAACAGAAATATAGTTGATGTGACATTGTATTCGGAACAAATGGAGAAAGTAGGACATAGGATCCTGACGATCGTTACCGGATCAACGCCAAAACAACTGCATAATATCATCTGCCCGCATAAAAGGATGAAGGGGCGGGAAAATAAGTTGATGATCGTGACAGGAGGAATTAAAGGATATACATATGCGTTTGACTGGAATGGTGCACTTCGATGGTATCTGGCGCACTTGCCCAAGCAGTACGGAATATATATGTGTGATCACGGACATTTTATGTATTCTGACCGGAAGATTAATTCACCTACCTATATAAATCCTCATTCTAATGTGATATATGAAATGGATTTTATGGGGAGGGTATATGAAGTGTTTCATGTGAGCGGAGGGATCCACCACTGTCTGACACCCTGGATGGAAAAGGGGGGTGGGAAAGTTTTGGCGGCTGGCAGTTCATTGCGGTCCAGGATGGAAGATGCGATCATCTGTTATGATACGGAGCGGGGAGAGATTCTTGAGAAGTGGGATCTTGGCCGGTTATTTCCAAAGAAGTATCTGAAACGAAAGGATTGGGCACACTTGAATGCAATATATTGCTATGATGGAGACTGTGTATTGATATCGCTGCGGAACCTTCATACGATTGCGAAGCTGGATCTGAAAGCTAATGAGATTTTGTGGGTTGCGGCACCTCAGGATATATACAAAGGAACGGAACTGGAGAACAGGGTGTTGACGCCGGAAGGAAAGGATTTTCATTATTTTTTCCAACAGCATGCAGTAGAGATATTACATGTGGACAAACGGAAAAAAAGGTTGTTTATGCTGGCTTTTGACAATCATTGTATTACAAAACGAAAGAGCACGTATTATGATGGGAGTCAGGAGTCGTATGGCTGTCTGTATGAGATAGATGAAGAAGAAAAGAGAATAAAAACGGTATTTGCGATTCCCTGTGAATTGTCACCCACGAGATCTAATGTATATTTTGATCCGGATAGAAGGACAGTATTTACAATGGCAGGGTCATCCCCTGCCTCTGAGTTGTATGATTCTGCATTTATTAGCGAATGGGATCCCAAAAGCAAACAAATGCTCAGTAAGTATTCCGTAGCAGAAGGATTTTTCCGTGCATTTCTCATTGATATGATGAGCTGTATAACGGAAGAAAGACTGAAAATGCCATCAGATCTGCATAAAGGAAGGCTAAAGGAACCGGTTAGGAATGACAATATGAAAATGGCAAAGTGGAGGAGGATTCCGCCGAGAGACATCAGGATATCTGTCATGGATGATCTTATCCTTGTGCGGGCACAGGATCATAAAGTGGAAAAGGTTTTTCTGGTTTGCCAGCGTACCGTGTGGGAAAAAGATTTTACGGATACTTATCAGGTGGGTAAAGGGGCGTTTGCGAGAATGATTTATGATGTGGCGGTGCCTGTTGGCCGGCTTCCTGAAGGTAGGTACCAGATCAATATTCAGTACGAAGGAAAGCTTTTTTCCACTAATACATGGTTTATACGCTAATTTAACCCGGCACTGTCTGAATAGTCTGACGGTGCCGGGTTAAATTGGAAATAAATAGTTATCTGACGTAGAATTGCAACAAAATTCTTCTATACTTTACTTTTAAATAGTGATAGAAAAACATTTTCTGAAAAGTATGGAGGAATGTAATGACAGAGCAGAATGAGCATTTTTTAACTGTTTTAAGTGGGCGGATTTTGTATTTATGTGAATTTTACGGGATTTCTCCTGAAAAACTTGCGATAGAAATACATACCCAGAGGATTCAGAAAATAAGTCCGGAGACTCTGATGGATATCCGTATTGATGAGATTTATAAAATTGCGGATGTGTTGGGGGTAGATGCAGATTTTTTGTTGAGTAAGCCCAGCAGTTATACGGTTGAGGAAGAGTATATCGCATATTTATTAAAGAAAAAGATATTTTTATAAAACAATTTACTTGTCAGACGATACACCCTTTTTCTGTAAAGAAGCATCTCCACATAAAAGGCAAATAAAAACCCCCGGTGACGCCGTTGCCACCGGGGGTGCCACTTTCGTGGCGTATAAGGGGGAGGATAAGTATTTTAACTTTATCATTGGTACATAAAAAAGTATAACCGTCTTTTTCTTTTTTATTCACCCTTGTAAAAAACATTTTTATAATTTACAATACTACATATACGATCAATAACAAAGTGCCAGAAGCAAAGCTGGATCGATGCTTTGCAGAAATGAGGGAATGATGGAGACGACGACACAGACAGCAGACCGGCTGCTGAACCGGATATCTGTTTCGACATGTAGTTTTACGACAGCGGCCGAGGCGATGCGTACACTGGAGGAAAATGGATTTGAGGAACGAAGTCTCACAGATGTGAGCTGGGAGATAAAACCGGGTGGCAGTTATTTTATAAATGTCAATGACTCGACGGTATATGCTTTTTCGATCGGCAACAGCTTTGAGGCAGGACAGGCGGCAGAACCGGGGCAGATGCTGAGGCTGGCTGCATCGCACACGGATCATCCGTGCCTGTATGTAAAGAGTAAGCCGGAGATAAGCTCGCATGGTTATGGGAAACTGAATGTGGAGGTTTACGGTGGACCGATTTTAAACACATGGCTTGACCGTCCGCTTTCGGTAGCGGGAAAAGTCGTCATTAAATCCGACCAGGCATTTGAGCCGGAAGTGCGGATCATAGATATGAAAAAGCCCCTGTTTACGATTCCGAATCTGGCGATCCATCTTAACAGGGATGTAAATAAAGGGGTGGAGTTGAACCGTCAGACCGATCTGGCGCCGATTGCCTGTCTTGGTGCAGAAGATATCGATCAAGAATTTTTTTGCAATATGATCGCCAGAAAACTGAATGTATCTGTCTCGGAGATTTTAGATTATGAGTTGTATTTATATAACTGTGATGCGGGCGATCTGCTTGGTATCGGTGAGGAGATGATATCGGCGCCAAGACTCGATAATATCACATCAGTGGAGGCGTGCCTGCAGGGTATCCTGTGTGAAACAAGACGCCCGTGCGGGATCAATGGGATTTTGCTCTTTGATAATGAAGAGATCGGAAGCAGGACAAGACAGGGGGCAGATTCCGTTTTGTTGTCTGTAGTCATCGAAAAATTGTATGCTTCACTCGGAGTATCATCAGAGGTGGCAAACGCCGCAGTCATGAATGGATTTGCACTTTCTCTCGATGTGGCTCATGGTTTTCATCCGAATAAGCCGGAGAAAGCAGATCCGACGAATGAAAATCCATTGGGAAAAGGCGTTGTCATCAAACGCTCCGGAGCGCAGAACTATGTAACGGACAGCGCTGCGATCGCAAGTATGATGATGCTTATGGAAAATGCGGATATTCCTTATCAGAAATTTTCGAGCCGGTCGGATGCGACGCAGGGAGGAACGCTTGGAGCGATCGCTTCCAAATATATGCCGGTGAAGATCGTCGATATGGGGGTGCCTGTACTTGCCATGCACTCTTCCAGGGAATTGATGGCGGCAGAGGACCAGGTGGCGATTGAGCGGGTCGTAAAGGAGTTTTTTTCGGAGGAAAAGGGATGAAATTTATCGAGCCTGATATACGATATAAAGAAAAGGCATGGGAATATATTCAGGAATTTATTGATGCAGGTTCAGAGATAGTAAATGGGAGCGGCGGATTGGATTCCCATTTGATGAAGGATGGGTATGAGGCGTGGCTGAAAGAGGAGGAACGAAGATCTGATGTCAGTAGAAAGGAGCCTGGGGAGGTAAATGCTTCTACGTTTTTCTATGTGAGAGAGGATGATGACCGGATCCTTGGTATGGTAAATATCCGTTATGGGCTGAATGAATTTTTGTTCCATGAGGGAGGACATATCGGTTACAGCATACGCCCGAGCGAGCAGGGAAAAGGTTATGCGACGCAGATGCTTCATCAGGCGCTCTGGTTTTGCCGGTTCATTGGTCTTGAGAAAGTGTTGGTTGTGTGTGACAAAAATAATATAGCATCGGCACGGGTCATCCAGAAATGCGGTGGCATATTGGAAAACGAGTTTTATAGTGAACACTATAAGGAAGTTTTGCAGCGGTATTGGATATCAACAGAGGTATAATGGGAATCATATGCCGAAGGGGGAATACATAGGGGACGCAGCCGTTCCCGGAATGGAGGTAACGATGATGTATTTATTAGGTTCACATGTAGGAATGAGTGGGAAAGAGATGATGTTAAATTCGGTGAAAGAGGCATTGTCCTATGGCGCCAACACATTTATGGTATACACCGGAGCACCGCAGAATACAAGACGCAAAAAAATTGAGGAATTGAATATTGAAGCGGCAAAAGCATGTATGAAGGAAAACGGCATTGAGACATTTGTTGTACATGCCCCATATATCATTAACCTTGCCAATACGATAAAACCGGAGACATTTGATATTGCGGTGGAGTTCCTCGGTATTGAGCTTGAGCGGACTGCAGCGATGGGAGCAAATGTTTTAGTGTTGCACCCGGGTTCCCATGTAGGGGCAGGTGTGGAAGCGGGGACTGCCCAGATCATCAAGGGACTGGACATGGTAATGACGTCTGACATGCCGGTGAACATCGCCCTTGAGACGATGGCAGGAAAGGGAAGCGAGATTGGCAGGACGTTTGAAGAATTGCGTGCGATCTATGATGGCGTCAGGTATCCGGAGAAACTACGGGTATGTTTTGATACCTGCCATGTCAATGATGCAGGATATGATATCGTGAATGATTACGAGGGCGTGATGGAGAAATTTGATGAGATCCTTGGATTGGATCAGATCGCTGTATTCCATATTAATGATAGCAAAAATCCGCTTGGGGCACATAAGGACAGGCATGAGAACCTGGGAAAGGGAAGTATCGGTTTTGATACGCTGTTAAAGGTAGTTTCAGATGAGCGTTTTGCGCATATTCCCAAAATATTAGAGACACCTTATATCAAGGATGAGAATGATCCGAAAAAATCGACGCCGCCCTATAAGGAGGAGATCGCCATGCTGAGGCAGGGGTCGGATCGGTAGGGCTCTGCTGGTGTCAGTGTTTTGGAATTGCATTTATTTTTAGGACTGTATGAAAAAAGCTGGTATAAACCCGTGATAGGATTTATACCAGCTTCTTTTATCTTATAGGATCAGTCTTTGTAGAACATCCAACTGTCAACTAATACATTTTCTTTTTCAAATACGAAATAGATCGTATGTTTTCCGGTGACTCTCTTTAACAAGTCTGTCGGATAGTCCTGATAATCGATGTCAGTTGCAGAACTCATTTTCAGATTAATGCTGCCTGCTCCGTCAGAACCGAAATCTACATTGGAGACGCCGACATAAGAACCGATTTCTCCATTAAGCAGAGACAGGTTAGCCGAGTTCCAAAGTGGGTTTGAACTGGCAAGTGCATTTGCCTGGGTTGCCATTTTATTTGCCATAGAGAATGTCTCCGCCTCTGTTATATGATATGGATCTACTACATCTACGGCGGATACACCGGCAACAGTCATTTTTGTATCTGCTACTTTTCCGTCCTTATTTGTGAAGTTGCCATTTTCTCCGAGATCGAGTTCGTCGACATATGTGGTGCGGTAATCAGCCTTTGTGCCAAGAGCAGTTGTATCTTTTTTGTTGTGGTAGAACGCATAGTATTTACCCTTGAATTCAGCAAAGCAGTGATGGTTGTTTCCATAAGCACCGAAATATTTTCCCGGGTTTTGCAGAACAGTTCCCACATAAGTGAAGCCGCTCATCGGATCATCACTTTCCATGACAGCGATATTGGCAGTGGGCACGTCGCGGCCAGCCATGTCTGTCCAGTTTGTACAGTAGCTGTAATAATATTTGCCATTGATCTTATTGATGCCTGAATCCTCAAATGTATAAGGAGCATCTATGACCTGTGCTTCTCCTACCGTGCTTATCATATCATCGCCGAGTTTGATGACGCGTGCGCATTTTGGATTTTTGATAAAGTCATCAGATTTGCCGGACGTATCACCAATTCCTCCAAAATACAGATATCCTGTTCCGTCATCATCTACGAGAACTGCCGGGTCGAACAGCCATCCAACCTCGTTTGCCCCACAGTTCGGTGTATTTCTGTCGATCAGCTGTTTCCCGATCGGATCTGTCCATGGACCAGTCGGGCTGTCCGCTGTCAGGACACCAATACCGCTTCCATTGTCTGCAAAATAGAGGAAGAACTTTTCTTTGCCGTTGATCGTTTTGTGTGCTGCCGCAGGCGCCCACGAATTGCTGGCCCATTTTGCTGCCCCCTTCGATCCGGCAGCAGCGATTGCACCGTGGTCAGTCCAGTTGACCATATCCGCAGACGAATAGCAGTTGATCGTTGTGATCTTGGAGTAATTATTATCCTTGTCCCCGGCAAGTTCATACTGCTGGGAATCATTTGTCCCGTATACATAAATACGTCCGTTATATTCCATTGCATATGGATCGGCCGTCAGACGGGATGTTACGATCGGATTCCCGACGCTAGTCTTTATGAGACCGGCGGAAAGGTCAGGGATGTCTACATGTGCTCGTGGAACTCCCGTCATTTTAAAATTATCCAGGTAAAAATCTGCCGTTGCATCGGATGGTATCTGCCAATACAGGGATATTGCACCGACATGATCCGGAATCTCGGTTTTTAATGTTACTTCTGTCCACGTATCAGATTCAAGTTCCGCATTTCCAGCTGCAGGATATGCTGCATTTCCAGTCGCGTCAGTGATCTGGAAGCTTGCATCGATTTTTAGTTTGCTGCCGGTAGTCTGTTTGGCCCAGAACGTAACCTCATACTCTTTTCCTGTTTCCGCCACCTCGGTAATGTCAATCTGGGTACCGTTCCAGGAAGACGTACGTCCTGTGACGCTCAGGCATTTTGAGGAATCCCCGGCACCATCATTTGCAATTTCAACAGTGGCAGAGCGCGCAGTAAACGGTGCTTTTTCACCATCTTCAAAATCGACATCAAAAATTACCTGTGGAGTAGGCTCTGGTGTTGGCGGCAAGGTTTCAACAGGTCCCTCCGGAGTAGGTGTCGGAACTGTCCCCGGCCCTTTTACTTCAGCCAGCAGATTAGCATCCTTGATCTCATCCATGTATACTTTTACGGATGTCGTCGTACCATTTGGATTCGGAGTTCCTTTTACAGGAGCTGTTGTAGGTGTATCCGGCGCTGGTGTGGAAGGTACATTTGGAGTATTTGTCGATGTACCACCTGAAGGTGTGCCTGCTGATGCTGTCGGAAGGACGTTTGCAGGTACAGGTGTTCCACTCGCTGTAGAAGGAACATCAGGAGTTTTTGCTGCATTTACACGAACTTTTACTTTTCCTACTGTTTTTGCTTTTTTCATGTTCTTTTTCTTTTCTGTCACAATGATCGTTGTTTTCCCAACTTTTTTTCCGGTAACTACCCCTTTTTTTGAAACAGAGGCAATTTTCTTGTTTTTGCTTTTGAATGAATACTTGTAGTTTTTCAGTTTCTTTTTGAAAACGATCTTTTTCTTTTTCTTGACCGTTACACTGATGCTTTTTGTCTTTAATTTTGTTTTCTGGGCTGCATGGGACAGCGGTGCTTCTCCAAATGAGAATACATTTGTGAGAATGAAAACAAATGCAAGCAAAAAGCTAAAAAATTTTCTGGTTTTTCCAGACATGTTCATACCTCCTTTTTGATAAATCATGCAATTTTTAAATAAATTATAGCAATTAGAAATGCGAAAAACAATGATGTATAAAGCATATAAATTGATATATTTTGCAAAACATAGAAAGTTGTGTATGGGGAAATGTAAGGGAATATACCAAAGTATTGACAATTTGTCCCTTACCAACTAAAATAAAGGAATGAAGACGGAATGGAGGAAATGATTTATGGCAGAGAAACCATATTATTTAACGACGGCTATTGCTTATACATCGGGGAAGCCGCATATTGGCAACACATATGAGATCGTACTTGCTGATGCGATCGTGAGATACAAGAGAAGCCAGGGGTATGATGTGAGATTCCAGACGGGGACCGATGAGCATGGACAGAAGATCGAATTGAAATCCCAGGAAGCGGGGATAACACCAAAGGAATTTGTAGATAACGTATCCACAGAGATAAAGAGGATCTGGGATATGATGAATACTTCTTATGATAAATTTATCCGTACCACCGATGAGGATCATGAAAAACAGGTACAGAAAATTTTTAAAAAGCTCTATGAGAAGGGTGATATTTATAAAGGAAATTACGAGGGAATGTACTGTACTCCCTGTGAGTCTTTTTTTACACCGTCACAGCTTGTAGATGGAAAGTGCCCGGACTGCGGACGGGAGTGTGAGCCGGCGAAAGAAGAGGCGTATTTTCTGAAACTGAGCAAGTATCAGGACAGACTGATCCAGCACATTAACGACCATCCGGAATTTATCCAGCCGGAGTCCAGAAAAAATGAAATGATGAATAATTTCCTTCTGCCGGGCCTTCAGGATCTTTGTGTGTCACGAACGAGTTTTAAATGGGGCATTCCTGTTGATTTCGATCCGGGGCATATCGTTTATGTGTGGGTGGATGCTCTCAGTAACTATATTACTGGTCTGGGATACGAGGCGGACGGAGAAAGCGGAGAATTGTTTGAAAAATTCTGGCCGGCGGATCTTCATCTGATCGGAAAGGATATACTCCGGTTTCATACGATATACTGGCCGATCATTCTCATGGCATTGGAACTGCCATTGCCCAAACAGATTTTTGGTCATCCATGGCTTTTGCAAAACGATGGAAAGATGAGCAAGAGTAAGGGAAATGTTCTCTATGCGGATGATCTGGTAGAGGAATTTGGCGTGGATGCAGTCCGGTATTTTGTGCTGCATGAGATGCCGTTTGAGAATGATGGTGTAGTGACGTGGGAACTGATGGTTGAACGGATGAATTCTGATCTGGCAAATACACTTGGAAACCTTGTGAACCGGACGATTTCGATGTCTAATAAATATTTTGATGGTGTGGTGACAGACACTGCTGTTTCGGAGAAGGTTGATGAAGAACTGAAAGCAGTGATCAACGCAGTGGTGGGTAAAGTAGAGGAGAAGATGGATAAACTCCGCGTGGCGGATGCTATCACGGAAATTTTCACTTTATTTAAACGCTGCAATAAATACATTGATGAGACGATGCCATGGGTACTTGCAAAGGATGAGGCGACGAAACCAAGGCTTGCGACTGTTTTGTATAATCTGATGGATGGGATCCGGGTAGGCGCGACGTTGTTAGAGTCGTTCATGCCGGAGACTTCTGACAAGATCCTTGCCCAGATCGGTGCAAAAAAGGAAGATATGAATGGATTGAAGGCCGGCGGCTACGAATCAGGAACAAAAGTGGTGGATAAGCCGGAGATTTTATTTGCCCGCATCGATACAGAGGAGTTTATGGCAAAAATACATGAGAAATATGCAGCACCGGAGGAAGCTGCAGTAGTAGATCTTCCGGGAAATATAATCGATATTGAGGCAAAAGAGGAAATCACATTTGATGATTTTATGAAAATGCAGTTTCAGGTAGGGGAGATCATTGCCTGTGAGGAAGTGAAGAAATCCAGGAAACTTTTGTGCTCACAGGTTCGGATCGGAAGTGAGGTAAAACAGATCGTTTCAGGGATCAAATCAAATTATTCAGCCAAGGAGATGATTGGGAAGAAGGTGATGGTCCTTGTGAACCTGAAACCTGCAAAACTTGCCGGAGTACTTTCAGAAGGAATGCTTCTATGCGCAGAAGATGCGGATGGGAACCTGGCTTTGCTGACCCCTGAAAAAGATATGCCCGCCGGGGCGGAGATATGCTGACAGACTGTCATGCACAAAAAGCTTCTGCTGGCAGAAGACTTTTTGTATATGACAGTCGCCCGTGCATGAGCACGAAGTGCGAATGCAGGGGGAGCTTCGAAGAAGCGTGTCAGCATAGAGAGGAGGAGCTGTCATGCTGGGAAAGCTTCTGCTGGCAGAAGACTTTTTGTATATGACAGTCGCCCGTGCATGAGCACGAAGTGCGAATGCAGGGGGAGCTTCGAAGAAGCGTGTCAGCATAGAGAGGAAGAGCTGTCATGCTGGGAAAGCTTCGAAGAAGCGTGTCAATGGAAGGAAGCGAGAACATGATTTTTGATACTCACAGTCATTATGACGATAAAGCCTTTGATAAAGACCGGGAGGAGTTATTTTGCCGGTTTTCGGAGCAGGGGATCGGGACGATCGTTACCGTAGGGGCGGATATCATTACCAGTGAGGCTGCCCTTGAGATTGCACACACGCATGAGAATATCTATGCAGCCATTGGGGTTCATCCGACAGAAACAGGCGAGATGAAAGAAGCGGATATCGAATGGCTCCGTGATCGCTCGGCGGATAAAAAAGTAGTGGCGATCGGTGAGATCGGATTAGATTATCATTGGAAAGAACCGGATCCTTCTGTGCAGAAGGTCTGGTTTGAGAGACAGATCGAACTGGCGAAAGAGGTAGATCTTCCAATTATATTTCACAGCCGGGATGCCGCAGAGGATACGATGAAAATAATCCGTAATTTGAGGGCATATGAGTGCGGTGGTGTGATCCATTGTTATTCTTACTCTAAAGAAATGGCAGAGGAATATGTGAAGATGGGGTATTATATCGGGGTTGGCGGTGTGATCACTTTTAAGAATGGACGAAGGTTGAAAGAGACGGTAGAGGCTCTGCCGATTGATCGCATTGTACTGGAAACAGACTGCCCGTATCTGTCGCCGGAACCCAATAGAGGGAAACGGAATGATTCTTCCAATCTTATCTATGTGGTGGATGAAATTGCCCGTATAAAAGGAATGACAACAGAAGAAGTGATTCAGTTTACAGAATGTAACGCAAGGAGTTTATATCGATTATGATATGCTCTTTGCGTGATTTTTTAAATAGTAAGAAAGAGGAATGGAATGCAAAAACTTAGTAATCCGCAGGAGACGATCGGTGTTTTAAAAAAACATGATTTCCAATTTAAAAAGAAATTTGGTCAGAATTTTTTGATCGATCCCCATGTACTGGGAAAAATCGTCGATGCGGCACAGGTCACAGAAGATGATTTTGTTTTAGAAATCGGCCCGGGTATTGGGACGCTAACGCAGTATCTGTGTGAGCATGCAAGACAGGTTTTAGCAGTAGAAATTGACAAGAACCTGATCCCGATCCTGCAGGAAACATTATCTTCTTACCGGAATGTGGATGTGCTGCAGGGAGATATTTTAAAACAGGATATTCAGCAGATTGCAGATATGTATAATGATGGCCGGCCAATCAAGGTAGTGGCAAATCTACCATATTATATTACAACTCCGATTATTATGGAGTTGTTTGAGAGTCAGGTTCCCCTTGCCAATGTGACGGTTATGGTGCAAAAGGAAGTGGCGGATCGAATGAAAGCAGAGCCGGGAAGTAAAGATTGCGGAGCATTGTCTCTGGCTGTCCAGTATTATGCAGAGCCATATATTGCTGCTTTTGTGCCGCCGAATTGTTTTGTGCCAAGACCAAATGTAGGAAGTGCTGTGATCCGTCTGGATTGTCTGGCAAAGACTCCGGTAGCGGTAAAAGATGAAAAACTTATGTTCCGGCTTATTCGTGCCTCTTTTAACCAACGGAGAAAAACGTTGCAAAATGGAATTGCAAATAGCAGTGAACTTTCTTTTTCAAAAGCACAGGCAGCAGAGGCGATAAAAAGGGCTGGTTTTGATGCCAGTGTCAGGGGAGAAAAACTGGGACTTCCGGAATTTGCAAAACTTGCAGATATATTAACAGAAATGGATGCTATGTGAAGAATAAAAACAAGAGGTGAATAGAAAATGGGTGAAGAAAAGATAGTGGAGCTGCCACAGGAGACAATGGCAGATTTTGAAGATGAAATCAATGCTTCTTTTGTAACGTATAAAGAGGGGGATATTGTAAAAGGAACAGTCGTATCAGTGGAGGAAGAGGAAGTTATTCTTGACATGAGGTCTTTTTCCCAGGGAGTGATTCCGGAAAGTGAGTACAGCGATGATCCGGATTTTCATGCGATGGATGAAATAAAAGTAGGTGATGTGCTGGAGGCTGTGGTGATGTATGAGGATGATCAGGGAAGGATTGTTTTATCCTTAAGGCAGGCAAGGGAGACGGAGAGCTGGACTATTCTGAAACATGCGATGGAGGAGCGGAGGATTTATGAAACAAAGGTGAAAAGTGTGGTTCCATCCGGCGTGGTGGCATATGTGGAAGGAATCAGAGGTTTTATTCCGGCATCCCAGCTTTCGCTTACTTATGTGGAGCAGGAAGAGTTAGAGAGTTATGTGGGGAAGATGCTAAAGGTATGTGTTATCACCGTGGATGAAAATGCAGATAAACTTGTGCTTTCAGCGAAAGAAGTGGAAAAGGAAGAGGCGGCGAAGACGCATGAGGCAAAGCTGAACGCATTGCAGAAAGGATTTATCACGGAAGGAACGGTTACGAGAATCGAGTCTTACGGATGTTTTGTAGAATTCGGAGAAGATTTAACAGGACTGGTCCATATTTCCCAGATTTGTAATAAGTTTTTAAAATCTCCGAAAGAAGTAGTAAAATTGGGGATGAAAGTGAAAGTGAAAGTGTTGGACGTAAATGATGGGAAGATCCGTCTCAGTATGAAAGAGGCTGAAGATATCGCCCCGGAGATCGGGGACGATAGGGAAAATCCGGAAGATGAGGTTTCGATGGAATATACAGAGGAAGAGGCGACGACATCTCTGGCGGGGCTTTTGAAAGGAATCCGGCTGGATTAAAAAAAGAAATTTGCACTGAGGGACTTTGCATTGTATGAATTTACGGGCAAAGTCCCGATTTCGATTGAAAAAGCCGAAAAACGATTGTTTACAGGAAGGATGATATATGTTATATTGATAATCGTTAAATAAGATTTCTTAACTTCAAATTATTCTAAAATATTCAAATTTTAATTTCACTAAAATTTCATTTTAAGTCCTTGACAAAACTAAACTATATAGTATAATAAAGAAAAGAGGGGTGCGTTTGGGTAAAGTAAATGTCGTTATAAATGAATATCTATCGGATGACGAACGTTTTGCAGATTTAATTAATGTAGGCATTTTTCGGGGAAAGCAGGTTGTCATGCCGGAGGAACTGATGCCCCTTGATACAAAGATAAGACAAATTGAGAATATTGCCTCTCAGGATGGCTGTCACGAATATGCCCGGGATCAGTTTCGACAATGGAAATGTGGAAAGAACAATGTTATATTTGGTGTAGAGCCAGAGGATTCGATTCATTATGCTCTTCCAGTAAAGTATATGAAATATGATTCGATCCAGTATCAGGATAATTATCTTAGGATTGCGAAAGAACATAGGAAGAGAAAAGATTTGTCGAAGAAGGAGTTTATATCACGATTTTCAAAAAAAGATAGTCTCGTACCAACGATTACACTGGGGCTGTATTGTGGAGAAAGCGAATGGGACGCGCCGTTATCATTGCATCAGATGTTGAATCTTGGTGAGCTGTCAGATGAAGTGAAAGACATGTTGATTTCTTCATGTAATGATTATAGAGCAAATATATTGTGTGTCCATGAGTTGGAATCCAGTGATATGTTTGTCACAGATCTTCGGGAAGTGTTTGGGTTTTTGATGCGTCAGAAAGATAAGAAAAAATTGAGACAGTATGTGAGAACCAATGAATATTTTCATCATATGAGAAAGGATGCATATAACGTCATAGTAGTATTAAGTGGGATAGGGGATCTGAGAATAAAAATTGAAGATCGCCAGACAGGAGGAGGTGTAGATATGTGCAAGGCAATCGATGATTTAATGAAAGACGCAATGGAAGAAGGTGTAGGAAAAGGAATAGAACAGGGAATGGACAGGATAAACCGGTTAAATATCCAACTTGCCGCCGAGGGGAGGACACAGGATATGATTCGTGCGGCAGGAGATTTTGTTTTTCAGAGAAAATTGATGAGAAAATATAGAATTTGAAATTTGGATCTGTTAAGATGACCTGGTACAACAAAAATATTTAGCCCAGTGGTGTGAGCTTCAATTTGCCTTAGCGCCGCAGGGCTAAATATTTTTGTTGTAATAGTATAGGAAATACAAGAAAATAGGTCGTTTGTGTTATAGTGCAAAATGTTTATTTGAAAAATATTAAAAAAAATTAAGAAAAGTGTTGACAAATGCGGATTATTTTGGTAAGATAATATTCGCTGACGCACCAAAGAGCGTTTCCATGAAATGCCCCAAAGTGCAGAAAGCAGTGGTGTTCAGGCACTTTCTGACACCATATGGACCTTGATAACTGAACAGTGAAACAACCCTGAAAATTCATAAAAATTTTCAGAACTAATTACAAGATTA
>JAETQR010000029.1 GCA_021770615.1 Lachnospiraceae bacterium | reverse complement strand
TCAGATAACTTGCTGATGCTGGTGCAGGCAATCTGCTGAGCCCCAACGCGCAACATCAAAATCAGGTGCATCTAATCTGCATAGAACTGGTGCATCTAATTTGCAGGACAACAATATAGGCCGATGAATAGTTGAACTATGCGTCTGGCATGTTTATATTCTATCTGGAAGAGCAGTAATCCAATAGCTATTACTGTACCTATATATGAGAAATTAAACAAATAAAATAGATTGTCCTTTGTCAGCCAAAGAATTACTGCTATAGCTTCAAATATCACCCAAAATCCCAGGGAGATATACCATTCCTTGTTCTTAATTTTCAATTAGTTTTCCCCCCGTAAATTCAAATCTTATGTTGCTTTCAATCTCTCCGTAAGACTGGAATTTGAATTTTCTAATTCTAAGCATCTATTATAACTTCCAAACGCCTGACCATTTTTTGAGGATAAAGACTTGCCATACTACCATGTCCCATATTTTCAAAATTGATAAACCTTGTATCTGGAAAATGATTTTTAATATATTTAATATCCCATGCTCGGTCTTTTGCTTCCTTATCTCCATACCAATATTGCAGACACCCTTCATATTTAGGTATGTTCTTTGGCATAACATAATTATTGCATGAATCAAAAGTTCGCCATATTGTTTTATAACTTATAAAATGAAGAACCTTGACAATATACTTTAAATCTTCCTTACTATACTCATCAGTAGAAAAAGCTTTTTCAAGAAGCCCTAACCCTCCGATTTTCCCCATAGAAATCAGCAGAAAATCTTTGATAGCAATAAACCTTGTGATGAGCCACGGAAGCTGATAAGGTGTAATTCCACCATCACAAACCGCATTTTTTATAATAATTTTCTGTTCAGCAATCATTTTTAGAACAATAGCTCCCCCCATAGAACAACCATAAAGAGTATCTATTGTTCTGATTTTATGTTCTATTAGCCATTTTACTAAATTATCGGCAATTTCCTCTACACTGGTAAAATCTTCATTTGGATTTTCTTCATCATATCCGGGCAGCGCAGGAATAATTAGGTGATACTTGTCCTTAAGTAATGGTATGACATTTTCAAAATAGTCCCACATAACTACAGAAGGATGTATCAGTACGATTACTTTTTCTCTATCTGCTCCGTATTCGTGAATTGTCATTATATCACCTCCACAACTTCCAATTTTTTGTTCTACAAACTTGAAGTTGTACTTATCTATTCTTTTCAGTAGTATCCCATTTCGAGCCTTTCTTACAAACATAGAAATCACAGCAGTCTCCACCGGTTGCCAGTGTTTTTGTCCGATGCAGCACCCCGCCCATCATGTCCACAGAAATATAATCCATCTGACACATGTAAGGAACAAGTTCACTGTGTCCCAGTTTTCTGCCAAGTTCACATAGACCACACTGGCGATAAATTGTAGTGTACTCATCGCCATCTCTGCCTGGGATAGTTTCCGTAACCCAGTTATATGGACTGCTACTCATTCCATTAGCAATTTTATCTTTCTCTGCTTTTTTCTTCTGATAATCCAAAGAAAACGGATTTTTACCGCTAAAGGCTTTCTTGATAATCGGTGCGCCCATTGTTGCAGTAACCATTTCAGAGAAAAGTTTTTCACTCATTTTATTCGGGGCTGTTTCATAAACAGCCATCCAGACAGCGCCGCCGCTTAACGATACACGAAGCGGATTTTTCATCATGTCGCCAATCTCATCCAACTCAGAAATGATTTGTTTATAACGCTCTTTGCTTTTCTTTTTCCACTGTTTACAATCAACATCCGGCGTTTTTTCTTCCAGCAATTCAAAGATTACACCGTTCATTGCAAGCCACATTAGCTTTTCGCAATAAGAATACTTCATTTTACACTCCTCACTATCACGCAACAATCCCGATTTCTATTTTTGTTTCCATAGCATGGTGTACTCTTTTTCACCAGTAGCTTCATCCAAACCTTCACATTGAATAATGAACCCTTCTCTTTGGTAAAAAGAAATTGCTCTGGTATTATTCTGGTATACATTTAATTGTAATCTAACTTTTTTATCCTTAATATAATCTAATAAAAGCTTACCTATGCCACATGACTGCATCTCATCAGAGACAAAAATACCTTCGATATATTCATCATTTAGTCCTACAAATCCTTGTATCATTTTATCCGCTTCAAACACATAGACTTCGGATTGTGACATCATTTCTTTCACTAATTCATAATTACTTTTCCAGTATTGATTGGAAATAAAATAATGTGCTTTCAGATTTGTCTTTAACCATATGTCAGCAACTCTATCAATATCTCCGTTCAGCAACTTTCTAATCATAACAAATATTCTCCACAACTACGTCCTTTATGCTTTTCTCTTTTTTCCATTCTATCACAAGCTCACCATTAATCATCAATTTTTTGATATTTTTTCTTTTCCCCCACTGTAAAACAGCCTCTGAGCGTTTCGTTATATAGAGGAGTACAAATAAGAGCAAGATCCACCCATGTTTAACGGTATTGCCATTTGGTCTCCCGTCAACCTATGGGTTTTATCTTGATGGGGATCTCCCCATACCCTCTCAATAACAGACGTTTCACTTGTCTGTTGGTTCCACCTGTAGGTGTTCACAGCACTATTTCTAATATCAGAAGGGACAGCCGATATTGAAATACGTGGACTCCCGGCGGGAGGAAAAGTCTCAGCGGAAGGAGGAGTATGAGAACAAAAAGCAAAGATAAAGAACTGAATCACAGACATTTTATAGGATTACGTCTTACCGATGTCGAACTGGATTTATTAGACCAAGGCGCTGCTTGTTTATCTGTTAGCCGATCAGAATATCTGAGAAAACTCCTGCTTGAAAAGCAAATCAATCACCAGATTGAAGTTGTTGCAGACATGAACGACCTCAGAAAACTGGTCAGTGAATATGGAAAGATCGGATCGAATCTCAATCAGATTGCCAAGCATTTTAACAGTGGCGGCAGTCAGTCACGTGCTATAGAAAATCAAATCCATCAGTGCATCACGGACTTATTCCTATTGAGAAAAGAGGTACTGAAACTGGCAGGTGGTATGAATGGCAATCGTAAAACACATTAAAAGCAGAAATGCAAATTACTCAGCTGCTATCAATTACCTTCTGTTTGAACATGATGAAAAAACCGGAAAAAAGATTGTAGATGAATCCGGTCGAAGCATCTTGCGAAAAGAGTTTTACATGGATGGACTGAACTGTGATCCGATGTCTTTTGACAAGGAATGTGAACTGACAAATGCTCATTTTCACAAAAATAAGAAACGTGAAGATATCAAAAGTCACCACTACATTATCAGCTACGATCCAGCCGATGTTACAGAAAACGGTCTTACCGGAGAGAGAGCACAGGTAATCAGTTTGGACCTTGCAAAGCAGATGTTTCCCGGATATCAGGCGCTAGTGGTTACTCACACCGATGGCCACAATGAATCCGGAAATATCCATACCCACATCGTTATCAACAGTGTGAGAAAGACTGCAGTGGAAAGGCAGCCTTATATGGATAAACCACATGAGGAAGCCGCCGGTTACAAGCATCGTTCCACTGATAAATTCATGAACACTTTTAAGAAAACTGTCATGGATCGGTGCCAACAGGAAGGACTTCACCAGATAGATCTTCTTGCTCCGGCTGAAAGAAAAATCACTCAGAAAGAGTATATGGCACAGAAACATGGTCAGCAAAAATTAGATGAGATCAATCAGAAAATCATCGAAGATGGTCTCAAACCAACATCCACCGTGTTCCTTACACAGAAGGAATATTTGCGAAATGCGATTGATGAATGCGCTGCCACTTCCAATAGTTTTGATGAATTCCAATCTAAACTTCTGGAACAATTTCAGATCTCTGTGATTGATCATCGGGGCAGATACAGCTATCTTCATCCTGATCGACAGAAGCGGATTACTGAACGTGCACTAGGAACACGATATGGAAAAGAACACCTGGAACAGACCTTCTTACGCAAGGATCCATTGACCATTCTCTACGTCAGATCTCACCTGCGCCTGGTTGTAAATCTCCAGACAAATGTGAAAGCAATGCAGAGCCCGGCTTATGCTCATCGGGTAAAACTTTCTAACCTGCAGCAAATGGCAAATACCATTATCTATGTACAGGAACATGGATTTGATACGCAGTCAGATCTGAAAAATACACTGCTTGCATCAAAGCAGGAACTAAAAGAAATGCAGACACAGTTTGCTCAGCATCGGTCTGATCTAAGGATCCTCAACGATCAGATCCGTTATACCGGACAGTACTATGCAACTAAGGAGGTTTATTCCCAATTTTCAAATGCAAAGTACAAAGGAAAGTACCGGAAAGAACATGCGAAGGAAATTCAGAAATATGAAGAAGCCAGAGATTGGCTGAGATCCTTTTATCAGGATGGAAAGATGACAAGCCTAAAAACCTTGACTTTACAAAAAGAAAAACTGCAACAGCAGATAGCTTCCGAAGAAGAAGCAATAAGCAGCTTGAAAGAAAAACTAAAAGATCTGGATACTGCCGATCAGAATGTTGATGCCATTCTTCAGATGCAGATTCCGGAACCAGTAAGATCAAAAACCAAGGATCTCGAACGATAACCATCACAAAACAAAGGAGGAACTATCACATGACACAAGAAGAATTTAATATTGTATTTGAACTTCAGATGAGAAAGTGTGCCGATATTCTGGCACATAAAAAGAAAGAATATACCGGTGACAATATTGACCGCCTCAGTGCATTCAAGATTGCTGCCGCCTTACAAAACTGCGATCCAAAAGCAGCACTGGCCGGTATGATGTCGAAACATGTCGTATCCCTTTACGATATGTGTTATTCCACTCTGTTACATTTTGACATGGAACAGTGGGATGAAAAAATCACAGACTGCATCAATTATCTGATCCTTTTAAAAGCTCTGGTAAAGGAGGAACAGGCCTATGGATCACATTGAAACAGCTATCTTAAACTGCTATGGAATCCGGGAAGCAGAACAGAATATGGTCTTTGCTGCCAGGCTCACACAACACGGTCATACAATCCAGAACATGGCAGATCTGATGGATCTTTACCATCAATCCTATAGTCAGAAGACCGTAGAAAACATTGCGGGGCTTCCACATCCAACCGTACAGAAATTCATGGTCATTACCGTGGCTGTTGTTGGTGCAAGCAGACGCTTCCTGGCACAGATCACCAGGCATCAGAACGAAGTAAAGTACATGAGTGCATCTCTGCAGTACAGCAATTATTCCAGTCATGCTGCATTTGCTATGCCATATGGAATCATGAGAGCAGATAAAGAAATCCAGGATATTTACAAGAAAAGCTGTCAGTCAGATCTGGACCATTATACAGAACTCTGTGCCTTAGGCATTGATCATGATTCAGCCGGATATGCCACACCTCAGGGACTTCGAAACGTACTGATCATCAGTGCAACGCCTTACCAGTGGAAGCATATGATCGGTCAGAGAACCTGCAGAAGAAATACAGATGAAACAAGGATTGTGATGCTACAGATCTGGCAGAGATTGTACAAATTAAGCCCGATTCTTTTTGCACCGGATCTGACCGGTCCATTCTGTCAGAGAGGAAGCTGTATGGAAAAACAGATGTCCTGCCAAAACCCTATTTCAAAACTTTGGATGCCGTCTGATATCTTAAAAACAGATTATCCATTGCTGATTCGGAAGGAGGTGCGCAGCCATGAAGATTAAACTGATTGACTTTGGTCTGAAAGCAGATCATCATCCCTTCCGGCCACATGAAAATGATGCCGGTGCTGATGTATTCATGCCTTATGATTGCATATTAAAACCAGGCGAGATTGCAAGAATTCCGCTTGGATTCGGTCTCATCATCCCAGATGGATTTGCCGGATATGTCTTTCCACGAAGCAGCATGGCTGCAAAAGGACTGGTATGTGAACTTCCACCAATCGACTCCGGTTACCGTGGAGAGATCCATGCCATTATCAGCAACGTGAGCACATCTTCTCAGACCATTCATAAAGACACACGCGTTGGTCAGCTGGTGATCACACCAGTCGTGATCGCAGACTTTGTTCTGGATCTCGGTGAAAAACGAGGAACCGGGGCTTTCGGAAGTACAGGAGAATAATACTATGATTACATTTGGAAGAAAATTAAAATATTTAAGACAGAAAAATCATCTCACCCAGAAAGACCTTGGCATGGCTGTTGGATTTCCCGACAGCTGTGCTGATGTCCGGATTGCTCAATATGAAGGCGATGTCCGAACACCAAAAGAGGATCTCATGAAACTCTTCGCATCAACACTCGGTGTTCCGGTTGAACTCTTTACCGTACCAGTACTCTCAGAACCTAGAGAGTATGAAGCGGCAGAATATTGGAGGTATGAGTTAGGGACAGAGTTGAATTAAAACCTCTATATCTTTAAACAGAGAAAGCCAAAGACAATCAACTGTTAGCATCCTTTAACTGTCTTTGGCTTATTTAATTGCTACTATTTTTCAAGTGCTTTTCCTATTAATTCGTACAAAGCTTACGATGTAGTAGGGCGTGCTGCCCTACCTCGCGCGTATACAGCCAACTGTATTCATATTTCGCTCCTTTCTCAAAAATCTATATTACCAGTAAAAAAATGTATTTTTCTTTATTAGTTAGTGCTATAACAACATAAAAGCGAATACATATCAAGACAAAAACCTTTTTCATTTCAAAGACATCAGCGCTAAAAAACCAGCAGGTTCTCCTGCCGTTTTTCTTTATACTACAATATTTTGTTACCTGTTTGGCAGTGCGTAACTACCAACTAAAGAAAATCTTTCAATTCTCGGATCCTTGTAAGATGTGAAAGCTTTCTTAAAGCCTTTGATTCTATCTGACGGATTCTCTCACGGGTGACGCCAAACGTCTGACCTACCTCTTCTAGTGTTTTTTCAACACCATCTTCAAAACCATATCTTGCTTTGAGAACATCCTGCTCCCTTTCTGATAATTCTCCCATTAGTTTTTCAAGGGTTTCTTTTAATGCCCGCTGCTCGATTTCTTCATAAATGCCATCCTTCCAATAGAATGCATCCGAATTAATGTTTTGAAAGACATCCTGCTGTATTTCGTTTTCTATAATGTTTTCAAAAACATCGTCCTGTATTTCATCTACATCAATGTTTTTCAAAAACATTTTGTAGATTTCGTCAAGTGATTCGATTGGCATAGACTGCCTGATTATGTCCTCTGCCTGATCAATACCACAGCCAAGCCGCTCTTGAATTATCCTTCTCACCTCAGGATCAGTCCATATATCAGAATCCAAGTATCCATTTTCCTTCAAAATCGGATACATTGTAAAATAGCCTTCCTTTTTATGAACAGGATAATATACCGCAGGCCTTTGATTTGCCTGTGCTCGACCAATATTTTGTAATATCCACAGTGAAGCATATGATCCAAAAGGCCCACTTGAGTCAGGATCATATTTGTCTACAGCCGTTATTAAGCCTATTAAAGCCTCCTGTAAAGTGTCAGAAATTTCACAATCATAGGTCTCAGCTCTCTGCAGAGCAATACGCACAGCAAATCTTAAATGCATCTGTATTACTCGCTCACGAGCGTATAAATTTCCCTCCTGAACCTGATATTTCAGTTGATCCATCTCACGCGCCTGAGGTGGAACGACAGCCCGGACAGCGTTGATAAAATCCTCTAAATCCGGATCAAGCTCAATAACTCTATTGAATACAGCTTCATAGTCTCTTTGCGCATAATCATCGTAATCATCCTCGGAAGAACCGGCTGCATTAGTAACCGGTGCCTCATCATATACAAGGATTCCACGGGTAACAATGGAGCTTGAAAGGTAGTCTACATCTCGGATAGATAGAGCCCATTTATCAGCCTCATCATAAATATCATCAAATACCAGGAATCCCTTTTCAGATGATAGCTGTATTAAATTTGCAAGAGCACTTTCAATACCATTCTTACTCTCCATTAGTTCTCTTCTCATTTTTCGGCAAGAAGTTGTTTCAAGGTATATCCGTTAGAATCTACCCATACAATATTCCCATTCACCGAATTTCTTATCAATACTTTTGCAGCCATTGAAGGGCTCCCAAACTGAACATCTTCAGTCAAAACCCCATCTTTCATTTTGCCAGATTGCATTAAATCACGGCGCTTGTTACCTATTGCAATTGTGCAAGAGGAAGTGACAACCTCATTGTACTCTGAACCCTTATACACAACAAAACCTTTAGGTAAGACCATTCTTCCAATAGCTTTTAATGTCTTGTATTTCAAAAACAAAAGCGTTCCGATAGGATTTCCCTGTATCTTAGCCAGCTTGAAGCCAGGTCCATTTTTAATTGTATCCGGCACATCATCAAAGATTTCCACTCCTGATGTTAACAGGCGGTTTGTCAGCCAATCCACTTCATTAAGCAATAAGCCATCAGTGCCTCTCTCCAAATCATCAAAGAGCAAATAACCTTTCTTCTATGACAGAGCCTTTAACTCTATAAAGGCCCTGTCTATATCGTTATTACTTATTAACTCATCTCGCTATTACTTATGACTTATTAACACATAACTGCAGAATATCGTCACTGCTGATTTCGCTGTTGAAGCGATCATTAAACTCATCGATAAATTCGTAAAGTCTGTTTGCAAATGCCTCAGGAGTGCTATCTCCTTCTACCAGCTTTTCATAAAGTACATCAATGCCACCTCGTACGTAGCTATCAAAACGCTCTTCATCAGCCGGATCCTGACCATAATGTCTGAAAGCTTTATCGATTCGCTTTTCTTCATCGGGCTCATAATTCGCATCAAGTAGCATAATCAGCCAGAAGTTATACTGTAATTCATCACCAGAATAAATTACACGATCACCCATGACATTCTGATTATATACCTGACCGGTCTCAGGATTTTTAAGATCATCAAGGTCAGCAGTTCTTCCATATAGAAATCCGATCAACGGTGCATTCGTATAAACATCTACGTTACGGTCTATCAGCTTTGCCTTGCTTAATTCATCGAATACTCCTGTGAGCTGATCCACACGAAGAGCATGCCTACCTTTAAACCTATATTGTTTATCAAACATGGCGCTCCTCCTTATACCAAATTGGTCTCAAACTCATTTTTCTTGTCAAACTGGTGTCTGCTTCCGATCCTGTTACCCATGTAATCCTCAGCCAGTTCACCATCTGTATCCTTGATAAAGATAATTACCTGCTCAGCAGTCTCTGGCAAAGCCTCACATACTGTCTTGATTCTTCTCTTATCAAAGGCAGACAGCGGTGCATCCATTACAAGTGGATATGGCTCAGATGAAAGCAGCTTAGCATCATCATCACTGGCATTTCTATTTTCTCTGGCCATTTTGATGATACCAGTAATGAAAGCAAAGATAACGGAAATGCTCTGCGCTGTAGAAGTTTCTACATCACCCTCATAATCATTGGCCTGAACGGTGATATGATATTTTGAATCTATTGTTAATGATAAGCCACCTTCATAAATCTGCTTGAAAATATCATTAATCGTATCCTGCAAGCGATTACGGATCTCTTCTTCACTTGTACGATACACATTTTCCAGTTCTTCATAAATCTTTCTGGCATAAGTCAGATACATCTGAGTCTTTCTGTTCTTTTCATCAAGCAAAGTCAGATTCTGTCTCTCTGTATCTGCACGCTCGCGCTCCTTCTCAAGACCGCCACGTTCTCTATTCAGCTTGTCTCTATCGTTATTACACTTATTGATAGTTTTAACACAGATCTGAATCTCATTATTTATTGCACGGACCTTTTCGCTGACATCTTCACCACTAAGCTTGGCCTCAATCTTGTGAAGTTCGTCAGTCTTATCCATAATATCATCACTCTGCTGACTGGCAGTCGCAAGATTCTCCTGCATCTGTTCAACCAAATCCTGAATAGCTCCTGCTCTACGTTTTGACTCCTTCTTGAAATCCGTCACATATGTACTGAGTGATTTCGGAGGGATAACATCCAGTAGTGATTTCACTTTCTCATAAGGCACAGATCCTTCATCCAGGTGGGTACCGCAAAGGCATACCTTCTGCTTCAACAGATACTCAATAGTTTTGTCACGGATAAAAGGAATGTCCTTGCCAGAATAATCATGTCTTGACAGAACTTCCAATGCTCTCTTAATCAAAGAAAGTGAAAAGAATGGACTCATTGAAGCATTGAAATCCTTGCACATCGTCTTGTAGACTGTGGCTCTCATACGAGTAGTATTTTCAATCTGCTTCTGTAAATCTTCTTTTTCTTTTTGCAGTTTTTCACCTTCGGAATACTGCTTCAACTCTATAACTTTTTCAGATTTTCTAGTTTCAGCTGCCGCTTTCTGTGCATCAAGTTCCTCTAAGGCAGCATCAATCTCTGCCAGTCTTGAATTGCACTTATCTATTTTTGCAGTGTATTCCTGTATCTTAGTGTTGCTCTTTGAGTCAAAGCTCTTCTCATAGCTACCAATAACGCTAAGACTGCTTCTCGGATTAAAGTGACCAATAGCACTTATCATCGCATTGAGACCCAAAAGACCCTTTACAGCCTCTGCAAAGTCAGTTGCCTTCTTACCTGTAGAAATATCTTTACTCATCTTCTCAATACGCTCTCCATCAAAGAAGAAGTATCTGGACAGTTCCTTAGGCAGAATGCTCTTAACCTCGGCTTCGCACTGAGACTTTTTAACGTAGGAAGTATTACCGCTGGTATCCTTTATTGCAATGTCAAATACAGTATTATCACCCTTAACATTGTTTGAATAGTCCTTGTGATATGCCTGCTCTCTTATGAGGGTATAGTCAACCTCACCATGTCTAAGAGCCAAAGTTACACGAACCTTCTCTTCTGAGCCGGGAGTCATTTCGGTGGCTACCATCTTATTCAGAATAATCTTGTCAGAGAACTCTGTTTCTCCATACAGGCACCAGAAAAATGCCTGAGCAAACGTAGTTTTACCTGTTCCGTTTTCACCAATGATGATGGTTACGTTTTTGCCGCCTTCTCCCTGGGCAAAATCAATGGACTCATTGCGAAACTGGCGGAAGTTCTCAAGTTTTATTGATTTAAGTAACATTGCACTTCCTCCTCAATCTTCTTCTTAATCCATGCCACCATCTGAGAATCATTCATTGTTCTCGTTTTCAGATTCATGTTTTCCTTAATGATGATTGACCGCTTTAGGCGCTCAATGACCTTGCTATCAACCTGGATTTCGCCGTTATCACTCAAAATCTTCACCCTCCTTTTCAAGATCTGTTTCGTTAAGATGATAAGCCTCCTGGATGTCCCAGATCAGGTTGTTTGCCAGCATCGAATTTAATGCCAGCCTACCAAATTCCTTAATCCGGGCAAGCTCATTTTTCACCAATGTCTTATCCCTATTCGCTTGCTCAATCGTCAACCCTGACACTGAGTCAAGCGGTCTAGGAAGAGTAACAAAATCGTATATTTCCGCAAATGGCTTATTATCTGCTTTACGGAGCACTCTACCTCTACGCTGTATGTATTCCTTAGGATTCGTTGTACTTGCCAGTATAAAGGCCGTTCGTATACCTGGTATATTAACACCTTCATCCAGACACTTTATCGCTACTATAGCCTGCAGCTTGCCACCGTCCTGGAAATGTTCTTTAATCAAAGCACGCTCCTCCATATTCTCTTCAGAGGTAAAGCGCGCTACGCTCATATTAAGCTCATTTCCAAGAATCTTGGTAACTGCTTCTATCTGCCTGATATCACTTTCGTCATCTGATGAAGTATCGCTATCGTCTATCACCCTCGTAGCTCCACAGTACACCAGAATATTATTATCATCTTTGTAAGGAGTGATTTCTCGCTTCAGAGCCTCCAGTTTTTGCATCGCTCCTGCAACAACCCTAGATCTCTTTAGCGCAAGGATTTCTCCACGCTTGTTCAATTTATACTTTCCATGCTTGTCCTTTATCATACACTTGGACATTTCATAAGAAAGCTGCTCATAAGATTCCAACTCAAGCTCACTCAGGTAAACAAGAATCGGATAATACTTATAAGGAGTCAGTTTATCTTCATCAATAGCTCTTTCCAGAGGATATTCAATACATTTCTTTCCAAAGAAGCTATACAAAAGAGCTGTTCCTTCGTCATCTCTGTGTCTTTCAAGTGTTGCTGATAATGCCAGCCTGTAAGCAAATCTGTCATCCAAATGCTTGGCATAGCTTCTTGCCCCAAAATTATGAGCCTCGTCCACCACCAGTAAAATCGGACTCTTAATTTTATCTATTCTCTCCTGAAAGTCGGGACTTGCAAATGTAACATTCGTTGTCACCACACAGAGGAATCTTTTATCCCTTCTGATTTTCTGATCTGTTATTGCCTTGGAGAATTTCTTTCTCCAATCCTTGTGGGCTGGATCACCATAAGCGATAATAGGCTTCATGTTGAATTTGACAATATCCTCAACCCACTGCTCTACCAGATGCTTATATGGAGCTACGATGATTACAGCAAGATCATCATTAAGATCTTCTGAAAGTTTTGAAATGGCACCAAGACCTGTATAGGTTTTGCCTGTACCTGTTGCCATATCAAAAATTCCTCGATAGTTTTCACCTACCCAAGCAGCAATGGCTTCCTTCTGATATTCATGTAGCTCAACATCTGCTGGTATTCTCGCTCCTACCTGAGCTCCAGAAGAATTGCTCATCCCTTGCAACATACTTCCATAAGCAAGGGTTCTTCTTTTGAACTGCTCATGATCAATATCAAAATTTGGACCCTTCTTCCTGTATTTCTCAATAAGTACATCGGAAATATTGGGAAATTCCAAAACTTTAAGGCTTGGCTCAACATTATTCCACATGGAATAAAAGGCGTTTTCCTTTAACTTAACTCTATCAGCTTCAGCCTCTCTCCAATCACAGAATACATCTATAGTCTCATAATTGATGGACATCGCTGTCATAGACTCATTCATGGATCCAGAAAAAGCAACATGATTTCCGTCTTTATCTTCCAGAATTCCCATCTTCTCATGGTACATTCCAATTTCATTGTCCTTATCAGTATAGGCAATGCGAATATCAAGGATCCCATCTGATATAAGATGTGCCAGAAGATTCAAGCGCTCCATAGAATAGTAATCCTCATGCTCATCAGACAACTGACGTATGAGCGCCCCCTCTATTATCTTCTGTCTGTTCTTATATCCTTCCTTGATAGCCTGAATATCGTCATCAGACAAATACGGTGAGGCAACTATTTCAATCTTTCCACCATCTTTAGCCATATCAGCTATTCCCTTTGATATTTCGACAAGGGCTGAAGACGAAAAGAATCCCACAGCACGCTTATATGATGTTGACTCATGAAGCAGCGGAATATAAAAATCCTGCACCACATTATCAATCAAGGACCGGTATTCGCTTTTTATTCTCTTGTCCTTTAAGCTCACAACAATCCTCCTACAGCTCTGAATCTATATAATCCAAAGCTTCTTCTAACTTTGCAAAATCTTTATCTGTCGTAAAATAATTAACACTGAATCTAATAGTTCCCGCTGGAAACGTTCCTATAAACTGATGTGCCAGCGGCGCACACTGTAGCCCTGTTCTGACAGCGATTCCACACCTGTCAAACACAGGTCCTGCACTATCGCTGCTTATTCCCTCTATGATGCAAGAAACTATTCCCACATAATTACATGAATCATAATTCCCAATTATTTTAATATAGGAGTATCTGCCTAAGAGGTCTATCAGCTTCTTTCGATTCTCAGCTTCTTTTTCTCTTATGGCATCGATAGTAACCTGTGCTGACCATCCAAGGGCTGCATTTAATCCGGCTATACCAGCAATGTTCAAAGTCCCCATCTCATATTTCTGAGGTAAATCTTCCGGCATATCCTGATTTGCAGATTCATATCCGGTACCGCCAAATATTACTGCCGGAAATTTCACCAATGGATTCATCACAAATCCAGATATTCCAGTTGGGCCATACAATGTTTTATGTCCTGCAAATACAGCAAAATCTATAGTGGTAAGGCCTACGTTCAAATCTACCAACCCAGCAGTCTGTGCCATATCCACAAGAGTTATGGCTTCGTACTTTTTAGCCAGCGCAAAAATATCCTCTACTGGCGCTATAAGTCCAAACACATTGCTGGCATGACTAACTATAACAAAATCAGGTTTAAACGTATCAAACTGATATCTGATTTTTTCCAGATCATACACCATATCCTTTGAAACAGTCAGCTGTGTGACCTTGATTTTCCCCTGCTCTTCAAAATGATGAAGTGTTCTGGTAACTGCATTATGCTCAAAGGGGCTGATATAAATATTAACAGCTCCTTTTTCAATAATGCCCTGAATAATAATATTCAAAGCTATTGTTGCCGTTGGTTCAAAGACAACCTGCTTTGCCTGGCAATGCAGGAGCTCCTGGATCTTCTTTCGTGTATCTCCAATTAAAGCTCCTGCGCTCTGCGCAAGCTTATAGTTTCCACGTCCAGCATTTGCTCCGCTGGAACGATAAAAGCTATCCATGAAGTCATAGACGCAATCCGGCTTTGGGTATGTAGTTGCAGCATTATCAAAATATGCCACTTGTAACACCTCCCCTTAGCACATTTTCTTTAATATATCCATGAGGATCTGCCTCTTCTCCTGTTCTGAAATAGAATATCCCATTGAATCTATCTCAGACAGAATCGAATTATACAGAAGCCTTCCTCTCTTACTTGTTTCAACTCTGTCAAATCGTTTTACTTCTGATGAACCATCATCACTACGAAATCTGATTTCATAAGTACTTGCAGCACTGTCTTCACGTTCAGACTCACTGCTTTGGAATTTTTCAGCAGTCTTTTTGTACATTGCAAGATTCTCTTTGAAACGTTCTACAGTATCATCATCCCAGTCTTCAACTCTGAGATCCGTTGCAGCCTTTGCTAATCTAGCAACAAATGTCTCTTCATCATTTGTTACTTTCTTAAAAAGTCCCAGGCACTTGTTTGTTCCATTTTCAAAAAGCTGCTCAAATACGTGCGGATCCAGTGTTTCACACCAATCCTTTATTACAGATGATAAGGATGTCCTTTTTAACTTAGCTCTGTTTGCAGCGATTGAGAATATCTCTTTGGTCTGCTTTATCAGCTCAACTTTGAGCTCAGCTATCTTACCATCATAGTAGTTTTTAGCATTCTCAATATTCTCTGCAAGGCCTTCGTTGAAATCTCTATATCCAAAGGCTTCAGGAAGTTTCTCAAACAACAACTCATGACCGTTAAGATTCAGCTTAAGCAGCTTAACCATCTTAAGGTATCTCTTGCTCGATTCCTTGTCACCAATTCCTTTGGATTCCTTAGCATATCTTGGCAGTGACAGGTACCAGCGCTTCATTGCAGATGCTACAAAATCATAAGCACTAAGATTCTTTTCTGCCTCAATAACATAATTGCTGAAAATCTCTGAAAGCTTGCTTACAAATTCCTGCTTTCCAGGATTCCACTCAAGGAATACCAGTGTGTAATCCTCAGGACACGCATTAATCATCTGCAAGGTATCAGCAGATAACGGCAACTGTCCCAATTCATTCTGCAGAATTATGTCCTCACTAAATTCATGAAAGACAGCTGCAATATATATTGGAATAACTCCACTCCTAATACCTATATGATATTCCGGAGTTGTAAGCACATTATAAAGCTGATCAAAGGATGCTGTACCCTTCTTTTTGGCATCCATGACGAAGGAAACAATTGCGTCAAGCACGCCCTTCATCAGCTTATCCGATGGAGCCAGGTTGATTCTGATACCCTCCTGATCATCAAGAAGAACCTCTTTTCTTACAAGTGTGCTTCTCATAATAGAAACTTCCTGGCCAGTTCCGGTAAGCCCAAGATTTGGCTCCAAAACATTTCTGAGAAGACCTGAAAGAATCTTATTTCTGCTATTATTTGCGATTGAGGTAATCTCATCCTTATTGATTGCCTCATTGTTAATAACTGGTGTCTCAGAGAAAGTTCTAAAGCAAATGTCCGATGCAAGCCCTGTCAAAGCAGCCTTACGTAATATGCTCTTCTCTTCGCCGTTGTAAATATATACAGACTTGTAATCTTCAGGATGGGTGTAACCACTGATAAATTCACTGATTACATCTCTTAAATCCTCATATATTACTTCATACTCTTCAAAAAGAACTGTATCCTCTTTTGCCTTATCCCTCAGTGTGCTTACTGCTTCAAACTCCTGCAGGATTTTTCTAATAGCAGTAGCTTTCTTCGGCATTATGAAAATAAATCTATCGCATCCCTGGCTAGTCTTTAGTATTTTATTCTTTATTCCCTTAATAGACTCAGGATCCTCACAGACAATAGCATATACCACACCATCTGCATTGATATCCTCAGCCTTTTTCACCCAATCAATATCACCTTCAAGTTCCTGCTCTTCAATGAACTCAAACTCAAAGTAGCGAATCATTTCTTTCTCATCATTATATTTTGATGGATAGAGGTAGTTATCAATATTTGAAGCATTCAATGCGCTCTTCAATGAGAATGAAGGAGCCAAAGCTGCGATAGTATCTGATATCTTCTGCTCTACATCCACACCAGATGTCTGCTTCAATTTCAGATAGTCATTACTACGCTTCAGATAAATCACATACTCATCTTTGATAAGATGTTCAATTGCAGCTTCAATCTCAGCAGGCTTGTATTCCATGCTGTAGATTCCGACAATCTCCTCTTTAATAGGTTTCAGCTTATCAAACTGCCCCAACAGATATATCAAAGAAATCGTCTTTACTATCTTGCTTTCAAGAATCTGATCTTCAATCTGATCAAGAATAGCCTTTGTCAAAACATAGTTCTTGTGAAGTTCTCCTGCAAAAGGTTCCTTCTGTAGAACCGGATCAAAGTAATCAAAAATAAGATCAGGTGTAATGACTCTGAAGTCCTTATCCTTTAATCCTCTCAAGAATGCTGGTAGAGTCGATGTTCCATCAGCAGACAGGAAGGTAAATAATGTACGTTCATTCTGTGCTACACGTTCAGAAAGTCTTGGAAGAATAAATGTTGAAACCGGATGTAACGGGTAGCATTCATATATTGTTGTCTCCAATTCCTTCTGATCTGTGTCACTGAATATTGCATGCTCAGCATATCTTGACATCAACTGATCAAATCTGGCTATATTATTATCTTGGAAATCTTCCCATTTATCTCTGTCCTTAATGATAACAGTAGATATAATCTCATATGTCTGAGCAAAGTTATTGTTCAAATGAATGTGACGGAATCTTTCGGAAACGCCACGCCAACCATCAACCTTTGCCTTTGGCAACTGATCAATATAGTTGGATATCTCTTTGTGAGAAATCAACAATAAATGCAACTCATTCTCACTACTTCGATTACATTTCTCAGCGAAATCCTGCAACATCTTTGTGTCACTAACAGAGGCTGCTGTGATGTTAGACTCCAGGAACTTGCTGAATTCATCATAGACAACATATATTCCCAGATATCCACGCTGCTTGAGGCTCTTTACAACACTCTCATATAACTCTACAACATCAAATCCCACAAACGGATTGAATATACTTCCCGATGTAAGTTTAGGATAAACCTCTTCAAACTCGCTGTAGATTGCAGCATTGTAATCGTTTAGTTCAGAAATAAAAGCATCTACCGGAAGACTTATTTCTTTCTTGAATTTATCGTAAGTCTTCGGATAATCAGCTTTCCACTTCTGTATGGCATTAATAGCAGCCCTGTAATTGGTCTCTGGCATGATATCCAAACCATTCTCATCAAGCGTTCTCTGCAATGCAAGAAGAAAAGCCTGTGGTAAGCTGCCACTTGTTCCATTAATGATAACCGGCAGGATCCTATTGTTCTTATCTGAATAGTAATTATCAACTAGCTGCTTCAGCTCTGGATCTTCATTGATTTTCGGCATTAAATGTGTAAACAAAGAACGGTCTCTTTGCATAAGCACCGAAAGAATGGTAAGTATAATGTGAGACTTACCTTTTCCATATGCTCCTACAAGAACTCGTGCTCTTTCCGTTGCATCAAGGGCTGTACTGCTAAGTATGTCCTTTAACAACGTCAATGCCGATTTTGTCGGTATGAAATTCTTTAATTTGTCATCATTGTTCAGGTCGTATCCTATGTTTACTGAATACTGAAAGCCTGACGCAACAGAAATCATTTTGCTCATGAATTTGTTCCCTCTATATCGGCATAATATTTTTTAACACAGTCAATAAAGCTACGTTTATGTAATACCCGGACAACATCCAATCCTGCTGTACGGATAATCTTAATCTCTCCAAGCTTCTCCACTTCACGGAGCAAGGAAAGCATACAAATCGAATCAAGGTTAAATACCTTACCAATATTCTTCTCAGCGGATAGAAGCTCATTTAATGCAATCTCTTCCCTACCGTTTGACTGATCTACAATAACTGCCATAATTACCCACGGATTAAAGCTTCTTGCCATTGGTATGGACTTCTTGTATGTATAATTGCCTCGCTCTTTACTCAGAATATCAATAAGGCCAAGCTCTCCGAATGGACAATTAATATTATTCTCTGGAGAAACCTTATTTGGATCAGACTTATACCTTGGCACATACGTATTAACAATGCAGGCAAAGTCATCGGTCAATGATCTGATAGCTACCGTTGTACCATCCATCTTCAATTCATTCTGTATCTGAGCAACGAAATCATCCTTGTTGAATTCTTTCATAGCAAATCTATTGAAGAAGTAATACCAGGATGGAGCCATCTCTTCATCAGTTACAAGCTTATAGTGGAGAAGATAAAGTGTCCCTAACTCCTCTGTATAAGGATCCTTCTCATGTACCAGCTTTCCGAAATCAGTCAGGGCTTGATTCTTCTTACCAGTCTTCGGTTCTTTCGTCAGGCCCACTGCCTGAAGCCAATATCTAAGGGATTTGACCATATTGGCACCAATTCCAAGAACATCCATCGGATTATCATCTTTGTCAGTAAAGACATCTGGCTTCTGCGATACATAGCGCATGCCTTTACTGAGCCATCCCTTTCTAATAAAGAATGTTTCATGGGCTCGAAACTTCGTAGCCATCCCTCTGTTCCTCCTAATCCTTTGTCCGTAAATATTTGTCCATCATGCAGCCACCTCTGAGATATTTGGCAGTCACGCACATTTTGCAATGAACACATTTTTCCGGATCAATATAATATCTGTCTGCTGAAATCGAAATCGCCCCTGCTTTGCAAAGGGATTCACATTTCAAGCATTTTCTACATGCATTAAATTTCCTAACTTGGTATCCAACCATATGCTGTAAATCGTCATGATCCTTAACATTTATGGTTCTGATTTTTACAGCAAACTCATATCCGCCCTGTTCAAAAGGCTGTACTGACAGAATAGGAACATTCGTCCTTATATCGAGTACCAGCACCTCATGCAATAGCTTCTGACCAAGCTCAGGAGCCACTCTTCCAAATGGTGTGAGCATATTTAAAAACTCATCATCCATCGGACGTACCAAGCGATAAATCTTTGCATAATCTTCAGTTGTGCAGTTGGTAAAGCGAATTTTTACATCACCCGCTGCCGCAAGGCCATTACCACCTTGTCTTGCCTTCCATGCGCCAGAATCCACGTACTCTTCTGCATCAGGCTTTCCTATCTTTCTAGCAAAATCTATGAGGAAATCCCTCCAAGCCTTTGCTTGCTCTGGCATATAAATTCTTGAAAGGAACTGTGCCCTCTGGTTATTGTTAGGACAGCACCAACATCCAACTCTGTCATAACCCAAACGGTAAGCATCATTAAAATCAATCTTTTCAGCCAAGATATATAGCCAAATATCCATATCCTTCCAGAAGAATATTGGAGACGCTACTGTCTGCTGCTGAATTTTTACTGACTCAGCATCATCCTCAACCCTGTTATACTTACTTCTACTTACAGACTCCGATTTCCTAATCCCATAGAAGGTCAGAATGCGTTGATTCCTATATAAGGAATTAATTACTCTGGTAATCGGCCCTGTCTTAAACATAGAGCAACACCATCTCATCATTCTAGCTGGTGGTCCTATATCCTCACACACATCTCTGAATACCTGCTCATGATTTTCAGCAATCTTAAAAATAGACTGCGGATGATTCTTTCTATAGCGCTTGGCATACTCAATTGTGAGTGGAAACTCAAGCGTAGTATTTCCAAAAATGTGCACCAGTGATGGATCACTCAACGCTTTTATTGCCACATCTGCAGTTACAGTGGAATCTTTTCCACCCGAGAACGATAGAACTATATTCTCCTCCGGGAACTTAGCCGCCGTTTTCTTGACAAATGTATGTGATTCGTCAATCAGATAGTTCAACCTTGTCCTATTCGCCTCGACAAAAGCATCTATGTAACGATCAAAAGCTTCATAGGAATTATCGTCCTTATTTCTTTCAAGCTTCTCTATATATTCGTCAGCATTTGCTTCCTGAAACAACTTGTTAGGCAAAGCAACCGACTTGCCATTTATATAGTATCTGTTGTTGGATGCCCATACAGATTCATTTATCCACTGATGAGGTTCCTTCTTCAGCAGAATCTCAATCAGCAACCTTTCTTCGGGAAATACAGGCCTAATATCTGCAGCAAGATATTTCATCGGCTTGCCACATCTTGGACAGATTCCTTTGTCCGCTTGATTTACTTCCTGCATTACCGGAACTCTGCAATTATCGCACCAGTAAACTTCAGTAGGATAATCTTCGACTGTCTCCTCACCGCAGATTGGGCACTTTTTTTCATTTGTCTCTATATTACAGTTCTTACACCACACAAAAATGCTCCTTGCAGTTATTTTTCTTGTACGTCGTCATCATCCGGTACGTAATCAACAATGTCGTGGATCTGACAATCAAGCGTCTTGCAAATCTTATCAAGAACCTTTGTCGACACATCGCCACCTTTGCCCATGGTAGCTATGGCATTTGTTGACACATGCGCTTGCTCATGTAGTTCCGTCCTGTTCATTTTTTTATCAATAAGCATTTTCCATAATTTATCGTAGTTCATTGCCATAGTCGTTTTTAACCTCTCAAAATGGGCTGTTATCTTATAACGCATACGTGGTTTTATTATATCACGGCGGTCATTTTTTCTCAAGATTTTCTTGGAAATTCCAAGATTTTCTATCATAACCCATCTCAAGCCCGACTTTCTCAGTATTTATCACCAGTCAAATTGCACTGGTAGCAAAATGGAGCCGACAGAAATCTTCTCATCTGCTCCACTGATCTTTACTTACCTTTTATGATTTAATCTTCTTTGATGGTTACAGTGTATATCAATAGGTGGGGTATAAAAACCCCGGCATATATTGTGGTATCTATCTATTATATAAAAGCACAAAATAAGGCTCAAAAGGACACTTTCCCTTTTGAGCCTATACACTTTATCAGCTAACGTATTTTACTTTCATTTTTCCTCATGGTCATGAGGCTTTTTTCTCTTAAATCGCATTCTATGAATCCTTCGATTGCTCTTTCTGTTCTTCAATAATTCGTTTGGTTGCTTTATGAATTCTATCCTTGGAATAGGGTGGTCTTAAATTCAATGATAACCGCCCTTTTTTAATCATATACGTTTCACTACCATCCTCCGAAGATCCTTTCAACCAGCAATCATCCTGATACTTCTCCGCAAAAGACCTCAACCGTTTCTGCAAGCTCTGATTAAAGGTATACACATCATAGAATCCGTCATCTTCATTGGTCAAAATAATCGTTTCTTTTTCACACTTTAACCTTCGCATATTCTATCCCCGCTTTCTTTCCATTTCCTGATCCAGGTACTTTGGTATCGGCTTTCCGGACCGGCGAGCAATGGCAATCTGTTTCTGATGCAGTCGTTTGATTACGGATCTTCGTTTCTTAGGTTTTCCATCCTGTTGATTTCGGGAGGTCTGATTGTTGCTGCTAGCATCAGAGGTCTTTTCCTGATTCTTCTTCTGATTATTCACCAGACCGTCCACCATATCATAATTGGCTTCGGTACCAGATTCTCTGCTTCGTTCATAAGTGCCGTTCTGGTAGAATTTCTGGTAATGTTCCAGACGAATTTTACCATCTTGTTTTAGCTGTTCGACCGGATTTAGCGGTACCTGCTGTTGGATGTAATCATGAATCTTTTGTTTTGTCTTTTCATCGAATTTCTTACATTCTTCGACAACCATTTTTCCATAGGCATCCAGGATAACACCCTGGGCCTGATCTCGGTATACCTGATGTTCCATCAAATAAAACTGTTTTCCATCAATAATGATGGTGTCTGTTGCAATCCAGTTCCCCTTTTTCCCATCAATCTGATAATTCTCAGTTTCCATAGTAATCAGTGCACCGGATGTGTTGATACGAATAAATCCGGCCAGATACTGTGGATAGTTCTCATCTACATAGTAGCAGCTGATTTCTCCATTCTTGTTCAATACGAGCACGTCACTGACTTCGCATTGATTTTTCGTCCGTTTCCAGATGTCAGCGACTTTTTCATTTTCCTGCATTTCATGAATCGAGATTAATCGGTAATTTTCAACAGTAATCGACACATTCTGCTGTCTTGCCTCTTGATATGGCAGATGCCACAGTGTTTTTCCTGCTGTCTGCTGATCTACTCGGTAGACTGCAAATTGATTAAGCTTCATAGGCATCGTCCTCCAAGTTATTCAGATAATAATTCAGATCCAGAGAATAGTAGTATTTGTCTTCGATCTGCTGTAATTTTCCAACTGTAGAATTGATGATCTCAATCATTTCATCATTCTCAGGATCACTTTCTTCCTGTTCCAAAACTTCCAAAGCTTCTTTCAGTGTTTGGATTGTTTCTTCCTTTGTGTGCTGCTGGAAGATAGCAGTAATAGTCAGTTCGTTTTCTTCCAGGTTTACATTTCTCATAGGCTCATTTCCCCCCTTTTCTTTTTCGGTATTGGTTTCATCTGTATATTCAGCTCCTTCTCGTTTTTTTCTTCGCTTATATTTTTTTCGTTATCCACTTTCTTATTGGATTTCAGAGGATTTTCCACATTTGGATGTCTTTCTTCCAAGTACTTTTCCACACGACTGATTGCATTTTGCACATAAGAATTTTCTCTAAATCCAGGAATCGAATTCAAAAATTCTTTCTGTATTTTTCCTTCGATCATCAGACTCTGCATTCCTTCATAATCACTTCCGTCTTTCAGATCAAAGCCAACACATTTCAGTCCATGCATACGTTCTGATGGGATTTTCTCATAAGCTTCCAAGGCTTCTGGTAATGTCAGGTCATAATGTACTTCACCCATTACAGGAAATTCAGCACATTCAGCCGCATAAAAGCTGATACATGTAAGATCATTTTCATAATCCACATTTTCTATTTCCGGGACAATATCGAGTATTTTTTCTCTTTGTGCTGCAAAGTCTGGAAGTTCTGCAAATCCAAATCGATCCACGTAATATGCCTGCATATCCCCACCACGGTTTGTAATGATAACATCACTGACCGACATAGAATGTGCTTTATAATCTGCCGGTGGATTATCGTTGAATATGGCGTACAAATCATCCAGCTTTTCATTTTCATGTAATCTGCCAGAATAGACACATTTATAATTTGCTGCATCGATTGTAATGCCATCTTCCTTGACCATTGCCATATTCATAAATAAATGTTGTTTTCCCGGTGTGCCTTCATCCACATGGTAAATCGCATAGCGGTCACCATTACCTCTGAACATTTCTTCCTCTAGGGTATAATCAAACTTAAATGGATACAAAGCCCGATCAACTCTTTCCGAAATATCCGTTCCTTCTGCAATCGTATCTTCCAGCCAATCTTTGATATCTCCCCATGATTCAAACTGCAAATACCCAGCAATTTCATGTGTCCCATCCGGTGCCAGTACAATATGTCCCGGTTCGCTTTCCCGATAATCATAGCGGTATCCGGCTGCTTCCAGTGCATCTACCAGAATGCCGTATTTTTCATGTAATTCTGTTTTTTGTTTTTCTTCAAGAATGATTTCCAGTTCTTCTGTAAGCTGATCGATCATTTCACCGGCTGTCTTGCGGATCACATCCATAGATGCTTTCATTTCCTTCATTTCCCGGCTGCTGCTCCAACCTGCAATATAAGGAAAACTGTAATCCGATGTATCCAAACCAAAGGAAGAACACACACAGTAAGCAACGGATTCTGCTTCAACCTCTTTTGTCAGACGGTCTTTTTCTACACCCAGGCTTTCCATGATTTCCTTGTCATGCAGTTTAGCATGGGCTGTTTCATGAATAGCAGTCTTTAAGGTCTGACTTTCACTGAGCCCTTTTTTGATCACGATTTCCTTGTCTGCATTGTGATAATATCCATTGGCATTGCCATCGATCTCATCGAATCGAATCGGCACTGGGGATATTTTCTGAATAGCCTGCATGAAAGAATCAAAATCCTGTACAGCTGCAGTCAGTAATTCCGGTACCAGTGTCTGGATTGGTTCCCCGGATGTCTGAGCAATATCAAAGACGGTAACTGCTTTAAAATGCGGAACTGTAACTTCCACCTGTTCAGTCTTAGGTTTTCCATCAGTTCCCATGATCGGTCGCTGATTTTCATCCAGAACCTCTTTTTCCTTCATTTTCTTATATGGTGCCGGTGCAATGATTGTAATTCCTTTTTCCCCTTTCATGACCTGTCTACCCATGGACTGCCAGTTTTTGTAACTGGTAACAAGCGTAGCATCCGGTCGCTGCATGGCAATCAGCATTGTATTATTAAAAGAATAATTGTGAAACTTTGCCATGGTTTTAAGAAATTCCTGATAGCGGTTACTTGTAAAAAGTTCTTCCACACCGGATTCCAGTGACTGCATAATGCTGTCCATATCTTTTCCCTGAACCGGCAGTGGAATAGTAGTAGTTTTATTTTGTTCTGTCATAATACTCCTTTCCAAAAACGCCCCACGACATTGTGCTTATGCCGCAGGGCTTTTTATTAGTTGATGAGATGATTATTTTTTATTAGAGTTCCATATCGTGCTTTTTTGTTTTCGGTTTCTGATCTGGCTGTTCTTTTCCTGCTTTCTCTGTTTTTGCAGCCTGTGCTTCTTTTTCTTTCTGACGTTCTGTGAATCTATCTGCCTTTTCAAAGACATGATCCTTTGTATCAAAGTGATATACATCATTGGTAAGGCGTTCTGCAGGGGCTACCTGAGTGGCATTGACTTCTTTTACCATATCTCTTAACATTTCTGCATCCACTTGCCCGTCATCTGGCAAGACCAGCATTTCATGGATGGATGATGGCAAAATGAAGAAATCATTTCCAAGAAGTTCCCCCATGCTATCCATGAATTCCGGATAAAAGATCACACCGGCTCCATCAATTCTGTCTGTATTCGTAACAACAAAGAATGTCGGCATCTCGCTTGATTCCTGCAATGTTTCCTGCAGCATTTCACGTTCATCCGGTGTCAGCATGAGAATATTTTTCTGGTACATTTCATCTATCAATGCACCTATACTTGATACCTCCGGGATCATGACATGCGGTGAACTTTTCATCGCATCTTCATGAAGCTGTTCTGCAGAGATTCCATACTGTTCAAGCAGATCATTCTTGATAAACATGGAACTTAATCCATCCTGATCCTTGCCTACTGCCACATGATAGGTAATTGCGAGGTCTTCCTTCAGCTGATGTGGAGCATTTTCGAGTACTTCCTTATTTGCTTCGGCTGATGATACACGGATAAACAGCTTGTCCTTCACATCTTCATAATTTAAAATAGCTTTCAGATCAACCTGTATCGGTGCCTCAATAACTATATCTGCAATCTTTCTGCATACAGTTTCCATTGTTACGCCAGGCTGTGCTTTATATGCTTCATACAGCTGATTAAGATTGATCGTCGGGGTAAGCATCTCACCTTCTTTTCTCACCATCAATCCCGTATAGGCACGGTTCAGTTTCTGACACTCCATTGTTGATACTTCTGCATTCTCATAATCCTTTGGTAAAAAGAGTTTGATATTGTCCTTTACTTCATTTACAAATTCATTAAAATTCATTCTTCGTTTCCTCCTCTAATCTGTTTTTTTATTTCTTTTTGCTTTTGTTTTTTGGTTTCTTTTTGGGAAAGGATAAAGAAAAATTCACCCTTCCGATTTCATCTGCATCCATATGAAGATCTGCCTCAAAGTACATATTCTTCTTTCTGGAATACAGGTCTTTTACATGCACACATCCACTTTTCAGAAGTTCTGCAGCCATCTTTTTATCCATGGTTTTTTCCATATTCTGCAGATAGCGGTTATCTTTCCAGAGAGCAAAGTGACAATCGTGGTTGCTGCAATAGAAGTTGGTTTTGCTTTCATATACCAGACTTCCACATACCGGACAGGTTCCAATGCTTTCTCTGGTCTGAAATCTTCTTGTTTCTTCTTCGGAAATCGCATCGCACCCATTCAGCATCATGGTCAGCATGTTTTTGATCCCAGTCATAAACTGTTCCGGTGCAATCTCTCCATGCTCCATCAAGAGCAGTTGATTTTCCCATTCTGCAGTCATACTTGCAGATTTCAGAAAGTCTGGCAGGATCTCCACAAGGACTTTTCCATCATCTGTTGGAAGAATCTTTTTTCCTTTTCGGGTAGCATATTGGGAATAGATCAGTTTCTCGATGATACCGGCTCTTGTTGCCGGAGTTCCTAATCCTTTCTTTTCCGTATCTTCATCGAATTCCTTATTTCCAGCTGTTTCCATTGCCGCAAGGAGAGTATCTTCGCTGTATGGTTTTGGTGGCGATGTAAAATGTTCTGTCTTTTCTGCAGCTACAGCATAGAAAGTCTGTCCCTGGGTTACTTTCGGCATCCTCTCTTTCATTTCCTGATCCGGATTTACGATTGCCATGCGATCCTTATTTTTGAAGCAGTTTTCAAAGAGTTTCCATCCATCCTGCAGGACGGTTTTTCCTTTTGCTTTGAAGATTTCTCCCTGGCATTCCACTTCAATCTCTGTTTCCTGGTAAACGTGCTCCTTACTCATTGCCATGACCGTGTGAACTGCAATCAGGAAAAGAATCTTTTCTTCCCAAGATTTCAATTCATCCAGCTGGCAGGATGAAAGCTCCATCGTTGGGATGATTGCATGGTGATCTGTCACTTTGCTGTTATTCATGACTTTCTTCACATCCGGCTGTTCCGGCTGATCAAAAGGACCTGTCAGTTGATATTTCTCATAAATCTGACGGACCACATTTCTTGCGGTCTGCTCCATATCTTCGGTCAGATGCTGGCTGTCCGTTCTTGGATAAGTGATCAGTTTCTTTTCATACAGGCTCTGAGCGGTATCCAGTGTCTGTTTGGCTGTCATTCCATAGATACGGTTTGCTTCTCTCTGCAGCGTGGTCAGGTCATAAAGTTTTGGTGCTTTTACTTTCTTTTCTGTTTCTTTTACTGCAGTGACAATAGCTTCACCTCCCTGACATCTGCTTCTTAACTGTTCCGCCTCATCCGGATCAAAGATCTTTTGCTTTACTGCCGGAATTCCGTCACAATCCAGTTCCACATTGAAATACTTTTCTTTCTGGAAATTGCTGATCTGTCCGGCACGTTCCACCAACATGGCAAGTGTCGGTGTCTGAACCCTTCCAACGGTCAGCTTTTTAAAGTACTTTGTGGTGTAAGCTCTGGTTGCATTCATTCCTACCAGCCAGTCAGCCTGAGAACGGCATACAGCAGCTTCGGCCAGATGTCGGTATTCCTCTGCGGATCTCAGATGCTGCATTCCATCAAGGATTGCTGAATCTTCCAGAGAACTAATCCATAATCGTTTCACCGGCTTTTTACTTCCGGATAAGTCATAGACATGTTTGAAGATTAATTCTCCTTCACGTCCGGCATCACAGGCATTTACGACGTATTCAATTTCCGGACTGTTAAGCAGTCTTTTTAAGATATAGAACTGATCTTTCTTATCTTCTGAGACTGTAACTTTCCAGTCTTTCGGGATGATCGGGAGATCTTCATATCTCCACTGGCTAAATTTCTCATCGTAGACATCCGGTGAAACATACTCGACCAGATGTCCGAAGCACCAGCTGACCATACAGTCGGTTCCTCTTAAATATCCGTCTTCTCGTTCCTGTGCTCCAATCACTTCTGCGATTGCTCTTGATACACTTGGTTTTTCTGCAATTACTAAATACATGATGTATAACCTCCTTCATATAACGAAACGGAGAGAGCATGTTTTACAGCCCCCTCCGCTAAAAAAGTTTATTTATTTTTCATTTTCTTCAAAATCTTCGTCTTCAGACTCTTCCTCATCCGGAATTTCTTCCAGTCCACCTGTTTCCAACCCTTCCGGCTGATCATCCTCGTCTTCCTCTTTCTTTGGCTTATAGATCTTGAAGTAGTAGTATGCTGCTACACCGCCGAGAGCCAGGATCAGGATTGTTGCCATTGCACCCATATTGGTTTTGGTAGATGCTGTTTTCTCCGGATCAACGGTAGCTTCCTTGTCTACATCCTCATTATTTGTTTCATCCAGCACAACCTTTGATGTATCTGGCTGTGGTGTTACGACAGTAGCAGTGCTGTCTTTATCCAGAAATTCGGACAGATCATTTTCATCAATCTGGGATAACATATAGACATTCTGGGATGTGGCACTGCGGTCGATCACGATATAGAAAGTATTATTATTCTTCGTTGTAACTGTAAGAAACTCCTTTGTGGAATCATCGGTAATGTCATCCTTAACTTCGCCATTTCCAGGTGTCGTAAATGCAGTTCCCTGGTCTGTTCCATCTTCCGGCAGCACCTCATTTGTACTTGCCGCCTCATCCTTTTTCTCTTCTTTGTCTGTTGATTGATCTGTCTGAGTTGTCTCTACTTTGGATGCCTCTGCTGATTCATCCACATAGGCAAATGCTGTGGTTGATGCAGTAAAAAGCATCATGACTCCTAACAGCAGTCCTGCCATTTTCTTATTCATTTTCTTCCATTTCACCATTCTAATATTCCTCCTTATTTTCTTTTGTGAATACAAAGGAGCCTGAACCTTCTTCGTCAGACTCCCTGCTTACCTGAAATTTAATTGTTCCATTCTGGATACCATCCAAAAGATCATACAACTGACCATTCTCCATCTTCATACCACGGATGCACCTGATCATCTCATTGTCCTCTTCCTGCTTTAATGCAGCCTGGACACCCCTAAGATATTGCTGCAGATCCGCGATCTTTTTCTCTGTCTTGGCAATTTCATCCAGATATTTTTTAATCTTTTTATTCAAACTTTCACCTCCCTTCAATCACCCATTTATGGCAGTCTTCCAAAGCACATGAAGTGTTGCTGCCAGTAGGATGTGCTGATATTTGAGTAATGGATCGGATCCCCACAATGGATCATCATATTGTTACCGACATAGATACCCACATGGCTTGCACCAGATGTGTTATACGTTCCCTGAAAGAAGATCAGATCTCCTGGTTTTGCTTCTTCCGGTGATACATAAGTACATACGCCTCTTAATCCATCTGCGGTCAATCGTCCATAGTTCCAGCCATTACCACAGTGGTTAATGACATAGGATACGAAACCTGAGCAGTCAAATCCGGACGGGGAGTAACCACCCCATACATAAGGTACTCCCAGATATTTTTCTGCTTCCCGGATCATCCGGGCAAATTCTTCATCCTGCAGTGCTTCCGGTGGAATCTCATAGCTCATTCCATTACCGCCTGATCCACTGGTCACATTGTTTACATCCCACAGATAATTTCTGTTTCCATAGGTCGTATTTAATGCATTATAGATGATCAGCTGCTCTGCATTCAGATTGGCTCTTGCCAAAGCATCAAAGCTTCCATTTGTCAGTGTCACATATAGAATCTTCTTAGTGCTTGTACTGGTAACCGTTACTTCCTGACTGCCATTGTCATCTGCGATATAGGCTTCCCAGGTCTGATGTCCATGAGCAGAAGCGGCAGCATGGTTATCATAGTAAACGTCAAACTGCACACCATATCGTGCAAAGGCTCCGGTATCCTCAACTGTGTATTCCACACCATTCATTACTACCTTCGTTCCGATCGGCACAAATGGATTGGAAGCATCTACAGCAATGGTATGGTTTGCAGTTGGATATGCACCACTAGCAGTTGGTCCTCCGGACCATACACCACAGCAGATTCGACAGTTACAATATCCACTGGTCACTACCTGTCCCAATGATTCTCCGACTCGAACATTTCTGGTTTCTGTCACCGTTTCTGTTCGACCTTCAGTATTCAGATGATATTGTGCTTCAAAAAGAGCTTGCAGTTCATTTTCAACATCTAAGTACGTCCAGTCCCCATATTTTGCGGTAAGATACGAGATAAGATGGTATGGATTATGACCAATCTCAGCAATGTTGTACTGATACTCGTCATAATTTGGATGTCTTCGTTCCATCTCATTGATCTGCTGATTCAAGGCACTTTCCAAAGCAGCATATCTGTTTTCGGCAGCATAAATATCCTCGTCTGAACTTGGATACGTTGTAATACCGATCACAGATCCAGCACCCTCGATAGAAGCACTGCAGCTCCCCAGAGATACTGAAATGACAAGAAAAAGAAGCGCAAAAATACCGATGCCTGCGAACATGGCACGATTACGCTTTATGATCTCTTTCAAGGCGATCTTTGCTTTTACCGTCATGTTCTCGACACCGGCAATGGTTGTTGCTCCACCCAGACTGCCAGCGGATTTTCCGGCTCTGGCTACTCGGTAAGCATCCTTATATCGTTTTTTCTGGAAGAAGCGGTTATAGAAATGTCTCTTTTGCTCAGCGTTCTTTACCGATTCTGCATGTTTGACTCCTTCCATACTTTCTGCAGAACCAAATTTCAGTTTCTTTTCTACGGTAGCCTCACGATAACCTCCGCGATGGGTTTTCACATCCGTCCGTTTGCTGCGGATCTGAGCATGACGCAGACCACGTAACGCATCTTCTGTTTCACGCTCTACAAGTCTGGCACTTTCCACACCTGCATTTTCATCTGTTTCTTCCTCTTCGGAAGAGACTGCTTTCATGCCAGATATAACAGCTTGTGTAGCAATGTATTTCCCGGCTGTCCCTCCCGGTTTCATGCCAGCACCTTTCACCATCTGATTTCCTTCATCATCAAAAGATAATCTTCCAGCTTTTGCCTGTTCTTTGGTCATCTGTTTTTGCAACTGTTTCTTCCGAATGGATTTCTTTTGGCTGTTCAGATTATTATCATCATCCGGGATTTTTTCATAACGATGCAGTTTCTTTCGATATCCGGATACTTTTTCTTCCGGTGTAACTTCAACTGTATCCTCAACAGCTTCCTGCCGGACAGAAGATTTACGGACTTTCTCCATCTGCAGTCGTTTTCCTTTTCCCGATTTTGTATCTTCATTTTCAGCCTTTTTTCGTTCCCGTTCAGGAACAAATTCTTCCTTAGTTTCCGGTCGCCCCCGGCTCCTGTGACTGATATCTTTTACACTACCATCACGGAGATTTTCTTCTGTCAGACCATCCCTGGTCATCTTTGCGACCTTTTTATCTTTGCCTTTAAATTTTTTTCCAGCTATAGGTCATCACCTCCAGGCACAACTTTTCTTTCTGTACTCATTCAGTTCCTGGCGTCCAATAATCGGGATACCAGGATAACCATCTGCCTGTATCCTGATTGCCGGAGAGCTCGCCTGGATATGAAATACCCAGTTCAATTCACTCGGATCTCTCGGCCAGAAACCATTGATCAGCATAGCCTCCTTGAACTGATTGTTGTGCAGATGGATCTGGGTACGTTTATACAGAACTTCTTTCAGATCATCACTGGTAAGATGCGGATAGATTTTCTGTGCCGGATAAAAATTCCAGAATACCCAGTCAAGGATAATGTTCTGTGTTTCCAGCGGAAGTTCATACAGATGATAATCATCATTGACTGTATGAACACGGTATCCTGGTTGCACATTTTCCAGATTTTTCATCTGAATGTAAGGATTGTCCTGATTCCACTGCTTGATTCGGATTTTATCGATTTCCTTCATTTGCATCCCTCATTTCTTTATCTCGTTTCAATGTTTCCTCGGGCTTCGTGGTCATCAGACCATATAATTTCAATGTCTTATCGAACTTATCCTTAAATGGAATGATCGTTGTTCCATAGAAAAGAAGTCCTTCACCTTCCCCGGAATTCGTCACATAAGACAACTGATATGGGGAAATATTCAGCTGTTTTGCAAGGATCTGTCTGTCACCTGCAGCCTGGTTCAGCATCAGGATAAAATCACTGTTCTCAAAGATATTTTCAATCTCCCTGCTGGCAAGAAGATCCTTAATGTTCTGAGTGATACCAGTCGGTACACCTCCCCATTTACGGAATCTCTTCCAGATTTCTACGGAATAAGCTGCTGTCTGTTCTTCTTTGAGCAGAAGGTGGAACTCATCGATGTAGTACCTGGTGGATTTGATGCCACGGTTGATCGTAACTCTGTTCCATACCTGATCCTGGACGATGAGCATTCCGATTTTCTTCAGCTGCTTTCCAAGCTCTTTGATATCAAAACAGACAATTCGATTATTCAGTTCCACATTGGTTCTATGGTTGAATACTTTCAGTGATCCATTTACATAGATTTCCAGTGCTGTTGCAATTCTCTGGGCCTGTGGTTCTTTCTGCTTTCTGAGGCAGTCATACAGGTCACCGAGGACCGGCATGTTTTCCGGTTTTGGATCTGCAAAGTACTTCTGATACACCAGTGGAAGACAACGGTCGATCACTGATTTTTCCTCTGCTTCAATACCATCCCTGCTTCCCATGATTAGCTCACATAAGGACAGGACAAAATCAGATTTCACACCAAGTGGATTGTCATCATCGGAATAATCCATATTGATATCCATCGGATTGATATAATCCTTACTGGTTGGTGAGATGTGTACTACCTGTCCGCCAAGTGCATGGACCAGCGGGTAATACTCGCCCTCCGGATCTCCGATGATAATGTCATCCTTCGTAACAAAGAACGCATTGGTGATCTCTCTTTTTGCTGCAAAGGATTTACCGGATCCAGGTGTACCAAGGATCAATCCATTCGGGTTTTTCAGCTTTTTACGATCCACCATAATCATGTTGTTACTAAGGGCATTCAATCCGTAATATAAGGATTCTCCCGCCATAAATAGTTCCTGTGTCGTAAATGGAACAAAGATTGCTGTGCTGGTAGTCGTAAGAGCCCGCTTGATCGGGATATGATTTACTCCCAACGGAACACTACTCATAAGTCCTTCTTCCTGCTGATAATCCAGACGTTTCAGTACACAGTTATATTTCTGGGCGATACCGGCAGTCTGGAAGATGGCATTATCCAGTGCCTGCTTTGTCTTTGCGGTATTTAAAAAGAGCGCTGTTACAAGGAACATACGCTCATTTCGTGACTGCAGGTCTTCCAGAAGCCTTTTCGCTTCTCCGCCATACGTGTTCAGATCCGATGGGATAATATCCATATCATATCCGGCCCGGACTGCTTTTTTCTGTTCTTCGATTTTCATACGATTGATATCCGTAACCTTGCTTTTTACAAGCTTGATTGCTTTCATCTGATCCACAGACTGGACATGCAGATTGACGATGAGATTCTTATCAATATCCAGAAATTCTGCCAGCATCTTATCTGTAAGCTCCGGTGCCAGGATCTGCAAATAAGAGACTGCTCCGATGGTATTTCCCATGCGGAATGTATTTCTGTCCTTGAATACAAAACTGGTCGGTGCCACATAATCTTTGGTATTGAGTCCGGTACGGATCATGGAACCATAATCAAACTGGAAGTCTGTCATATTGTCTGGATTGAAAGTCTCATATAAAATCTGCAATCTTTCCACTCCATTCAATGGATAGGCTGGAACTCCAAGGATCTTGAAGTTGTTCAGGATATCTGATTCAATACGTTCCAGCTTTGGCTTTGCTTCCCGGATATTGTCTGCTTCAATGGAAAAGGTGATATATTTTGATTTCACCAGTCCATTATTTCCTTTCGCCAGCTGCTGTTTCAGCATCTTGGCATATTCCATACGAACATCGTCAAAAGCATCATCCTGAGGACGGATCCTGATGACCTGTTCAAATTCTTTCATGCTGCTTTTATGATTGATAAAGCTCAGCTGAAAATGGATACTGGCATCAAAGTAATTGAGGAAATCACACCAGTTTTCAAAGATTGCATTTTTATCTTCATTCTGCGCCAGCTGGTAGTTGATGTCATAAAAGCGGATACACTTAGAATACGTTTTTCCCTGTACCCTGCAGATTCCATCTCTTCCCATTTCCTTATAAGCGATCGACTGCTGGACGGACAGTTTTTTCTGCCTGCGTTTTTCCTCCTGCTTTTCCTTTTTCTTTTTCTCTTTTCTGTCTACTTTTTTGTATCCGGTATCTGCGACAGTTTTCTTATTTTTCTTTTTTCGCAACCGTTTTTCCTCCTTTCGGTTTTCCTGTATCCGGAGACTGCTTGATCTGTTCCGGATCTGTCTCATAATAGTTTTCAGTTTCATATTTTCTGACGGATGGACGAAGAAACTTCACCCGGATCATATGCATCAGAACATCTTCCAGATGCATCCCGTCTTTTTCGTACATGGCAAATAAAAATGCCGGTAACATCAAAAGCACCATGACCGTTGCTGCATTACTGTTTCCCATCACATTACGCAAGAGGAAATAGCTCGGAATTCCCATTGCAGCACCTATACCAATACAGATCAGCTGTCTTTTAGTCAGGTTAAATGCTACTTTATTCTTTACCTTCGTTAAATCTTTCGGTACGCTGACATATGCCATGATTTTCACTCCTTCCTGTAATTTAGTGCGCGTTAAATATAGACTTACTTAAGGATGCCGTCTTAAAGAGGCTGTAACATAAGATCACTGTGTAAGCCATAACGCCAAATAATGAAGAACTCAGATTATCTGAATACTGGATACCTGCAACAAGCACTGCATAGATTGCAACGCATACCATCATCAGAAATGCCTGGAACGCCAGGGCAAAGAGTCCTCTGAAATAATTTGTGCCGATCTGTCCCCATTCTCTGTTACTCATAGTTGCGAATGGAATCGGCGCAACTGAGGTATATAGGTAAATCTCTATCATACGTCCATACATGATCACTGTGATCAGTACAGACAGAATTCTCATACAGAAGCCGGCAATAAGGGTTTCTAACGCCAATACAACAAGTTCTCCGATTTCCATACTTTCCAGGGTTGCGGAAAGATCCGTCAATGCCGAAGAAATATCAATGGCGGTACTTCCGCTGATAACACCAGCTGCAGAATTAACTACGTGCTGGCCCACATCGAATACCGCCATTGTGATTGTAAATGTGTTACTCACCAGATAAACCGCGATCCACATTTTTACGAAGTACTTGAAAAACATCCAGGTATCAATATCATGCATGTTGTTACGCTCGGTCAGCATAGAAATCAATTCGTAACAGAGTACGAGTGTGATAATAATACCTGCGATCGGCATGATCACAGAATCCGATAGGTTCCGGATCATACTGAATATGCTGCCGTTCCACCCTTGCGGGGTCTGTCCAACCTGGGTAGCGATTTCACCGGTCTTTTGATTGACATCAGTAAACATCGTATCCAGGTTGGAAGTGATCATCCCGGTTAAGAGTTCCCTCATCCATTCCTCAATCGCATCAAAAATCTGACTGAACATGGATCTCTACTCCTTTCTCTTAACCAAATAATCCACTCAGAAGCGGGATCAGCTGTGTTCCAATCAGGATAACACCACCACCGCTCATCAGCTGCTTAATTCCCTGGGATTTTGCACCCGGGTTGTCGTTTCCATAACCTTCCATCAGGTTGATTACACCCCAGACACCAAGGCCTGCACCGATTGCAACGACCAGTGTCTGAAGGATATTGATTGCACTGCTAAAAAAAGCCATAATCATGTGTGAACAAACGCTTTTTCTTATGGTCTGTAAGCGTTTGGCTCTACTCCTTTCCCTTTTATTCAGACCTTTTTATATCCTTATCAGTAGTAGCAGGGTGCTCGAATTCTTTCTTTCATATCAATCCTCACTTTCCTCAGCTTCAATCGCTGATACATCTTCTTGTGTTACAGTTACTTCATACATTTCAAATTCTGTATCTTCCGACATCACCAGTCGGTGTGCCAGATACTTTTCGACATCAAACGCATTATTCTTATTAAAATCGGCAAGCTCTTTGTACCGTTTATGCTTTGTGATGTCATATTTGTTGCTTAAAAACGGCCGGACTCCTCGAAGCTGTAAGATACATTTTTCTCCATCCATGACCGCCAGCTCATCTCTACTCATCAGTTCCTTTCCAGTCTTTTGATAGTTCAGTCCATAGGACCGGTTGCTGCCTCTGGTATCTGATGTGTTGTAAAGATCAATGGTTTCCTTTCCCAGGGTTTCTGATATTTCTTTCAGTGTGGAACTTTCCTTTCCGCCCAGGAAAAGAACGGTGTCACAGTTGCCTGTGATCGTCTCAGCAGCATCCTTATAGATGGTTTTCAGCTGAGATTGTGACTGCAAGATGATAGAAGCGGAGATTTCCCTGCTTCGGATCGTAGCAATCAATTTGTCGAATTTTGGAATCTGTCCGATATTGCTGAACTCATCAAGAAGCAGCCGTACATGATAAGGAAGTCTGCCTCCATGCTCATCATCCGCTTTATCACAAAGCAGGTTAAAGAGCTGGGTGTACATGATTGCTACCACAAAGTTGAATGTGTCATCTGTATCGCTGATGATGACAAACATGGCTGTTCTCTGATCACCGATCATATCCAGTTCCATTTCGTCATACGACATGATTTCTCTTAGTTCCTGAATGTCAAATGGTGCAAGTCTGGCACCACAGGAAATCAAAATCGACTTTGCAGTTTTGCCGGCAGCAAGCTTGTACTTGCGATATTGCCTTACTGCAAAGTGTTCCGGATTTTCTGCTTCCAGTTCTTCAAACAATTCATCCACCGCATTTTTAAATTCTTCATCATCCTCCCTGGTCTCACTGGCATTGATAAATTCCAGCAAAGTAGAAAAGTTCTGTTCTTCCTCTGGTGCTTCATACCAGATGTATCCGATCAGTGCAGAATACAAAAGACGTTCGGCCTTCACCCAGAAATCTTCGGTTGATTTTTCGCCTTCACCTTTGGTATTTGCAATAATGGTATTGACCAGCTTTAAGATGTCTTTTTCACTCCGGATATAATGGAACGGATTGTAATGCATGGACTTTTTAAAGTTGATTGTATTTAATACCTTGATCCGGTATCCTCCATTTACCAGCATCTTCCCGCATTCAACGATGATCGTTCCCTTCGGATCAGTGACCACATAGGACACGTGATCCGTCATCTGCATAAGATTGGGTTTTACATAGAATCTTGTCTTTCCGGATCCGGAACCACCGATGACGATCACATTCTTATTTCTGGCATACTTTGGGGCTTTTGGCCGGCTGTTCATGGTCAGACGTTCCGTTTCTGTGAGGATGACATTGTTTTCAAAGACCGGATCCATAAAGGGTTCGATGTCTTTTCTGTTTCCCCATCTTGCAGATCCATACTCCACACCTTGTCGGAACTTCTTTGCATTTTTAGAACGATAGTAGACCACCAGTTTTAATGCACCTGCAACCAGAACACCTACTGTAAGATCCTGCAAAGCGATACTTGGCAGCCAGCTTAAAAATGCCAGTCGGAAATTGACTAACATCACGCCAAGTCTCTGGACCATGCTTTCTCCCAGGCAATGCCGGTACAGCCAGGATCCTTTATCTGCTACATAGAAGATAAAGAAATATGGGAGATTTAAGATCACCAGCCGTTTGACCTGGATCTTCTGTAATTTCTCCCGCATCATCGTTCCTGACCTCTGGATTTTTGTCTCTGCTTCACACGCTGGCGGTGCTTTGCTTTTCTTTCTACAGATTTCTGCAGTTTCTTTCTGACAGATGGTTTCTTCACCTGTTTCTTTTTCAGTTCTACTCCGGCATATTCCCGGAAAGCCGCTGTCATCACATCCACGTCTTTTGCCTTAAAGAAGACCAGATATTTCGGTGGATCAGCACCGACTTCTTTCTTCAGGCTGTAATCAATGCCATATTTTCTCGCCACACGGTCAAAGGATTTGATATTTTCATCTGTGATCTTTAAGTTGGAAAGCTGTACTCCCTGTGCATTCAGCTGCTTGATGGTCTGCTTTCCATGCGGCTTTTTCTTTTCAATCTTTTTTCGGGCTTTTTCCCTTCCTTTCTCCTGAGCCCGTCCGGTCTTTTCTGCCATTTTCACCTGCGTTGCTTTCTGTTTCCTGCGGTTGTCCATTTCCAGGAACTTCCGAAGGGCTGTTTTTAGCACACTGGCAGTGATCTTGACTCCCTGGATGCTCAGGCTAATCACTTTCTGATTTACTTCTTCCTGCAATTACCCACGTCCTTTCTTTCCTTTCATCTCAGAATAAAGACGGGCAATACAATATCCGATGCATGGAACATGTTTTCCATACGGACAGCCACCACATGGTGTTGTTTTTACTGCTTTTTTCTTTTCCGAAAGCAGATAGTGGCACTGTTTCAAGCTACAGCCTTTCTTTTTGCCTCCCCACCAGTAACAGTACTTGCAGGACCATGGCTTTTCTTCGCTGTACTTTCTTCCCTCAATAGCTGCATTTGGTTCTATGATCAGATCTTTATTAGTCTTCATTCTGTTCTTCCTCTTTTCTCATGATTTCTGTCAGTTTTTTCTCTGCCTGACTTCCGGCAGCAATGAGACAATACAAAACTGTAAATATTGCCGCTGCTCCCAGAAGAGCAACAAAAATAATGATATTTCTCATGGTTTCTCCCATCTAAAAAAGCGTCCACAGATTCCTTTCGGTTTCCATGAACGCTCATTCTTATTTAATTAGTGTTTCTTTTTTCTCATAAATGCAAGGGCTCCTGTACCAGTCGCACCAATGCCGAGAAGCATAAACCACAGCCACAGATTGGTGTTATCCCCAGTCTTTGGTGAATCACTGACAGGTTTTCCACCTTCCGGTGTCTTTTCTGCCGGTTTTTCCTCATCCACCATGGTTACATGCTGTACTTCACCGGTATCCTTTACTTCGAATTCCACATCTTTTGCAACCAGATAGCCATCCGGTGCTGTTTCTTCACGGAGAGTGTATTTTCCGATCGGAAGCATTTCGATATAATGTGCTTTCTCTGTACTGGTCCAGCTTTCGACAACTTTTCCATCCTGATCAAGGATTGTGAGTTTTGCTCCCGGAAGTTCTTTTCCGGCGATATCCTGTTTGGAGATTTTCACCTTCGTCACATCGTCCTTCATCTCAACTTTCTGCACATCGGCAGTATCTTTGATGGTGAACTTCACGCTTTCAGCTGTCACATAACCATCTGCCGGTTTTGTTTCAACCAGTGTGTATTCTTTTCCGACAGTCAGCTCACAGATCACATGTGCTTCTTTACCGGAAGTCCATTCATCCACGATATTTCCATCAGCATCTACCACTTTCAGCTTACATCCTGGAAGTTCTTTTCCGGTTGTCAGACTGGATTTGGTAAATTCAACGACGGTTGGCTGATTATCAAAGGTAAAATCATAAGTGACTGTCGGCTGATCCTCACCTGCATACTCAAAGGTAAATTCCTTTACTTCATCGTTGGTTACGAATCCGTCCGGTGCATAGAGCTCTTTTACATAGTAAGTTGCTCCTATTGGAAGATCTGCAACAAATGTGATCTTTCCTTCTTCATCCGTAGATTTCAGTTCAATGATCTCATCGGCTTCAATCAGGACTTTACCAGTTGTCTCAGACTTAATGTCTTCTTTGGCAAATAATCCAAAGATAGCTCCTTCCAGTGTACGGTCAGAATCTTTTTCCTTCTTAAGTACACTGACTTCTACTCTCTGACGGTTGTTCTGCCAGTCTTTGTTATAGACTACAACCGGTGTATTCTGATCCACGTAAGTCAGATCTACATGACGGATCTCACCATCCAGTACATGACCGTAAGCAGTTCCTGTTTCTTTCACATAGTATTTACCAAGTGGAAGATTTTCCAGTTTTGCAATACCGGTTTCATCTGTCTTGATCGTTGCAATCAGTTCATCCTTTTTATAGTAATCGTCACTGACGCCATCGGCAGCCTTAATGTCTTCCTCAGCATAGACTTCAAACGTAACATCTGTCAGCTTTCCGGTTACATAGTTGAAAATGCGTTCCACCACACCTTTGACCTTATCGGCCAGTGTAACAAAATCCAGAAATTCTCCCTTTTTGTTGATGATGAGTTCACCAACCGGTACCTCGTCCTTCATTTCCACCTTCTGAACCTCTCCGGTATCTTTGACTGTGAATGTCACATCATTGGCTACCAGATAACCATGCGGTGCAAACTCTTCATGTAGGGTATAAGTCTCACCCACTTTCAGATATTTAATCACATGCGGTGCATCTTTGGAAGATGTCCAGCTATCTACTACATTTCCATCTTTATCCGTTACTTTCAGATAAGCTCCATCCAGTTCTACACCGGTTGTTGCATCTGATTTTGTGATCTCAACAGTTGTCGGCTGGTTCTTCTTTACGGATTTTAATGTTACTGTCTGTACATCCTGCCCCTGATAAGAAGCATCAAATCTCAGTACTTCATCCGAAGATACGAATCCATCTGGTGCTTTCAGTTCTTTTACATAATAGCTTCCAAGTGGAAGCTCCAGTGTACATGCTGCCTGACCTTTTTCATCAGAAGTCATTTCCTGTAAAAGAGTATCTGCTTTGACGATCACTTTTCCATCTTTCGTCTGAATGTCTTTTGCATTGTAAATACCGAACACTGCTCCGGCTACTGTATTGCCTGTCTCAGCATCCTGTTTTTCGACCGTAATCGACACTTTCTGTCGTTCATCTGTGACAGAGATTTCTTTCTCGATCACTGCAGTATCCTGATCCGCATAAGCAAATTTGACATTTTCCGGCACGGTATTTAACACATAAGTGTCCGGTGCATTCTTCTCTTTAACATAGTACCTGCCAAGTGGAAGATTCTTTACGGTTGCATAACCATCTGCATCCGTTGTGACGGTTGCTACCAGTGCATCCTTTGCAAAATACAGAGTTCTCTGTCCATCTGCATCTACCTGATGATCGGCAGTATAAATATCTTCTGCCGCATAGACTTCAAATTCAGCACCTGCAAGTCCAGCCATTTCATACTGGAAGTCCTTATCAAATCCCTTTAACACTTCACCCTGTTTATAGATCTTTAACTGACCTTTGACCGGGGCATTGGTATATTCCACATCAATGACTGCATCTCCTGTGACAGGATCGGTCAGATAAGCAGTATCTGTATCAACGGCAACTGTCACATAGTTTTTGGATATCGTGTACCCATCGGGTGCCGTCACTTCCTCAATCCGGTAGTTACCAGGTTTCAGATTTCTCGGCAGTACCAGGTATCCTTCCTCGTTTGTGAAATAAGATTTGTGTACTGTTGGCTTCGGATAGGATGTTGTCTGTTCCACATATTTCTGGTTATCCAGGTCGTATACCTTGAACTCAGTATTTGCCAGGAGTACAGATTTCTGTGTTTCTGCATCCTTTTTGATAATCTTTAATTTTGCTTTGAATTCTTTATCCAGAAGCACTCGCCATGTCTGCGGTGTATCCGGATGATTCTCTGTGATCTTCACTATAAAATCATCAACCGGTGCATAGTTGTGTTTGCTTGTGGTTTCTCTTACCACATAAGTTCCATATGGAAGCGGAATCGATCTTGCATATCCTTTTTCATCGGTAAACATTTCTGCCTGGCCATCTGCAGTCAGTACAACTGGTCTGGCTGAGTCAAAATCATAACTTCCATCTGCTTTTACTTTCAGATCACTGACAAGCCATGCTGAAAAACCAACTCCCTGCAGAAGATCTGCATCGGTCTTCCCGTTGTTTGCTGCCTTGATGATCTGAAATGGCTGTTTGATGATAGTTTCTTTACATACAGAAGTTCTTTCTACTGTCGGAACAGTAGCACCTTCGTAAGTACAGTCCACCTCATGTTCTGTCGGATCCAGTACGTATCCCACCGGAGCACTAAGCTCTTTCAGATAATACTTTCCAAGATAGAGATCCGATACAGAAGCTTCGCCATTCTTATCCGTTGTCAGGGATGTGATCAGGCTGTCTTTCTTATGGATCGTTCCGGTTCTTCCATCCGGATGAACAATATCTTCCCTTGCATAAAGGCCATATACTGCACCTTCCAGCGTTGCATCACCCTGTGCTGCATTCCCTGTCTCAGCATCCTGTTTTGCAATGTTGAGCTTTGCATTTACACGTTTGTCTGTTACATTTTTGGTCGTTGTCTTTCCGATAGCAAGAGTCACATTATAAGACTTTGTATCGATCTGATACCCTGTTGGAACAGAGATTTCTTTCAGATAAACAACTTCTTGTGTTTTCTCCATTGTGAGCTGTGAAGCACCATTCTGATCAGTTGCAGGCATCTCTGCGATCAGCTTTGTATATGCAGCATCGGAATAGATCCCGTACACTGCACCAGCCAGTGCATTTCCTGTATCCTGATCTTTCTTTACAATGGATACTTTGCATTCTTTTGTCCAGGTTACTTTAAAATCCACATATTTCTCATTTCCGACACCTTCACCGAAAACAAGAGCCAGGTCCTGTGTTCCGGATCCTGTTACAATCTTGTAAGCAGAGTATTCTTTATCAATGCTTCCCTTCATCCGAGAAGAAAATGTAGCACTGACGCTCTCTGCCTGATCAAGTGGTGCTGTCAGATAAAACTGTGTACCTCCACTGATTTCTACACTTGCTCCTGCAGCACTGGTTTTACCGGTTGTCACATTTACAAGCTTTACACCGCTTGGCAACTTAAATGTGATTGTCTGCAGTTTATCTGCTTTGAATGTGATCACGCTTGTTCGCTGGCTGTTTCCTTCCACATAAGCCTTTACATTAGATTCGGAAAAGCTCATATCTACAGACGGAATGTCCGGCATATTTACACAATAATTGTAAAGTTCCATTGCCAGGTTCTTTCCTGTTGCATTGGTTCCGGATGCCCAGTCACTGGATCCATTTGCATAAGCTGCTGCAAGATGGGTAATGATGAATCTCTTTCCTGCCGGAAAATCCGGATGTTTCTCATCGAAGAAACCATTCTCATCACTTGCTTTTGTTCCGTAATAGCAGACCTTTGCAAGTGTCTTTCCATCGGCAAGTTTCTGGATCGTATAAGTTCCATTTCCCGGTCCTTTTTTCGATGGTTCAACACAGTATGCTGTCGCATTGATGCTTCCCCATTTCACATAATATGGACAAGTCAGATACGAACCTAATCCATAGTCTGCATAATAATACCAGGAGCCGGCTGTAACAGTGACTGATTTTGTTCCTGTTTCACCGGAAGCAAGCATCATTGGCATATCGAAAGTAATACTTTCACCTGCTTCAAGATCTGCAAGAGCAACTTCCTGGTCAACAGCTTCCTGCATGACCTCTGAGAGTGTGATCCCTGTTTCCGGATCAACGGTCTCCTGATCTTCAGTTGCTTCGATCTCTGCATCAAATTCTTTTTCTGTCAGTTCTGTTTTGCTCTCCGTGTCAGCATCACCAGTTTCTTCTGTAGACGAGTCAGCCTCAGAATCCTCTGTTTCTGTCTTATCGGAAGAACCTGCATCCTGATCAGAAGAACTTTCTGCTTGCGAATCTTTCTGTTGATCCGCTTCTTTTACCACGATCTTTCGATTGATCTGGTAGGTTGGGTGATCCGTTGTCTGTGGTTCTACATAATAGACTGCCTTATAGGAATTGGCATAATCGGTAGAAAAGTCATTTCCGTCCGTATCTTTTGCTTCTTGAAATGTAACTTTTACTTTACTGTCATCCTGGATTATAAGACCGGTATAATCACTCTTTACATCGAAATTGTCTCCAATCTTGATCTCATAATCCTTTGCAGTTACCACTTCATCTTCATCCAGCTGATTCTTGATCTCCTCATAATACGGAATCTTTTTTACAGATTCGGCATCATCAGAAGCATAGGCAACAACGGGAGAGAGTACCGTCGATAGGACCGTTACTGCGGTCAGTAAACCAGACATCACCCTGCGTGCTTTCTTTTTCACGTTCATTCTCTTAAATCCTTCCTTTCTGATTCTTTTGTATATGGTTATCTGTTAGTGTCTGCATATTATCTTTTATACGAAGATAATCGCCTCCTTTCCTGAAATTTGCGCTATTTGGGACAGTCAGCACAAGCTGAGATAACAGCACAAATATATGGCGGTACCTGTTTGTCACAAATACCGCCACATGATTTCTACTGTCATCCTCTTTTCAGATTCAGACATTTTATTTTGATTTAAGATTTAAGCGTTTTCCTGTTTTCTTTCCCGAATCCGTTCCTATATCAGTTTCCATCTCTGATACGTTTTCTTCTGGCAGACACGCAGCTTTTCGCTCTATGCATGTTCAAACCGAATATCACTCCGGGCAGGCTATTCATTTTTCAAGGTACATGAAGGTGTTCTATGCAAACCCTTCATATAACGAAACGCTCAGAGCCTGTTTTACAGTGGTCTGATTCAATTTTTTTGAAATTTTTTTTAAAATTCTTCGTTTTCCGCCTTTTTTTTCATCGTTTTTAATGCCCTGTTCAGGAGGTCATTTACACTCTGCTGTTTGATTCCCAGATAATCTGCGACATCCTGCTGACGCATTTCTTCGAAATAAATCAGATTGAGTACCGTCTTTTGCCTCTCGGTCAATTCCTTGATCAGTGCATTCAGAATTTCTCTGTCGATAACATCGTCAACGAAATCTTTTGAAGATCCTCTCATAATCTCCGCATCATCTGTAACATCGCTGTTAGAAAATACACCATGATTGGTGCTGATTTTGCTCTGGCTGTATGCCATACGGTCTTCAGCCTCCATCAGCAGACGGATATACCAGTTTTCATTATCAAAGAACTCTTTATTGAATTCCTTGTTATCGCCAGTTACACTCACATATTCATAGTCATCACAACTATGAAGTGGAAATACGGTTGATTGATTTCCTGCTGTATAAAGTACATATCCGTGATCATAAACAGAGATTGTTGTATCTGCATTGATCATTTCCTTTACTACAACTTTGTGTTCCTTCAAGGATTTCACGCTTGGGATTCTCTTCTCCACATCAGCAACTTTCACGATTTTTTTCAGTTCTTTTAATGTCAACATAAAGACCACCTTTCTGCCTTTCGGCTCCGGGTGGTCCATTCCATCTTTTATAAAATTCCTGCACAGACATAAAGAACTGCAGCACAAGAGGTCACGAACTCACCCGTTTTTTTTGAACGGGAGTCCGCGACTCCTTTGTAACGCATGTATCTGCGTTTAGATTAAGTTTGCCAGATTGCCTGGCTTATTCAGTTGCTATGTGCATCTTCTGATTTATTCTCTGTTTGCTGTTTGCGAAACATGGAATAATCGCCCATAGCATCGTAAGGACAACGCCTTACAAATTCCTGGTATTCGATTTCAGTCATCTTTGATTCCTCCTTTGCGTCATGTTATCAAAATCTCTATTTACAATTATTTTTGCAAAAAAGAATTCAACCTCTATATAACGAAACGCTGAGAGCCTGTTTTACAGTGGGGTACGACAAAAAATTTAAAAATTTTTCGATATACGTCAAAAAAGCCCGACAAAACAAATACTTCAACAATCTCCAAAACCAGAAAATACTTCTGATCTTGCAGTGTATCCGTAAATGTTTTGCCGGGCTCTTAGTGATTCCAGTCAGGTTCAGCTCCTTGACAAACTCTTGCTGTCTGGTGCGTTCTTGATGGTTCCTGCCAAATCCAACGCTTACTACAGACAGCTCATTCTATTCTGTTATGATCCCTGATTCATCATCTTTCGGGAATACGTCCGCATCCTGGACTTTAATTGTTCATCTCGGATGTGGATCGGACGAACTGACACCATATCATCCTTTACAAATATCTCCAATGTACTGCGACATTTTTTGCACTCCACTTCTGAATCGCTTTGTGCGCTCTTTTCAATAAATGCTCCACATACAGAGCAGTGTACATGCCATTTAATAGCACCTGATCCCATATAGGCTTCCTCCTTTAAGCAATAAGATATTTCTCCATTTATTACTCAACGGACCAAAGGGAAATCAAATCCGCCTTATGAGCATCATGCCATCCATTCCGTAAGTGCCAAAGCTACACGAACAGCACGATTTCTATTCTGATCAGATCTGCTTTGTCGATCTGTGCATCCTTTTTTATCCTTTCACCAGCTACCACTCACTCTTTCCGGTATAAAAAATTCCGCTGTGATTAATTAACATGATATTTCAATAGTTTCAAATACATCACCAGTCAGATCACAGATGTCCTGGATCTGAATCTCGGTATCATCAATCCGTAAGTGGACTGATGGATCAAAAAATTCTACGGTTCCAGATAATGTATGGTACTGACCAATTAATGGATTCTTCCATGACTTTTGAAAATAAGTTGCCTGTATCTTCATTCCATATGCCAGGATCCTTAATTTCATATCCAGCTCATTTTTCTTTTCCTCAGATAAATCTCTTTTTGGTTCGTAAATGATTTCCTGTTGCCGGATCGTTTCATCCAGTCCACGAAGTGCCGCAAATGGAGCAAACTGTTTTGCCCTGCGTCCTACGTCCATGGGATGTCTCCTGGAAACCGGTCTTGGTAAATATAAATACGGTTGATATGCACTTGCCAGCACTATTCGCACCTCCTCTAAGCACGGTGTCCTCCAACCTGTTCATTGCGTTCTCTATAGGTGGAACACTCCAGCAGATTGGATCCACGCATGATCGCATTCTTTCCATAACGCTGCTTTACATTCAATACTGCTTCCTGTAAATGCCGTTCTTTATCGGTCTGTTTGGGATCATCAAACAGGCTGTACTGCACATAACTTTCAGGAGCAACCCTGTTCGCACACACCTCGATTCTTCGGATTCCGGTATATCTGTCCGCAATCCTGAGATATAAATCTTCCACTGCATCCATGATCTTTTTGGAACTGTTACTTCCTTTTTCGAGTTTTACGGTTCCTTTAGATGCCTCATGCTCATACCTGTGGTCGTATGCAATCCATAAGGTGATAGAACTTGTCACCAGTCCCTTTTCAAACAAATCCAGGACCAAGTTGTCTGTCATTTCCCTTACGATCACGAGTGCTTCATCAAAAGAATAATTTCGCATCAGCACCTGACCATTTGAAAGGCTGTGTTCCTCCGAATGATAGTTCTTGATGTCACTCATCCGGCATGTTTCATAGCCCCATGCATGATCGATCAACAGCTCTGCATCAATCCCAAACATCTTATACAGCCAGTCTTCGGATCTTAAAGAAGCCATTGCGATATCGCCCATCGTATGGATTCCATAACCGGCCAGTTTTTTTTCAGTCCGGGATCCAATCCTCCAGAAGTCACTTAATGGTTTATGATCCCATAGCTTCTCTCTGTAAGAGAATTCATCCAGGATTCCGATATGGTCATCCACATGCTTTGCTACGATATCCATTGCGATCTTAGCAAGATACAGATTGGTTCCCACACCAGCGGTTGCAGTGATACCTGTTTCCTCCATAACCTCCTGCATAAGCTTTACCGCCATTTCTTTTGCAGTGAGATGATAAAGCTGCAGATAGTTTGTCACATCAATAAAACACTCATCGACACTGTACACATGGATATCTTCTTTTGAGACGTACCGCAGATAGATTCCATAGATCTTTGCGGAATAATCCATATACAGCTGCATCCTTGGCATGGCTGTGATGTACTTTACACAATCCGGTATCTCATGGATCCGGCACCGGTTCTTGATGCCAAGAGACTTCATAGCCGGAGTGATTGCCAGGCAGATTGTTGACTTTGATCTGGTCGGATCTGCAACCACCAGGTTTGTTTTAAATGGATTCAGCCCACGTTCTACGCATTCTACAGAAGCATAAAAGGACTTTAGATCAATACAGATAATAGAAGTCTGATCCTGACTCACATTGTCACCTCCCATACGTCTTTCCTCTTTTTGTAACATGTATCCCATTTTAACTATCAATGATTGTCTATCTTTCCTGTTTTCTTCAAAATACAGGAAATTCATTTCACATATTCATTGACAAAAGAGGAAATATTGTGTATCTTATAGGAAAGATGTTTCCCTTATCTGTGATTCACATTATAGGAGAGATATTTCCCTTTGTCAAGATTAATTTTTATTTTTTAGGAGACACATTTCCCGTTTTGCCTTGAAGCGGCTAATGAAACTTATAAGACAAGGCTTAGAAAGAGGTATGTTTATGACATTCGGTGAAAAAGTAAGATCATTAAGAAAAGAAAAAAAGATGAGTCAGCAGGAACTGGCCAGTATGGTTGGTGTTTCATATAGGACCATTCGATCCTGGGAAGTAGAAGGACGTTTTCCAAAACAAAATGTTCTGTATCAGAAACTGGCAGATGCATTACAGTGTGACGTTTCTTATCTCATGAGTGAGAATGAAGCTTTTATCACAGAAGCATCCGAACAGTTTGGTAACCGTGGTGCCAGACAGGCTCAGCAGATTCTGGAACAGGCTGCAGCTATGTTTGCCGGTGGATCACTGACAGACGAAGATAAAATAGCTTTTATGGATGAGATCCAGAGCCTTTATCTGGATTCCAAAAGACGTGCAAAGAAATTTACACCGAAAAAATATCTGAAAAACCAAGAGGAAAAATAATAGAAGGCGGGATTATTGTACACCTAATCTGTTACCTTATAGTTACAAGGATATTTCTGCCCTTTTATTTTTTACTTTTGAGGTGATTTATTTGAGAAACACTTACATATATACAGAAACAAAGAAATTAATCAAGAAATATGGAACCCGAGATCCATTTGAGATCATGGATCAGATGAACATTGTTGTCGGGGAAACTTCCAGATATAAGACACTGAAAGGATATTGTTTTATGAGCTGCAAGACGATCTATGTCATGATCAGCAGTTTCCTTTCAGAAGAAGAAAAGATGATCGTTGCCTCCCATGAATTAGGGCATATCATCCTGCATCGTTCCCAGCTAAAAATGGCTCCGATGCAAGATGATACACTCTACAATATGACGGATAATACAGAATACCAGGCCAATCTGTTTGCTGCCGATCTTCTTATTGAAGATGAAGACATTGAAGAGATGGTTCAGAACGAGGACCTGGATTATTTCGGACTCTGCAGTTCATTGAATGCGACTCCGGAACTAATGAGCTTTAAATTATACAGCCTGACAAAACGAGGCCAGGCTTATCATATGCCGATGGAGATTCAGAGTAATTTCCTGGCGAAATAATAGAGGATAAGCGTATTCTACAATAAGAAAACTATCGATTTATCTCACTGAGAGGGGGATTATTTATGTCAAAACATCATATGGAAAAGGTAACTTGCCCTTTCTGCCATCATGAGGGAGACTTTGAAGTCTGGGACAGCATTAATACTGTACTGGATCCTGAAATGAAAGAGAAGGTACTTAATCAATCTATTTTTCTTTATACCTGCCCGAGCTGTGGAGAGACCTTTCGTTTAAACTATCCTACACTCTATCACCAGATGGAAGATCTTATCATGATTTATCTGGTTTCTGAATCAGAAGTAGAAAAGACATATGAAATGTTTTATGGTGAAAATGCTTTGTTTGATTTTCGTACTGAAAAATATTTAGCCCGAATCGTAACGTCACCAAATCAGCTCGTTGAAAAGATACAGATTTTTGATGCAGGTAAAGATGACAGGATAATGGAACTTGTTAAATTACTTGCGACAGATTCTCTTCTCGAAAATAATCCTGATGAAGAATTTGATGAACTGCGCTTTGCTGTCGGCGATGACGGAACAAATATTCTTGTAATCATTAATAAGGGTGAGACCACTGGTGCAGTTGACATTGACGATATGTATGAATTTGCTTCTTCACACTGCACTGATTTCAAAGATCTCCGAGATGATGAGGATATTGTTATCAATCGGGAGTGGATTCTTAACAAACTTGCTGAAGCAGAAAACGAATAGTATATTTGGTGGCTACACCCCCAAGCCCCTGTAGAATAAATAACGCCAGTACTGGATATCAAAAATCCCGCACCGGCGTTATTGATTGTAATTATCTTACTTTGATAAAATGATAGATTGTCAGCTCTGCAACCTGAAAGTTTCTTTTTCTTGATAAATGGGGATTAGTTTTCCTTTTTTCCAATCAGCAATAACCACCTATGGTCAAAGCATATTTGTCCCTCCTTGATATAGGGATTAAAACCTGTTTTATCTCCACCATTCAAATCGTATTCCATTTTATCAATAATATCTTTTTGAATATCCTCTGGTGTACTTGTCAAATCCATCCAACTTTGTAGATTTACAGGAACAAGTGTTGTTTCTTCAAGCTGAAGCTCAAAAGCATCCTCAAACAATGCTTCAAATTCTTCTCTGCTAAGTATTCTTGTATGTGAGTTATCACGCATCGTTTCAATAGCGTCATTAGTTTCACGCAATTCTTCTGTAGTCGCTACCATATCCCAAATAACAAGTTTTCCACCTTTTTTCAAAACTCGTTGCATCTCCCGAAAAGGCTTTTCAGGCTCAACAAAATGGTGCAATGAAAGTCTTGTAATCACAAGGTCAAATGTTTCATCTTCAAAAGGTAAGCATTCCGCATTCCCCGATACAAATGATATGTTCTGAATACCTTCTTGCTTTGCCAGTTTTTTTCCCTGCTCCAACATTGCTTCTGTCAAATCCAAACAAGTAATGTCCTTAACATAAGGAGCCACTGCTCTTCCACATATGCAGGTTCCAGCAGCAACCTCCAATGCATGTTCATTGCCCTTTGCCTGAATACTACGAATCAAATAATCGGTATATTCTGCTTTAGACATATGATATGAAGCAAATTTCTCTGCTTGTGTACCAAATGATTTTTTCACTTCATTATAGTTATTCATAAACTTTTACCTCGCTGTAAACTTCAAATTTCTAGTATTCTTATCAATCATCTTTTACCTTATCTGCTAATACATAGTTTACTTTAACAAATTTCCCTTTAGAGTGTCTAGCACCATGAACTCATTCCTAATTGTTATCCAGCACCCTAGGTGCTCCAGATTATTCTTATATCAGTCAAATTAAATGAAGGTACTGACTCATATATTCTGATGTATTTTACAGCAGAGTGTTTGAACCAGTACCTT
>JAETQR010000103.1 GCA_021770615.1 Lachnospiraceae bacterium | reverse complement strand
CCGTCAATCCGCAGGTGCGGGTTGATTTGCCGTTTCACTTTAGACACGGAGCGAAGCAACAGCTCTAAGCCTTTGGCGGAAAGATAATGGGGCTGTGTCGGGATAACCACGCTGTCAGCAGCCGCAAGCGCATTGATTGTCAACATACCCAAACTCGGCATACAATCAACAAGGACAGTATCATAATTCTTTTTTACCTCATTGATGCAGGTTTTCAGTACGCTTTCACGGCTTATGGCGTTAATGAGCCTTACTTCCAGCCCCGACAGTTCAATGTTGGATGGGAGCAGGTCAACGCCCTCGTCATGGTGCAGGATGCTTCTGGAAACATCGACAGGTTTATCATCAATGATGTCCTGCATAATAGTAGAGAGCGTATCGGGCAAGTCGTCTGGTCGGCTGTAACCGAGCGACATGGTTAAATTTGCCTGTGCATCGGCATCAATGAGCAGGACTTTCTCACCCTGCTGTGCCAGAGCTACGCCCAGATTGACCGCCGTAGTGGTCTTGCCGACACCGCCTTTCTGGTTAGTTAAAGCGATTACTTTGCAATTTGACATAGGTGCGTCCTCCTTTCGCATAGATTTAGCCACTTTGTCAAGGTGGCTATGTAAAGGATTCATGGAAATAAAAAAAGCCGACTGGCTGTTTCGTAAAACTACACCAATCGGCTATGTAAAAATCTATTCTGTTTTATTCTCTGCCTTATCTGCCCTTACATGATATGGCTTCCCTTATTCTCTCTGTATCCCATTTTTCTGGGAACAATACCGCCATAATATGAAACGCATCCATCAGTCCTGCAATATACGCATGAGTGCCGTATTCAAAATCCTGCTTTTCCCTGCAATCTATAAGATGTTGGCAAACTTCCCTTTGCTTTTGGGTCAAATCAAGCTGGTTAAAGGCATCCTCCGCATATCCCTCATCCTTACTGTCTTTTTGATAACTGGCATCAGCCTGTAACAGTTTCAATACTGATTCATCTTTTAATTTTTCTACTGCTATTTTCACCAGTTCTTTAAATTCCTTATCGTACATCACTTCCCCCTGCCAGTTCTACCCTTAATTTTTTTATAGGTGCATGGATAACCTTAAAAATAAGTTCGTCAACGCAGTCTGTATATCTGCCCTGCTGTATGAGCTGATTTTTCAGTTCCACAAGGCTATGTAATAAAATGCTCCGTTCCCCACTGTCCACATATAAATGATTTTTCTTTTCTCTCATAATCAACACCAACCTTTTTTGATTTCATTATATAGAGAACTAACAAGCCAATCAAAGGTACGATTCGGACAAAAAATAAGCGTACCACTATTTCTAATGATACGCTCACGGTTTTAAATAACCTCAAAGTGTTTCAAAGCATCCTTTATCGCTTCCGCTTTCTCCGCCGTCGGATGTTTCCTCGGCTGTTTCAATTCCTCTACTGCATTGGGGGCATCATACATCGGCAATCCTAACTCCCTCTTTACCTCTGCGATATATGCGGTATGTACTTTGAAGCCGTATTTCGCTTCTATGTACTCCTTAATCATCTTGTATGTAACCCGCTCTTTCGGCTTGTACGCTTCGGCTCTCTTGGCGATATTATCAAGCGGTACTTTGCCCTCACCCTCGCCAAACTCGACTTTTACGTTGATTACGCTATCAGGTTTTTTGTGGGAAAGCATTACTACCGTCTCAACTGTACTTTCATTGTCCCAACCAATTCCCCATACTTCACTTCCATTGAAATACACAGGGAACTTGAATTTGATATGCTTTAAAATCTGCCTTTTCTCTGTGGGTTCTGGGTTAATCTGCACTTCATCAATAAAACTTCTCATGAACTCCTTCTTCTGTAAGTCTGTGAACTTCTCATACATTCTATCAAAATATAGAAGGATTTTGTAGATAGATTCACCAGAAATTTTCTGTTTCTGAATGCTCTCAATCCTTGTGCGCATGGATTCTATTTCTTCCTCTAGTTCAGCTATGTCATCATAGAGCCTGCCCAGCCTGTTCTGCTTATCATCATACTTCCTGTTATACTGTTTGTCATAGGGGTCCAGGGAATCTATTTCAACCCCCAGCCTGTCAACAGCAGACTCTTTCTTCCTGTGTTCTTTCAGCATCCCTTTCAATTCATTTTCCAATGTCCCTGTGTCTATGCTGCTTGCTATCCTGTCTTTTATGGCATCCACAAACTTCTCATTTTTCACCAGCTTTGCTATCAGCTCTGCAACAGCAGCATTGATGGTATCCTGCCCCCACTGCCTGTTATACCAGCATTTTTTCCCATCAATGAACTTCCTGTGCTTGCAGGCATAGTAAAAATAATCTCTGTAGTATGTCCCATCCCCTTTCTTCTTCCTGTTCACATTCCCATACATTCCTGCACCACACACAGGGCATTTCACTATCCCAGAAAGCACATGCTCATGGTCCAGGCTGTGTGTCTTAATCTGCCTGCCGCCATTCTTTAGCCTTTTCTGGTGGGCTGTCTGCCAGTCCTCCTCACTCACTATTGCATCATGGATTCCATCCACTAAAATATAATCATCTTTCTTGACAATATGGTACTTGTTCCTTTCCCCTTCAATCTTTACATTCCCCCTCCTGCCATATGCCAGCTTGCCAGAATAAACAGGGTTATCAAGAACCCCTTTCACAAATGTTGGGGCAAAAATGTCCAGTGAATTGTTCTGTCTTGTTTTCTTTTTATACCCCTGCATGTTCAGGTAATCAGCAATTTTATTAATTCCCATTGTTGTATGGATATATTTGTCAAAAATGACTCTGATTGCCTCTGCCTCATCCTCTGCTATGACAAGTTTCCCATCCACAAGGGCATAGCCATAAGGGGCAAACCCACCATTCCATTTCCCTTCCCTTGCCTTCTGTCTCCTCCCTTCCATAGTCTGCACCAGAATATTCTCCCTCTCAATCTCTGCCACAGCAGACAGCACAGAAATAATCAGCTTCCCAGCTTCTTTGGAACTGTCAATCCCATCTTCCACACAATTCAGCTCCACACCATAGTCCTGCATCCTTTGGAGGTAATGGAGCACATCAGCAGCATTCCTCCCAAACCTTGACAGCTTGAACACCAGGACATAGTCCACTTTATCCTTCCCATTCTCAATGTCATAAAGCATCCTCCTGAACTCTGGCCTTCCCTCAACATTCTTCCCAGATTTCCCTTCATCTGAATACTCCCCTGCAACTGCCAGGCCATTATCCTTTGCATATTTTATCAGCCTGTCCCTTTGTGCATCCAGGCTGAATCCCTCCACCTGCACTGCTGTGGAAACCCTTGTATAGATATAGCATTTTTTTACTCTCTTATTGTCCATTTTTGTTCTCCTGTCAATAACTGTATCTGTAGTTTTATGTCCCAACTATATTTTATCGCTTGCAGAATCCACTGTCAACAGAAATACAAAAAAGCTGGTACATATCCCTGGGGTATGCACCAGCTTCACATTTTTGGTTTCCTTCTTCATTATGTAACAGTCCTTCCTTATGCAGCATTGTTCCCATCACTGTTTTCAATTTCTGCTATCTCCTCAAGCACTTTTGCCCCATACAGTTCAATCATCTTCACTAGAAAATCAATGCATCTGTCAAAATCAGCGCTCCTTTCTTTTTTATTCTCCATCATCACACACCCCCTTTCACAGTTTCTAAATGGTATTTTAGGGCATCCCCTGGGTTCCACTTTTTTGCAAAAATGGACAGCCCTTTGCAGGGAACAGGCATGTTCTGATGGATTGTTTGGTTCTCTTGTAACTGACAAGAACCAGGAAGATAAAGGGAAGAAGGAAAAGAAGAAGGAAAAATTTTCATATAGGCAAAGAAAAATCTGTCTAAAACTGAAAAATCTCCCATTTTCCAGAAAACAAAAAATTCTGGAAGGTGGGATATTTTATGAATATCAGTGATTTAGAGATGGATTCAATCAAAAGAGTGGGAATTGATAAGATAAAACTCTCAGGCTTTGCAGTGGAACACATTGACATGATTAAGCTTCAGTCTATGGCAAAAAGAGTGGAAATTGTCCAATCCCCAAACTCTTTCATACCTTGTAAGAGGTATATGCCAGAATCAGGGGCAGGAATCTCTAAAATCCTTATCAAAGATAATGAAATCTTTTCTGATTTGTTAATTGGGTGTGCTAACAGTGGAAACAACATGCCTATTGAATATGTGTACTTAAGCATATGTGTTTCCAATGCCAAGGGATTCAACCTGGAAAACATGACCTATGAAGAATATGACACTTACATCCATCAGGTTCTGGAATACATACACTCTGAATATGGAATTACCTTACACAATGCTTATATGAAAGTTGACTACATAGAAATCAATACAAATATCTTCTTAGCAAATGCCTTTTCCCAATACAACAGGGTATTAAGGCTTTTTATGTCCTTTTTCCATAATCATCTGGGAAAGCTGAACACTTATGATAAGATGGGTCATAAAAAAATAATACATGAAGAATCCTTCACAAGAAGCAATAAATCAATAGGAGTTATCTTCTATGATAAGATACAGCAGTTAAAAAATGAGGGGATGGAAATAGAACATGGCATTGAAATCCTGCGCATTGAATTAAAGTTGAAAAACAGGAAGAAAATCCAGTCTGTCTTTGAGTCCTCTTTCTGGAAAGATTTGAGCCAGGAAAAATTAAATGAATACTTCCATCAACAGATATATGAGCAATTATTGAAAAAGTTCAACACTTGGCAGCTCACAAGAGAGAAGGAGTTGAAAAGGTTAATTGTTGATTGTCGCACAAAAAACAAAAATACATGGCACCACAAACTAATGCAGGAAATAAGGAATAGGTCAGAATTAGAAATGATTCCATACATCTGAAGTGCTATAATAAAGTTGTAACGGGAGTGGCTAATGAGATATAATCAATAACACAAGAAAAGAGGTACTCATTATGTCACAAAACTACACTCCTGAATTTAAAAAGAAGATT
>JAETQR010000102.1 GCA_021770615.1 Lachnospiraceae bacterium | reverse complement strand
AAAGCAGGGCACAGGGATTTTATGGTTCAAAATAGGAACGTATTGACAGTTTAGTCTATAAGATTGAATCCAAGCTGCCCTAAGAGAGCAAATATTAATTTAAGCGTCAGAGCTGAAAACAAAGTGTTCGTTGTGTATTTGTTGTGATTTGTGTAGTATAATTAATTTTATATGTTGACTGGCAAAGGGACATCCTAATTGTTGATAATTTATGCACATGATAGGAAAACAAACCAGAAAGACAATCATATCAAGGAAAAGGAGCAGAAATGGCTTATAAGATATTAATTATTGATGATGATACCGAACTCCTTAAAATGCTGAAAAAATTTCTGGAAATTAAAAAGTATGAAATCATTACGGCAGAGAATGGATTGGAAGGGTTAAATAAAATAAAGCTACAGCCAGATATTATATTACTGGATGTAAATATGCCGAACATTGATGGGATAGAGGTATGCAGGAGGGTACGGGATAAAGTAGCCTGCCCGATTCTGTTTCTGACCGCACGGGTAGACGAACAAGACGTTATAAATGGGCTTTCTTCAGGAGGCGACGACTACATTTTAAAGCCGTTTAGCCTGAAAGAGCTTGATGCAAGGATTACGGCGCACCTGAAACGGGAAGCACGGCGCAAAGAAAAGACAGAATACTGCTTTCAAGGAGAACTGTCTATTGATTATAATGCAAAGACCGTGCAGATTCACACAGATTATCTGGAACTGACAAGATTAGAATATGGAATTATTGAATTTTTGTCCATGAATCCAGGGATGGTCTTTGATAAAGACAGGATTTACGAGAAGGTCTGCGGATATGATGCAGAAGGTGACAGCAGGGTAATTACAGAACTAATCCGCCGAATCAGAAAAAAGTTCCAGCAATTTACAGAAACAGAATATATTGAAACCATATGGGGGATGGGATACCGATGGATAAAATAAGAAATCTTTCCGTAAGAAAAACAATTTTTTTATATATGGCGGCTGCCTTATTTTGCGGTTTCCTTATTTCGGCAGTTATTGCCAGAATTGCCGAACGGACACAAATGCATATCTGGTGGAATTATGTGGATGAAGAAGCATATTTTGAAGCAGTAGAAAATGAAGGGCCTTATTATGTGGCGGATATTCCAAGGCCAAGTCCTTATGAGATGACACAGTCAGACTATTTTGTGTCAGAGCTTTGCGATTTTTTACAGACTTATGCCGTGCTGATATTATCTATAGCAGGAAGCTGCGTGGGAGTTTTCCTCTTTTACCAAAACAAGTTAAGAAAGCCGATGGAAGAACTGGTACAGGCATCAAAAAAGATTGCCGAGAATCATTTGGATTTTTGCATTTCCTTTGAGAATAAGGACGAGATGGGCGAACTTTGCAGGGAGTTTGAGAAGATGCGGGAACAGCTTGCCAGAAATAATCAGGCATTATGGCGGACGGTTGAGGAGGAAAAGATGCTGCGGGCGGCTATTTCGCACGATATACGCGCCCCATTGTCCGTTTTGAAAGGGTATCAGGAAATGCTGATGGAATATCTGCCAAGCGAAGATATAGATATGGAACAGGCAATGGAAATGCTGTCAGAGAGCGGACGCCAGATTGAACGTATGGATGCCTTTGTAGAAACAATGCGGAAATTGAGCAGTTTAGAAAATCGGCGGTTGACCCCAGAGAATATTTCTTCCAGACAATTAGAGAAGGATATTCAGGGAGAACTTGCCATTTTGGAAAAAGAGTATGGGAAACAATGTATGTTACAAGTGTCTGAATCAAAGGAAGAATTTTACGGGGATAAGGAAATTATTTTAGAAGTAACGGAAAATCTTCTGTCGAATGCCCTGCGTCATGGGAAACGGCAGATTATAATTATGGTAAAGGCTGGATATGAAAAATTAAGTATCTGTGTCATGGATGACGGCGATGGTTTTCGGGAAGATGCAGAAAAAATTACGGAGGCGTTCTATGGGCAGAATGTAAAAGACAGCCTGAAACATGCGGGGCTGGGAATGTATATCAGCAGGCTGTATTGTGAAAAACATGGAGGAAAATTAGTTTTAGGAAATGATGAACAGAGAGGGGCTGTGGTGACAGCAATGTTCCGTCGGATTGCGTAAGCAATCCGGCGTTTTACTTTTATTGTCTTTTTGTTGTGATTTTTCTTTTACAATAGAATCACTAAAAAATGAAGGAGGCAAAGTTATGCGGTCAATTTTGAAAAGAGAGGTAAAAAATTATATGAAGAACCCTCTGCTCTGGCTTGGCATCGTTATTGGTGTTTTTATGGTATTTCAAAATGTAAGCCCCTATCTGAACATCCATTATCTCAGGGAAGGGGAAACCATTGTGAATGACTATCCGCAAAGCTATCGGGATGGAGATGTTTTTGACGGATATGTGCCGACGGAGAAAGAGCTACGGCGGGAAAAGTGGGAAGAACGGATACAGGAGGTCTTAACTTCCGAATTTGAGATGGACGATGAGAAGGCGCAATCTGTGATTGAGGAAATGAAAGGAATGGATGTTAAGACAGCCTGCGCCCATCTGGAAGGGTATGGATTCTACAATTCATATTATGAGTATGAGAATACAGCCTACCATAAAGGAACCCGTGAAGAAATCAATTCTTATATTTCAGAGAAACTGGAAAACAGGGCATTTTCGTACTACTTTTCCAGAAAATTTGCTGATTTTGCAGGACTGTTTATGGGATTTTTCGCAACCGTTTTATTATCTGTTTTATTTATGCAGGATACGAGGAGAAATACCTATGAGCTTCTTCATACAAAGCCTGTCAGCGCAGGAAAATATCTATCTGGCAAGGTGGGAGGCGGTTTTTTAGTCTGCCTGATAATATGTGCGGCCTTAAATCTTATATTTTTTGGTATTTGCCTTGTATCAACGAGAAACAGCAGTTTTGAAGTTCATTTGATGGACTTTTTATTGGCAAGCGTTTTATATATTCTGCCAAATATGCTGATGATTGTAAGCGTTTACAGCCTGATTTCATTGCTGTTTAAAAGCCCGCTGCCAGCAGTGCCGCTTTTGTTTCTTTATATCGTGTATTCCAATATGGGAAGCAGGAATGCGGAAGGCATTTATGGATATTATGGCAGACCGTTAGCGATTATGGTGCGGTTCCCAGGAGGTTTTTTTGATACTGCCCCTCCGCCAATGGCATTGCTGAATCAGAGTTTCCTCATCTTAGCCGCAATCTGTATCATCTTTCTCTCAATGCAGATATGGAAAAGGAGGCGGGTATATTGAAGCGTGAAATGAAAATCTCCCTGACATTCCAAAAGCAAGCTTATGCAGTATTTTTTGTCGTAATCTTAAGCCTTGTCAGAGGGATAACTTATTCTGATGAAATAGGAATTGCATTAGAAGCCCCAATGGCAATCCTTGCTTTCACATTCTGTGCAGATACCTATACGCAGGAAATTGCCAGCAAGCGATCGGAAATCTGGCGGCTATGCCCCATGAAAAAGAGAATAAATTCTATTTACAGACGGGTTGTGATACAGGAAATGTTCTTACTGGCTGTCGCAGTCATTGGATATGGATTGTTTTTTCTATTCCAAAATCCAAACATAAATGGAATGGGGCAAGGTGGTATAGAAAATGAAATATGCCAGTTCTTTGTATATTTTGCCGCTATTGCTGTCACGCTTGGCTTCTGGGGGCTTTTATCAAATCTGATTTCCTGCCTGTTTCGGAATATGTGGGTTGGAATCGGAAGCTGCATGGTGCTGTGGCTGATTACAAATTCCAGCATCGGTAACAGAATCTTTGGTGCATGGAACTTGTTTTCCTATTCTTTCAGAAAATTAGAGGACATCAGTAATTTTAGCTGGATATATGGGAAAGTTGTTTGTATTAGTATTGGAATTATGGCAGTGGCAGTATTGCCTAAAATCATTAAGAAAAGAGGTTAAGACTATGGGAATTAAGATAGAGGATTTAACAGTAACATTCAGGAATCATGTGATAGCAATCAATCATGCGGATTTGGAAATCCCAAAGGGAATTTTTGGGCTGCTGGGGGAAAACGGGGCAGGAAAAACAACGCTTATGCGGGTGCTTACAACTGTGTTATCACCAACCAGTGGTACAGTAACCTTAGATGGAATACTTTACAGTGAAGGGAATTTTGAAAAAATACAGAGAAAGATAGGATATCTGCCGCAGGAGATTGACTTATATCCAAACCTGTCAGTACAAGAATGTCTGGAATATATGGGGGACTTATCTGGTATACCCAGACAAACATATAAGGAACGCATCAAATATTATCTTGAAAAGACAAGCCTGTCAGGGCATCGCAGAAAGAAGATGAAACAATTGTCGGGCGGTATGAAACGGAGAGTCGGTCTTATTCAGGCGCTTTTAAATGAGCCAGAATTTTTGATTGTCGATGAACCAACAACCGGATTAGACCCTGAAGAACGTATCCGCATCAGAAATCTGTTGGTTGATTTTTCAGAAGGGCGTACCGTTTTGTTTTCCACACATGTAGTGGAAGATTTGGTAGCTACCTGCAATCAGCTTGCAGTTATGAAAAATGGGAAATTCCTTTATTCAGGAAACATGAAAGAATTACTGGAACAGGCAAGAGGTCATATTTGGATTTATAAAACAAAAAATGAAGGGACTGCAAGGGAACTGGAAAAAAAATATCATGTTTCATCGAAGCAGTATGTAGGGGACGAATTACAAATGAAATTAATTAGTGAAACGCCACCAAAAATAGAATGCAGTTCTTGTGAAGCAACGCTGGAGGATGCTTACATTTATCTTACGAACAAATAACTATAATTGCAATAAACCTAAACAGGGTCAATGAATTTGTCTGTAGAGTTGTCACTACTCATTTACACTGTTTTTATAGTTAGAAACACCAGTTTACAACTATTATAAATAGCGCTCCTTTTGCTGAACAAGGTATTTTAAGGCTCTCATAAGGGCAGATGATTTTATTATACTTTCGCTCTTTTTCACGAAAGTGGCAA
>JAETQR010000028.1 GCA_021770615.1 Lachnospiraceae bacterium | reverse complement strand
GGCACTTTGATGACCAGATCCTTCCTCGCCTTCCCGAAGATGTCCTTCCCCCACTCCTTGATCTTTTTGGAACGGATCGTAACTTCCTTTAGCTTTCCCTCTTCCGGCGAGAAGGAGAAAAAGGCATATGCTCCGATCTTTGTGACACTGGAGGGAATCGTCACGGATTCCAATCCGCTCCGGGAAAACATATATGTACCGATCGTTTTTACCCCTTCTTCTATCTCTACTGTTCTTAAATCCTCACAACAGGAAAAGGCACCACTTCCGATGGATCTACATCGGGATGGGATCGTCAGCCTTTTTAACTTTGTTCCGCTAAATGCCTCCGCCCTTACCTTTTCCACATTCTTCAACGAAACCGTTTCAATCCCCGAACCATCAAACGCACACCACCCAATCCTCTTTAAAGAAGATGGGAAGCGGATTTTTTTTAACGCATGTGTATTCCAAAAAGCTGAATTTCCGATTGATACCAGTCCCTCTGGTAACACCACTTCCTCTACATTTTGAAACCCATCAAAAGTTCTTGCTCCGATGTAGGTGATCCCTTTCCGGAATACCACTTTTTTCGCTTTCATATACCAACAACGTTTCGATCCCCCACTCCATTCCCGATGCAGTCCCATATGATCGTCAATATCCTCCAACTTGCCCTTACAGTCGATCGTCACCGTCTTCGTATCCGTATTATAATACCATGTCGTATTGTTCCCGTATTTCCCACTGTGTACTTTCGCACTGCTGCCACTCTGGATACAAAACAGCGTGGCTGCCAGTGCAAATACAATGAGACAGCATAGTCTCTTTAAAAAGGCACTCATTCTCACTTTCCCCCTCTCGTTTTCATTTTGCTGATGCTAAATATTCCAGACACAAAGTGCCGGTATCAGCATCTAAGTTTCACCTTCGCCCCAGCCATAACCCTGTCAGGAGACGATCCTCACATACTCCGGAAGCCCTCCCTCCCGAAGCGCTTTCGTATACTCCTCCTTTTTGCTCCTTGGTACTTTGATGACCAGATCCTTCCTCGCATTTCCAAAGATCCCCTTCCCCCACTCCTTGATCTTTTTGGAACGGATCGTAACTTCCTTTAGCTTTCCCTCTTCCGGCGAGAAAGAGAAAAAGGCATGTGTCCCGATCTTTGTGACACTGGATGGGATCGTTACAGATTCAAATCCACATTGGGAAAATACATATGCGCTGATCGTTTTTACCCCTTCTTCTATCTCTACTGTTCTTAGATCATGACAGCAGGAAAAGGCACCAATTCCGATGGATTTACACCGGGATGGGATCGTCAGGCTTTTTAACTTCGTTCCGCCAAATGCCCCATATCTTACCTTTTCAACATTCTTCAACGAAACCCTTTCAATCCCTGAGCCATCAAATGCATCCCTCCCGATCCTTTTTAAAGAAGAAGGGAGGCGGATCTTCTTTAACTTATGTGTACACCAGAAAGCTGAATTTCCGATTGATACCAGTCCCTCTGGTAACACCACTTCCTCTACATTTTGAAAGTTTTCAAAAGTTCCTGCTCCGATATAGGTGATCCCTTTTCGGAACACTACCCGTTTCGCTTTTATATACCATCTGTTCCTACACCATCCCAAAGACGGCCCGTACTCCGTTGCATCCTGCAGTTTCCCCTTGCAGTCAATCGTCACCGTCTTCGTATCCGTATTGTAATACCATGTCGTGTTGTTCCCATATTTCCCGCTGTGTACTTTCGCACTGCTGCCACTCTGAATACAAAACAGCGTGGCTGCCAGTGCAAATACCGTAAGACAGCATAATCTCTTTAAAAAGGCACTCATTTCTTACTCCTTCCGTTTTAGTTTTATCGCCGGGACTGTCGCTTCTACATACCCTATGATACTCTCATAACAACGCATCGTCTCATAGCCATCCTTACGGATCACGAACGTGTATGCACCTGCATTTAGAAAACCGGTAGAGAACCCTCCGCTCGCATCTGTCACCAACGTTTCCACCGGATCTTTATCATAGTATCCGATACCCCGATAAATCTTTATGCTGGCGCCGGAAAGAGGAACTCCTGTTTTCTGGTCATATAGCGTTCCGACCATACACCCCTCATCGTCCCAGTTTTTCCCAAGCATCTGCACCGTAAGGTTTGGATACAAATCCGTATCTTCCGGTATTTCGATGAACTGCTTCACAACGACATAATCTTTTCCCTTTTCATAAATGACGTCGTACTTACCGGCCGGCACCTCGATCTGGTAAGTGCCATCCTTTTTAGTCTTTGTCTTATAGATTTCACCGGACTCCCTCGACTGAAAACGGACGTCCGCACCTTCAAGGGCAGGCATCTTTTCGATCGATCCCATCCCCTCTCCAAAATCAAACCAGACTACTTTTCCTTTCACGAGGCAATCCGTCGACAGCGTATAGTCACCGATTTCGCACACTTCTATCTCATCTTCGTCAGGTTCATCTTCGTCGTCTGCTTCATTCTTTTTCATCTTCCTCCCAATGGCGTCATACACGACACCATCCCTGACTGTACATGCTGTAAAGGTACTGTCCGCACCCGATACCTCCACCGTATACTCCCCTTCATTCGGCAGCAGCACTGCGATCTTATCTCCGTTTGGTTTCTGGGACAGGATCGTCTTTCCGTCCAGCTTGACCCGTACAAGAGAAGACAGGTCAAAAAATCCCATTTTCTCATCCAATACCATCTGGATCAGGGCACAAGCTTTCATACTCTGTGCAGTCTTATCCACATCGACATAGGACATATACTTTTTCAACTGTCCGGATGTCTTTTTGGTGATATCTGCCTCCTGTTCATAGTATTCTGAAAAATCCTTCAGGGCATATCCTTCTTTTACATATTTCATTTTCACTGCTTTTTTTTCTTTTCCCGTCTTATCCTGAAAATGGATATGCATATCCTTTAAACTTTCAAACTGCGTCTTTGCACAAAAAGCATCCATCTCTTTCCCAATGTTCGCATACCCGGCCAATCCCCTCCCAGGATCGACCCGGATGTTTTTAATTGCCTCTTTTGTGACGCTCTTTGCCGACTCATACCGGAGCTTCCTGTTCTTTGTATTGTCGGCAAACCATTCCTCGTCATCGCCATGGGTATACCTTCTCCACTTCACCTTGGAAGGATCTTTCTTAGAAGGCTTTTTCTTTTCCAACCCGTAACTGCTATGGGAGAACGTATCCCCTAACGTGTGCAGCGCCATGCCATAGATGAGAAGGCTGCGGCAGTCTTTCGGGACTGACATCTCGTCTTTTGCACAATCATCATTGATCTCAGCCCATGTCTGGCTTCCTACTTTCTTTTCATCCTGAAAAGCCTGCCAGATCCCATTTCTGGCATTCCTTACCCGCTTATACTTACTGCTGACACTAATCTCCTTGAGTACCCCATTCTTTCTCATCTCCTCTGCCAGTTCCACGAGCGTGCGGAAGCTCGTCATATAATTCGAGGTGATCGTCCTTTTGTCAGAACCTTTCTCTACGAGAACTCCGCCGTGAAAGCCATGGAACCATGGGTGGTCACGCATGCCGTAACAATCCGGATTTTTATCACCTCTATCTACAAACGATAAACCACTCTGCAGTACCTTGACATATTTCTCACCGTTTGTCCATACATTCTCATAATACTTCTTACTCACAAATTTCTTATGCACTTCCTTATCCCAACTCCCATACAGCCTCTCAATCTCCTGCTCTGTCTCCACTTCCGCCTCATTGTCAACCACCCCGGAGACTTCTTCCTTTACCTCCTCCGGATCTTTATTCCGGCAGATATCTTTTAAAAGAGCGCTGTTTTCCCTGACCTGTTCCTCAAATTCTTCATATGCTTCCAGCGCATAGCTGCAGTCGATCAGGCCGTACTCACAGTTTTCATCCCCACCGGTTGCATTCGCAGAGACGTCGATCAGCCCCCGGATAAACCCGGCATCTTTTGTCGTATCCTTCTGCCAGAGGATGCTCGCAAGCCCGACTACGTGGGGAACCGCCATACTGCTGCCGGAGAATACCTGCATGCTGTCAAACGGCCCCCGGGACACGATAAAATCGCCGGGAGCGGCCACCTCAGAGTGGACGCCGTCTGTCTGACCCATGCTGTCTGCCATGCCGACCGCCATCACTTCCGGATACGCCGCCGGGTAGTCCACATGCTCATCATCCCCGACTGCCGCCACGATCAGCATCCCATTTGCTGCCGCCTTTTGGATGGCTTTATGCAATTTTTCCGAATCTTTCTCCATTCCGAGGCTGAGACTTAAAATATCCGTTTCATTTTCGATGGCCCACTCGATCCCCTCGACGACACGGTCGACTGTCGTCTCGTTCTTTTCATCGAGCACCTTTCCCGAGTATAACTCGATGTCCGGATTTACCCCTTCTGTCCAGTCATAACCGCTGTCCAGAAGATCTGCCATGGAAACGATGCCCGACTCTTTCGTACCGGGAGTTTCTCCGTCTTCCCCAGCGTCTTCTTCCTCCGCTTCGGCCTCCCCATAATAGGTATACTCTCCCCATTCATCATCGACCCATACGCCGTCCGTCTCTTCCCCTGCGTCTGCTTCCGGATCCGACGCCAGTATTTCTGCGACCGCTGTCCCGTGGCCGCTGCCATCTTCAAACAGGCAGTTCATTTCATCCTGCCCCTCGACAAAGTTTCTCCGCATCACCACATCGACTTCTTTGCTGTAATTAATGCCCGAATCCAGCATTGTGACCCGGATCTTCCTGTCCTTCACTTCTTTCGCCGCCTGGACTTCCGGATCATTCGCATGGATCATATCCATATTCCAGTCACGGTTTTCCACCTGGATGAACTCGATGTCATCCTCCGAAATGTCATCTTTTTCCGGCTCTCCTGTCACGGCAGGCGTAACAGCCGGTTCCGGGGACTTCGTCTCCACAGGATTTTTCGTCGTGACTGCCGGTGTAGCTGTCGGCAGTACAGGTTCTTTCGTCTTCCCCGGTGTTTCCTGCGGCTCTTCCCCTTCCCCTGACACTGCGGAGTTACCTGCATACACCCGGACATTCCGGATTCCCTCAAAAGATTCCGTATCATATGAGATTTCAAAACCAAACGTGGCGCTCTGTCCCGGCTCGAGAACCGCATTATAACTGCAGCTCTTTACCCCAAAACTTCCTTTATCTCCACTTGCAGCTACTGCATTCCATATGTTCGTGATCTCCCCGTCCATATCAAAAGAAAGAGACCAGTCCCGGATCGTCTTTCCGCTGTGATTAGTGATGGTACCCTCCATGATCCTATACCCGTCCCAGCTTCCTGTCTCTTTCCATGTGACCTCTGTCTGATCTGTACGGATGCTCGTTCCGGGGATCAGTTTTACCGAAGCGATATCCTCATACTGTCCTCCTGTCACCTGAAAGCCAAAGCTTGTTTTTTCTCCGGATTTCAGGATCATGTTGTGCGCTTCCGGTTCAAAGACCACCTCTGTGCCCTCTTCCCCTGACACCCTGCTGCCGGCATTCCATGAATTTACGATCTCTCCCTTTTTCATGACCGCCACGACGGACCAGTTTCTTATCTCTTCCTCTCCGGTGTTTGCCACGACCGCTTCCGCTACATAACCACCATTCCAAGCGGATGATTCTGTGAGTTCCAACCGGTATCCGGGATCTTCAGATCTCAGTTTCCCTTTGCTTCCCGGGTCTGTACCTGCCCTGCTGTCCGGCGCCGGCAAAACTAACCCCGCCACCATGCTCATAATTAAAAACAACGACATCATTCTTACTCTCTGGATGTTCCTGAATGCGTTCATTTTTCTCCTCCGTTCCCTTATGCGTCTTAAAATGACAATTTTTTACTTCTCCTGCAACATACCACAGGACATCCTGTTTTTCAATCCCTTATGTGCGAACCGTGTTATTTCGTGTTTGAAATTCAAATTTTCCACCAAAAAAAGCATCCCAAAAGTCATTTCACAGACTTTTAAGATGCTCTTTTTTGAAGAGATATCGGCGGATCATTTATTTAATATGTGCAGATTCGGATCATCTGCCGCCTGATATGCTCCCCCTGCGCACTCTCTCCGCTTCTTCCTCCGAGCAGTTCTCCCCGCTGTACCTCGCCTTCTCATATAATTCCACGATCACACGCTCTTCCTCCGTCACATTTCCTCCCTCTCCGGCTGCATACATTTTTACCATCTCCTTCGGGGTGAGGCTGACATCGACCCTTCCGCCTGATTTCCTCTTCATATAACGGGTAAAATATCTCCGGATCTTTCCATTGGGATCTGCCGGGAACTCTTCTCCCTGCCGGAGTACAGGACGCAGGGAAATGTATTCATCGATTCCGTCCGTATGCCTCTCCCTGACTTTTTCCACCCGGCTAAACTGTGGCAGCCGCACCCGGAAAATTTTTCTTAGCAGGAAAAAGATAATCGCCGCCACGCCAATGACAAAAAACAATATAACAATCACCTGCATGGCACGCATTAAAATACGAAGGAGTAACTCCATAAACGGACTCCGCTTCTCCTTTTCCTGTTCTTGGATCTGCTCCTGCTGCTCTTTTTTCGGCTTCACCCTTTGGACCGATTGCCGGGGCTGACGCTCTTCCTGCTTTTCATATTTGTAGTCTACTTCTGTAGTCACTATTGAGGAAACGACACAAAACAACATAAGCGCCCCAAATCCGAAAAAGAACAAGAAGCGTTTCAGTGCATAACGGGTATTCTTCTCAAACCGCCGGATCGTCTCCGTATTCACACAGGGATTGGCATGCATCGTGAAATATTTTTCCCGAAAATAATCGGCATAAATATATACAGCCGTGATTGCCATGATCAATACAAATAAAAGCAGTTCGCCCAGAATGAACGCCAGCCCCCTACCCTCTATGACCTCATCCGGCTGCTGAAAAAAAACAGCTGCCACCAGCACAGCACCAAATACCGTCATGTGACTGCGTCTTTCCCTGTTCGGATCTTTTTCCGCTTTCCTTTTATGGGACAGCTTAAAATTGACGATAAAATAGCAGAGAGCCATCGCGACCACAAACAGAATATACGCCTCAGCCGTACTACCGGCAGCAACCGCACTCATCACAAAAAAACAGACGGCACACAGGTAATAACAAACAAATATGATGATCTGATACCGGTGTCTGTAATCCATACTCTCCTCCTTTCATCCAAACATGAGTCAGCCCCTCCATCGGAACACACATTTTTCTAACGCCGGCGGGAGTTCTTTCGTATCATCCTCACCGCCAAATACCGGTGCAACCCATGTAAGAGAAATCCCACGTCCGAAAAGCTTCATGAGCTCCTCCCGGATTTCTGTTTTGCCCGCCGCTGACAGGAAAAACACATGGCTGTTTACACCTATCGTTCCGCTCTCCTTCCGGAGCATCGCCGCCCCGGAACAGCCTGGTGTATCATAAGAAATTTTTGCCAGATGTGTTCTTACCCGTGCGATATGTTCTCTCCCATTTCCACTCAGGACGTCCCTCTCTGTCCCATTTGTTATGAGTGTAGTCACAAATCCTCTGGCGTCCAGATAACAGATGAGCGAACAGGCGATCCTGATATTTTCCTCCATCGCAGCATAGTTTATAAATGTTCCCGGTGATTCCAGATTCAATAAAATAACTGCCGGTTCAGATGCCGTATAGGCGCTCGTTCGCACCTGCCATTTTCCTGTCTTTGCTGATGCCTTCCAGTTGATCCGGTTCATCGTATCCCCCGGCATATAATCCCTCACGCCGATATATTCAAATGGGTCTTCAAAGAGAGGCGTGCTCGTGGACATCTCCCCGTAACTTTTCTGAAATACCGGCAAAAGCTTTTCTGGATTGACCAAAGAAGGATACACGGTCAGTTTGGCAGCGACCTCCCTTTTTTCTACATATTTTCGCCTGAGAAAGTAGTCATTTCCAACAAACTCCACCTCATCAATGGAATACTCTCCCCTTCTGCTGCAGGTCAGTTTTAACTTCCGGCGTACCTGTTCAAATCCCCTGACACTGAGCACATCATTTCTGTAAAAATAATCCGAGACAGAACCGCCATCCATATCCTCAAATTTTAAATGACGGGAGGTTTTAAATTTTACACATATCGCCGGCAAAATCATATCTTTTTCATTCGTTATGGTTTCATAAAGCCAGAGAGAGTCTCCCTCCCCTGCCTGTTCTTCCGAAAACGATATGTCCACATCCAGGTTTCTTGTCCATTTCCTCCCATACCGGATCCCCATGATACTGATCACGACAAAGCAGATCAACATGACCAGCGCAGCGGCAAATACCATCATTATCATGATTCAAATGCATCCTCCGTCGGTGCTTTTACCTCACCAAGTATATCCTGAATATATTCCTGCGGAAGTTTCCGTGACCCAAACTGATCTGACAGGATCAGACGATGGGCAAATACAGCGGGTGCCAGCTCCTTGATCAGATCCGGCGTAACAAATGTCTTCCCGGTGATCGCCGCATAACATCTGGCTGTTTTCACAAGCGCGATTTCCCCCCGTGGGCTGACCCCCATCGCAATACTCCGGCTTTCCCGGCTCCTTCTGGCGATATCGAGTACATACTGGATGATCAGTTCATGTACCGTCACTTTCCCGCATGACTTCTGCATATCCAGAAATTCTTCCCTGTCGCATACCGCCCTGAGTTCATCCAATAACTCCCCATTCCCGGTAAAACGCAACAGGATCTCCCGCTCACTGGCTTCATCCGGGTATCCCATGGACAGCTTCATCATAAAACGGTCGAGTTCAGCTTCCGGCAATGGAAATGTTCCACTTGTCTCGACCGGATTCTGGGTCGCTATGACAAAAAACGGATCCCCGGCCTTCATCGTCTCTCCATCAACTGTAACCTGTTTTTCCTCCATACACTCTAAGAGGCTCGACTGGGTCCTCGGCGTGGCACGGTTGATCTCATCTGCCAGCAGGATATTGCTGAACACCCCGCCGGGACGAAATTCAAAATCACTCGTCTTCTGATTAAAATAATAAATTCCAGTCACATCAGACGGAAGAAGATCCGGCGTAAACTGCACCCTCTTGAATTTCATTCCAAAAGACGCAGCAAGACTTTTGGCCAACATCGTCTTTCCTGTTCCGGGAACATCCTCTAAAAGCACATGGCCTCCCGCAAGAAAGGCCGAAAGTACAAATTGGATCACATCCCGTTTTCCCACGATCACCTTTTCTATATTATCACAGATCTTCTCCGCTTTTTGATGTATTTCCCTGATTTCCATCTCTTCCCCCTTTTCCATGCGGCTTTTTACGCCCCTTATCATCCACTGTTACAAAGACTACCGAACCCCGGAAATGCCTGTCATGTGTCAAAAAATCCGTTCCCTCGACATAGTATTCTATACTTGTAGTACCATATTTTTTCACCTCGTACTGCAATTCCAGTACCGTACCGCTCCTCACGGGTTTTATCATTCGTATCTCCTTGATCCCCGCAAGCACCACATGATCCGTCCGGCCAAGTGTTTCTGCCACTGCGATAAAAGAGGCTTCTGTGATCCACTCAGAAATGTATCCGGCATACAGGCTCTGGTGATGGTTCATATGTTCCGGACGCACAAAGCGCCTTGTCGCTACTTCCATTTTTCCCTCCATTCTGCGCATAACCGATGCGCTGACTAATCTTCAAATGCCCGGATCCGGTACGTGACCCCGATGTCCTCACAGATCTTCCTGCACATTTCCTCCTGCTCTTTGGAGATCGTAGTCGCCACCGTCGTCATCGTAACCTTCGGGACATATTGTTTCACATGTTCCGCAAATCTCAGCATCGCTTCAAAGGATCCCCGGCCAAACTTACTTCTCGTCAGTTCCAGATATTTGTCCGGGTCAGGGGTGTTCAAACTGATCGATACCTCATCGATCTTTCCCGCAAACATCGGAGCTACATCTTTTCCATGAATCAGATCCGCCAGACCGTTTGTATTGATACGGACTTTCTTATCAAATGTCTCTTTGACAAACTGCGCTACCTCCAAAACGTCCTCCAGACGCTCCGTCGGCTCCCCGTAGCCACAGAACACCACGTCCTGATAACTTCCGGGTGGGAAACGGTCGAATTCCCTCTTCACCTCTTCGACAGAAGGCTCTCTGTCAAGCCACAGATTTCCCGAACCATTCAATTCATCCCCGTTGTTTCTCAGACAGAATGTGCAGGCACAGGGGCAGCGGTTTGTCATATTTACATATAAATTTCCGTAGATAGAATATAATATGGTCATCATCTTCGGTCGCTCCAATCCTTAAAATTTTCTCATAAGGTTTACCATCTCGATCGCAGATGTTGCCGCATCATAGCCTTTATTTCCTGCCTTCGTCCCTGCACGCTCAATCGCCTGCTCGATATTATCCGTAGTAAGAATACCAAATATCGTCGGTACTCCGGTCTTAAGCCCTACCGCAGCCACGCCTTTACTTACCTCTGCACACACATAATCATAATGGGATGTGGAACCTTTGATCACAGCGCCAAGGCAGATCACCGCATCGTATTTTCCACTTTCCGCCATTTTCTGTGCAACGATCGGAATTTCAAACGCCCCCGGCACCCACGCAAGATCCACATTATTCTCCGTATCCACGTCATGGCGCTTCAGGGCGTCCTCGACACCACCTACAAGCTTTGATACGATAAATTCATTGAACCTCGCTGCCACGATACCGACTTTCATGTCATTTCCAACTACTTTTCCTTCTAATACTCTCATTTTCTTCCTCCATTCTGCGGCTTTTAACGCCTGTTTTCTTATTTATTTTAACTTATTTGGTTAGGGTGTCAAAAGCCCCTTTTCATCAAGGGGGCTGGCAATATGCACAAAAAACAATAAGATGAGCAGCATTATGCACGATGGAGCGGAGACTCAGGAAATCGTGAAAGCCTTTGCTGAACACGATTTCCACGCCCTGGGCTCTGCGGAATGGTTCGTGCATCCGGCTGCGAGGATATTGTTTTTTGTGCATATTGCCAGTACATGAAAAAACAACGGGCTTTTGACACCCTGTCATTTTTTATAGTTTGTCATATGCTGCATCTTCTCCTGCTTCGTCAGAAGATATTTAAAGTCCTCCCGCCTCGGCTCGATCTGGATCGGCACACGCTCTTCGATACTGATCCCGTATCCGCTTAGCCCGGCGATCTTTGTCGGGTTATTCGTAAGAAGCCTGAGTTTTTTCACCCCGAGATCATACAGGATCTGCGCTCCAATCCCATACTCGCGCAGGTCAGGGGCAAATCCCAGTTTAATATTTGCCTCTACGGTATCGTATCCCTGCTCCTGCAGTTCATATGCCTTTAATTTATTGATGAGGCCGATGCCACGTCCCTCCTGCCGCATATAAAGAAGGATGCCCCGTCCTTCTTTCGCGATCATTTTCAGGGCGCTCTCAAGCTGCTCTCCACAGTCACAACGGTTCGACCCAAACACATCCCCGGTCAGACACTCGGAATGAACACGGCACAGCACCGGTTTTCCATCGGACACATCTCCCATCGTGAGCGCCACATGGTGTTCACCGTTCAGCTTATTTTCATAGCCATGTATCGTAAAGTCACCGTATTTGGTCGGAAGCTTTGCCTCTGCTTCCTTCTCTACGAGACTTTCCTTTTCCAGCCGCTTCCGTATGATCTCCTCGACGGTGATAACCGTAAATCCATGCTCTTTTGCAAACTTAAGGAGTTCCGTCGTCCGCATCATGCTCCCGTCTTCTCTCATGATCTCACAGCACAGGCCGCATTCTTTGAGGCCTGCAAGTCTCATCAGATCCACCGTGGCCTCTGTGTGCCCGGCACGTTTGAGCACACCCCCTTCTCTCGCCTCCAGCGGAAACATGTGTCCCGGCCTCCTGAAGTCTTCCGGCCTCGCATCATCCTCCACCGTTTTTACTGCCGTCAGAGACCGCTCAAAGGCAGAGATGCCTGTCGTTGTCTCTACATGGTCGATCGAAACGGTAAATGCTGTCGAGTGATTATCGGTGTTTACCTCCACCATCTGGGACAGCCCGAGCCTTTCGCACATTTCCCTGCTCATCGGCATGCAGATTAGACCCTTGGCAAGGCTCGCCATGATATTCACATTTTCCGGGGTCGCATGTTCAGCCGCACAGATCAGATCCCCTTCATTTTCCCTCTCCGGATCATCAATCACAAGAATGAGTTTCCCATCCCGCAGATCCTGCAATGCCTGTTCTAATTTTCCAAACTGTTCTTTATCAGCCATTATTTTTCCCTTCCTTATTAATCACAAAAATCCATTTTCGATCAGAAATGCCTCTGAAAGTTTTTGGTTTCCTGTTTTTGCACCTGCTTTCCTATTTTGCTCTACTTTTGTAGAATCATTCCATGGCATGCACAGCTTCTCAATGTATTTCCCGATCACATCACATTCAAGATTTACCATATCACCGATTCTCCGGTCCGATAAAGTAGTCTCGCCCTGTGTGTGAGGAATAACAGAAACGGTCAGATCAGAACCGGTCACTCCCGCCACAGTCAGACTGATCCCATCGATTGCGATCGATCCTTTCTCTACTACATATCTTAAAACAGATTCCTCTGCCCCGATCGTATACCAGACCGCTGTCTCATCCTTCCGTATCTCCTTCACGGTCCCGGTTCCGTCAATATGGCCGGCCACCATATGGCCGCCAAATCTTCCATCCGCCGCCATCGCACGCTCCAGATTCACCCGGCTTCCTTTGGAAAGCTGTCCGAGCGAACTGCGTGCCAGAGTCTCCGCCATGACGTCCGCCGTATAACCGCCGCTGTTCATTCCTGTCACCGTCAGGCATACTCCGTTGACTGCGATACTATCTCCGATCCTTGTGCCCTCAAGTACTTTTTTACATCGAATCCCAAGCACGGCCGACTGGCTTCCTTTTCTGATGAAATCGATCGTACCGATCTCTTCTATGATTCCTGTAAACATCCCTGCGCCTCCATCCTGCCTGTCATACATATATCCTCTCCCAGGGAGAGGATTTCTATGTCAGAGAGCCCTCTGGCATCTGCCATCCGTTCGATTCCTCTTCCCCCGACCGGAGATTTTGCCCCACATCCACCGACAAGCTTAGGTGCGATATAGGCATATACCCGGTTCACGCATCCGGAAGCAAGAAGGGATCCATGTAGTGTCCCTCCGCCTTCCACAAGGACACTGTCAATCTTTCTCTGCCCCAATTCCTCAAAAAGGCGGGGCAAAAAAACCTGTTTTTCATTCTCTGTCTTTATCAATTCTACTCCAGTAGTCTCTAGTTTCTTCCGAACCGTTTCATCTGCACCTTCCGCATAGGCCACAATCGTCCGTATTCGGTCTGCACTTTTTATGATCCGGCTTTCCAGTGGGATCCTGAGATGAGAATCGCAAATGACCCGGATCGGATCCACCCCCTCATCGATCCGGCAGTTTAACATCGGATCGTCCGCAATGACCGTATCCACCCCCGCCATGATCGCAGAATATTTCTTCCGCAGGACATGCACATGCTCCCTCGCTTTTTCCCCCGTCACCCATTTGGAATCCCCGGTAAAAGATGCGATCTTTCCATCGAGCGTCATCGCATATTTCATTGCGATAAACGGGAATCCGGTACGGATATAATGAAAGAAGATTTCATTCAACCGGAGACATTCCTCTTCCAGTATGCCGGTCTCCACCCTGATCCCATGCTCCTGCAGTATCCTGACTCCATTCCCTGCTACTTTGGGATTCGGATCCATAGCCCCCACATATACCCTGCCAATTTTCCTCTCAATGATGATATCCGTGCAGGGCGGCGTCTTTCCTGTGTGGCAGCATGGTTCCAATGTAACATACATACTGGCGCCGCTCACATCTTCCATGCACCTCGTCAATGCATTTCTTTCTGCATGGAATTCCCCGTATTTTTCATGACACCCCTCTGCCACGATCCTGCCATCCTTTACCACGACACAGCCCACCATCGGATTCGGAGAGGTATGCCCCATCGCAGATTCTGCGAGTGCAAGCGCGCGTTTCATATATATTTCGTGCTGATCCATAACTTCCTCCCTTACAAACAAAAGACCCCGGATATAATAACTCCAGGGTCTGTAAAATCAAATCATACAAAAAAATCCGATCCTGTCTTCTCTCATCCAGACTATACTGTCGGCTTTGGAATTTCACCAAATCAGCAGTACATGGAACATCTGCCACATACCGGTCGCGGGCTTTACCGCCGGTGAGGAATCGCACCTCGCCCTGAAGATCATTTCACTGGTTGCTATTATATCACGGGGCGGGGTTTCTGTCAAATCGGCAAAGCGTTTTTACACTCTGTTACTCCCTGTAATTATTTCTTACAAACGGATCGTGAATTTTTGTATCAACTAAAAGTCCATACTTCTTCGGATGGCGAAACGAATTGCCGTGTACCTCCTTTTCACGATAATTGCGCAGTTGTTCCAGATCAAGCTCAGCGATATAAATACCTTCTTTCTCATCCGCCTGAAGTATACAGGTATCCCGCGAATGATCTAACTCCGGAAGATACGCAACGCCATCAAAGACACTGGAACCGCCATTACAATCAGGTACGGATACCGGATAATTACAGGTGGCGATTGCCGTCATATTTTCAAATGCTCTGGCACGAAGCTGGGAAAGACGGTTTATTTCCATTGGGCAAGCATTCGGCACAAGAATAAGTTCTGCACCTTTCAGCATTAAAATTCTTGCGCTTTCCGGAAATTCCCTGTCATAACAAATCATCGCGCCGACTTTTATTTCTCCACAGGCAGTGTCGAGCGTAGTCACATAAAAATCTTCGCCAGGTGTTAAACTCCGCTCCACATCGAAATCACAGGTATGTACTTTGGCATATACTAATTTTTGTTCCCCAAATCGGTCAAAAAGAATAAGCGAATTGCGGGGAGCGTTTTCATATTTTTCAAGCAGGGTCATACCAATAGCCATATCAAGTTTCTTTGCAAGACTGCCGAAAGCACGTACAAAATCACTGTCAACAGAAACGGCTTCCGCTTTCCATTCACTGACAGGACGGTCATAAATGTTATATCCGTTACTCCACATTTCCGGAAACAGTGCAAGATCAGCGCCTTTTTCTTTCGCATTGATACAATGCCTGATGCCCTTTTCGAGATTCTCCTCCATGGTTTTACAGGGGGCAATCTGCAGTAAGGCGATTTTAAATAAATTCATGTATTTCCATCCTCTCCCTCCAGGGCAATAACCTCCAAAAATTTCTCCCCATATTTTTTCAGCTTATTTTCCCCCACTCCTGACACTTCCAGCATCTCCTCCCCTGTATGTGGCCGTTTTCTGCACATATCCACCAGTGTTTTGTCTGTGAAAACACAAAAAGGAGGCACTCCTTCTTTCCTTGCAAATTTCAGCCGGAGTTCCCTCAGTTTTTCAAACAATTCACCGCCCTTGTCATCCAGCAGACTTTTCTTAAGCTCCCGCCCGCGGTTTTTCCTGACCTCACTTTTAATGTAGACACCAAAGTCCATTTCATTCAGTTTCATATAGTCTGAGCCAAGCCGTACCACCGGATATTTATCCGCCGTCTGGATCAGAAGCCCTTCCTGAAGCAGCGCATCGATCACCTGACGGAGTGTGGCTTCCGAATACGCCGACAATCTTCCATACGACCTGAGTTTGTCAAACCGCTTAGATACTATATGCTTTTTTTTACTTCCCCGCACGATATCAATGATCGTGTTGATCCCAAAACACTGCCGCAGCTCATATACACAGTTTACAATATTTTTTGCGAGTCCCGTCACATCGTGTCTTTCAAAATCTGCATTGCAGTTTGCACATTTTCCGCATTCTACGTATGTAGTCTCCCCGAAGTAATTCAGTATATATTGACGCAGGCACTCTTTGGTCGTACCATAAAATGTCATTGCTCTTAACTTCTTCCGGTCATGCTCGAGTATTTCCCGCCTCTCCCACTCATCCATTTCCCGCTTTGTCTCTTTATTCTCGATCAGAAACCGGTTCACCGCCACATCTTTCGGAGCATAAAATAACATGCACTCCGCTTCTGCGCCATCCCGTCCGGCCCTTCCCGCCTCTTGGTAATAGTTCTCCATGCTCTGTGGCATATTGTAATGCAGGACATAGCGAACATCTGACTTATCGATCCCCATTCCAAATGCATTTGTCGCCACGATAACCTGCTTTCTGTCATAGATAAAATCCTCCTGGCTTTTTTCCCTGTCACGGGTACTCATCCCGGCATGGTACTTCGCCACAGACAGATTATTTTCTGACAAAAATTCAAAAACCTCTTCTACATTCTTTCTCGTATTGCAGTAAATGATACCACTCTGCCCGTCATGCTCCCTGACATACTTTAAAGCTTCCTGTTTTTTATCCTCCACCTGATTCACCGAAAAATAAAGATTTTCCCGGTTAAATCCGGTCACAAGAATCTCCGGCCTCCTCAGGCCAAGCATGCGGACCACATCGTCCCTGACCTCTTTCGTCGCCGTAGCCGTAAATGCACAGAGTACGGGACGTCTTTTCCATCCCGACATTTTTTTCATAAATACTGCAATATTCAGATATCCGGGCCGGAAATCCTGTCCCCACTGGGAGACACAATGAGCCTCGTCCACAGCGACAAGGGAAATGTCCGTCTTTTCGATAAATTCGTTGAACCGCTCCGTATCCAGACGCTCCGGCGCTATATAAATAATCTTATATGCCCCCTCTTTTGCCCTTTGGAACACAGTACGGACCTGATCTTCGCTCAGTGAACTATTGATATAGGCCGCATGGATCCCCACCTCATTCAGCGCACTCACCTGATCTTTCATAAGGGAAATAAGCGGAGAAATGACGAGCGTGATCCCCTCAAATTTCAGCGCAGGGATCTGATAACAGATCGATTTTCCGGCTCCGGTTGGCATAATTCCCAACACATCCCTGCCAGACAGGATCTCCTCAATGAGTTTTTCCTGACCGGGGCGAAAATCGTTATAGCCAAAATATTGTTTTAATAATTGTTTCATAATGATAGTTCCTCATTGTTTGGCAGGAAACGGAAAATCCCCCATTGGTACGATCCGGCGAATAACACATCTCCGTACTGGTACATGATCTGATCAAATTCCCTGTCTTCCTTTGTCACATATTTTAACTGCCCACTGGCAAAATCGTAACACCCCAGCCGGTTTTTGCCCTCCTGCGGGTCATAAAGAACATAGTACGCACTTTCCTCTGTCATCAGGATCACTCCCCCACGGCTCCGGTAAATGATATTTTCCCTGCCCGGGGCACCGCCGGGAACCCGGCTTTCCTTGTCAAATGCCTTCTGGTTTTCCAGCGGATTTTTTAACACTTCAGAAAGTTTCTTTTCATAAATAAGTTCGTCCGTTTTGTCCTGTTCCACACGGAATATCACATAATCCTGATACTCTGTCTCTCCTTCCATCCATGACAAAGATACCTGGTAGTACAGATCATTTCCCCTGGTAAACATATCTGATACATAATAGAAATGTTCCCTGCCTTTGGAAAAATCCATGAGTTCCTCTTCTTCCAGCTTCTTTTTCAGCTGTTTTGGCACAAGAATCTTCTGTTTGCTGTCATCCTCAATATGGTACCGCCACACAGCATAAGTTTCATCAAAACTTTCCTGATAAAACAAATCATCTTCTGTCCCCACCGCATTTTCTGCATATACCCGTTTTTTTGTAATCCGCCTCAGCTCCCCTGTGTCCGGATCCATCCGGTATACTCCCTCTCCCTGTGTACTAAAACTGACCATACCTGTCTTTCCACAGACTGCAACGATGTCCGCAATATCCAGACTCTTTCTCCCTGATGGCTTTATATACTTTCTTTTCTTTAAATCATACTCTTTCAGCGTATAATCATCCGTTGTGACATACAGGATATAACGCCCGTCGCAATAAAAATTTTCCCAGGAATAGTCGAACTTACCATCACCGATTCCCGATTTTTCTGTAAAAATCAGTTCTTCCCCTTTCACATCCAGCGTTCTTTCACCTGTTTTCTCCCGGATCGGCGCCCGCCACAACTGGTCATAAGAATATCGTCCTTCCACATTATCTTTGTCTGCTTCTTTCCATTTCACATAATACACCCAGTCGTTATCCACATAACAAACCTTTGCAAAATTTTTTATGGGAATTTTCTGCTCAGAGGAATCCTCCAGGCTACGCTCCACCAGGAAATAATCCTCTTCACCGTAATCACGGTAATACAAATGTGTTTTATTGCAAAAACGATACTGCTCTGTATTTTCCACTTCCCCGGAAACAGGCGAACCGGAAACCGCCTGTCCCGTAGCATTCACTGACGTTCCCAATGCACTTCCCGTCCCATTATGAAACGTCGTGGCATATTCGCCGCCACAACCGGATAACAGTCCGGCAGCTAACGATGCCGCTATGACCAACCCTGACACCCTCGAACGAATTTCTTTTCTCCTCAAAACAGGCACCCCCTTCATCGTTTCGCACAAATTTCCTCGCTGTCCAGTATGACTGTGAACGGCCCGTCATTCAAAAGTTCCACCTTCATATCCGCACCAAACTCTCCGGTCTCCACGACCGGGATCTCCTCCCTGCAGCGGGCAGTGATATACCCATACAAACGCTCTGCTTCATCCGGTGCTCCCGCTCCTGTAAAAGAAGGGCGATTCCCCTTCCGGCAGTCTGCATACAATGTGAACTGGGAAATAAGCAGCAGTTCTCCGTCTACATCCTTAAGCCCCAGATTGGTTTTTCCGTTTTCATCTTCAAAAATACGCATATTGACTAACTTCTGGACAAGCTTGTCCGCAATATTCTCATCGTCCCCCTGTCCAATCCCGATGAGGACTAAAAATCCTCTTCCAATCTTTCCTTTTACCTCTCCTTCGATCGTCACCGAGGCGTGTGTTACCCTTTGGATCACAAACTTCATCTTATTCTGTCCTTTCCTTACGAAATATAATGGCAAAATCTTTTTACTATATTATACTATATCCATTTATAAATAGCAATGATCATACATCATTAATCCACACCGGCTTCAGGCCTTACCCATGTGCCGTTTATCTCTTTATGTTTCCAGTTATCCTGTTTTTCATCATATGCTAAAACGGACATGTATTGAAAATCACTACTTGTCTTCAAGGCTTTGTAAATCATCTTAAGAGGGATCCGGTGGCGGTTGTGCTCCGGATCGCCCGAGTCCGTAAGGAAAACATCCTGCTTTCCGTCATCGTATAGAAACAGCATCACATAATGCCCCGGCGTATCTTTCCAGTACGAATCATCGTTATAACTGGATATAAGTACGAGTACCGCCTGTGACTGTTTGACCTCTTCCCTGAACATTTCATAAGTAGACGGTTTTTCGCCGAGCTTAACCGTAAAACCGATCTCTGCCATCGTTCTTCTCATCAACTGCCAGGAAATTGCTCCTCCTCCGCCATACGGCGTTTTCTTTTTTGAATATTCATAAATGTCAATCGGAGAACATTTGTATTCTGTCATTGTAGAATATATATTTGCCATGCAGCAAAACCCACATCCAAAGGCTCCAAATGAGGAACCGTCATGATATTCTTTTCCCCATTTTCCTGACCATGGACGCCGTTCTTTCCATGACTTTGGCCCCTGCAAAAAAGAATAGACGTTGTCTTCCGGATTCCGGGTCGGCTCCGGTGCTGTCAGGATCGCTGTCCCCGTACTGGCCACCGGATCCTGCACCTGTTCGCGTTCTACGCTAGTAGAATTTTCTTTTTCTAATTGTTCTTTGTTTTTTCCAAATATCAGGATCAAAACCATCACCCCTGCCAGGGCAAGCATGACGCTCCTTCTTATCTTTTCTCTTTTTTCCATCCTCTTCTCCATTTATTCACACATATTTCTCTACAGATACTGTGAGTCGTCCCTTTTTCGTCTCTCGGATAACACCCCGGTATATAAATTTCCCATATCCCCTCACACTGACCACATCCCCGTTTTTCAAACCCCCGCTATTATTTTCATACTGCCTGCTGTTCACAAAAACTTTCTTTTCCCGAAACAATGGGATACATTTTCCCCGGGAAAGATTATAGATTTTTGCCACCAGTACATCACACCGCTCCGATGCGATAATATACTGTTCTTCCCTCAGCTCAGGCTTAAATTCCTCGGGGAGCTCGGGAATCTGCTCACAGATCACATTCGTATGGCGGATCTTTGTAAGATTATCGCAGATATAATCCTTCATGCCCTCCAGACAAAAGAAATAACTCTCCTTATCTTTCAGCCAGATATCCCCGATCACATCGCGCTCGATGCCAAGATTCATCAGCGCCCCAAGAATGTCCCTGTGTCCGGTCTTTTCCGCATATTTCGGAGTGACCGGACGACAATGGATACAACTGATCGGAAAGGGCCTGGCATAACCGAGCATGTCCTCATCTCCAAAACGGAGCATCTGCCGCTCCGAATACGGACTCCCGCCGTACAGCGTGCAGCCCACAAAAGAAATTTCATCCCGGATCTGATAAAATTCATCAATATCTGATGGCGACAAAAAATGTGAAAACGTATAATGCCCTTTCTGATAGCAGGTATTTGCAAGGTCTGTAAATCTTTGTTTCATCTCTTCATTCACTTTCTCTTCCTATTAGTTATGCGGTTTGAACTTATTTTATCCTGTCCATATATTCCGGATATTCCATCAGAAATTTTTCTATGATCTCCGGCTTTTCCCAGTAATGCATCGGATAAACCTCTTTTACAGACACATGTTCCAGAAAATAAAGTATCCCTCTGGCATAATAATCTTCCTGCCTCGGATCCAATGGCAAAAATGCGATATCAACCGGAATATCTTTTAATTTGTGTATCTCATGTCGGTAGCTCCCCGTCATCTGGCGGTTATCCTGCTCCGGCTCTCCCTCCCATACCCAGTCATTCAGATCGCCTGCATGAAAGATCGTCCCCTCCGGACAGGTCACTAAAAATGCTACTCCGGCATCCGTTGAGAGCAGCGTCCTCAGCCTGGTGCCACACGGCAATTCATACTCTTCATCATGCCGTACACGGATCACCTCCGTATGCGCCGGATATTTCCTTTTAGAGATATCCTTTGCCAGCACTGCCGTCACCTTTCTCATCCCGATATCATGCAAAATTGAAAATATTTTCTTATTATAATGATCCTGATGGGCATGACTGGCAAATATGATGACTGGTTTATCCGGATCCATTCCGGGCAAGTTCCCCCGGTAATAGTCAAATAAATAATAACAATCTCTTGTCTCCACAAGAAAACCGCTGTGATAAATATAAGTAACCTTCATTCCTTTCCTCCATGCCATAGTCCTGACAAAGCTATGATGGTTTTAATCATAACACAGGCGTTCCGGAAGTGCAAGGCGAGACAGGAGGTTTTACAGGTAATGATAAAAACCTGGTAATATTATGTAATTAACAATTTTGTAACACTTTTGTAATTTTTTGTGTTATAATGCCCACATCAACCAAAGAAAGGAATGATTTACAATGAATATACAAGTAAAAAGAAGATTTGTAACAGGAGCGCTTGCCTTTTCACTGGCCGCATCCATGATCCCGGGAAACGAAGGCGAAGCTGTATCCGCTAAAATCAATCGGAAAAAGATAACACTATCCAAAGGAACACGCTATAAGCTAAAAGTAAGAGGGATTTCTGGCAAAATTACATGGAAATCATCGAATAAAAAAATAGCGACGGTAAATAAAAAAGGAACCGTAACTGCCAAAAAAGCAGGAACTGCTAAAATCACTGCTAAAATAAAGTCCAAAAAATTTATCTGCAAAGTAATTGTAAGAAAAAAAACTACTTCCACAAACAAACCTGTCCTAACACCATCGCCGGAAGCAACCCGGAAACCAACAGTGACACAACGGCCTGTAACCACCCAGAGACCGACGACACCGCAGTGGCCCGTAATCTCACAGAAACCATCGGTATCACAAGCACCGGGCGTTCCGCCTGTAGCCACTGCTCCATCCACACCTGGCACAGTGACAGAAGAAACTGCCTATAATATCCTGAATTCGCTCCGCAGTACCTACCCGGAGGGGATGCCTCTGACCAACAGCTATTATTACTATTCCCCACGGTTTGGTAACGGATATGGGTGCTATGGTTTTGCCGCAAAACTGAGTGATACGATATTCGGAACAGAAAAATCATATCAGACACACTCCTCTTTTGACCGGATCAAAGTAGGTGATAATATCCGCATTGGCAACTCACACTCTGTCATCGTACTCACAAAAGAAGCCAGTCATATCACCGTCGTCGAGGGAAATTATAACTCTTCCGTCCACTGGGACCGTAAAATAACTTCCTCTTCTCTGGCATCCAGCGGATTTAAGGTTTATACGAGGTATTAAGAGACAAGTGGGAAGTTGTTTTATCAGTTCCGTAGTATAGGAGAAACAGGGGCTGGCATGGGCGCTCGCGCTTCATAAATACGCAGCGGTATGGGCGTGGAAAATACCCACACCTCATACCGGCGCATTTATAACCCATGCCGGCCCCTGTTTCTCCTATAATACTGCTACTGATAAATCCATTCCCGACTTTTTGGGGTTACTACTTTCTGTCTCAGCACTACTGATAAGGCAGACAAAACAAGAGATACCATGATCCTTTTACAGATTTGCAGTATTTCAGAAAGAAAGTTTCTCAGAGCATGGAGTTGTAAATGCGCTGGTAAGAGGTACATGTCAGAAGTGCATGTTCTTGCACTTCTATGTGCCCTTACCACTGCGTATTTACAGAGCGCAAGCGCTCCATGCGCGAGAAACTTTCTTTCTGAAATACGGAACCTGCAATAGTGACCCCCCTGTTGCTTTTTTCCATCCCCTGTTATATACTGACAGTAGTCAGACAGCATAAACACTGTCGGCTGTTCCGGAAAAACACGAAATTTCAACTACAGGAAGGATGAGAGCGATGTTCCGATTATCGGATCTTCATTTCGGAAATTATAAAAAATTTAACTGGGTTTCTTATTTTATGATCAACCATGAAAATCAGTTGCAAATTGATTTCTCTAAAGAAACAGAATTATCTAATACAGAAAAGGCGCTGATTTTTCCCTCGATCCAGAATTTCCAAAAAGGCGAGGCTTCTGATGGTGTTCATCTTCTGCACTGCGTAAGACGCTATGCAGCGAAAAAACATGATCCGGATTATATGGAAGCCATGAAGTGGTTTGTCCGCGAGGAAAACCAGCATTCTGCTTATTTAAAAAAATATATGGACTATTATGATATCCCGGTACGCAAAAATTCAACACTTGACCGGATTTTTAGAAATCTCAGAAAATTAGGAGGATTAAAAGGAGAAGTCATTGTACTGGTGACAGCAGAAATGATCGCATTATCCTACTACAGCGCCTTATCTGAATGCACGGATTCGCCGGTGCTGAAAAGAATCTGCCGGCAGATGCTCCACGATGAATTGAGGCATGTCGTGTTTCAGTCCTGTACCCTGAACAAATTAAAAATCCACCCTCTTGAAAATCTGCTACGTATCCTTTTGATGGAAACGACAGTGGCCGTTGTCTGGTTTTCCATGGCAGATGTTTTCCGGTCGGGCGGGTATACGTTCCGGCGTCTGCTGCGGGACTCGCTTGGATACCTCAAACAGTCTATCGATATCTCAAACACCTAGCCAGACAGTACACTAGTGTAAATGTAAAACAATCCCAAGATGTCTGCAGATCTCCTCACAGGTATCTACGACCACAGCTCCCTCAAAGCTTTCCAAAAGCTCCCGGTCACGAAATCCCCAGCTGACCAGAATGCAGTCGAGGCCGCTGTTTTTTGCTGTCTCATAGTCCACTTCGGAATCTCCGATGTAGACTGCCTTTTCTTTCGAGCTTCCGAGTTCACGAAGGGCAGTGATCACAGAGTCCGGGGCAGGTTTTCGTCTCGCCCCCTCCCTGTCTCCGATCGCAGCTCCGGTATAACCGGCAAAATAAATCTGGTTCAGTTCCTTCACTGCCGCATCATTTTTATTGGAAACGATGGCAATGCGGTATCCATGTTGCGTAAGGATCCGCATAAGATCGATCACTCCGTCGTAAGGTCTTGTCTTAACCTGACAATGCGACGTATAATAACTCTTAAATTCAGAAAACGCTTCCTCAAACTGTTCATTTTCTTTCCCACCAGGGACTGAGCGCTCCATCAGCTTTCCGATTCCATTCCCCACAAATTTACGGATCTGCCCAAGGCTGTGTTCAGCCCATCCGAAGCGTTTCATGATCACATTTACACAATCATGAAGATCCTCCAGCGTATTTAATAAAGTGCCATCAAGATCAAAAATCACAGTGTCATACTTCTTCATAAGAGCACTCTTCCTTCCTCTGCATACATATCCGGTTCGTACAGGCACGACCGTCGCTTTGCTCATTATAGCATATCTTCTTAAAAAAACAAAGTTTCCATGGATCCAGATCACGGAAATCAATTTTTGGTGCTCGCAATTTATGGAAAGGTGACAAAGCTTCGTACAGCAGCGGGAATATTTCCTGATAAGGACCGTATAAACGTGTCGGTCCTTAGGCTGCATGTTTATTTTAAGCGCAAGCGGGTTCTTATCAGGAAATATTCCCGCTGCTGTACAAATGTCACGATTTTTATAAATTGCGAGCACCAAAAATTGATTTCCGTGAATCCATACAAACTTGTAGAATAGTTCTGTTTGATCTGTAAATACTATTTGTAAAATGAATCTGAAACGAGGTAATAATCATCATGAAAGAAAATGAAAAGAAACAAAATGCCATAGACAGGGCAGAAAACAAAAACAGTCTGGATGGGATTTCTGAAAAAAGAGCTGCGCAGATACGCCAGAATTCACGATATAACGAAAAAGATCTCCCCTCCCCTGATAACAACCTGTTCTGGGAGCACGAATCCAATCCTCTGAGCAGTAAGGGAAATTAAAAAATAGCTCTAACACAAGATCTCTGACCTGAAAATATGCATCCTGCCCTCTTTTTTTCTATCGGCATCTGCCGTTTTCAGGTCTCTTTTTATCTCCTCACAAAACCGGTATCGCCGACCGGGATCTTTTTCCACGCATTTTTTTACGATACCTTCCATTGTGGCAGATACCGGTTTATTATATTTTCTTACCGGTTCAAACCGGCCCGGCTCTTTATAGGGCGGAATTCCGGTAAGCATATGATGCATCGTGGCTCCGAGCGTATAAATATCTGCTCTCGTATCCATTCTCCCCTCTCTGTCAGCCTGTTCTGGCGCCGCATAACCGGCTGTACCGATCAGTTCCGCTCTGATCAGGTTTTTTTCATCCGAAATCCTCTTTATGCATTCTGTAGCCGCACCAAAGTCGATCAGCTTTATACCGGATGCTGGTGATAAAATGATATTCGCCGGCTTCAGATCACGGTATATGACCGGCGGCTTTCTCCCATGAAGATATGACAGCACATCACACATCCCGATACTCCAGACTGTTGCCTGCTCCTCTGTGACCATCCCATTCTGTTGTATAAATTGTTTCAAAGTCATACCCGGCACATATTCCATCACGATAAAACCCTTTTCTCCCATGTACATACTTTCCCTCATTACAGGTATGGCCGGAAAATGAAGTGTCTGCAGGATCGAATGCTCCCCGCAGGCCTGCTCAAACTCTTTTTTATCATTATAAATTTTTATAGCGTATTTTTTCCCTGTTCTTCGCTCCACGCCAAGATATACCCTGGAAGTTCCTCCACGGCCGATTTCCCTTATTAACCGGTACTTTTTCACTTCATCCCTCCCTATAGCAAATCATGACTGCTGCCCCTGATGACTCCGAGAGTTCTTGGATCCACTTTTTTCTTTCTCTTTTTATTCGGAATATTTTTGGATTTACTGTCTGAATATGATCTGGAACGATCAGAAAAACACTATGTTTAGAAATCCTGCGACATTTGAAATACAGACTTTGTCCCTCTTTTTCCCCAATTCCCAGTTCCCTGTCAAGCTGCTTTCTTTCCCGGCAGGTCGGCCATCGCTTTACTGTCTCTTCAAAACGGCCATATTCATATACCTGTATCTCTCCGGTATTAAAAAACAAATAATGCCCGTCATGGATAAGAAAAGCGGCCACATCCGCCATTACGCCATCCGTTGGTGACACATCCTCTATAAACTCCTGCCAGTAGCATTTTACCACATCGGCATCCAAAGGAGAAATCTCCGGAGGCAGATCGTTTTGAAACCAGTTTTGAAATCTTCCCAGCATATGAAGCGCATTTTTTGTGTCCATCCGGCACATAACGGCCATACATGAAGACGGCCTGCGGAAAAAAGCCGGCAGAGATAAAAAACGACCGGACAGATATTTACCATATCTGCCCTCACATATACATATGCCAAGTCCCCTTTGCTTCTCTGTATCAAGAGCATAAGAGAGCTTTAACTTAATTCGTTTTTTCAATTTTTTCCTTTCCACCCATATATGGCTGAAGTGCCTTCGGAATATTCACCGACCCATCCGCATTCAGATTGTTTTCAAGAAATGCGATCAGCATACGCGGCGGCGCTACTACTGTATTATTCAGCGTATGCGCAAAATATTTTCCATCTTTTCCCGTAACACGGATCTTCAATCGTCTCGCCTGCGCATCTCCAAGGTTTGAACAGCTCCCCACCTCAAAGTATTTCTTTTGTCTCGGTGACCACGCTTCCACATCGATCGACTTCACTTTCAGATCGGCCAGATCACCCGAACAGCACTCGAGCGTGCGGACCGGAATATCCAGTGAGCGGAACAGATCCACCGTATTCTGCCACAATTTTTCAAACCAGCTCTTACTCTCTTCCGGCTTGCAGACGACGATCATTTCCTGTTTTTCAAACTGATGGATACGATACACCCCGCGCTCCTCAAGTCCATGGGCACCTTTTTCCTTCCTGAAACATGGCGAATAACTGGTCAGTGTCTGGGGGAGTTTTTCCTCAGGAATGATCGTATCAATGAATTTGCCGATCATCGAGTGCTCGCTCGTACCGATCAGATACAGATCCTCGCCCTCGATCTTATACATCATGGCATCCATCTCATCAAAACTCATAACCCCGGTCACGACATTACTGCGGATCATAAAAGGCGGTACACAGTAAGTAAATCCTCTATCAATCATAAAATCACGGGCGTATGAAATAACGGCCGAATGAAGCCTTGCCACATCACCCATCAGATAATAAAATCCATTCCCCGCCACATTTCTGGCAGCATCCAGATCGATTCCGTCAAACTGTTCCATGATCTCAGTATGGTATGGTATTTCATAATCGGGCACGACCGGCTCTCCAAATTTTTCAATCTCAACATTTTCACTGTCATCCTTCCCGATCGGGACACTCGGGTCGATGATATTCGGAATCGTCATCATGATCCCGCGGATCTTTTCTGACAGTTCTCCTTCCATCTTTTCCAATTCAGCCAGCCTCTCAGCCCCTTTCGCCACTTCCGCTTTCAGTGCCTCCGCTTCCTCTTTTTTCCCCTGAGCCATCAGACCCCCGATATTTTTTGAAATCTTCTTTCGGTTTGCCCGAAGGTTGTCTGCTTCCTGCTTGGTCGCCCTGCTCTGCTTGTCCAGCTCGATCACCTCATCCACGAGCGGAAGTTTTTTATCCTGAAATTTATTTTTAATATTTTCTTTTACAATATCCGGATTTTCACGCAAAAATTTAATATCCAACATGTCTTTCTCCTCCATAGCTATGACTATTGCATAAATTGGATACATTATACACCTTTTTTCCCTGTGTTGCAAATAATTTCTTTTTCTTATTTGCAATGTTATCCAAACTGCCCCTCTTGAATATACTAATAGCAAGCATTCAAATAATGGTGAATCTTTTGGATAATAAAATGATAAGACCAGAACTATACGCCACCGTCACATCCGGCGAAGACACCGGAAAGCTGACTGTGAACGTCACCTCAGAAACCGATAATCAACCGATTGAAGGCGCCTCCGTCCGGATCACATATGACGGTCGACCTGACAATATCGTAGAAGAAACCACGACCAATGCGCAGGGTCAGATCCCTGATGTCGAACTGGATGCGCCTCCCATCGATTACAGCATGGAGCCAGGTGCAAACAAACCATATTCTGAATATACCATATATATATCAGCCCCGGGCTATGAAACACTTGAAGTAAGCGGTGCAGAAATTTTCTCCGGCGAACTGGCGATCCAGAATGCCGCTCTCCTGCCAATCAGCCCCGTCGACCCAACCGGAGCTGAACTATTTGTGATCCCTGACCACACTCTGTGGGGAGACTATCCTCCCAAGATTGCGGAAGATGAGATCAAGCCCATGGACGAATCCGGCGAGATCGTACTGAGCCGTGTCGTCATCCCCGAATACGTCGTCGTCCACGATGGCCCTCCCTCCGATAATTCCGCCAAGAACTATTATGTAACATACAAGGACTACGTTAAAAATGTGGCCAGCAGCGAAATTTATTCCACCTGGCCGGAGTCCACGATCCAGGCAAATATCCTGGCCATCCAGTCCTTTACCCTGAACCGGGTATTTACGGAGTGGTACCGCAACAAAGGGTATGATTTCACGATTACAAGTTCCACCGCATTTGACCACAAATGGATCCCAAACCGGAACGTATTTGAAAGTATTTCCAGCGTTGTGGATGAGCTCTTCAGCAACTACCTTTCCCGTCCGAATGTCATCCAGCCGATCCTCACACAATACTGCGACGGAAAAAACGTAACTTGTCCGAATTGGATGAGCCAGTGGGGAAGTAAGGCTCTCGGTGACAGAGGCTACACCCCCATTGAAATCCTGCGCAACTATTATGGGGATTCCATATTCATCAACTCTACGGAAGTCATATCCGGCATACCGTCATCCTGGCCGGGATATAACCTCGAGATCGGGAGCTCCGGTGAAAAAGTACGGCAGATGCAGAACCAGCTCAATGTCATCGCCGGTTCTTATCCACTCATTCCTAAAATAGCAGTCGATGGCGTCTTTGGCCCAAATACGGAGGAAGCTGTACGCACCTTCCAACAGATTTTTAAGCTCACCCCGGATGGGATCGTAGGTTTTAAAACATGGTATAAAATATCTGAAATCTATGTCGGCGTAAGCCGTATCGCCGAAGGTGTAGCGAGATAGATAAAATAGTCATCTCCAAAATCAGGGCGGCCTTTTGGAAAAGGGCCGCCCTGATCAATCAAATACACTTTTTTATCAATGAAGCCAAGCCATTCCTGTCAATCCGGCTTGGGAGTATCATCCGACTGCTTTACATAATGAAGCATCCGATATTCTTTCACCGCCTGACCAAATTCCTCTGTAGTCTGAATCATACAGATATAAAAATCCTCATCCGCTCCCACAAAGAAATCTAAAATTTCAGAATCCGTCTGCTCCACCTCACTCATATCCGTCCGTTCCGTCAGCCATTCTACCTCATCCGAATTCTGGTAGCCGGCTGCCCGGTACACTCCGCCCTCATTGCACAGATACATCTTCCACGTATCGGGATTTACATAAAAAAACCACTCTTTTCCTAATACAGAATCATCCAGTTTGGAACCAAATGTATTTTGTTCTTCAAGCCCCGGAAAATCAAGGACCTGAAACTGCTTTTTCTCATTGGAATAGAATATGATCTCACTCTCAGCAAAGGCAAATCTTCTCTTCCCTGTAACAACATTTCCAACCTCATCCGTCACCTGACCGGTCTCCCCATCAACAAGATACCCATATCCGCCACCGCTGTCAGCACTCAGTATAAACACACTGCCATCCTCAAAAACATGGTAATCGCTCACCCATTCTACAGCAGTCTCCCAGTCATATCTCCTGGCCTCCGATGCTGCCGGGCCTATCTCAAGCGGAACCTCAAAAATACTATCATTCTCTTCATCAATCTCCAGGATCGAATACTTTTGCTGGATCATGTCCGTATCCTCTCCCTCGATTTCTTTAGTCTCTTTCAGATAATACGTAAATACCGCATAGAGACTTCCGTTGTCACCCCGGTGAAAATTACCCAGTTTACAGCGCATCCATTCCAACTGCTCATATTTCTGATTCAGAAATTCACTCAGAGAAAACTCACACAGCTCTTCCTCATTCCAGTTCCCGTTCTCGTCCAGACTCCACCTCGAAATCGTGGAAACATATTCTTCTGCCTCAAAGGAAAAATTACTATAATAAATTCCCGGCTTTCCCTGTACATCTGCCACAAATCCATTAAAGTCATTCCCTATATAATCACTTCCCTCCATATTATCTATTAAAAGGGGATCTGGCAGGGACAGTTCATTATACTGATAAGGAGTCACGGTCTCTTTTACCTGTAGTTCCTTGTCGTCATCTTTCTCTGGTTCCTGTTTACCACAAGCGGACAACACGAAAGCACAGATCAACATAACACTTACCAATCTCTTCATCAAAGCAAAAACCTCCTAAAATTTTTACAGGATCATTGACAACTGAATCCGCTTTTTCTGCAAATCGACAGAAAGTACTTTCACCTCTACTACGTCTCCCACGCTCACTACCTCTAACGGATGTTTCACGAATTTTTTGTTCGTCAGTTTGGAAATATGTACAAGTCCATCCTGATGGACACCGATATCTACAAAGGCACCAAAATCAATCACATTTCTCACTGTGCCCTTTAAGATCATTCCCTCGGAAAGATCCTTCATTTCCAACACATCGGTACGGAGCACCGGTTTCGGCATCTCTTCCCTCGGATCCCTTCCCGGTTTTTCAAGTTCCTTTACGATATCATCCAGTGTCAGTTCCCCTACCCCGAGCTTTTCCGCAATTCCATGACGGTCCTTTGCCAAAAGAGAGAGACCAACGACTCCTCCCCTTATATCAGACATCCCAAAACCAAGCATCTGTAAAAGTTCTGCGGCCGCCTGATAGGACTCCGGATGGACACTGGTACCATCCAGTGGATTTTCCCCATCACTGATACGCATAAAACCGGCACATTGCTCATATGCCTTCGGCCCAAGCTTAGCCACCTTAAGTAACTGTTTCCTGTTTGTAAACCTCCCGTTCTCCTCCCGGTAAGAAACGATATTTTTTGCAATCGGTTTTGAAATTCCCGATATATACTCCAACAGGGATGCAGATGCCGTATTCAGATCTATCCCCACATTATTGACACAATCCTCTACAACTGCTGAAAGCGCTTCACTCAGCTTCTTCTGATTCATATCGTGCTGATACTGCCCCACACCGATCGACTTCGGATCGATCTTAACCAGTTCTGCCAGAGGATCCTGAATACGTCTCGCAATGGACACTGCACTTCTTTGTCCCACATCAAATTCAGGAAACTCCTCGGTAGCCAGTTTACTCGCCGAGTAAACAGACGCCCCCGCCTCATTTACAATGACATACTGTACCGGCTTGTTCAGCTCCTTGAGCATGTCCACAATGACCATTTCGGATTCCCGGGAAGCAGTACCATTTCCCACAGAGATCAATGTGACATTGTATTTACTGATCAATCCCTTTACGATCCGTTTTGCCTCTTCCACCTTGTTCTGCGGTTCCGTAGGGTAGACTACGATCGTGTCGAGAACCTTTCCTGTCTCATCCACAACTGCCAGTTTGCATCCCGTCCGGAATGCCGGGTCCCATCCAAGCACAACCTGCCCGGTGATCGGTGGCTGCATTAATAACTGTGTCAGATTTTTTCCAAATACTTTGATCGCTCCATCCTCTGCCTTCTCAGTCAGCTCATTGCGGATCTCCCGTTCGATCGAAGGTGCGATCAGCCTCTTATAACTGTCCTGTATCGTTTCCCGCAGGCATTCATTTGTATTTGGATTATCTCTTGTGATCACCTTCTTCTCCAGATATCTCTGGATCCGCTCCTCCGGCGCCTCGATCTTTACATTGAGAAATTTCTCCTTTTCTCCTCTGTTGATCGCAAGGATCCGGTATCCGGCGATTTTTTTCACCGCCTCTTCAAACTCATAATAATTTTCATACACTGACTTTTCTTTCTCATCCTTTGCAGACGAAACAAGCATTCCCTCATCCATCGTCAGCTTCCGGATATAAAAACGATAATCCGCCTCGTCGGCTATTGACTCCGCGATAATATCCATCGCACCCTGTATCGCATCCTCTACTGTCGCAACCTCTTTTTCTTCAGAGAGATACTGCTCCGCCTCCTGCTCGAGAGACCGCTCGGTCATCTGGAGAAGGATTATGTTAGCAAGGCCCTCCAATCCCTTTTCCTTAGCGATCGTTGCACGGGTACGGCGCTTTGGACGGTATGGTCGGTACAGATCTTCCACCATAACCTGTGTCTGTGCCGCCATGATCTGCTCCCGCAGCTCTTCGGTCAGCTTCCCCTGCTCCTCGATACTGGCTAAGACCTGCTCCTTTTTCTCTTCCAGATTTCTGAGATAAGTAAGTCTCTCATTCAAATTTCTGAGTTGCTCATCATCCAGCGCCCCATGCTGTTCTTTTCGGTATCTGGCGATAAACGGAATCGTGTTTCCCTCGTCGATCAGCTTTACTACGGCCTCCACCTGCCAGACCTTTATCTCAAGTTCCTCTGCGATTTTCTTATTAATATCCATTCTTTCCTCCATCGTTCTAACGAAGCTTTTCATTTCTCTTTCTTTTATTTTCTACCTTATTCCGGTACATGATATTATCACTCTCTTTCATGTAACCTTCGATCGAGTCCCCTGCCTGCGGGACTCCGACCACATATCCCAAACTGGCGTGAACCTCATAAGGTTTATGCGATTTAAAATTAAAATTCTCAATACTCTGCTCAAATACCGCAACCCATTTCTTTACCTCTTCCTCATCCCGGCATGGAAATATAACCTCAAATTCATCCCCGCCGATGCGCGCACCAATCTGTCCCGGCACTGCCGCCTCCTGGATCGCATACCCGACTGCCCTCAGTGCGGTATCGCCCTCGTGATGCCCATAAATATCGTTGATCGGCTTCAATCCATCCATATCGATCCCCAACACACATACCGTCGCATCCTCCGCACGGGCTTTGGCAAACTGCATGCGTGCATATTGCTCAAATCCCCGCCGGTTATACAAACCAGTCAGCACATCCTGAATGTACATATTCTGCAGTTCACTGATCAGATCATTCATCTTCTTCTGCGTCAGTATGTTCCGGATCGCATTGGATACCGAAATGCTCCACCTGACATAAGCCTCCCCACACCGGTTATTATTGCGGAAGCTATATGCTTCATATCCAAAATAACTATCCTGAAAATGCAGTGGATAAAAGAAATAACACTGCGGCTCCTCTCCTGTGACCTCTGCCGGCAGAAACAAGCTTCTGTCAAACGGAATATCGATACTGCACATGTCCTCACGGTCCTTTATCCCCACTCGCACATGCATCGTATCCGTATACCCATGAAACTCTTCCCGGCCGCTCTCGATATCGTCCCGTAGGCAGATAAAATAATTTTCAAAATCCTCAATATTATAAATATAACGGGAAATCACATCATGCATCTTGTCAATAGCCGCCACATCATGAAAATCAATCGACATAAAGCTAAACTGCATTTCCAGATTTTCCTGTCTGTTCCTCCTCTTATGAGCCAGACACCTCTGGGTATAAGTCACAACATGTCCCTTATCGGCACAACCACAGGACTCTCTGGGGACTACCTTTGTAGAAAGATAAATATTTTCCTGCTCGCTATCTTCCTGATGTCTATCGATCAAATCCACTGCCTCAAAAGCCATTTCACCAAAATCAATCTCCACAGATGTGAGAGATGGACTAAAGACAACTCCCTCTTCTGCCCCATCATATCCGGTGACCAGTATATCCTGTGGCACGCGAACCCCTCTCTCATACAACTCATCAATGACCGCCATCGCCATATTATCACTCGCACACAAAATAGCCTCCGGATAATTTCCATCGTGAGAAAACCAGTCACAGGCCTCTTTTCCCTTTCCTTTCCAAAAGTCCCCATAAAACACCCTGTGCTCACCTACCGGGTATCCATATTCTTTCATGATCCTCCGGAAGCACCCCAGACGGGTTTCTGCATCATGACGCCCTTTGATCCCCGTCATAAAAGCAATGTCCTTCTTCTTATGCTCCTCGATGACATGACGGATCACACCTTCCATCGAATTATTGTCATCGATCAGCACATTGCTGGCACCATCCAACGGTTCCCGCAGACTCACAACCGGACATGCAGCGTGCTCTCTTATATTCTCCATAATAAGCTCTCTCGCTTCATCCGCATTATTAAATGTGTCAAAAGCCACTACGATCCCCGCAAATTTGTCATACAAAGGCAGATCAAAAACTTCCATTTCTCCCTGAAAATATTCGTGATTTACCCCATAATTCCCATAACTTGAAAAAATAGCAAGATTGTATCCAAGCTGCTCTGTCCGCTCTGACATTCCCTGGCAGATCTTGCTCTGAAATTCCCCATGTGTATTAAAGATAAACAATCCTATTGTTTTCCTTCCATTTGAAAACATATCTCTCTCACCTTTCGCATTTATCCATAACTAATGATCTATCTTCTATTTTAATATGTTTCCCGGCCTCTGTCAAAAGAAGTTTACGATCATTCTTTCCCGGTTCCTCAATAACGATTTCCAACAATTTATTTAAAACGATTCCCACCTGTGGTCCAGGGGGAATCCCCAGATCAAGAATATCCCTTCCTGTCACAGCGAGCTCCTTTATGCATACCGGCTGCTTTTTCTTCCGGATATCCTCAAACATCCTCTTTGCCTCTTCCAGTCTCAAAAGCTTTTCTTCTCTGTTATATTCACTCTGAGACAAGATATCTGCTTCCTGAAGCATAAAAAGATATGGCATAATATCCTCCCCGGCCTTACTTACCATTCGCCGCAGCGTCCGTTGGTTTCCATCATAACGCCTCTCATGGAACCGGATAATCCGTGTAGCCATGTGAACCGTATCATTATCAAAGCGAAGTCTTCTCAGTATGTCATGCGCCATCTCGCTTCCCTTCACATCATGTCCATAAAAATGATCGGTTCCTCTCTCATCAGTCGTCTTACATACCGGTTTTCCCACATCATGTAACAAGGCAGAAAACACAAGGATCGTATTTACCTTTTCTTCCGTAAATCCCCGGCCATATGGGGATAACTCATTCCTCTCCTGCCCGGATTTCAAAACTCTCTGTAAAATTTCCTGAATGTGATGCACTGCATGGATACAATGTTCCCCCACAGGATAGCAATGGTTTGGATTGTTCTGCTCTGTCTGGAGCATCTCTGAAAACTCCGGAAGAAAAACCCGGCAAAGTCCCGTCTTTTCTGCATCGATCAGTTTCTCCGGCCCCCTCGACAATAGCAGCTTGGTAAGTTCTACACGGATGCGCTCCGCACTTACCCTCGCAAGCGTTCCGGAACGTTTTGCGATCGCATCCATCGTATTCTTTTCAATGTCAAATCCAAGCTGTCCGGCAAACCGGATTCCCCGGAGCATCCGAAGCGCATCCTCCGAAAACCGTTCTACCGGATCTCCCACACACCGAATACACTTTTTTCTGATATCCCCCATTCCATCGAAAATGTCGACAAGACCCTGTTTGGGATCGTAAGCCATCGCATTGATCGTAAAATCCCTGCGTTTTAAATCTTCTTCCAGATTCGGAGTAAATTCTACCTTTTCAGGGTGCCTGTGATCTTCGTACTTCCCATCCACACGGTATGTCGTCACCTCAAATCCCTCGTCATCAATCAGAACCGTAACTGTACCATGTTCGAGACCGGTATCCACTGTCCTCCGGAATATTTTTTTTACTTCTTCCGGTTTCGCCGACGTTGTGATGTCCCAGTCTCCCGGCAGACGCCCAAGAATACTGTCCCGGACGCATCCCCCAACCACATATCCCTCAAAATGATTTTCCTTTAACTTCTCAAGTATATATCCAACTTTCTCAGGTATCTGCATATAGCTCCCCATTCCTCATCTCCACATAAACAGCAATCCGCACTAATCTGCCCGGAACACGAATAGCTGATCTTGTCTCTATAAATAGATTATATATTTTTTTCGGCCTCTTGTAAAGAAGCTGAATAGGAAAAACACGGAAATCAATTTTTGATGCAAGAAAAAAGGCAGCGGATAAACTGCCTCCTTTTCTTTAATTTCCTCCCAAACAGATTCCGATTCCCTCCCATTCACACAGGTTCTCTACCTTTAGCACATTCTGATCGAGAGTGATCGTTTCCTCTCGGAACGAATATACTTTTTGTACCGTTCCTCCACACCCCTCCGGCAGTTGAACCTGTATTTTGGATGGGAATGGTTTGGCAAAAGAATGGATGACTACAAGTGTAGAATTATCTTTTTTCCCTTTACGGACGATCGCCTGCCATCCCTGCAGATGCCGGTCGCTTGGAAGTTTTTCACCGTAAAAATACGTCGTACCTTCCTTTATGATGGGAGAGACTTTTCCATAAAATTCCATCGCCTCATCGATGACTTCCCACTGCGCTTCCTCTAAATGCGTCACATCACCTGACAGGCACATCCGTCCAAGAAATGTACTCGCCATAATATAAGCGATCCGTTTGGTATCATATTCTTTGCGGATCACTGCCCAGATCTGGCTCTGGGACGGAAGGATACACCGATGGAGGTTAGCCGCGATCACCGGAATCTCCTCACACTCATGGGCATCGGAAAACGACGCCATACTGCATAAGCGCATCATAAGAGGCTCCAGTTTATGTCCACCCGACGCACAGTTTTCAAGAATGATCCCCGGAACTTCTTTTTTTACCCGCTCCACAAATTCCACCGAAGCCTGCATATTCTGACGAAGTCCCTCACCCAGGGATTCTGCTCCGTCACACCCGATCCCGATCGTATCGTTGTAATCCATTTTCATATATTCAAATCCGCATTCCTTGAGCCGGTCGATGACCAGATGGGAAAGATGCTCCCTCACCCACTCCTGACGCATATCCCAGAACCGTCTCGTTCCGGTGGTCAGTGGATAACCGTCCCGTTTCAAAAGATGCTCCTCATGATCTGTAAACGCATGCGAGCGCGGCCCGACATTATCGATCTCAAACCAGATACCCGGCTTCATTCCATACTCCCGGATCGTATCCGCGGTATGTCGAAGCCCTTTCGGAAACAATTTATCCGATGGAACATAGTCTCCCATACTGACAGACCAGTCCACGCCCTCCTCCACAAACCATCCACAGTCGATCACAAAATACCGGATCGGTTTCCCTTTGATCGCCTTTAGGATATTTTGAATATTTTCATGGGATGGAAGTCCCCATGTGGTACAGTACTCGTTGAACAGGATCGGAAGCTCCTTCTCACATTCCGGCCCGGCTTCCACATATCTCGCCGCTGCCCGGGAAAGTCTCTGACACAGAAGATCAAGAGAACCGTTGTAGACAGACAGGATCGCTGTAGGCGTCTCAAATTTTTCACCAGGGACGATCCGTTTCATCCAATGCCCGAATTCACGGTCTGCGATTCCGCCATCCATCACAAGAGCGTCATCCCTGCGGTATAATTCCATCTGCCATGACGCCTCATGGGCAAGTTGCACTCCCCATACCACTTCTGACTTTGTATCCTCTACTGCCATAAATGGGAAATACTTTCGCACCGGCTGTGAGCCCAGCTGCCCAAAGCGCTCTGCATGAGGCGGCCAATGGCACCATGATGGTTCCAGCTGCAGATCTTCGATCCGCTCGCTGACAAGCCTGCCCTCCTCACTCCATTTCGCCCGTATGCGGTGAAGAAGCATCGTATTGGCCGCATCTCCCTCCTGAAATGGGGTAATTTCGTTGATACAAAAACTGGCCAGATTCTCAAGCATAACGTCCTGCTCCGACTGGTTTTCAAACCAGACCCGCGTCTCTATGTATTCATCTCCTGTGTGCCAGCTCATCTGGTGACAGATTTCATATCCTCTCTCATCATGAAAACTCGTAATCACCCGGATTCCTTTCTCATCTTCTATACATTCCTGACGCTCATAGATAAAATGATCCTCTGTCGTCCCGCTGTTATGCATGGTGATTCCGCCGGCATAACTGGCCGGGTAGACATCTCCTGCAATCTTACACTGGATCATACTGTCTCCTCTGGAAAACTTGTATTCCCGGATCTGATCTTCCATATGCCCGGGGATCAGTGTGAATACCACATGCTTTCTCTCTGTCTCCAGATAATACCGGATCTGCATATCCCCAAGATCAAATTTACTTAATAATTCTCTTTTTACTGACTCGTCCATCTCAACCCCCATTCCGAAGCGCAGCGGAGGAGGCACGAGCAAAAAACAGCATAGCTGTTTTTGCTCTGTGCATCAATACTATTTGTGGCGCTTCGACACAAATAGTGGGTTGAAAATTAGCTATCGAGCTTATTTTTCAACCTAACCACTCCCTTTTCATGTTCTATGACTTATCTTGTATTCCCAGATTACAGGATATAGATAATAAATTCCATGGGCTCTTGCGGATATCGCATGGCAAAATGTGTCTTTATCATTCTGATTTTTCTTATATTTCTGTAAAAAGAACTGGAAAAAAACGAAGTTTTCATGTATTCTATTTATAAGGATCAGGGCAACAAAGATAAACATTCGTATTGTTCAGCACATAGAATGACAGAAAGGATATCGCATGAAAACATTTGACGAGTGCTATTTACCAAATTACGATTCCTATAGTGACCTGGGGCTATATGAAATAGGCTGCCAGAAATGCCCGCCCTCTTATGGGTATGGGCCCATCATCCGTGACACATATATTCTTCACTATATCCTTGACGGGAAAGGAACCTTATACGCTAACGACAAAGAATATCCGGTTTCTGACAAACAGGCCTTTATCGCCTATCCCGGTGAGCTCACTTATTATGAGGCAGACGCAAAAGAACCCTGGAACTACATATGGATACGCTTTCATGGCGTAAAAGTTCCCGACCTTGTCCACGATGCGGGTTTTTCAAAAGATACCCCTGTCTTTATCCCGGACTCCCCCTGCCCGCAGTTAGACCAGTGCCTTTTAAACATTCTCCATCACCATGACAAAGAATATGCCTGTATCGGAAATGTTTACCTGATGTTCCAGCTGATGAGCGAGACTACGACAAATAAGCCGGCAAAAACTTCAGATGCCGGCAACACTCTTCTCTATATAAAAGCTGTCACTGATTATATCACGAAAAAATATTCTGAGCCGGTACGGATAAAAGAAATCGCCGATTATCTCGGACTGGACCGCTCTTATTTGTGCAAGCTGTTCAAGAGGGCGACAAATTATACCCCGATGGAATACCTGATTTCATTTCGCATACGCAAAGCCAGACAGCTGCTAAAACAAACGGATCTTCCTATCCAGCACATCGCTTATTCGGTCGGATACAGCGATCCGTTTGCCTTTTCTAAACTTTTCAAGCGGGAAACCGGCATATCGCCCTCTGACTACCGGGCAAACTCAGTTGAACAAGCCCGGAAATAATATCTTTCTACAAAACACCTCTCCGTTTTGCCTCTTCAATGAGTTTTGGCTGAATCTTCGGATACGTCCAGTCCTCTTCCAGTTCATCTACCAAAATGATCGTTCCGATTTCATGATGTAATTCTTTCTCAAACTCATAAATATCCGCCAGATACAGCATCCCGAAACTCTCCTGACCATGATTCAGATTATCCGGAGCCGTTACAGAGTATACGCAAATGGGTTCGATATGAAAATCCAATGCTCCCGTTTCCTCTTGCAATTCTCTCTTTGCTGTATCTAAAATCTCCTCGCCTTCCTCCCTGTGTCCACCCGGGATTTCATAAGTGTCCCGCTCTCTGTGCTTACAAAAGACAAGCTTCCCCTCTGCTCGCGCAATAATCACAGCAAATCTTAATAAATCATCGTCAACACTGTCATAAAATTGTACTTTTGTCATTTTTTATCCCACTCCTTTATTTTTCCACTTCTTCTATCTTTTCCATAACCTTACGGAAGAACACCCGAAATCCATCCTCTGTCGTTTCCTGATCCTGTTCATCATCTTTTAAGTCGTAATAATACTTTCCACTCTTAATATCAATCGATAAACTATCTAATGGAAATCCCGGTTTTAAAACAGGGTGCGGCTTCTCTACGATCAAAAATGTCCCACCTTCCATGGATGGCTCCATCGCTTCATAGATATGCTCCTCATCGATAATAAGACAGATTGCATTTTTATACCGGGCTGTCAGATCCCCATACTTATGTGCAAGACCGGAATAATAAGAGATCATCTCAGCATCCGTTAAATATTTTCCATTCACATTACGGACATGGACACCCGGCTGGATCTCATCCGGAACACCGTCAAAATACAAGCCACTATCGCAGGAAAATACTGGAATATGAAACGCCTGATAATATGCCATCGCCTTTTGTCTGGCATTCTCCAAAGGTGTATTTCCATTTTCCGGCACACTTGGAATTTCACAATTTAAGTCCTTCAATCCGGTTAATCCGATTCCCAGCGGTTCCAGTCTTTTTCGCATTGATGATAATTTTGCGGGATTTCCCGTACCATATAACAACTTCATTTCAGTTCGTTTCATCTGCAATCTCCTCTGTATTTACATGATCCTCTATTTGGGAAACATCATTTGGCAGCGCAGTAGGTTTCGAGATTTCGAGGCTCATCGATGTCTGCATTCCTCCCATATTCATCGTTATCACAAGTACCCTGGAACCATCCGGCATCACAATGATATTTGTATCCGTCCCCGTCTTCTCATTTTCTACTCTCTTTTCTTCCTTCGCTTCTGCCTTATCTTCCCTGCTCTGTATGTTCTCTTCAAAATGTTTTTTCTGTTCCACCATTCTCCGCATTTTCCCCGGATCATAATACATCCCTGACAGAGTGTTATTTATACCTGAAAGATTCATCCCGATTCCTCCTTTACGTACCCTGTTTTCCCAACGATATCAAACGAAACATGGCCTAAACCTCTGTCTCGCCCTTCCCGCGCACGCTCTTCCACAATAACATATTATCCTGGAATAAGATCTCCAGTCTCCCATTCTCTTTTAGCCATGACAGATAGGATTTCACCGTGCTGCCAACTAACGCATACTGTTCAAAATTCATGACAAGGCCATACTCATCAAACACTCTTTTCAAAATTGTTTCAAAATTCAAAGGTTCCCTGCAGATTGACTGGATGCGGTCTGCCACCTCATGCACCTTTTCCCTGTTATACCGGACAAGTTCTTTTATATCCGGGGACGCTTCTGCATGGGCGGGGACGAACATCGCCGCCTCCATCTCCTCCACGAGCCCCAGCGTATTCAGATACGCTTCCACATCATAGAGAAAGGAAACCGCATATTTCTCTAACGTCATCCGGCTGCTGATACAGTCTGCGAGAAAGACGACATCATCCGGTGTGCGAAATCCCACCATATCAAAAAAATGCCCCGGCAGAGAAATTATTTCAATCTCTTTGGGAAAGCTGTCATCTGAGAAATCCGTAACCTCGCTTCCCTGTGCCATCAGAAACTTATGCCGCAGCTCCTTACACGGATAACCTCCATAAAGAAACGAGGGCTCCAGCACCGGATATTTTGTAAATGCCGCCTCAATCCCTCCGGAATATATTTTACACCCTGTCTGTCCCTGCAGATACCGGTTCCCTCCAATATGATCCGCGTTGGAATGAGTATTTAAAATCCCCTGCAAATGCCAGTCGTTCTTTTCGAGGATTTTCTTTACCTTTCTTCCCGCATCCTTATCGCTTCCACTATCGATCAGATAGACATTTTTACCGTCGGCAGTATAAATGCCGATTTTGGCCGGACAGTTTATGTAATAGCAGTGGTCGGTGATTTGTGTTAGTTCGTACATTGGAGGCCTCCTGTCTGGTATAAAAAACAACATTGTAAAATATATGAATAAACTGTCAAATTTCCTCTCACAGTTCATTATATTTCCGATTTTTCCCCTTTGCCTTTTCAATCGGATATTTTCTTTCATTTTCATCCATTTTTCTTTTTAAGCTCTGCTTTAAATCGATTTGATTCATCTGCGCAAAACGAAGCAAAAAGTAAAAAATATCTGCCACCTCATCCTCAATTTTTTTGCGTGTTCCTGCATTTTCAAACATCTGTATCATATCCTGCTCACGCTTAAAACGAAACATTTGGAGTAATTCATTCGCCTCCGTCGATATTCCGATTGCCAGTTCCTTGGGATCATTAAACTGATCCCAGTCCCGCAATTCACAAAATGTTCGTATCATTTCAGATAATTCTGTAATTTCACCCATATTTTATTTCCTCACAGTCGCATTTTTACTTCTGGCACTGCACTTTGCCTCTTTTAATGCCTGTCGCAGTTTATCATCTACTGCATAAATAAACAACCCGTCCACTCCTCTGGTCAGAAGCACATTTACTTCATTCCGCAATAATGTTTCCGCAAAATTTTCCTGACTTCCATTATCAAGAGTCCTGTTCCGGATCGCATTTTTATTTTTACTACACTCCGGATGAAATACTACTTTCCCGTCTTCATATTTTACGGATGGCCCCAGGATCACACCAGCATAATTTAAATCAAATCCCTGTATCGTATAAGTAGATCCTACCTCATTGATCGTATGATGCTGCTCCGCCCATGCCCGTTTTCGTACTTCATCCTTCTCATTTTTCTGAACATCAAGCTGCCGATTCCATGGCATACTCCACTTTCCAATCTTTACTTTCCAGTACTGCTCCAGCTGTGGACGTCTCTTGTCCACATAATCCCAATCAAAAGTTGCCAGCATCCTCGATAGACTGGCTTTCTTATTTTTAGCTTTTTTGGTAATATCCTTTTTCATTTGCCCTGGTGTATCATAAATTTCAAGTTGATACCCTTTTGAATCCCGGGGTATCCTGTCTATTTCACCTTTATCGATCAATTTCCGAATCCACTGTACCGTTTCTTTGTCTGCATTAATCCGCAATTGCTCCTTTAGTTCAATATAATTATCTTGTTTTTTCGCTTCACGCACAAGCTGCTCCAGTATCTGACTCTCCCAGTACTGTTCGGTTTTAAGGATCTGCTTGCGGTCAAACATAACAATTACTATTTTTGCCCTTTTTCTGATATCTTCCAACTGATTATTCCCCTGATATGCCTGCTTTCCCTGTGTCCAAAGCAAATGAGCCTCATCCACGAAAATCACATCAACCGGATCATCCTCTGTATGAGTATTAATGAAATGGGTCGGATTGCAAACAACATTCTCATGTTTTCTGTTTAAATTCAATTTTTCTGCCATGTTCTGATAAACTTTCAATTGTTCACCATGATTTACCAGCAAATAACAACGAAGCTGTTTTTCACCCGATTGATCCTCTAACAAAGTAAGTTCATAAAACAAACTACTATTTAACACCGTTTTACCAGTGCCAGTCTCACCGGCAAGAAAGATCAACTGTCCTTTCTTATTACTTTTCACAGCACGATGTACTTTTTCAAGAATTTTGTCTTTTGCCCGGCGCTGCTCTTCGGTCAGCGTATGAAGCGGCGACGCCTTAAACTGCGCCGACGATACTATCATTTGCTCCGGAAGAAAAAGCTCTCCGTTCTTCCGACATAGTTTCTCCCATATTTTCTGAAAAATATCTTCTCTTTCATCCGATGTATAATACCGCTTTTGTTCATTTTCTCTCTGGTTATGTATTTTCTTCACTGTGCCCATTCCCGAAATGTAAAGCATCAGCTGATTTTCTATATCCAGAGTCAGTGATTTATTGAAATGCTCATGCCCGATAATAAACAGACTGGATTTACGTTTTTTAAATTTGTTCTGCCAGCTCTTCGTATTTTTTCCAGCAATTTGAATATGCTCCTTTGTTCTCCGAATGATATCTGCGGTCTCACCTACATATACCTCATAATTCTTTCCCATTTTACAAGTATGTATATACACAGTCGGATAATCCAGCATCATTTCCTTTATGCTTTTCTTTTCTCCTTCCATCTCTTTCTGAAACTTAGACAGAGCCTTTTCACTTCCCGCAATTTGATAAATCCTGGGAGCAGATATATTTTTCATGCAAATATTCCTTTCTTTGATGTATAAAGAACGCCGACAAAACCAGCTCTCTATTCCATCACTTCTTCGCCCCATACTCCTCATAATAAGCATCGATCTTTGCCTTCATCGTATCATCAATGACGACCTTTCCCTGACATGGTTTATTGTAGAGATGCTCGATGACCTCCTCCATGCTGACGATCGCATTCGTTTCCATTCCGTAGGTCTCCCGGATCTCGTCAAGTGCACACTGCTCGCCCTTTCCACGCTCCATACGGTTCAAAGAAACCATAAGTCCGACGATTTCCACATCTCCCTGCGCTTTCAGGATTGGAAATGTCTCCTCGATCGACTTTCCGGAAGTAGTCACGTCCTCAATGATCACAACACGATCCCCATCTTTTATCTTACTTCCAAGCAATATCCCAGTGTCTCCATGATCCTTCACCTCTTTCCGGTTCGAGCAGTAACGGATTTCCTTTCCGTATAATTTGTGAAATGCGATCGTCGTTGCCACACTGAGTGGGATTCCTTTATAAGCCGGCCCAAAAAGGACATCAAAATCGGTCCCGTAGTTATCATAAATCGCCTTTGCATAATACTCCCCGAGCCGGGAAAGCTGGGAACCCGTGACATACGCACCTGCATTCATAAAAAACGGTGATTTCCGACCGCTTTTCAATGTAAAGTCTCCGAACTTTAACACATCTGATTCTACCATAAATTCAATAAATTCTTCTTTGTACTGTTCCATATTACCTTGTAACCTCCTATTTTCGTTATTTCTTAAGTATGTATATTCGTGAACAGGTCTGTCATAAGCTGAAGCTGTATATGTCCGGTAATGACGACACGGTTTTTAACGGGACATTCGCTTCCAGACACCTCCCTATCATCGGCAGTTCTTGCCTCACATATCTTTTTCTGCTATTTAATGATTTACCTATGATATCAATGCTTTCTGATCTGCCAGTAAATCAAAAGGATAAACATAGATATACTTGTTTAGTATATCATTAATCTTTTGATTTTACAACAAACCAATCATTATATATTTTTGAACTCATCTAGCAATATCTGTATATCATCTCAATTTCACATAGATTTCCGATTTGAACGCCAAGACCATTCTACCCTTTTAATAGCTCTCTTGCCTCCGTTTTCCCTATCCCTAAGTAATCACATCTCAGTATCTTTTAATAGTTCCACGATTTCAGGTATGTATTTTTCACTCATGGCAAGGTTTTTAAAATCCAGTATCACATCTAACTGTTTTCTGTCCATGTGTTTTTTGTCAAAATACTCGGTAATTGTTTTGATCCGTTTGTCATAATTCTTATCCTCCATTTTTTTATTATTTGTTATCTGAACCTCCCATTTAGGGTAGACCTACAATAAGAATTAAATAATGTCTTAATATCACCAAACATTTTTACATCATTCTCTTTGAAAATCATTACATTGACTATATGAGTAGTGTTTTGTTGTGAATATAATGAAATTAATAGTTTATTTGACAAACAATTGACAAGATAATTACATATTCTTATACTAGACATACAATAAAGTAATGTTTTAGCTTTATGCAACCCAAGATTATTTGACGAGAAAAATATTGAATGGCGGGCATGAGTTAGTTACTTTGTATGCATAAATCGTAATTCTATGAATCTACCAGTACCCGAAAATTCTCGTTATTAGTTATCGGGAAACTCTAAATGGCTTCTTAGGTAAGTTCACGACTGTTTCATAGCTTTACACCATACAGATTGAGATATGTTCCTTATTGTATCTTTTTTTGGTGTGTGTAAAGTCTGATTTCTACCTATCGGATATCTCCACATACCATTAAACTGTATGGATATTTTCAAAAAAAGGAGGTGAAATAGCAATGAGTAAAACATCTGGAAATACACATACACAAAATCAGATGAATAATTATGCAAATCAGCATAATCCAAATAATTCTGCTTATCGCGCAAATAATAACAATCATTCTAACCAGTTAAATCCGAATAATCAGAATTACCATGGAACAAGATCAGGAAAGTGAAAAAATTACAACTAATGATAAAAGCCAGTTCTTCATCGGGACTGGCTATATTTTTCTCATTGAATCAGAAAGATTACATTGTATTCATTGTTCCCCTGTTAATATAGCCACACAAATTGTGGTGCTTAGAATAATCTTTGTTTGGAAAATTAAAGATTGTTATATACATCTGGATATGATAAAATATTCATAATCAGTGTAGACAGTATGGGGATAGTTCTTTGGTTGCCCTTTTCGGAGACGGAAAGGGGGGTTACAATGAACACGTTAGAAATTTTAACATTGCTTATGGTAGTATTTGCTGCCTTGACTTACATAGATAGCCGTAACAACCATAAATAGACAGAAAAAAGCTATCCTCTACTTGCACTAGGGGATAGCCTCTGTCATGTGACTTTTTAATTGTTCTTGAGAGAGGGTGAAGAAAAGTCTGTAAATACTAATCTTCTATGATAATGTTTGGGCTGAAATCTCTTTGTTGGGGTTTCAGCCCTTATTTTATTTATATCAGCACATGCCGGGACATGTCAAGAGCAGGCAGAAAATTCTGCCGGTTAAAGGGCTTTCTCAGAGCCTATTCTGGCAGCCGTCCTTCATACATAATGCTTAACTCCCCATATACCTGCCCCCAGTTCCTCAGCGGCATGGTCCATTTCTTTGTTGCTTCAAAGGTGGACAGATACAGTGCTTTTAACAGGGCGGTGTCACTGGGAAATACGCTCCTCTGGCAGTTTAACTTACGATATGTAGCATTCAGGCTTTCGATTGCATTTGTGGTATATATGACTTTGCGTACATCGCTGGAAAATTTGAAGATAGGGGATATCGCATCCCAGTTCTGTTTCCAGCTTTTCATGGAGTTTGGATATTTTGTACTCCACTTTTCAGTAACATGTTCTAGTGCTTCCAGGGCTTTTTCCTCTGTCGGTGACTGATAGATTGTTTTCAGGTCCGCTGCAAAGGGTTTTCTGTCCTTGTCAGCTACATATTTCATGGTATTCCGTATCTGATGGACGATACATCTCTGATATTCTGTCTGAGGGTATGCCGTCGATATGGCTTCTTTTATTCCTGTCAGCCCATCTGCACAGATGATCAGGATATCTTTTACACCTCTGTTTTTTAATCCATTCAAAATGGAAAGCCAGTATTTCGCACTTTCATTTTCCCCTACTTCAATGGTCAGGACTTCCTTGTATCCGTCCTGATTTATGCCCAGTATGACATAAGCCGCAAGTTTGCGGATCACTCCATTGTCACGTACAGAGTAGTGGATGGCATCTATGTAGAGTACCGGATAAACTTCTGAGAGCGGGCGGTTCTGCCAGTCTTCAATCTGCGGCATGATTTTGTCTGTTACATCTGAAATGAATCCTTCTGACGCTTCAAAACCATAGATATCGTCTAATGTTTCTGATATCTGGCGGGTGGTCATACCCTTTGCGTACATGGAGATGATCTTCTGGTCGATATCGGAAATATCCTTTTGCCGCTTTTTCACTACCTGTGGCTCAAACTTGGATTTCCTGTCCTGTGGCACAGCGATTTCCACGCTGCCATAGCTGCTGTTTACCTGTTTCTTCTTGTAGCCGTTGCGGTAGTCCTCGTTGTCTGAACGCTGGGATTTACCATAACCCAGATAGTCATCCATTTCTGCTTCCATCATTTCTTTGATGGTTCCACCAAGCAGATCTTTGAGTGCATCCTGGATATCTTGGGCAGATTCAATGTCGTACTCCTGCAGGAGCATCTGGATAATGTTTCGTTTTCCTTCTGTCATTTCAACTTTGTGTACATTTTTCTTTTCTCTTGCCATAATAAAAGGCCTCCTATGATTTTTATTTTATCATAGAAGACCAGTGATTTCTCTATTTTACAGAAAAAGTTTCACAGACTCGGTAAAGTCCGAAATCACCACAAAATCAATCAATTTAACAGATCACCTATTATAAAAAATGCACACAAAATAAAAGAAACCCCTTATAAATCAAGGGATTTCATGTATTATAATCATTATTCACCGAAGTACCAATATAAGTAACACAATATAGCTTGCTTATGCCATTCCTATCAAACACCACAAGTCTTTTTCCCACCTTATTTTCGCATATTTACAAAGGATTCTATATTCTCATATCCTATGTTTCATCCATTTGACACCGAACATTGTACCGAACTTTTGTGAAGCAAATGAAATTCTGCTGCTTTCTCTCATAAAATGAGGGCTAATAACCAATACTTCCTCTTAAACCTCCAAATCATCAACCGTAATACATTTAATTTCCGTGAACTGCCTTAACCGCTTATCATTGGTCAGGAACAAATCACATCCTGTCAAACATGCTGTAGCCAGTTGTAGGGCATCCATCGCTTTAAACCCTTTATATTCTGCCCTGATCTGTGCAGCTTTCATTGCAATTCCCTGATTGATTTCCACAATCTCCATACCAGTTGTTACAATAAGCCGATTAAACATATCAATAAACGAATACTCTTTGTTTCTATACGGAAACACAAAATATTCTTCGATTGTAATTACCGATGACACAAATTCCTTATCGTTATCATATCCATCTTTAAAAAAGCATTTTACCTTTTCGTAATATTGAGGATTATTGTTATCCTTTTCAATAAAATATATAAAGGGTGCAGTATCAACAAAAACCCTTTTATAATCTGTCATTTTCACGCATCTCCCTCATATATTCATCAACATTCTTTCCTCGTTCACTCGGAATTGCGAAACTGTCCCAATCAACAGGTTTTTTCCCTGCTTTCTTTTGTGGATAATTTAATACTGTAACAACAACTTCTGCCCCATCATAATCCCTTATATCATCATCTTCAATAACAACTGTATTCCCCTGTATAATTCCTTTGACTGCTGCTAGCATACAATACCTCCTTGCCTTTATTTCCTGACTCTACGCAAATCCATATCAAATATTATATCCAATCCGCTTTAGATATATTATAACACCCATTCCCTATTTAATCAATCAGCACTGGCAGAAAATTTCCACCCTAAATCCCCACCCCAGCATCTCAACTTTACCCTATTTTCCCAATTCCTTCCTCCAAAACTCTCCACTCGGATTCTTTCCCATCTTCTTTGCATTTCTTCCCCATCTGGTACATGAAAATCTTTGTTATTCTTTTAACAAAGTCACCGAAGTATATGTTATGCTTGATCATATTACACCCACTACAGGCACAAAATAAATTATCCAATTCATCCGATCCACCTTTGGATACAGGTATCTTATGCTCAATCTCAAAGGAATCAAAGTCAACAAATTCTCCACACAGATAACAGTGTCCTTCTGTTTTACGGTATATCTCCTTACGCTGTTTCATTGAAAAGGTTTTTCGCCTGCCATTTGATTTCTTTTTCTCTTCCGTTTCTGTATCCGTATCAATATAATAATATCCTTTACACTTTCTATAAGCCTTGTTCCGAAATGATACAGCCTTTTCCACTGAATAAAAATCCGCTGCCTGGTTGATATCGAGTATCTTGATCATCGTACCATTTTCATGAAACGCTATGTAATGTTTTCCATTTGTGAGTAAAATCGCCATTATACCACCTTCCTATAATCCATTTTCCAATATATCACAACACCGGAAACAGTATCTTGTTCAACTGATTTCTGCAATACTCAGCTATCTCATGATACAGGACATCAGCCGGATCAATGCAGATATCCTTATCAATCCATGTCCCTACTACATCTGGTTCTAAATCCGTAATGGTCACGGCAATATAATATTTAACACCTGATTCATGATCATAACTTATTTGCATTCCTGCATTAAGTAACAACTCTTTTGGCTCTGGCACGTTTCCCTCTAATAATCCGTTCCATGTTCCAAATCTTGACCATTCGTCCATACCATGAAAAATAGCCTCATTAAGTCTGTCCACGATAGATTGTGGTGTATTTTCCGTAAAAGGAATCGAAACCAGTATCCCACTGTTTCCGCTGCACTCAAATGTGATTTCATGATTTTCTATGTTGAAAATAGTTCCGCTTCTCATACTACTTCCCATACTTCTTATGTACTTTAAGTCCTAATCACAAATTAATGACTATTATTATAGTCATCCCAAACAATCCTAGCTCTTTCCGAAAAACGAAAAAAAATAGGCACACCAGACTTTTACATCTGATATGCCTCATAATCAATCCCTACTCCCATTACTACATCTTTGATATCAAATCCACATAAGCATCAGCAAGTTTAGGATCTATATTTATTAACTTATCTATATCACTATATACTTTCTGCTCTTTTGCTTCTCTCCGTTCTCTCTCCTGTGCTTTTATCTCCTCCATTTTCTGCTCATTTTCCTTCTTTTGGAGAAAATCATTGATAAATGCATTGTTTTTGTCAGCACGTTCTTCGTGTTCCTGCTTTTTACGTTCAATTCTCTTTCGTATCTTTTCATCAAATTGGCAGTTTTCTTCTGCCCTTTTTCTCTTTAGATCGTCCATCGAATTTACCATTGTTTCCATAGTATCAAGATATTTATTGTTTTGACTTACATCTCTCATCAAATTACCATACCTGTTTTCACTTTCTTTAACAAATGTCCCATTGTAATCTTTTGTATTGCCACTATCCATAAATCCGTCCAGTAAGTTACCGTATTTGCTTCCTCTTTCATTACTCTGGTTCTTCATAACTAAATTCCTCCTAATCAATATGGTTTTACTTCAAATATCAGCAGTGCATCATATACCTTCTTTGGCACTTTATTCTTATACTTATCCGCCATAATCAGTATATCTGCCTGCTTATGTTTCTTATATTCCTCAAATGCTTCTTCAGGCGTAGCCCAATAAGACAGCCGGATTACTTCATCATGACCATACGGTTTAATCTCACCATAGTACATCTCCATTCTGCTGTCATACCGTACTCCCAGTGGCAGATTCATTTTTGACCTCTTCCATTTCGGCAACTTATGTTTCCTACAATTAGATACCATGGTATTTAATGTCTGTGGAATAATGCAGCACTTATCAGGTGCATACTCCTTATTACCCGGAAACAGAATATCTTTGTCCACCGCCATTGATTCACCGTCACACTCATAATATTCTGCACTCCACCACTCCGCAAAGGCATCCTTGTTATTTTTCCACAAGTCACACATAAATGCACCTTCGTACACATCACTGTTTTTGTAGCATCGGTTATAAATACCATTCCATATAGAATATGCTATATTTGATTTCAGAGAAATATACAATCTGTACTCCTGCTGTCTTCCAATTTCTTCTACGGTCAAAATGCCACGCTGTAAGTCGATATATTCTTCGCCACTTACCCATATGAGATTTCTGTAAAAACAGTTATCCTTATTTCTGTCAATATGCCATATCCTATTACATTTTCCCGATTTCTCAAGAAAATGCTCTCCCACTAACTTATCCGTATATGTTTCAATTTTGATATCAATTCCACTAAGTGTATAATGTGCATAACCTGTTTTGTGCATATAGAATTCACCGTGCAGATTATTCACAAGTCTACCATGATTACTAATCCAACAATTATTTGTACCATTTACTAGCACAAATACTTCGTCATCGGCAATTAGTTCTATTCCTGATTTCCTGATATCCAACACCCTTTTATCTGCTATGGACAGATATTCTTTTAATTCTTTTCTCTGTTCTGATTTTTTCTTATTGCTCATTTTTTGTTTTTAGATGTCCCTTTCAATAGATAAAATAATAGACAGCATCACCATATCGGGTGACACCCTAAAATAGGGAACCAGAACTGATTCCCTGATATAATCAATATTCAGTTGTAATTGGTTATCCACCGTTGGACAACCTTTTTCGCAATTCTGTGAAAAACTCATCCCTTTACTGGCGATGGGTTTAAACCTATTTAATTATATGTGGTCTGGCTTAATCCCTTATAAATCAATGGTTTTAAGCATTTTTTATCATAAAAATGGTCCAGTATGATTAAGCCTATTCGCAACTCATACTTACAATTATTACAAGGCAGCAGTCCCTTAACTTTCCTCATTCAACCCGTCTCTTAGTACTTCGCTTATCTTAACCTTGATCCGTTTTCTCTCCGGCACAATACATTCTTCTCCTGTCTGCGGATTCCTTGCTGGTCTCTCTGGTGTTATTTTCGTCTCAGCACTAAGTATTCTACAGAATTTAATTGTCTTTCCCTCTTTCAGAAGATCATAGAAGGTACCCATTACCAGATCCAGATACTCCCTGCATGATTTTTTAGTTTTGCCTCCGCTTTCTGCCATATGGTCAATAAAATCTTTTTTGTTAATTACCATTTCTTTTCACCTTCCCTTTACTTATTGCTCTTGCCATAACTTTTTCTCCCTTCTGGTACTTCAATCACCACAACATTTTTTGCATTGTAATCGCTTCTGTCGTTCTGAAATGGTTTGAAATACACATAATAACCTTTTGATATATATTCACCATTCAGTTTAGTACAATGAATGAAATACGTGTTGCTGTCTTCACCACGGATAAACCCATATCCTTTGTCGTGAAAATATCCTGTCACTCTTCCGTACATATCCTTACTCCTTTCGTTTGCCAATGAAACCCCTGTTTTAAGTTGCAAAAATTTAGGCACTAAAATAAGCAGTCAGCAATCATACTTTCTACGACTGATAACTGCTTATGCAGGTGTCTAAAATATTTTTTATATCTATGCTTACCTCTGATTTACTGTTCCATTTACTGTGCCATTTTTATATCAAATTACGATAAGTTACGATAAGTTTCTCTGAACTCAAAACTTGCTCAAGCAACGGAAATTGGCGAAAAATCGGCATTTTCAGTTACTATGAGAAATACTAGCCCATAAATTCAATAAATTCTTCTTTATACTGCTCCATCTTCATAACCTCCTATTTTCGTTATTTCTTAAGTATGTATATTCGTGAACAGGTCTGTCGTAAGCTGAAGCTGTATATGTCCGGTAATGACGACACGATTTTTAACGGGACATTCGCTTCCAGACACCTCCCTATCATCGGCAGTTCTTGCCTCACATATCTTTTTCTGCCATTTAATGATTTACCTATGATCTCAATCCTTTCTGATCTGCCAGTAAATCAAAAAGGGGCTGTCGCATTAGCGATTAAAAAATCGTGAAGCGGCAGCTTCTTTTTTGCTGTGTTTTGAATAAATTCAGCGATTATTTCATCATTTTCTCATATTTCTTTAAAACAGGCGTACTTTAAGAAGCCATTTTACAATAGTGGATAAAGCATTTTGAATGGT
>JAETQR010000101.1 GCA_021770615.1 Lachnospiraceae bacterium | reverse complement strand
GTAAAATCTGCGTTTTTAAACAGATAATTTTCTCCAAAAGAATGTGTTAATCCCGTAACTTCTAATAAACTCATAATCATTGTCCTCTCTTTTTCCTGTCTGATTTTCCAAAATGGGCAAAAAAATAGCAGAAGTCAGATACTCTTGGTATCATGCCTTCTGCTATACCCGCTCCATCACAAACCGCTTGTAGGAAACAGCCCATATACAACAAAAGGCTACGGACAAAACACTGTCCATAGCCTGCTGCACACAAATTTGTACGAGAAAAGAAACAATATATGAAAAAGATATAAAAATCCTCTCATGTACTGCTGCATTTCCCGATGAAATCTTAACGTGTTATATAACGCTATACTCTGTACAATGTTTCATCGGATTTGATTGTACAGAGCTGATTTTCTTTTTAGGTGGAAGTTCGTTTGTGATGTAAAAACTCATGAAACTGTTCTCCTTTAAATTAGTGCAAATTATTTTAGCATAAAAATCAGCCGTTTGTCAAATCCTGATTATGAAATTTTCAGTTAAGGCACTACATCATTTTATTAGATGTTGCGTTTATAGTTAAAAAACAGAGCCGACAAACTGTGATTTCTCACACGTTCATCGGCTCTGCATCTAAAGTGTCTGGCTCTTTGATGACTGTTATTTGTAAATTTTTTGCTTCAATCAATGTTTCCTGTCTGCATTTCGGACAGTAGAGAGGATAATTTATCAGAACAGTATCCTCCCTAACCTTATTACGGGTTTTACTTCCGCAGAGAGGGCATAATATCCATTCTGTCTTATCCATATCAAATTATCCCAATTCCTTTTTTAGTGTTTCAATCCATTCTTCAATTGCCTGCACCAACAAAAACTGTTGATGTAAAACCGCCATACCCGTAGCAGGAATATCGGGGGCATTCTTTTTTAAATCTATGTTTTCCTCAAGATAGGATTTTAGCACATTGATATTGCTTTCAATGTTATCCAGACATTCCCTCTGATGTTCTTTTTCCATACTTTCTAAATTTACAATGACCGCATTAAAATCCAAGAATATGTTAATCGGCTTGCAAGATATTTCAAGCATCAGTTTCTCAAATTCCTCATTTCCTGCATCCGTCAAGGAATATACCGCCTTTTCGGGCATTTTTCCCTCTTTCTCCGTGCGGCTTGTGATAAGCCCCTTTTCTTCCAACTGGATAACCTTTTTATAGATGGATGGTGTGCTGATTTTTACCCATTTTGAAATGTTGCGGTATTCCACCAGTTTCTGAATATCGTATGCACTCAAGGATTCCCGTTTCAACATTCCCAATACAATTAAGTCAATGGTCGCCATTCAAAGTCCCTCCTTTTTCTATTGACAATTGCTATAAATTATAGTATTATAATTTCCGCAACGCAATTACTATATTTTATAGTAGTATAAATAACACTATTTGTCAAGAGAAAGGAGTTCAAAATGAACAGTCAAAGTAAAAAGATGGAGCTGCTCGGCAGTGCATCCATCCATACCAAAAGCACTTTTAGCAATGGGCATCCCAACAATGATTGGCATGTTGGTAAATGCTTTCTACAACCTTGTTGACGCTTATTTTGTCGGCGGGTTGGGGGAGAGCCAGATGGGGGCAATCTCCGTGGTCTATCCGCTCGGACAGGTCGTTGTCGGTCTTGGTCTGCTGTTCGGAAACGGTGCGGCTTCTTACATTTCCCGATTGTTAGGTCGTGGGGATAAGGAAAATGCGGATAAAGTGGCAAGTACCGCTTTATATAGCAGCGTATCCGTAGGGGCGGTCATCATTATTATTTCTATGGTGTTTCTGCATCCAATACTGAAGCTCTTAGGGGCAACCGACAGCATCCTCCCCTTTGCCGCCACATACGCAAGCATTTATATTGTTTCCTGCATCTTCAATGTATTCAATGTCACCATGAATAACATTGTGACAAGCGAGGGAGCTGCCAAAACAACCATGTGTGCCTTGCTGACGGGTGCGGTACTCAATATCGCCTTAGACCCGCTGTTTATCTATGTGTTTGATTTAGGCGTGGCAGGAGCGGCGATAGCGACTGCAATCTCACAAGTCGTTTCAACCTGCGTATATCTGACCTATATTTTTCGGAAAACAAGCGTATTCCATTTTCGGGTTAAGGACTGCACATATACAAAAGAAAACATATCTGAGATTTTCAAAATTGGCATTCCGACATTGGTATTCCAGATTTTAACGAGTGTGTCCATTTCCTTAATCAACAATGCCGCTGGTGATTACGGGGATTCTGCCATTGCAGGCATGGGCGTTGTCACCCGCCTTATTTCAATGGGCAGCTTGTCCGTATTCGGGTTCATCAAAGGCTTTCAGCCCATTGCAGGGTACAGTTACGGGGCGAAGAAGTTTGACCGTCTGCGTGAAGCAATCAAGACTTCCATCCTATGGTCTACGGTTTTCTGTGTAATTTTTGGCGTGATACTGGCTCTGTTCCCTACGGCTATCGTTTCCCAATTCACAAAAGGCGATGCCGAAATGATTCGCATCGGGGCAGTGTCTTTAAGGGCAAACGGCATTTCCATCATGCTCTTTGGATTTTATACGGTGTATTCTTCCCTGTTCCTTGCTCTGGGAAAAGGCAGAGAGGGCTTTATCCTCGGAGCTTGCAGGCAGGGGATTTGTTTTATCCCCGTTATCCTGCTTCTTCCGACTGTCTGGGGGCTAAATGGAATTATGTATGCCCAGCCGATTGCCGATGTGCTTTCCGCAGTCATAACGGTATTCATGGCGATACCGCTCCACAAAAAGCTGAATGAGATGCAGAGAAAAACTGCTGAAATAAGCCCAAACAACTAAATATCTTTTCTTTCTAACAAACAGAGCCGATGAGCTGTGAGGTTTTCCCACAAGTTCATCGGCTCTGCATCTGTGTGTCTGGCTCTGTGATGACCGTTATGTGTAAATTTTTTGCTTCAATCAATGTTTCATGTTTACATTTCGGACAGTACAATGGATAATTTATCAATACCGTATCTTCCCTAATCCTGTCACGGGTCTTATTAGAACAAATCGGGCAACGCACCCATTCTCTTGCTATCATCAGAACATTACCTCCCTCTGTGCTTTGCTTTTTTCTTTTGCTGCCGCAGAGCGAATTGCCGCTCTTTCTCTGCTTCTTTCTGTTCTCTGGACTTCACTTTCCGTTCCAGTTTCCCTTGTTCATGTTGGAGCTTTAAGGCTTGCTGGGCTTTTGTACCAATGCCCTTGTTTTCTAACTGGCTGTTGATTTCCCTCTGCATACGCTTGGGATTTATTTTTCGTTCTTCGATTTTTTCTGTTTTAACTGGCGGGCTGAATTTCAACTTATGCCAGTTTTTGAGCAGAAAATCATACACTTCATAATCTTTCGGCTCTGCACCGAACGTAATCTTGCAGACCTCATATTTGTCGCCGTCTATACGCTCAAACAATCCCACCCAAAACGGATTCTCAAACAGAATTGTCAAGCTGCTTTTCATCGCCATGCTATCAACTCCCCCTAAACTGGCTTTCAAATTTATCAAGCCATTCTAATAGGGATTGGTATAATAAACGCTGCTGTTCAAAAATCGCTTTCCCACCTAACGGAATATCTGGATAGCTGGCGGCATATTCGTCAACGGATTTTGCTGAAGCCGTAAGATTGCCCCGCAGCTTCTTTATCAAATCCAATGCTTTTTCCCTGTCCATTTTGTTTAAGTTTGTAATGACAACATTGAAGTCAAACAGCAATGGGACTTTCTGGCTTGCGTAAGTTTCCATTAGCTGCCCAAAATACGCCTGCCCTTTCTCTGTGATGGAATACACCGCTTTATCAGCGAATTTATCCCTTTTCACAATACTGCTCTCTAAATAGCCCTGCTCATTCATTTGAAGCACTTTCCGATAAATGGACGGGACGCTAATCTTTGTCCATCTTGAAAGATGATGGTATTCCACATCTTTCTGGATGTCGTATGCACTCTGCGGTTTCTCCATAACAATTCCGAGAATTACCAAATCTATGGATGACATATTCTCACCTCCGTTTTTACTATCATCAATATTACTATTGTTAATAGTAAAAGTCAAGGAAAATTTATTTGACTGCCATCCATTTTTGTTACCGCTCTTTGTCGCTAATTATTTCCATACAATTAGGATTTAGGAACTTGCCCGCATATCGAATTGAAATTCTTTTACTTCTCCAAACCTATTATCTAACACATAAAAAACCTTATGTGCTTTAACAGAATATACAAAGGAAACCCTCGTTGCCCATATTCCCTCCTGCCGAACAGATTCTAAGATTTTGAAGGCATCCTTGACTGAAAAATTATCATTTTGCTTTTCCAGTTGTTCCTTTGCCCTTTCAAACCTGTCATCTCCAGACACAATAAATGGTCTGGTTATTTCTGGATTGAGTATGGAATAATTCGTTATCAGAGAATATCTTTTCTGCTCAAAACGGTGTCCAATCCCCGGCTCAATGATTAGCACACGCCCTTTCCTGTCTGAAAACATCGCCTGCATAGTAGCATCTTTGGCATATACAATTTCTTGGTTCTTTACAATGTGGCAGGCATCGTCAAATGACAGTTCTCCTTTGACGTACTGTTCCGTCAAATCAGAAATTGCAACACACCTTGCATCAGCAGAATACCTTCCTTTTTCGTTTCCATTTACATAAAGCAGCGTCCCGACATTCCCGTTTCTGTTTACCCCATGAAAAGAATGGTACTTATTGTCTGGCATTTTTATCCCGATGAAAAATCTGTCTTTTTCTGTGATGACTGTATGCGCCCACACGGAAAGGTCGATGTCAAAGTTAAATCCAACGACGGTATCATTTCCGTTATATACAAATCTTGTACACATATTTACACCTCTTTCAGTTGTTCCATACATCCCGACTGTATTGCCTGTATGTTCCCTGCAATTTTTTCTTCCGACCAGTCCCACCATCTCATTTTAAGCAACTGTTCTATTTTTTCATCAGAGAAACGTCTTTTTATTGGTTTTGCAGGGACGCCGCCCACAATAGTATAGGGTGGCACATCTTTCGTGACAACCGCACGAGTTCCAATCACTGCTCCATCCCCAACCGTCACGCCTGCTAA
>JAETQR010000027.1 GCA_021770615.1 Lachnospiraceae bacterium | reverse complement strand
GTGGGTGTCTCCTTTGAATGATGATTTGTCAACCGGCCAGTTAACAATCATTATTCTAGGGCAGGCACTCATTTTTTGCAAATCTGCTATTTGTTACTTAACAGGAATGCTCCTCACGTATGAAAAATTTCAGGTCGTAGCCTGACGGGTTCAACCTGACACCGTCAGGCTAAGTGCCCAAACGATAAAAAGCGAGACCTCCACTGCAAAAAGCAGTAAAAGTCTCGCTTTTTAAAATATGATCCGGGGAAAATCTTTTCCCGTACTGACGGAACACATTACATGGATGACCATGCAAGCTACTCCCTGATACTGATATCAGTTTATCATCTTTTGATTTAAAAATCAACGGTTATTTGCCACAATTCATGTAAATTAATTTCTCTCCGTCACAAATGGCCTCAACTGGATCTCAAAGGAAAATTCTTTTTCGTCCAGCCGGTATTGCGGCAGTAGCCTTGGACCGCAGCTGGCGGAGCCGATACCATTTTGTGCGTAGTCCAGACAAAGGACGGTACTTCCACATGGAACCAGTTCGTAATTATGCGCCTTCGCTGTCAGTTCTTCCTGCGTATATACGGAGGCATTAAAGGAAAATGGCCGGTTGGCCGTGGCGGTCAGGCCGTGGGTGCCGCTCTGTGCGATCACATAGTCACAGTCAAAATGACTTCCATTTTCCTGCGGTCGGATATAATCTTCATGAAGGGAAAGGACGTCGGCGGAGTACACGCCGTGGCTTCCGGCATGGTGTTTATCCCGGTAGCTCTCGTATGGGCCGATGCCATAGTAAGTGATCCGGTTCAGGGAATCATCCAGGAAGAGCCGGAGCCCGAACCGGGGAAGTTCCGGGAATTCTTTGTTCATGTGACAGGACAGGGAAGCAGTGATCTCACCCGAATTTTTTACCGTCCATATGAGATCGATATCCATGATCCGCTGGATCGAGGGGGCGCACAGTGAAAGTCTGGCGGGCAGAGTGACTTCTGTCTCAGAAGTTTTATATGTCATACCATACGCCCGTGTGACAGCCTTGTCATAATGGGCACGCAGCCATTCGGTTTTGATATTCCGGTCGTTATCCGTGGGGGCACGCCAGATGTTGATGCCTGCCGGACGGTTTAAAAATTCCATGTCCCGGAAAGTGATCTGTTCCGGCATTCCGTTTCTTTTATCAAATATATACCGGAAATCTGTGCCTGTGAGCACAATGGAGCGGTTGGTTTCAGAACATTGTACCGGTGCATGCCCGCTCTCGTTATCCCTTTGAAAGGAAACACATGTCTGATTGCGGCCATTCTCATTAGCGACAGGGAGTTCGTCGAATCCGAGCAGGGTTCCCTCCGGGATCAGGGAAATATTCTTTATCGTATGGTAATAAATCTTCAGAAAAACTTTTCCTTTTGATGGCACGGAAAGTTTGATCCTGGCTGTGCCTTCTGCGTGAGGCGGGATTGGCAGCCTGCCGATGATCCCGGTTTCGGTCGTGGAGCCGTCGCAGCATAATTCCCAGGTGATCGTTACATAGTCGCTCAGATTCGTAAAATCCATATAGTTGTGGAAGGTCAAAGTGCCAGTGTGCAGATCGTAAGATGTGACACGGGCCGGGCGGTGGACATTTTTGTATTCGAGCAGCCCGGTATGAGGAGTCCGGTCGGGGTAGACCAGACCATCCATACAGAAATTTCCATCGTGGATCGCCTCTCCGTGGTCGCCGCCATAATAATAAATAGTTTTCCCATTTTGAGCTTTGCCTTTATCAATGGCATGATCACACCATTCCCAGACAAAGCCGCCGCAGAGGAGGTCGTGTTTTTGGAATAGATGAAAATAGTCCTCGAGGTCTCCCGGGCCATTTCCCATCGCATGGCAGTACTCGCACAGTATAAATGGTTTGTCGGGATCCTGTTCCACATAATCCGAAATCTCATCGAGGGAAGCATACATACGGCTGTATAAGTCAATATTTGAAAAATCATAGCTTCTGCGGTCGTCGTGGTACAGTGCACTTTCATAATGTGTCAGGCGTGTGCTGTCAAATCTTTTTGTCCACTGGAGCGCTTTCTCGAAAGTACATCCATAAGCACTCTCATTTCCCATTGACCAGATGACCACGCTCGGGCGGTTTTTGTCCCGGTGTACACATTTTTTTACCCGGTCTGTGATCGCAGGTGCGAAAGCAGGGTTTTCAGCGATTGTTTCATTCCAGCGCCGGCTCTTATTTTCCCAGGTGTCGTCTTCATAAAAAAGTTCCACAGGGCCGTGTGCCTCGATGTCAGCCTCGTCAATGACAAAGAAACCATATTCATCGCAGAGCTCATAAAAGACCGGAGCGTTTGGATAATGGCTTGTGCGGATGGCGTTAAAATTGTGCCGTTTCATGAGCGAAAGATCTTTCTTCATCTGTTCGACGCTGATGGTAAAGCCTGTCGCCGGGTCAGAGTCGTGGCGGTTCACCCCACGGAATTTGATGGGAGTTCCATTTACGCAGACTACCCGGTTTGTGACCGAGATGTCGCGGATGCCTACCCGCTCTGTGATAACTTCATGTTCTGTGTGGATCGTCAGCGTATAGAGATACGGCTGTTCCGGATTCCAGCAGACAGCATGGCTGACCGGGATCGTTATGCGGGCGGAGTATGTGTCGTCAGATCTGGCCGTTTCGGGATAAACCGTAGTGCTGGCTGCGAGATTTCCTTCGGCATCGCAGAGTGTCAGTTCTGTCGGTATGACTTCATGAAAATAGTTCAGGCGGATGGTGACACTGGCGTCCCCGCCACAGCAGGGATCGGAGGTCTCTGTTGTGATAAAATAGTCGTACACACCGTTTTCCGGCCGTTTGAGAAGATATACATCGCGGAAGATCCCGCTCATGCGGAACTTATCCTGATCTTCGAGATAGCTTCCGTCACACCATTTGAGGACGAGGACGGAAAGCGTATTTGCACCATTTTGGAGATGATCTGTGACGTTAAATTCACTCGTTGAATGGGAAATCTGGCTGTAACCGACATAAGAACCATTCAGCCAAACATAAAAGCAGGAGTCCACACCTTCGAAATCCAGAAATGCATTTGGCGCCGTTTTCTCTTTTTCATAATCAAAGATTACATGGTACAGGCCACAGGGATTGTCCTGCGGGACATATGGCGGGTCAAAGGGAAACGGATACCGGACATTTGTATATTGGTGTGTGTCATATCCGTCATTTTGCCAGACGCCGGGGACAGAGACCGTGTCAAGTCCGGCAGGGTCTTGGACCGTTCCTAAAAAATCTTCCTCCAGATCGTAAACGCTTTTATAATAGCGGAATTTCCAATCACCGTTCAGGAGCTGAAAGCGGTCGGAAGCAGTCCGGTCGCAGGGAGAAAAGTGTATATGGCCGGACGCCGGGATATAATAGGCGCGCTCCGGCATCGTATTTTCATGAAGAATATCGAGTGTTTCATAATAGTTTGGCAATCTCATCGTGATCGTCCCCTTCCTGCTGTTTTATCATTAGTATAAAAAGTTTTGCGTGGAATATCCATAGGGTATATTGGACAAAACATGCACAAAATGATACAATCAGGGAAAAGGAAGGAGGAGTCCGATGTATACAAATTCTGCTTATCTTGGGGAAACGGGGATTGACTTTTCGGATGATGGAAAGTCGCTTATCGTGAGCAGCTGCGGTACCTATCGTTTATATACAAAGCCAAAGCTTGTGACGTATCGTCCAAATGGGCGGAGCGATTTCCAGCTGCTCTATATCGCCGGTGGACAGGCACATTTTTATCTGGAAGAAAAGGAAAAGATCGTTACTGCCGGCCATATGGTCATATACCGTCCGGGAGAGGCGCAGTGGTATGAATATTATGGTACGGAAAAGACAGAGGTATACTGGGTTCATTTTACGGGAAGCGACGGTATGGAACTATTGCGCCGGCACGGGATATCCGATGATATGCATGTGTTTTACTGCGGGGATCCGTTGGAATACCGGAATCTGTTCCGTCGGATGATACAGGAATTGCAGCTGTGTAAGGAGAGTTATGAGGAAATGCTGGAAATGCTGTTGCGGCAGATTTTTATCCATATGCAGAGAAAGCTGACGGATATAAGGGAAAAGGAAAATCATTTTGTGAATGCGGAAATGGACGCTGCGATCGTGTATTTTAATGAATATTACAATACGGAACTGAACATTGGAGACTATGCAGTTTCCAGACACATGAGCATCAGCTGGTTTATCCGCAGCTTTAAGAAATATACGGGGGTGACACCGATGCAGTATATTTTGTCCCTGCGCATCTCCAATGCAGAAAGCCTGCTGGGGATGACGGATTATAATGTGACAGAGATCAGCAATATCGTCGGATATGAAAATCCTTTATATTTCAGCCGGATCTTTAAAAAGCAGAAAGGGCTTTCGCCCTCGGAATACCGAAAAAATATGATACAGCTTTCAGACAGATCCCGGGGGCGGCAGCCCCAAAAAGAAAAATCATGATGATAGAGAACTGCGTGAAGAACCATTGGCATGCAGTTCTCTACTGTCACGATTTTGGGGGAAGCGGATCATTCGCCGCCGGGGCCGTCTTTCCGTTCCCGCCGGTCTTCGTCAGTGACATATTTTGAAGCCGAGGAATCCTGATCGGAATCATCGGATGCACCGGGAATGCTGGTGTTCTTGCTCTTTCTGCCCGAAGTTCTGTGGCAGTTATTGAAACTGTCTTTGTTTTCCATAGTCATGATACTCTCCATTCTTGCGCTGTTTTTTGCGCATATTAAATTGGCGCCGCCAGGCTAAGCTAGTATACTGATCTGTTCATATTTCGCTAAATAACTTGCCTGAATTTTCATCTACTTCGTTGGTTTCACTCAACGATACCACCGCATCGCTTCGTTCAACCGCCTTGTAGATTAAAAATTCATTCTGCGTTATTTAGCTGAAAATCAACAGGTCAGTACACTAGTCTGGACAAAAATAAAAGATTTTATTCATGCGTAGCCAGGCGATGCAAAAGATTGACACAATACAATATTGTGGATGTATTGTCAAGAGGAAATCGAAGTTTTTTGGTATGTATGCGTTTGGTTTCTTAATATGACACCATCCGGTCAGGTGAAAAATCATTGTTTTGAGGAGCAGATGACGCTATCCTGTTAAACACAATATTGTAATATGTTTGTAAGGCCGGGGAAAAGCCCGGTATTTGTCAATCAATATATTTTACAGGAGGTATGAGTATGGCGAAAACATATTTATATGATCCGGCGGCAGAACAGGAAGTAGATATCCCTGCGCCGGGGGACAGGGCACGATTCTTAAAAAGATGTACGATGGAAGGCGGAATCGTACCGCAGGGATTTCCTGTGTACCGGGGGGATACACGGACATGGGATGAGATCAGGGATTCGGGTGGCTTTATTCCACCATTTGAACTTGCCGCAGGGGAGACGATACCGGAACATGCGAGAGGGCGGGTAGACCGGATCATGCAGGTATCTGCGCCGGACTTTGTGCATTATTGGAAATATCCGAAAGAATGCCGGGAGAGGGAGTGTGCGGCAGAATACAGACCGCTTGTATTTGGAAAGGATGGAAGGATGGCAGGTATCTCTACCGGGTGCGATGCGCAGGGAAGCCAGAAAAGCGGTTATGACTATGAGATTCTGCTGCCTAAATTGTATGCGCTGAAGATGTCAGGTATGAAAATAGGGGCAGTAGGTGTGTATGGAGACAGATCGTCTCTGGAAGAGAGTACGGTTATCTGGCTGCATCTGATCTCTGGGTTCGATGCGAGTGAGATGGTGTCGCTGACGGTAGTGCCGGTGGATATGATGAGGCCTGTGGAGTAAAAAAGATATAAGAGGATGTTTTCAGGGGACTGGCAGAACCAGCCCCCTGAGTTATATGTTCACATGATTGTAAATAAAGTGCCGGTATGGTAAAATAAGTTCTAATGAACTTATTGGCAAGTTGCATACGCAACATTGTGATGCACAAAAAGCGTGTGCAAAAACAATGGTAAAATAAGTTCTAAAAGACCGGGGTGTTTTGAAAGGAGAGGCAGGGACTATGAAAAGAAAACAGATCATACTATTATGTGCTATACTGGCGGGGGTGTTTGTGTCAGGGTGTGGAGGCGAATATGCGGGAAAAACAGTATCCGGAGGTGCGGTATCAGGACAGGCGGTCTCGGGAGATGCTGTATCCGGGGATGCAGTCAAAGTGCGGAAAGAAATAGGAACAAGAAATAAGAATAACCATCGTTTTGCGACAGATACGAATTTCTATCTGCCATATGGAGGAAGTGACTGGAGAGAAGACGGCAGAGATGGATTTATTATGTATTTGAAAGCGGATGTCTCCCAAAAGGAAAAGGTGAAGGTCGATAAACTTTCTAATCTGCTCTGCGTGACGGATGAAGGGATATATTATGATAAAAGGGATAATACGCTCTGGAGAATGCCGGTCGGAAAAAATGAAAAAGGGATCGATGTGCCAAAACCGGAGGAAGAGGAACAGATTTTAGAAGAAAAGGATGGGATCATTGCAGATAGCGGATGTTATGTAGATGATTCATGGATCGTGTACATTACCTATGAGGGAGATGCCGTAAAATATGACCGGAAGACAGGGAAAAAAAGCAGTCACCGGCTGGAAGGGAATATTGCCAGTCTTTCATATACAGGTGAAGAAAGCCTGATCGTTGGCAATATGTACAGCGGATATTTTCACTGGGATCTGACAGAGGATACGTGGACACAATTTTTTAAGGATATGGATGCCGGAGAAGATCCGGTAGCAGTTAATGGGAGTTTTTATTTTTACGTTGTGAGTGGCAGAACCGGTGGGGAGGAGATCCGTCTATATGATGCAAATGAGAGGGAAGATAAACTGTTTTTATCAGGGGATCAGCTTGATACTGCCTGTGAGGAGTATGTGAAGGAGCAGGGAGGAAAGTATAAGTGTTCGAATATCTGGCAGATATTTAGTTATAAAGACAAATTTTATGTAGAAATGCAGGTTGACTGGATCAAAAATGATACCTACCAGATGGAGTATGTTACACTTTGTGAGGAGCTGGCGCAGGGGACAAAGCTTTATGTCGAACAGGACTGGATGGAGTTTAAGGAAAAGAACAGTGAGGATACGACGATCCATGAGAAAGTAGATGGGTGTAAAAAGGTCGTATATAATGCGTCAAGTGGGATCCGTATGGTGGATGGTAAAGTCATCATGCTGCTCGGGGATGCGGAGTATACCGCCTGCTATGATCCGGTAAAGAAAACAGGGAAGATCATAACAAAGAAGGATACGGAGTATTACCTGCCCTATTACGATACCAGTTATGAAGAAGCATATCCGGACTGGCTGCTGGAAGACGGAGGAATGAATTTTATACCGGAGGAACTGGATGATTACTGGGGATGCTGACAGTGATATTTTACGGAAGGAGAGGTTTTATGAGGAGAAGAAGCGGTAAATTGGTGATCGTTTTTGTAGCGGCAGCGCTGCTTGGTACCGGCTGTGGCGGTGAATATCCGGGAGACAGAGATGAAAGAGCGGTGCCTTCGGGGAGTGCGGTATCAGAAAATGCAGTGTCAGAAAAAGAAAAGTGGCAGGCGAAGGGAAGATATTGTAGTGATACGAATCTGTATATGGAGTTTTGGGGAATGGCGGAGGCCGGTGATGAGGAGGAAGGCGTGTATATGAGACATGGAGTGGTGCAGATGCGGCTCGATGGTTCCTGCAAAAAGGAAATCGATCTGGGCAGAGGAGTTTCTTCTCTGATCGGTGTGGTGGATCACTGGTTGTATTATGCAATAACAGATTTGGATGTGAATGAAAATTGGGCGATACGGGTTTTTCGTGTGCCGGTTGGAAAAGATGCGGATGGGTATGATGAAATAAAAACAGAAGAAGCGGAGGAGATCATTTCGGCGGAGGCGGGGATCTGTAGTGAATATGAAATTTATGCGGACGACAAGTATTTGTTTTATCCGGATAAAAATGGATCGGATGAGGAACCGTTTCAGATCATAAAATATGATATCCAGCACCGGAAAGAGGTTGCAGCGCAGACGATACCGGAGGGGGATGAGATCGAGAAAATCTGGCGCATGGGAGATCGGTATATGATGCATGTGAGAACGATAGATACAGATGTATTTACGATGCCGGTGGATGGCAAAGAGTGGAGCCAGGTTACAGATAGTGGTTATATGCTGGAGGATAATATCTCATATTGTGACCAGTTTCTTTTTTATGAGGGGTTTCCGATAGAAGGAGATGACTGCGGTCTTGGAGATGATGCATGGTATAAATATGGTCCCAATATCAGGATGTATGACGGAGAACAAGAACAGAGTTTTGTGACATGGAAACAACTGCGGGAGGCAGTGGAAGAGACAGAAGAGTTGAAACCGGGAGGAGAGTTAAAGGAATGCGTAGTGACAGATCTATTCTGTGAAGGGAAGCGGTGTTATATCCAGGTACAGGCGCAGTGGGATCATAAAGGGCATAACTACATGAAATATCTGATCTTCAGTAAGGAACCGGGAGAAGACAGCCTTCGTTATGAGAAGCAGTGGATAGAGAGTATGAGGAAAAAGGAGGGGGAGTATAAGGGGAAATGGTATGTAAAGGAGAAGAAGAGAAAGAAGGTATTAGAAGACAATAGCGTGATCGCCCCAGTCCACTGCATGGGTATGGCAGATGGAAAAGCTTATTTTAGTTTTTACGATGACGATACAAACAGACGTCACGCAGCTTATTATGAACTGTCTACAGGTGATGTCCATGAGATTACAGAGAAAGATTCAGCTTATTATCAATTCTTTTATAATGAGCTATATTGCATCGAGTCAGGTACGATAAGTGAAGATATGGCGATCGGGTCAATGGGAGAGGACGAGAAGGGGATTTCTGAGTTTTACGATATGGAGGATGATATTTATTTTGAGCCGGATGGTCAATAACAGAACGGTATCGATCTAAGGAATCAATTTTTAGCGCTTATAGGTTTTTGAAGACAGTCAAATTTATACAGCAATGGCTATATTTTCTGATTCAGACCCGCTCCCGCTGAATAAACATGTAGCGGTACAAAGGCTGCAAGGTGCAATTATTGCACCTTGTACGCAGCCTAAGAACTGACATGTTTATACGGTCTTCATCAGGAAATATGGCGTATTCCTCTGTATGGTGGAAAAATAGAGCGTATTTCTAAAACATTAAATTTTAAATTATCGGGGGACAGTATATATTACATTGGTGGGGAGAAGGATTATATTTACCAGGTTGACAAGGAGTTAAAGACAACCCCCAAAGCGGTTGTTAAAATTACAGCTTCTGATTTCTGGTATGTAAATGGTTATTTAATGGTGGAAAAAACCAATACCAAGGAGGAAGAGATACTGGGCGCAGTGGAAGAGTATGATGAACGTATGCGCGATTATTATTGTATGGATTATTTCTGGACAACAACGTCAGGGGATATCGTGAAAAAAATGCCGGGGAGCGGAATAAAGCAGGAAGATTTAGATTTGTATGAGATTGTTAAAGATTATGATTGATGTTATTGTGTTAGTTATGAAGAAATTTGCGAAGAAAATAATTGTTTTTTTACTGGTTTTGGCCATGCTGGAACCATGTTATGCTGTGAATGTATATGCAAAGGTGGAAAGACACTTTAGTGATGAATTTGGGGATTTTCGTGAGCGAAAAAGATTTGGGGTGCTGGCAACGAATGTGCAGGATGTAAAAACAGGAATAAACCACGGATTTCGACAAACATCCATTTTCGTTTCCCAGAAAAAGGGGAGATACCGAATTATTGATTTTTCTAAAAAACGGGATAAAAAGTATTCGATCCAATATAAGAATGCATTAATCGGGACGAGCATGACAGATTTTGTACCAATCAGTGCAAGCAGAGGCATTTATCGGAATGAGACAGGCAGGATAAAAGAAAATGGAGAGGCAATGAAAGAACCATTAGTTCCTTCGAAAGACAGGAACAAAATAGAAAAATACTGGGGAAATAACTGGATGCTCGCTTATGTGTCAGATAATGTACTTAAAATCATATATTCAGATGAGGGAAAGGTCAGAAAATATTTTCAGGGTGAGACAGGGAAGATAAAAAAAGTGGTGGCTGGAAATTTCCACTCTACAAGGAGTGTTTTCGTTCTTATGGAGGACGGGAGTGTCTGGGGAATGGGGAACAATGAATATCATCTGATTTCGGATGCATCGAAAAAAAAATATACAAAATTCCAAAAAATAGTTTCGGGGGGAGTAATAGATATAAGTGCAACCTGGGTAAATGTAGCGATTTTGAAGGAGGATAAGTCACTGTGGGTATGGGGAAAATATCGTTCAGGAAAGAAAAAATGCAGTGTCGTACCACAAAAAATAGATGATAATGTAAAAAATTTTGATCTGTCTTATAATAACGGATATGATCCTGTGCCTATTTTGGCATATGTAAATGAGTCAGGAGAAGCATATGGGTGGGGGAGTAATGATGACTGGTCTATGTCGGATTCATACAAGTCCGGGTGGCTGGACAAACCCGTAATATTAAAGGACAATATCAGCCGTGTATTTTTAGCGGAGCAGATGATGCTTCTTTTGGGTAAGAACAAGACGTTATACTGGAGTGGAAATATCTGGGAAGGTACAGGGACATCTGTTTTTCCAGTGAAATCCAAGAAAAAGAAGTAGCAATGTGAGAAAAATAAGCGAAAAGAAGTTATCCGAAAGGAGAGATGCAAATGAATAAATTTACAAAACTTGTTTTATCCATGCTTGTAATCTCAGGTGCTGTTTTTATGGTCAATGTGAACACGGTACAGGCGCAATCAAATCTGGAGATCAAAGTTGAAAAATCGGTACCAGTAAAACTTGCTGATAAGAAAGGGGTAAAAGTAAGGGTATATTACCGGGGAAAGGACGTGACCGAAAAATCAAAATTGTCTTATAGCAGTAGTGATAAATCGGTTGTAAGGGTAAGCGAGTGTGATGACTATGATTATGACTATACAGGATTTGAAGCGTGGGCGAAAAAAGCCGGTAAAAGTATAGTTACAATTACCGCAGGATACGATCCGTCACGTTGGGGTGATGAAGCAGAAGAGGGGCATGAGGGAGAAACTCTTACAGTGACTGCGCAATGTGTGGTAAAGTCAAAATATTATTCTGCTATGTATGTACAGCAGGAGGTGACAGGTTATGATATACGGAATAATATACTTACATTTAAGGTGTATAATGTTTCAAATAAGAAGATTAAAATAATGTCGGCAGGTGCAACGATCCAATACAATGACTGTACTTCAGATAACGACAAAGCCCGCTTGGCAGGGGGAAGATCAAGTGTTACGATAAGACCGGGACAAACCCAAAAAGTAAAATTCAAAATACTTGGAGATCCAATGCCTTTCAATTATTATAATAATTGGACTGTTGAAATTTATTCTTATTGGAAATGGGGAAAGAAAAGACGCTACGTTTCTTTAATGAGTGATGGATCATTTTCGGTGAAATACAGGGATGGCTGGCATATTTATTCATTAGATGATCTGGAGGAATAAGGGAGACGGAGTGAAATGGACAGACTCGGTGATAAATTAAAGGAACATTTTCAAAGACTTATCAATGAGAAACAGATAACCGGGGCAAGGTATTGTATTTATAAGGGCCACTCCCTGGCAGCAAAAGGTGAGCTGGGAATGACGGATCCCTATGTGGATATTCAGTCGATCACCAAATGGTTTACGGCAGCAGCTATTTTACAGCTACAGGAAAAGGGAAAGATTTTCCTTGATGACCCAGTGGCAAAATATATTCCGGATCTTGCAGAGCCTCCTTTTTCCACGATCCGGGTACGTCATCTGCTGACCCATACATCGGGTCTGGCTGCTCTGCAGGATGCCTTTCCGGAACGCGATCTGGACTGGGAGGCCGGACTGTCTGCAGAAAATGCGGGGACTATATGGATTCAGGAAATCCTGCGAAAAGGAATGTTTTTTACGCCCGGCACCCGCTGGGAATATTCCAAAGCAGGATTTTGTATTCTTGGAGAGATCATAAGCAGGATCACCGGGCAGAGAGCGGAGGAATATATGCAAAAGAATATTTTGATACCCTGCGGGATGGAGAAAAGCCACTGGAAGGGAGGAGATGCGGTGCAATGTGTGATCCCACAGACAGCGGCGGGGCTGTTTACTCCTATCGGGGAATTGGCGCAGTTTGGACAAATGCTGGCAAACGGAGGAATCTACAATGGTAGAACATTGCTGGGGGAGGAATCATTAAAGGCAATGGAGACGAATCAGCTTCGGGATGATATGCGGGATTTTTGCTGGGATCATGGGGGAAAGCGTGTGGCATATGGAGCAGGATGTCCGGTCTGTGTATCCGGTTATGAGCCGCAGTGGAAGGTGGGGGATGGGACGATGTACCATGAGGGAGCAGGGGCGAGTATGCTGTTTGTGAACCGGGAGCAGGGACTGGCAGGAGCATGGAGCACACCTTTTTGTGATAAGGAAAACTGGCAGGAAGAGGCGGTAAAAGGGACGGCAGCGGTTGTGTGGGAGTGTTTGTGTTCACCTTGTGGGCGAGATTAACTCGTGCATGGCGTTATTGGAGACAGATGGAGAAAATGTTATAATGCAGATAAGCCTAACGATGCCAGGATGAACCCGTTAGGCCAAGGAGAAGGAAATGAAAAAGCAAATCAGGATATGTATCCGGGAGCTCCGGGAGAGGAGTGGAATGACGCAGAAGGAACTGGCAGAGAAAATGCAGGTTTCTTTTCAGACGATCAGCAAGTGGGAAAATGGGATCAATATGCCGGATATTACACATATTCCCCGCTTGATGGAAATTTTTGGAGTGAGTGCGGATGTGGTGCTGGGCTTAGAGCCGGCGGGGAAAACAGACTGGCGTAAATTTGATGATATTGACTACTGGAATGGAAACCGGAAATTATTTCAGATCTGGAAATCCCTGTATTGGAATGAGGATTATTTCTCCTTTTTAGTCAAAGAGGTATGGAATCTGGATCATCCGGTCGATATCCTGGATTTTGGCAGTGGATTTGGGTATCTGGGCATGAAATTGATGCCCCTTGTGCCGGCAGGAAGCAGTTATACAGGCATTGAACTGGATGAGAAGGAATTGTCAAAGGCAGAGGCGTTTTTTAGCCGGACTCCTTACCGCCATGAGTGGATCCGGCAGGATATTTACCGCTTCCAGCCAGAGAAAAAATATGATATGGTAGTAGCTTTGTATCTTTTATCGTATGTGCGCCATCCGGAGAAAATGATCGAAAAGATGAAAGAATGCCTGAAGCCGGGCGGATTGCTTGTTTTGATCGATTCCAATATGGAGGTAGAACAGGCGGGGTATTTTTCCGGCTTGGAAAGGGAAGAGAATGGACAGAGGCGTCCTGATTTTACTTCTATCTGGGAGAGTGAAGTATCTCATCGGGAAAGGGACTACCGGATGGGGACTAAGATTCCGTATCTTATGAAAAAATGCGGCTTGAAGCATATACAGGCAAGAGTCAGTGACCGGGTTCTTCTCTATGATCCGGCGGATAAGGACAAGAAGGAAACCAATGATATTTTCCGTTATGTCTATGAGAATGAGGATTCATTTCAGGGGGGGATCGACTACTTTATGATCCGGGGAGCCGGTTATCAGAAAGCCTGTGAGTATGTATCCTATTATCAGAAAACAAAGGAATACTTTGATTCCGCAGAACCCTTTGCAGTGAAAACATCAGGTTTATATTTTGTATATGCCTATGTATGATAGATCTGTCTCTGCACCGGGTGTGCGGGGAAAGGATCATTATGAAAAAGAAAGAAGGTTTTACGGGAAAAATTTTATACAACAACGCCTACGCTGTGCGTCTGGCGATGGAGATTTCAAAAAAAAGAGTTCTGTGTTCTGTGATCAAACGCCTGTTTGAATATCTGTTATGGGTATTCTACAGCGCTTTTTTTGTCCGGTTTATTCTGGATGCGATCGAACAGAGTAAGCCGGTACCGGAGATTTTGACGGCGGTTTTGTGGATTGGAGGGGGAAGCCTGCTTGTGGAGCTCTTTTTGTATTATTGCGATAATGTGCTGTTTCCCTGCTGGAATATACAAATTTACCATCAATTATATAAAAAGGTATACAGGAAGGCAGAAAATGTTGAGATCAGCTGTTATGAAAACCGGAATTTTTATAATAAATTTTCTGCGGCGCTGGATGACATGGGAAACCAGCTGTGCCAGTGTATTGATCACATGAGTACTGTGGTCAGCGGTATATTGGGTGGAATTTTGGCTTGTTACACGATGGTGGAAATCGATCCGTTTACCATCGTGTTTCTTGTAGCTCCGTTGTTAGGAAACTTTATATTTGCACCCAAGATGAACCGTATTTTTTATGAGCGGTATCAGGATGGGGTGCCTTTTGAGAGAAAGATGGATTATATCAACCGGATCATGTACTTAAAAGAGTATGCCAAGGAATTCCGTCTTTCCCATATCTATCATGTGGTAAAGAAGCAGTATGAACAGGCGACAGAGGGCAAGACGGGAATTTGGAAAAAATATTTTAACCGCGCCTTTTTTCTGGGAATGCTGCAATATTTCTTTTCATATATCGTGATTTTTGAAGGGATTTTATTGTATGGTGCTTATCAGGCGATCGTTCCGTCCGTACCCCGGATCACATTTTCACAGATGGCGGTGCTTACGAGTGTCATGGTCACGGCATCCTGGGTCTGGGTGCAGGTCATCCATGCGGTCAGCCAGAGTACGGAAAGCAGTCTTCTGGTTGCCAATCTTCGCGAATTCCTGCAATACAAAGAAAAGATTCCGGAGGATGGGGATGGCTTGACTCCGGCAGATGAAATTGATTCCATTGAATTTTCCCATGTCAGTTTTTGTTATGAACAGGGAATAACAGTTATAAACGATGTTTCTTTTTCTGTGAAAAGGGGAGAAAGTCTTGTGCTGGCCGGGCATAATGGGGCGGGGAAAAGTACGATCATTAAACTGCTGCTCCGCCTGTATGAGCCGACAGAGGGTGTGATCCGGGTGAATAACCGGGATATCCGCGAATACCAGCTTGCCGATTACCGGCGTCTCTTTGCCTGTGCCTTTCAGGACGGTGTTCTGATGCCGGGTACGGTGCGGTATAATGTGCTGATGGGAAATGAGGGGAGCGATGAAGAAGTTGTGCAGGCGCTGCAAAAAGCCGGGATTTATGAGAAGATACAGAGACTGCCACAGGGAATACATACACTTTTGTCGAAAGAATTTGATGAACAGGGAAGTTTGTTATCCGGTGGTGAGTCCCAGAAACTGCTGGCGGCACGTGCTTTTGCAGCTCCTTCTTCCGTACTGGTATTTGATGAACCGTCTTCAGCACTTGATCCGATCGCAGAAAATGATCTGTTTTCACGGATCCTGAATGAGACAAAAGGGAAAACAAAAATACTGATTTCCCACCGGCTGTCGTGTGTAAAAAAGGCAGATACGGTTTTGCTTCTTGAGGAGGGACAAAAAAAGGAAGAAGGCACACATGAGTCTCTTATGAAGAAGGGGGGAGGGTATGCGGCAATGTACCGTATACAGGAAAAGAATTATTTTGCTCATGATCAGGAATGGGAGGTGCAGAAGGATGAATTCTAAAAAGAAAAATAAAGGGGGACAGATCCTATCGAATAATGCTTTTATTATCCGGCTTTTATTCCAGGCAGCACCGCGTTACGGCGCCAGCATTATCGTGGAAGCAGTCCGGCACAATCTGGTGAATTTTTTAGAGCAGACGATCTGTGTATATCTCATACTGGATGTGATCGAGACGGGAAAACCTTATATAAATGTATTGTATGTCGTAGGCTTGTTCCTGGCTCTGGATCTGGCAGCTGCAGCAATCAGTAATCTGTATGAACAGCGGATCAAGTTAAAATATCTGCCGGTGGTACAGAAAAAACTAAAGGAAATGTTGTATGATAAAGCGGGAAAGGTAGATTTGTCCTGTTACGATAATGCGGAATATTATGATGATTTTGTGCTGTCGGTTGCGGAAGCAGACCGGGCGGTCGGCCGGGCGGAACAGCTGATCCGGATGGTTTTTGGAAGTCTTACGGTTTTGTTGTGTTATGGGACGTTTTTTGTGACACAGGATGTGACTTCGGTTGTATTTGTTGCCGTTTCTTTTGCCTTGCGTACCCTTGTTTCAAAACGTCTGAACGAATGGAATTATGAAATCCGTCGGAGGGAAAATCCGTTAGAACGTAAGAGGGAGCATATAAAACGGATCTTTTACCTGAAACAATATGCGAAGGAACTCCGCTTGAACCGTGAAGCGTCCGGAATGATGCACGAAGAGTTTGATAAAGTAAATAAAGAATTATATGAACTGAATAAAAAGATGGGCGGCAGACGTTTTATCCTCAGTTTTCTCGCTCGTTACCTGTTGTCGGATTTTGCGCTGGATATCGTGTATGTGCTTTATCTTATAATAAAAGCTACGGTATACCACATCATCTCCTTTAGCAGTGTGGTCGTTTTATATAATTCGGCAGCGAATCTGCGCCGGGGATTTGGAATGGTGGCAGATTTGGGTTCTTTTGCACTGGATACGAGTTTGTATGTAGAAAAAATACGGGCATTTCTGGCAAAGGAAACGGAGATAAAAAATCAGAAGGTCCATGAGATCCCGGCAGAGGCCGGAACGATCGAGTGCTTAAATGTATCGTTTGGTTATCAGAAGGATCAGAAGATACTGGATCATGTGAACCTGAAAATCGGAGCAGGGGAAAAGGTGGCATTGGTCGGTTATAACGGGGCCGGAAAAACGACGTTGATCAAGCTTTTGCTACGGCTGTATGATCCGACAGAAGGGGTTATTTTGTTGAATGGCATTGATATCCGCCTGTATGACGTCCATGAATACCGTGAATATATTGGCGTCATTTTCCAGGACTTCCAGCTTTTTGCTGCGACGGTGGAAGAAAATGTGGTGATGGATCTGCCGGCGGAGGGATGTGAAACGGCGGTTCACGAAGCGATAAAAAAGAGTGGTTTTTCAGACAAATTAAAGACGCTGCCTCACGGAATGCGGCAGCAGCTGACAAAAGAATTTTCAGAAGAAGGTGTAGAACTCTCCGGTGGAGAGGAACAAAAACTTGCTGTGGCGAGAGCCTTTTACAAAGATGCAGGTCTGGTGTTTCTTGACGAACCATCTGCCGCGCTCGATCCGTTGGCAGAATATCAGCTCAATCAGGCAATGAAAGAGGCAGCAAGAGATAAAACCGTGCTGATCATTTCCCATCGGCTTTCGACGACAAGGACTGTTGACCGCATCTATGTCATGGAAAGCGGAAAGGTTGTAGAGAAAGGAAGCCATGAAGAACTGGTGGCAGCAAAAGGGATTTATGCGGCGATGTGGAACGTGCAGGCAGGGCAGTATATGTGAGAATGGATCTGTTTTGAGGGATAAATGTCTTTCTATAGCAAAGGATTTGTGGTACAATGTGTATGAAAGGTTGGTGAATGATGATGAGTAATAAAGATCAAATTTTACAACTGTTGGATAAAGTACCAGAATATAAACTGGGGTATGTGTTGGCTTATATACAAGGAATTGCAGTTGATGAAGAAGCAGATGATGTCTATTGTGAAAAGTTGTATCAAGAGTATTTGCAGGATACTGATGGAGAAAGGGATGTTGAATATTCTTTAGAAGAATGCAAAAAGGAGTGGGGGCTTGACTAGTGTATTACATTCTAATTAAAAAGAGGGCCAAAAAATTTATTGACAAACTCCCTAAAAATGAAAGGATTCGGATTGTAGCTGCGATTGAACGTTTGCCGGATGAAGGAAATATTAAGTTGATGCAAGGCCATGAAAATCTTTGGCGGTTGCGAGTTGGCGAATATCGGATTCTTTATACAGTTGACAATAACAAATTGGTTGTTTGTGTGGTTGCTGCTGGAAATCGTGGACAGATTTATAAAAGATATTAGTTTAACGGTGCGAATTACAGCTATTATGTTTATAGCAATTTAGAACATCGCATACGCTCTGGAAAGGAAATCAGTTATCATGAACTGGAAGGAACAACAAAATCTGCGTCCCAAAGTGATACGGGCAAAATGTGAGGCGGCTCCGGAAGAAGTCGATTACGATCCGGGCCGATTGGATGTGCTGAACCGTCATTTACAGAAACTGATCGATGAAAAGATGATCCTGTCAGGCAGTTATTGTTTGTGGAGGCGGGGGAAAGTATTTGCCGATGCAGCTCTTGGAAATCTGGCATGTGAGTGGCAGGGAAGAACGAAATTTATGCCGGATACCTTTTTTGAAATACAATCTGTGACGAAAGTGTTTACTGCAATCGCGATATTAAAATTAGCAGAGGATGGAATCCTTTATCCGGGACAGCCGGTATGTGAATGGATCGAAGAGTTTGGGACAGGAGCATTCCGGGATATTACCATACTGCATTTGCTGACTCATACGTCGGGGCTGTGTGCACTGCCCGGCGCCCTTGCACAAGACGAGAGAAAATGGTGGAAAGCGATCAATGAAGATCATGTGGGGGAGACATGGCTTCCTGCCGTGATTCAGGCAGGGCTTCATGCAAAACCTGGTGAGAAATGGATCTATTCAGCGGTTGGCTACCCTGTTTTGGGAGAGATCATCCAGCGTGCAACGGGGATGAAAGCGGATGAGTTTATCCGTGAGACGATCATGCTGCCCTGTGAAATGACAGAAAGCCACTGGCGTGTGCATGCGAACGAGGAGTGGCTGAAACGCTATAATATCATCAACCAAACGGATCGGAAGATGGTAAAGGATTATGAGAAAATAGGGGCAGCGGCGATGGCGTGTCCCTCTTACCTTTGGTGGAAGGAAGTGCCTGATACAGCAGGAGGAATCATGTCAACAGGACGTGAAATGGTGAAATTGGGTGAGATGATGCTTCGTGGCGGGCAGTATAGGGGGAATCGTGTGATCGGGAAAACGGCGTTGTCGTGGTTATGGACAAATCTGGTCGGAGATAATGTTGCAGATTACTGTTGGGGGCATTCGGGGCGTCCGGTTGTTTATGGTGCGGGGATGCCGATCTCAACTCACAAAACGGATTTGGAACAACTGGTTTCTGAACATGTCATATACCATGAAGGAAGTGGCACATCTGTGTTTTTAGTCGATAAGGAAGAAGATTTTGTAGCCATGTTCCAGACCGGTTTTCCGGATGAGGATGGTTGGCGGCATGAAGTAGTGAAAGGAACTGCATCTATTATATGGTCAGGAATCCTGTAAAATGAAAAAGGGCTGATAAATCAGTCCTTTTTTGATATAATAAATATAATTCGCCCTGTAGGCGAATCAGGTTGCGCCATAAGTTATTGATGAAAGAAATCTGATATGACAAAATGAAAACAGGGGGTATGGCCGGTGGATCAGAAGTTGAAGTTACAGATCAAAGCATTGAGAAAGGCGAAAAATATCACACAGAAGGAATTGGCAAAAGTGCTTCATGTTTCCTTCCAGACGATAAGCAAGTGGGAAAATGGGATTGCTATGCCGGATATCAGTTATCTGCCTGCTCTTGCCATGTATTTTGAAGTGGATGTCGAGGTGATCCTGGGGATGCGCCCGCTGGAGCAGGAAGTGATCGCTCCGGACTATAGCGCTAAAGAGTATTGGGAGCAGCAGCTGGAATGTACAAAAAACTGGAAGTTATTTTACTTTAATGATGATTATCTGGAGTTTCTGGTGAGAAAGGTCTGGAGATTTGACAGGCCCATTCGGATGTTGGATTGTGCCTGTGGCTATGGATATCTTGCTGAGAAAATACTTCCATACTTACCGGAAGGCAGTACTTATACCGGATTTGACGCAAGCGAAATGTATTTAGAAGAGGGGCGGAAAAGATTTGGTAAAGACAATCCGGCTGTTCAGTTTGTGCAGGGAAATATTCTCGGTTATAAAAGTCCGGAGAAATATGATCTTGTGATTTCACAGATGATCTTATCCTATCTTTCGGATCCGGAGAGTGCGATCGACCGGATGCTGCAGATGTTGAAGCCGGGAGGGATGTTGGTATCGATCGATATCAGCCTGCCGCTGGCTGAGGATGGATTTTTTATTGCCCGGGGAAATAAACCATATAAACCGGAGATCCCAAATCCGAATAAAGTGTGGGAATATATGCAGAAGCAGGGAATAATGAATATTCAGCCCGGAACCGAAATGGCGTTTCTTTTCCGCAAAAAGGGACTTCATCATGTGGAGGCCCGTTTGAGTGACAGGGTATTCATTTATGATGGAAATTTTCCGGAAGGCAGGGAAGAGGAGCTCATGAAGTATCGAAATGTAGTTGAACATCTGGACCGGGTAGAAAAGAAATACGCGTTCTATTTGAATAATGGGTGTAGTTTGCCGGAAGCAGAAGTATTTATGAAATATCAGGAGGATGTATTGCAGCTGCTCCGGGAACAGGATGTATTCATTTCAAAAGCCAGTGGATTGTATATCACCTGGGGGCGTTATATAACCGGATAAAAATGGAGGTAGTTCTGTTTTATGAAAGCAAAAAAGAAAGTATTTATTTTTTCAGATATGCCGTCAGGCATTACCAGAGCCGAAAATGCATGGATGTTGATTCTCGCTGTTTTAAGTGGCATTTGTTCTATTTTACAGGTTTATGCGGTATCCGGGTTTATCGATGCCACGTTGCAGTCCGTACATAATTCTTTATTTCATTCCGGGTTGTTCTTCAAGCTTTTCCTGCTGCTTCTGACCGTGGCAGTGGATTGGCTGACTCCCCGTGTCAGCAATGTATTAAGGCAAAAGGCAGAATTAAAACTAATTCGGGAATATCGTCCACGCATGCTCGAAAAATGCGCTTCTTTGAAATATACCCATGTAGAAATGCCGGATAGTCAGGATCTGATCGACCGGGTTTTAAAGGAGCCGGAAAAGAAGTGGCAGGATATCTGGCAGGCAATGCTTGCCCTCCTTAAATTATTTATCAGTATCATAGGCGTCATGTTAGTGATCGGCGGATATGTATGGTGGGCCGCAGGTCTTATTTTACTTTTTTGCATACCATTATTTGCATTATCCGTAAAAGGCGGTAAGATCAACTTTCAGACACAGCGGGATACCTCCCGTTACAGTAGAAAATACTGGTATCTGGATCATGTGCTGAACAGCAGGGAATGCCTGAATGAGAGGAAATTATTTGGCTATACGGAAAAAGTAAACAGGCAGTATGCGGATACCTATCAGGAGGCATTTGGCATTGAGACGAAAACGCAGGTTTTTTGGGCGATAAAGACGAAATTAAGCGGCGGTCTGTCTGCTATAGCGGCATTGTTGATCGTGATCACGCTGATCCAGCCAACGCTCTCGGGGAGAATCAGTATCGGTTTATTTATTTCTCTGGTAAATGCGGTGTTTTTACTGACGAATCAAATGAGCTGGGGACTGAGCAGAAATATCGATGCACTGGTAAAGGGAAACGAATTTTGCCGGGATATGCGAGCATTTTGGGAACTGTCGGAGGAAAAAGGGGTTCTGGAAGCTCCACAGTATGTAGAAAAGATAGAAGAGATCATATTTCGTGATGTTTCTTTTCAATATCCGGGAACCGGTTATAACGTATTAGAAAATGTGTCATTTACTATGAAAATGGGAAAAAACTATGCTCTGGTCGGTGCCAACGGGGCAGGAAAAACAACGATCATAAAATTATTGACCGGTTTATATACCGATTATCAGGGGGAGATATTGATCGATGGCAAAGAGCTCCGCAGTTATCCGGCATCCGGGCAAAAAGGAATATTTTCGGTTGTATATCAGGATTTTTGCAGGCATGCATTGACCTTTAAAGAGAACTGTGCGATCAGCGATCCGTGCCACAGGCTTTCCGAAGAAAAAATGGTGAAACTGGCAGAGCAATTTGATTTAGACCGCACGATCGGAAGTTTTCCTGATGGATATGATACGCTCTTGGGAAAAACCAGAGAGGGTGGTGTGGATCTGTCAGGGGGACAATGGCAAAAATTGGCTATGATACGTGCTCTTTTGCGGCCGGCGAAGGTTCGTATTTTGGATGAACCAACGGCGTCGTTAGATCCCAGAATGGAAAGTGAGATTTATCGCCTGTTTCAGGAAATGACGAAGGATGCATTGACAATATTGATCAGCCACCGGCTGGGATTTGCAAAATTGGCGGACGAGATCATTGTTTTTGAGAAGGGAGCAATATGTGAACAGGGTGGATTTGAGCAATTAATGCAGAAAAGGGGATTGTTTTATACGATGTATGAGGAGCAAAGGAGTTGGTATCAATGAAGAAATGGCTTGTGTTAGATTGTGTGGCAATGCTGTTGTCATCTGTCTGTTATGCGTTTAGTACGGTAGTAAAACAGTGGTTGTTTGACACGATCACCGATGTCGTAGCAGGAAATACAACCTACCGGGCACTTCTTATGGTTACGATATGTGTTGTGCTATTTCAGATCGGGAATGAGCTGTTGAATGCTGTCTGCAATTTTACGTGGTCGCCCGCAATGAAATCTATGGTTGGCAGGCTGAAGCAGAAGATCCATAGAAAAATTGCCAGACTGTCCGGAAATTTATTTGAGGATGTAAAAGTATTAGAATGCATCGAAAAGGCAAATATGGCGGCGGATAAGTGCTATTCGGTGTACAATGCAATGGCGACGATCGCATTATTTTATGTGCCGTATTTTTTTGTGTTTGGAATTTACTTGTGGAGATTGAAACCGATTCTGGTTATTTCACTGCTGTTTATTTTTCTCCCTCTCGTCATTAATCTTTTTATCAGGAAAAGAATATTTGAAAAACAGGTGGACGAGACAATTCCTTTGCAGAGGGAAAAAGATTATTATGAAACAGAGTTGTTCAGCAGGGAAACGTGCAAGGAAAACCGTCTCTATGGCTCATACTCTTTTTTTAAAAAGAAATTTGTCTCTGTAAATACTTTGTTCTGTGAAAAGAAATGGAAGTCAGTTAAAAGAGCAGGGGGTGTAGATCTGGGGCTGCGGGGCCTGACTTTGGCAGGATACCTTGGGATTATCCTGCTGCTTCTGTACTCTATGCTGGATGGTTCGATTTCTGTCGGTGCATTTGCGGCTGTATTTTCTTCGATCACAACATTAATTACCTTTATGAATGATGCCATTGGAAATTATCTGGGGTCTTTGTTTGATAATTTTGGGTTTCTGAAGAGATATTTTGAGTTTTTTGATCTTCCCGAGGAAACCTCAGAACAAGGGGAAATAAACTGGAATGAAAAGCTGGAAGTAAAGCACGTATCTTTTTGCTATCCAGGAACGGACCAGAAAGTGCTGGATGATGTTTCTTTTGAGATCCAAAGAGGAGAAACGGTTGCACTTGTGGGAGAAAATGGTGCCGGAAAGAGTACACTGGTGAGAATTCTTTCGGGAGTATTGATTCCGGATGAGGGAGAAGTTCTAGTGGATGGAAAAGATTTGTTTTCTGTGTGTCAGAAGGATCGTTTTCGATATGTGTCTGCAGTATTTCAACAATTTATAAAGTATCAGATGAGCCTTCGTGAAAATGTGGAGATTTCGGCACAGGACAGTGACTATGAAAAAATGAAGCACTGTGTTGAAAAAAGTGAATTTTTCATGGATGACCGTTTTCAAAGAGGTTATGACACAATGCTTTCCAGAGAATTTGATGGAATCGATCTGTCGGGTGGGCAATGGCAGCGTGTGGCCCTTGCAAGAGGATTATATCGAGATAGCAGAATTATTTTTCTGGATGAGCCGACTTCTGCCATCGATCCGATCGAAGAGGGTGTGCTGTACCGAAAATTTCAGAAAATGATCCGGAATAAAATAGGGGTCATCGTGACGCACCGACTTGGTTCCGCCCGGATTGCCGACCGGATCCTTGTGCTGAAAAATGGAAAAGTGGTAGAGCAGGGAACTCATGAAGCTTTACTTGACAGGCGGGGGCATTATGAAAAAATGTACCGGGAACAGGCAAAATGGTATGAGTCTGATGTTGTGTATTAGTAAATTGACTGTTGCGCAATCGGTGTGTATAATATTGATATAAGAATTCGTTTTTGAAATGGGGGGTAATATGGCTCTGAAAAATAAACTGGGTATTGAAGATTCAGCAGAACTTGCAAGGGAAGAAGAAAAAATAAGCAAGATTAAGGCGATTGAATTGTATGAAAGTAATATTGTTGAAGAATTTGAAATTGGAAGATTTTCTGGTCTTGCTAAAATCCATAAATTTTTATTCGACGAGTTATATGATTTTGCTGGAAAAGTAAGGACAGTGAATATTGCAAAAAGTAATTTTAGATTTGTGCCTGTAATGTATTTGGATGCTGCATTAAAACATATTGACGCTATGCCGCAATCAACATTTGATCAAATAATTGAAAAATATGTGGAAATGAATGTTGCCCATCCTTTTCGGGAAGGTAATGGAAGGAGTACACGTATATGGCTTGATCTGATATTAAAAAAGGAATTAAAATTAGTGATAGATTGGAATAAAGTTGACAAAGAGGATTATTTACTTGCTATGGAGAGAAGTCCAATTAAGGATGTGGAGATCAAGGTTTTGTTGAAGAATGCATTGACAGACCAGGTAGATGACAGGGAAGTATATATGAAAGGAATCGATGTAAGCTATTACTATGAGGGATATAATACTTTTAAGGCAGAGATGTTGTAATATTTTTTAGGTTAATTTGGAGGACCAGATGAAAATTGCCACATATAATATTTGGAATTGCGAAATGGGTATGCCATATAGAACTGGGTGTATCATAAATGAAATAGCAGATGTAAATGCGGACGTGATATGTCTTCAGGAAGTACACAGTAAAGAGGTGGCTGGAGATATTGCGGACAGGACTGGGTATCCATACTCTTTTTTTGACAATTACAGGGATAGTACGGAGGGACTATGTATACTGAGCAATATTTCATTTGATGAATGTGAGTCCTGGCTGGATTCTGCAAATGCAATTTATTGTTCATTTTTGTATAATAATAAGAGCGTATCGATTGTCAACGTACATCTTCCATGGGATAGCATTGCAGAAAGAGAGAGACAGATTGTGGATATTATAGCTGCGATCGGCAACAAAAAGTGTGATCATACTTATATGGCTGGGGACTTTAACTGTACAGAGACATCAGATGTACATCGTTTCTTAATGAGAGAATGTCTGTTGAGTGATAAGGAGGCAAATCCCCGCTGGTATGATTTGGCGTTATCGTATGCTGAACTGACAGATTCCAAGGTGGAATCCACACTGAATTTCCGTGAAAATCCAAGATTCAGCCGGAATACAATAGAGTTAAATTCCAGATTTGACAGAATTTTATTAAGAAATACATATCCTTGTGAATTTCCGATGTTGAGAAATTGTATGATATTTGGAAAAACAGTATACAAGGGCATAAATTTATCGGCGAGCGATCATTATGGGGTGATGGTTGAGGTTGAGTGAAATTATGGGAGTAATCTGATGATACAAGTGTCGGTTTTAAAATATGTGGTTTTATAGGCACATGTTCTAATTATCATTGTTTCATTGAGAAAAGGAATAAAGAGAAGGTGACATTTTGAAAGAGCAAAATTTTCTCATAGATGTAAAAGATCAGGTTATGAGAGCATTGGGGTTTGATGATTTTATTAAATACTATGATTTTCGCTGGTCGGAAGAGAGATTGGTTACTGGAATAGGAGGAGCAGCAGAATATGATATCTGCAGGATGATAGTGGGAATACATAAAGGAAAATCGATTTTTCTTTCAGACAGCGACATAAGAAGGAACGAAAAGAATAAGAAATATAAACAGCAGTTGATCAATGAAACAATAGAGAAAATTAAGATGCGCTCCTATGGAAGTGTACATTTTAGGGCAAAGACGTTGTTCAAGGGGGAAGAATTTAATGCAATGTTTAAAAAACGTATTTGCCAAACGACAAAGGCGAAAGCAGACTTTCTTCACTTCGGCTGGGTAGACTATATTGACGGGTATCATAAGGTGGTAAAGAAGTCCCCATACTCTGTGTATGGTATTATCTCTTTTCTTAAGGATGAAAATAGAGATGAAAATTTAGGGTTGGATTGGCTTGAGGATTTTTATAGATCATGCCATGCGTATACTCATGGAAGTATACAACTGGCAAGATATCTGGTATTGCATTATTTTGAAATTTCATTTATGCTTTATTTAATGATCAGAAAAACATTTTTACTGCTGTGCAGGGAAAAAAAGACGGGGGTTGTAATTGCCGAACAAGATATTATTTCGATGATTGATAGGGACTTTGAAGTCCTGTATAATCAGTATCAAAAGCGTTCTACCGAGAACTTTGATAAGTATTATGGTTTGAGTTCGTAAAAGATGAATGATCGTATTCAAAGGAAGGACATTGTCTTGAGCAGATTTTTTCAGGGAATTAAAAACTATGGAGAATATCGTTATGCATGAAGTGTTATTAAATCTGGAAAAGAGCTTTTTTAGGATTTCCTGTATTTCGGACAGGGATTGGTTAGATGCTACGCTACATAATGATTTTACAGAGTGCGGGAAGTCAGGTGTTTTATTCAATAAAAATGAAGTGATGGATGGTTTGCTTGCCTGTAAAGAGGACAGACCGATAGAGATTTCCAATTTCAGCTGTGAGATCATAGGTACTGACTGTTGGATGGTGCATTATGTGACGGAATCAGATGATGGCGGGTTGTATTACAGGACGTCGGTCTGGACCAGGGAGAAGGGGCTGCAGTTACGTTTTCATCAGGCAACAAAACTGAATTGTAATTTTGATGCTGGCAGGAGGTAATGAAATGATAAAAGCACATTTAGAAGCAATCGCAAAATCATATGATAGGGGAATTGATCTGGGGAGAAAAGGAATCGATCCATATGAAAACCTTCCGCAGGGGATTACGGATCATCCGGACTATGCGTTGTTCCAGAAAATGCAGAAAGATGATAATTTATCCGATAGTGGGCGAAAAGAGATACGGGATTATCTATTTCCGGAAAAAGGGATGAAATTTGTTGATCTGGGGTGTTGTTTGAACCTGATGATCCGGGGGTATGGAAACTGGCCGTCTACTTATTACGGAGTCGATATAAGCAGTAAGACGATAGAGTTATTACGAGGTTTTGTCGCAAAGAATAACATAAAGACCGGAGATTTGTATTGTGGCAGCATGAGTGACACTCCATATGCAGACAACTTTTTTGACATTGGTGCCTGCATTGGTTCACTGGAATATTTTGAAATGGATTTTGTGGAGAAAGCGCTTGCTGAGGCACATAGGATCATAAAACCATATGGAAGATTTGTCATTGATATCCCGAATATGGGAACGCCTGAGTTTCAGATCACGGCACGCATTGAAGAATATTTGGGCAGACCAGACAGGTTCAATATGCCGGCAGGAGAATTTGAGATAATGCTGGCAGATTATTTTGAAGTACAGAAAAAAGAGCAAGTAGGGCCTATGATACAATATTTTTTGATTAACAGGGAGGATTGATCTGGTGAAAAAATACATATATTTTGGAACGATTTGTTTTTTATTGATTGTGTGTGGCTGCACAGATACGAAAAAGTCAGAGGCGTATTCCAAAAAGGATCTTGTAGAAAAGGTAAAGAGCAGGACGTCAGATGCGGTGGAGCAGGTATATGAAGCAGACTACGATCATGACGGCAGGCAGGAAGCGTTTATCATCACAGAGAAATCTGAATATGAACAGACGTTATGGTTTTCCGGTGATCGGGAAGTAAAAAAGATTGCAACATCTATGATATGGGTGGATAAGGCGTCCCAGGGAATCTGCCGGATTTCATCAAAGCAGAAGATCTTTGTGGCGGAGGGAAGCGGAGGGGGAAGCGGCAGCTGGTCCTACTGTTGTTATGTAAAAAATGGAAAGGCGATCCTTGTGAAAAGAGCCGGGGAAGGTCTGGCACATCATTCCGGTAACAATTTCTCAATCCATCAAAGTGCATTCGATGGCATGTATGACGGAACGGATAAATTTTATCTGGGGCATACATGGAAAGCGTATTATCTTAGATGGACAGGCACGAAGTTTGTGGAATATGAAGGCAGGGAGATCAGCAGAGAACAGCTCGGACAATATAAAGGAGCTGATAAGTATGTAAGAGAGGCAGAAAAACTGGGATACCGGATTGGGAAGATATTTTACCGGAAAAATGGTATTATCAATGTAAATGTATCCAAAAAGGATGCAAAGGGCGGAGATATTGACTACGACAATTTTACCTTAAATGTGAAAGGGAAGAACGTTTCGTTGAGGATATGTAATAAAAAAGGAAAAAATATTTTGGAGAAATCCGGTTTTGAGGGGATATATAAAGCCAAAGGTTTTCCCAGAGGCTGTGCTATTCCTGATTGGGTGTTTAAGGGGTAAAGACGAAGAAGGCAGAAACCTTTCTGAATGAGAAAATATCATCAGAAAGGTTTCTGTTTTGGTTTAAATGAGAAACCTGCCTGCATACGATGGATCCTACCCCTTTACCTGCCGCCCCTCGTGATTGATCGTATATCCATCTTTCATGATCAGTTCAGAGATCGGAACAAAGGTAAAGCCTTTTTCTTTTAAGGTTTTTATCATCGTATCCAGCGCCTCTGCTGTATGTTTTGCCCCGTTGTGGCAGAGGATGATGGATCCATTGCCGAGGTTTTTGTGTTCGGTGACTTTGCGGATGATCGTGGCGGCATCATAGTCTTTCCAGTCGAGGGAGTCAACGTCCCACTGGATGGGGTAATAATTGATTTCTTTACATACATTGATCAGGTTATCGTTATAATCGCCGTAGGGCGGGCGGAAAAGCTGCATATCTTTTCCGGTGAGCTGTTTGACTTTTTCGTGGGGGGTGAGGATTTCCGTTTTGCATTCTTCGGCACTAAGTGTAGACATCTGCTTGTGGTTTTCGCTGTGGTTGCCGAGGTCGTGTCCGGCAGCAGCGATCGCTTTTACATCATCCGGATATTTCTCGATCCATCCGCCTGTCATGAAAAAAGTGACCCGGACATCGTTGTTTTTAAGGATTTCTAAAAGCTTTGCCGTGTCTTCATTTCCCCAGGCGGCGTCAAATGACAGGGCGATCTTTGGCTCTTCGGTTTCGACGCAGTAGATGGGAAGTTCTTTGGAATTTATGTGCGAGCTGATGGTGGCGGTGGTCTGTGGGTAAAAGTAAATACTTGTCACTAAAAGAAGCAGCGAGGTGAGCACGATGGCTCCGACTTTGGTAAAAAGAATGAGATTTTCTTTGTCTTTTTCGATATTTTCCATAAAATAGTCCTGCGGATTTTTTTATATTTTATTTTGGGAGAGATGTTTTTATGCTCAATTTGTCAGGAAATCGGGCAATCGCTGTGGTATATTGTAAATAAGCCCGAACATACAGGTTGGCCTGTAAAACAGACGGGTGTGGATCATGTCGGCCGGCATCATTCCAGACAGGAGGACGCAATGAAGAATTTTTATGTGTTAACCGATGCACTTGAGTATATTGAAAAAAATATCTGTGAAGATTTTTGTGGCCAGGAGGTGGCAGACTATTGCGGGGTATCCCTGTCCAGTCTCCAGAAATTGTTCCGGCTGGCCCTTCAAAAGAGTGTAAAGGATTACGTACAGAGACGGAGGATCTGTCTGGCGGCACGGGACATCCTCTGTACAAAAATGAAAATGATCGATATTGCGTATAAGTACCAGTTTGGTTCTCCGGAAAGCTTTGCGAGGGCATTCAAAAAGGTGTGGAACGAGTCGCCCACTTCTTACCGGACTTCATGGAAATTTTCCGGCATATGGCCCAAACTGGATTATCACTATCAGGAAGGAGCTGACGAAGAGATGGCAGCAAAAAGAGTAGATATTAGTGAAGCGTATGATGAGATCGTGAAGATGAGGGGATCCTATGTGATCTGCTTTGATATTGTGGGACTGATCCCGATCAATGACATATCCCGTGAAGCAGGAGACATTGCGATCGTCGAGAGCTTAAAACGGATTGACCGGGTGGCGGAAGATGATATGATCCTGCTTCGTATCGGAGGAGATGAATTTGCACTTATCACAGGAAGTGTGGATCGCTCATATGTGGAACAACTTCAGGGGAAAGTACTTGAACACAACGGAGAAACGTTTCCCTGGAAAGACCGGGAGGTATCTTTGAGCCTGAGGGCAGGGGTTCTCCAGGTTCCGATGGAGAATTTGAAATACGATGAATTCTTTAGCGGAATGCATCAGGCGATTGAAAACAGTCGAAGGAAGAGGGAAAGTTAACGAAACAGTACCGTCAGGCTGATAACAGTAGACATGAGGTGTCTCACTTAAAAAAACAGGGCATTGCTTGCGTTATGTCCTGTTTTTTTCTGTTTATAAATGGTAAACTGACAGTGAAAGGAGGGTATAAACGGATGGATCAACAAAAAACAGGTACATTTCTGAAGGAACTTCGGAACGAAAAAAGACTTACACAAGAGCAGCTGGCAGAAAAACTGGGTGTTTCACGCAGAACCGTTTCCCGTTGGGAGACAGGAAGAAATATGCCGGATTTAGACATTCTCATTGAAATGTCAGATTATTATTCCGTCGAGCTGTTGGAATTATTGAATGGAGAAAGGAAAGGTGAGAAAATGAATAAAGAATTGGAAGAATCGGTGTTGAAAGTGGCCCAATATAGTAATGAAGAGAAGTTAAAGCTGACAAGACGGATCCACATATTGTATATTGGCGGGCTTATAGCAACGGTTATCTATTTTATACTGCTTTTTACAGACCATTCCGATAATTTTTTCGGAGGGTTCTGTCTGGGGATCACATTGGGAATGATGATCCTGGGTGTTATTATGACCAGCAAATATGCCGGGAAGATCCGTGCTTTCAAGATGAGGATCCTGCATCGAGGGGAACACAGGGGCACAATGTAAATTAAATTTGAAAAAGATGGGAATTGACAACGCGTGCCGAATCAGATACAATGATATTGACAGTACGGGCTTGTACTGGTTTCGACAGGCCGGCTGAAGATGGAGAAGCTATCCGTGGACTGTGACCACGTAAAAACGCAGACAAAAATTAAACGCTGAAGATAGAAATTTAGCATACGCAGCCTAAGCGCTGCTGTCTGACCCGGGGCACCTACACTTCGGGATCCAGGCATCAATGATGTAGGAAACGACGTATATCAAGCTTTGCGTATACGGGCGTATCATGAAGCTACTAAAACCTGCAGGATGTTCATTTCCGTCAGGCGGAGGGAATGCTAAAGAATGAACTATGATAGTAGAAGTACATGGGATTCCGGTTTGGACGCGGGTTCGATTCCCGCCAGGTCCATTGAAAAGGCAGATAAAATTATTCTGTCTTTTCTTTTTTTTTTCACAATTTTGTGCTACAATCTGTTTTGTAGCAGGATCAGGGTGTCCAAAGGCCTGATCCGGTAGTAAAAACAAATGGCGAGGAGAGTCGGTTATGGCAGGAAAAAGTAAAAAAAATAAAAATAACGGAGTAAGTAAAAATATTATTGTGATCTGTATCCTGTGTGCGCTGGCAGGCGGGATCCTGATCGGAGGACTTAGTGTGATGATCTATAAGGATCTCAGTAAATCCGAACAGACAGCGGATAAGGATGATAAAGAGACAGAGACGGCGGATGAGTCCGAGGTGGAAGATCTGGAGGACGGCGCTGTGTATGATTTTGAGAAGGCAGGATACATCAAGCTTGGTGGGTATAAAGGTTTAAAGGCTGATGTAGAGCCAGAAGAGGATGATGTATATTCTGAGATGATGGAGGTTGCGAAAGAAAATAAAATTTCTGGTGACAGTGCGGTAAAGGATGGCGATCTTGTTGTGATCGACTTTACTGCCAAACTGAATGGAAAAGAGCTGGAAGATGCGTCGGATGAGGACGCTTACGTGATGGTTGGAAAAGGGGAATATATCGATGATTTTGAAAAGGGGATCATCGGTATCGAAAATGGAAAGAAGAAAACGATCGACTGCACATTTCCGCCGGATTATGATGATGCAGAGCTTGCCGGGAAAACAGTTCAGTTTACGATCCATGTAAAGGGAAAGTTCAGTGACCAGATTGCAGAAAAGGCTTCGGATGGGAAATGTAAGACGATCCAGGAATATTTTGACTATGAGAAGTCCGTGCAGAGGGAAGAAAACAGTCAGGACAAAGGTGAGCTTGTGTGGGAGTCCCTGAAAGAAGATTGTGAGATCGATCAGGCGCCGGAAACGATGGTGACCAGAGCAGAAGAGAATATCACAAAAATGTATACAAATTTTGCAGAACTTTCCGGGACGAGTGTGGAGGATCTGCTTGCGCAATTTGGTATGGATGAGAATGGGATTTCGGAGATTGCACAGGATACCGTGGTGGATTATATGATATCGAAGACGATTGCAGCCAAAGAGGGCATTACCCTGGAAGATGATTTTTATGTCAAAAAACTCGAAGAGGCTCTTGGCTTCGAAGAGGGTGATGATGAGATGTCCCTGGCAGATATGGAAAAAGAATACGTGGAACAGGGGCTGGGAGGCCGTCCGAAGGATGATATGCTGGTTGAGAGAGTGAAACAGTATGTAGGAGAAAATGCAAAGGAAGCGTAAAAGGTAAAGGAAACGTGAAATGTCTGAAAAATATATGGTTGATGGGTTTTATTTTCAGAATAAAAGTGTGTATGACCGGGCGGTAAAGGAGCATACGGTCATAACTTCCATGCGGAAAAAATACAAGCTTTCGGAAGGAAAGACAGCGTGGATGGTATACCAGAAGGCGGTAAAAGAAGAAGTATTCACTACAGTTGTAGGCTACTCTTTTTTAAAAGAACTTCAGAAAACGATCGAGGCCTCCGGAAAGATGACTGGGAAACCACTTGCAGAGATTCCGGTGAAAGCGGAGTTATCAGAGCCCGGAGCAACAGGTGCAAAAGGAACCCGCTCCGTGGAAAGGAAGGGAAACCAGGGAAGATATAAGGTGCTGTATGAGGGTCAGCGTCTGTTGAACCGCCGTTTGAAATTTGTGCTGTTTGCCCTGATCGTCCTGCTGGCGGCGCTTGTCGTCATCGATGCGAAGAGTGAGTATTCCGTATTCACATATTTTACGGATTATAAGACAAAAATGGAAGAAGAGCTGATCAATAAGTATGAGGCGTGGGAGAGCGAATTGAAGGCCAGAGAAGATGCGTTGAATGGGAATGGGCAGTAGCGGCATGTTCCCGGCATCGTACTTTGGAAAGGAGGATGTTATGCTGGAACAGAAAATACTTGTTGTGGATGATGAGCAGAGGATGAGAAAGCTCGTGAAGGATTTTCTTTTACGTGAAGGATTTCAGGTACTTGAGGCTGGCGATGGGGAAGAGGCAGTTGATCTCTTTCTTGAAGAGAAGAATATCGATCTGGTCATACTGGATGTGATGATGCCCAAAATGGATGGGTGGCAGGTGTGCCGGGAAATCCGGCAGTATTCCAAAGTTCCAATCATCATGCTTACGGCCAGAGGTTCTGAAAATGATGAACTCCGGGGGTTTGAACTCGGCGTGGATGAGTATATTTCCAAGCCTTTTAGTCCGAAGATCCTTGTGGCGAGGGTGCAGGCAATCTTAAGAAGAGCCAATGCGTCAGCAGAGGATGTGATCGAGTACGGAGGGATTTTGCTGAACCGCTCGGCACACGAGGTTATCATTGATGGAGAGCGGATCGACCTGAGTTTTAAAGAATTTGAATTACTGGCTTATTTTATGGAAAACAAGGACATTGCGTTGTCCAGGGAGAGGATTTTAAATCATGTGTGGGATTATGATTATTTTGGAGATGCCAGAACGATCGATACCCATGTAAAAAAATTGAGAAATAAAATGGGAGAGAAATGCGGGAAGTATATCAAGACGATATGGGGAATGGGATATAAATTTGAGGTATAAAGGCGAAATGTTCTTCGTGTATTGTTACTAAGAGAGGGTTTGGTTTGTTATGAAACAGTCGCTTCGTACAAGGCTGGTCTTTATCTCAGCAGGTATGATCTTATTGAGTATTGCGGTCTGCTGGGTCATGAACCTTTTTTTGCTGCCGGGATTTTATGAAAATTCCAAAAAGAAACAGATGGACCAGGTGTATTGCCAGGTGGCAGAATTATTTGAAAAGAATGACTGGGGAACGATCTCGGCGGAGCAGCAGGACGAAGTTTATGATTCTATGGATAAGATCAGTGCAAATTCGGGTGTCAGTCTGTATATCATGGAGATTAAAGTCAGCGTGGACAGCGGGATGGTGAGCGAGATTTCCTATGTGTATCCGAGCATGAGCGGGAGGACGCAGGAACTCAACCGGAACCAGCTCAGTAAATATGTGCTGTTCAAACAGCTGGGAAACGTCTTTGATGAAAATTACCAGATGTTAAAGAAGACAGACCAGTATGAGCTTTTTAAAGTGTATGACGAGAGGATGGACTCGAATTATATTGAGCTTGTGGGTGGTGTAAAGGGAGATTACTGGGTCTATGTCCGTTCCAATTATCAGAGTATCCGCGAGAGTGCAGCGATATCCAACGAGTTCCTTACTTATGTGGGGATCGTGGCGATCGTGCTGTGTATTCTGATCATGGTTTTTGTGAGTAACCGTTATACCAAGCCGATCCTTGCCCTGGCGCAGCTGGCCAGGAAGATGGAAGAACTGAATTTTAACGTGCGCTACGAGGAGAACCGCAAAGATGAGATCGGGGTGCTTGGGCACAGCATGAATTCCCTGTCGGATAAACTTCAGGAGACGATCTCGGAGTTAAAGACAGCAAATAATGAACTTCAGCTGGATCTTCAGAGGCGTTCGGAGCAGGAAAAGATGCGTCAGGAGTTCCTTGCCAATGTATCCCATGAATTAAAGACGCCGATCGCCCTGATCCAGGGATATGCAGAGGGGCTGCAGGAAAATGTGAACGATGACCCCGAGAGCCGTGATTTTTATTGTGAAGTGATCGTGGACGAGGCGGATAAAATGAATAAAATGGTAAAGAAGCTTTTGAGCCTGAACCAGCTTGAGTTCGGAAATGGACAGGTGCATCTCGAACATTTTGACGTTCAGGAGATCGTTAAATCGGTGATCGCATCTTCTGATATTTTATTTAAGCAAAAAGGGATCACCCTTTCGTTTGCCGAAAAGGAACCGGTCTTTGTCTGGGCGGATGAGTACATGACAGAAGAGGTCGTCATGAATTATGTCAGCAATGCCATAAATCACATAAGCGGTGATCGCATTATCGAAATCCGGATCGAGAGTGTGGAAAGCAGAGTGCGGATCAGTGTATTCAACACGGGAGAAAAGATTCCGGAGGAAGAACTGGATAAGATCTGGGATAAATTTTATAAAGTGGATAAGGCGCGTACGAGAGAATACGGTGGAAACGGGATTGGTCTTTCCATCGTAAAAGCGATCATGGAGGCGCATAATCAGAGGTATGGTGTGAAGAATTATGACAATGGTGTAGAATTTTGGTTTGAATTGGATGAAAAGGCGGAAAACTGATTGAAGTTTTTCTCAAAATGTGTTAAGATATGAATATTGAAAAAGAAACAGGAAACTGCAGGAGGGAAAAATGATAAACAAAAAATATATTTTCTCATTTTGCCTTTGTTTTAGCATGTTTGCACTTACCGGATGTATCAGCAGTAAAGATCTGACAGAGCAGGAAGAGGACATTATCGCTGAGTATTCTGCTGGTATTCTGCTGCAGAATGAAGATAAGTACGAAAGAAAACTTGTCAGACAGGATATGCCATTGGTGCCGGAACAGACGACAGCACCACAGGTGAATGCTGAGCCGGAGACGCCGCCGGTCCAGACTTTAGATTCCGGGGCAGGAGGAGAGACAGAAACAGAGAGTGAAGTGCCATTAAATGAGATCTATCAGATAGAAGGAATGGAAGCTGCATACGATTCCTATATGGTTTGTAAGAAATACACAGAGTCTGGGACAAGTGAAATAAGCGCAAAAAAGGGAAATATTCTGTATGTTGTGAAATATAAGGTGAAAAATACGACTTCCAAAAAGTTGAAGGTGAACCTGATAAAACGGAAGATCGCATATTCCCTGGCCCTTGATGGGACCAGTTATGATGCGACACCTTCTTTCCTGAAAAACGGTGGTCTGAATTACCTGGAGACAACGATCAAGGCACATTCGTCGGAGGAAGCGATGCTTGTGTTTGAAGTGCCTGAGACGGCAAAGAATGCTGCTTCGGCAGCTGTGACTGTACGGATACAGGACAAAAAGGCGACGCAGGCGTTAAAGTAAATGGGAGAAGTTTTTGGCGGGAACTATCTATGAACATGCATTTTTATGTGCAAAAAGGAGGATTATGGAATTTAAAGAGGAGTACAGGGAAAAAAAGCGCAGTTTGTTTTTCGGTCTGCCGCTTTCTTTTACAACCTATACGGTGACAGAACGGAAGATCAATATTAAAAAAGGACTCCTTCGTACAGTAGAAGACGATACGCTGATGTATAAAGTCCAGGATGTGAAACTGATCCGGAGCCTGATCGAAAGGATATTCGGACTTGGTACAGTTGTCTGTTATTCCAGTGATGTCACAGATGCAAAGTTGATGCTTACGCATATACGAAATGCCTCTGAGGTGAAGGAATATATTCTGCAGACTTCTGAGATAGAGCGGAGAAAAATGAGAACGGTTCATACAATGGGGCTTGATGCCTCTGAGTATTCTGATTATGAAAATTTGGATGATCTACAGTGATTGATATAAAAGGAGGAGATTAAATTGTCAGCTGAAATGTCAAACGATACGGGAATCTTATTGGAAAGTGGAACGAATGAACTTGAGTTACTTGAGTTTATCGTGGGAGGAGAGCACTACGGGATCAATGTAGCTAAGATCCGGGAACTTTGTCCATTTCAAAGACCTACGCCGGTTCCGAATGCCCATGAGTATATTGAGGGAATATTTATGCCGCGTGATATGCTGATCACAGTCATTGACCTGGCCAGGGCGCTCGGGATGCCTTCGTCAGAGGATACTTCTGGTGATATGTACATAATTACGAACTTCAACAGGCTTCATACGGCTTTTCATGTGCAGAAAGTAGTGGGGATCCATCGTGTTTCATGGAAGGATGTGACCAAGCCCGATTCTACGATCGGCTCTTCAAGCAAAGGAGTCGCTACCGGTATTGCAAAAGTGGATGGAAGGATCATCATTGTACTGGATTTTGAAAAGATCGTATCGGAGATCAATCCGGAGACAGGGCTTAAACTGTCAGAAGTCGATGAGATGGGAGAGCGTTCCCGGCATGATTGCCCGATCCTTCTTGCTGAGGATTCGCCGCTTCTTCTTGAGATGCTTAAAAAATGCCTTACCCGTGCAGGGTATACGCATCTCATACCGACGACAAATGGTCAGGAAGCATGGGCGATTCTGGATCGCATGTTCAGTGAAGGGGGAAAAGTGGGGCAGGATATTGCGTGCGTCATAACGGATATTGAGATGCCACAGATGGATGGACATCATCTTACCAAACTGATTAAGACAGATTCCAGATTTGAAGGACTTCCTGTTGTCATTTTCTCATCTCTTGTAAATGAGGAAATGAAACGGAAAGGGGAGGCGCTTGGTGTAGATGCACAGTTGTCTAAGCCCGAGATTGGCAAGCTGGTGAGACAACTGGATGTACTGGTGAATTAAGAGATTTTTGAAATAGAATAGAAAGTTGCGTTTGCTGACTGCCGGACGCAACTTTTTTAAGGAGAGAACGGTTATGGCGAAAGAGGGAGAAACATATCTTGATCAGCTTTTGAACACGGTTGCCCCGGATTGGGAAGATACTTCAAAACAACCGGAAAAAAATATTGAGGGGGCGAAAAGCGGGATGAGTGATGAGAATATGTCTACGGAAGATGCATCGTTGCAGGAAGCGATGGATATACTGAACAGTTTACCGGACATGGATGATGGTGAGCCGGGAGATGTTGGTGATGCAGATCTGGCTGATGCAATGTCGATTCTTAACGACCTGCCGGATATGGAAGAGGAGGTGCAGGAGGATACCGGTGAAGATATGGATCAACTGTTTGATCTTCTCTCGGATACGCTTCCCGAAACCGGTGAAGAGGAAGCGGCAGAAGATTCTTTTTCCGGGGTAGAACAGGAGATGGAAATGCCGGAAGAGGCAGAGACGATGCCAGAGGAATCGGAAGTGCCAGAGATGTTTGGAGAAGAGCCTGCCCAGGAAGAACCCATATCTATTGATAGTCTGCCTGAGGAATCCGATGCCGGGACAGAGAGCGAGCCTTCGGAGGAGGTATCTGTCTCAGAGGGCTCTGTGGCAGTAGATGATATTTTCCAGGATGCACTTTCAGCAGTCGGTTACAGTGAAAATGAGCAAGTGGGAGAAGAGCAGGAAGATATTTTCTCCATTGGAGATATGGCAGATCTTATGGACGATCCGGAGGAAGGTGTTTCCTCTGTTCCAGTCGCAGAGCCTGCTGCTGGGGGAAACCTGGCGGGGAAAAAGAAAGGGCCGGGATTTTTCAAGAGGATATTTGGAAATATCATTACCGATACGACAGCGGATGAAGAAGAAAGAGCACGTCAGGCAGAAGAGCGGCTAAAGGAGAAAAAAGCAGCAAAGAAGGCAGAGAAGAAAAAGCAGGCGGAGGCCACCAAAGAGGAAAAGGCACAGTTTGCACAGGAGGCAAAAGAGAGGAAGAAACAGCAGAAGGCAGAGCTTGCTGCCAAGAAGGCAGAAAAGAAGGAAGAGAAGAAACGTCTGAAAGCAGAGCAGAATGCCGAGGCTGCAAAAGAAGTAGAAGGCAAAATAAATCCGGTAGGAGCGACGATCGTAGCGATCTTTTTTATAACGATCGGTCTTGCGACGATCTTTGGCTCGCGGCTGCTTGAGCGGAGAGGTGCTTTAAGCGATGCTGAGAATTACTTTGCCAATGAGGAATATATTCTTGCTTATGACGCCATCAATAGTGTGAATCTGAGAGAGGATGATGAGACGCTGTACCGGAGGATACGGATTTGTTCCCAGATGCAGAAAGAGTTGAATTCTTATGAGAATTATAATTCGATGAGCATGCGGCTTGAGGCTTTGGATTCGCTTATAAAAGGCGTGAGATATTATGATATCAATCGCTCTGAGGCACAGAGTCTTGATATTGGAACAGCATATGATAAGCTGAGCAGACAGATCACGGAAAAGTTGTCAGGGGAGTTTGGGCTCAGTGAAGATGAGGCGAGAACGATTCTGTCGATTGCGGATCAGGGAGAATATACAGCGAGATTACAGCAGATTGCAGGAAGCAATTAACGCAGTGTGGAGGATATAGATGATAGCGATTGTGGATTATGATGCCGGAAATATAAAAAGTGTGGAGAAGGCATTGCAGTATCTGGGACAGGAGCCGGTTGTGACGAGAGACACGGAGGTTCTTCTCGGTGCAGAAAAGGTGATCGTACCCGGAGTGGGTGCATTTGGAGATGCGATGGAAAAAATGCATCAGTATGGCCTGCCCGGTATCCTGCGCACGATCGCAGAGAAAGGGACGCCATTACTTGGAATCTGTCTGGGGCTTCAACTCTTTTTTGAGAGCAGCGAGGAGAGCCCGGGCGTTGGGGGGCTTTCCCTTCTTCCGGGAAAGATTGTGAAGATTCCTGCCAGAGAAGGATATAAGATTCCCCATATGGGGTGGAATTCGATACAGGTATCGCCTTCCTCCCGTCTGTTAAAAGGGATCGGAGATGGTGCGTATGTGTATTTTGTCCACTCGTATTATCTGGAGGCAGAATGTCCGGAGGATGTGGCTGCGACGACGGAATATATCGTCAAGATCCATGCAGCGGCAGAACGTGGAAATGTGTTTGCCACACAGTTTCATCCGGAGAAGAGCGGAGAAGTGGGACTGAAGATATTGAAGAATTTTATTGATCTGTAGGTTTTGAAGTGGGGCGCTTTCGGTGTGATCACGGATGGGAAAGGACTGGTGACAGGAAAATGTTTACAAAGCGAATCATCCCATGTCTGGATGTGAAGGAAGGCCGTGTGGTAAAGGGAATCAATTTTGTGAATCTGGTGGATGCCGGAGATCCCGTGTCAGTGGCAGCGGCCTATGACAAAGAAGGGGCGGATGAGCTTGTTTTTCTTGATATCACAGCTTCCAGTGACGCCAGGGAGATCCGTGTAAATATGGTGAGGAAGGTTGCGGAAACGGTATTTATCCCTTTTACTGTAGGGGGAGGTATCCGTACTCTGGATGACTTCCGCATGATACTGAGAGAGGGTGCAGATAAGGTGTCCGTGAACTCGGCGGCTATACAGGATCCGGAGCTTGTGTCCCGGGCGGCAGATAAGTTTGGCAGCCAGTGTGTCGTAGTCGCAATCGATGCCAAACGAAGAGAAGAGGGAAATGGCTGGTCGATTTATAAAAATGGCGGACGGATCGACATGGGGATTGATGCTGTGGAATGGGCTATGAAGGTTGAAAAACTCGGTGCAGGAGAGATCCTTCTGACGAGTATGGATTGTGACGGAACAAAAAACGGATATGATATCGAGCTCACAAAGACGATTTCGGAAAATGTTTCGATCCCGGTCATCGCATCGGGAGGGGCAGGAACAAAACAGCATTTTTATGATGCATTGACGGAAGGGAAAGCGGATGCGGTGTTGGCCGCTTCGTTGTTCCATTTTAATGAAATGAAGATCATGGATCTGAAACAGTATTTATCGGAGCGGGATATCAGCGTCCGCTGCACCTGATAATGATACAGATGGAGGAATCGGTATGGCTGGATTGACCGGGGAATGGGAAAAGGCACTTTCTGAAGAATTTACAAAGGAATATTATAAGAAGTTATTCTGTTTCATAAAGCAGGAATACAGCAGTGTGGCTGTTTATCCCAAGGCGGGGGATATTTTTAATGCCTTTCATCTGACGCCTTTTGATAAGGTAAAGGTGGTTATCATAGGACAGGATCCCTATCACAATCCGGGGCAGGCGCATGGACTTTGTTTTTCTGTAAAACCCGGTGTGGATATTCCGCCATCCTTAGTGAATATTTATCAGGAGCTTCATGACGATCTGGGGTGTCGTATTCCAAACCATGGATATCTCAATGAATGGGCAGAGCAGGGGGTTCTCCTTTTAAATACAGTTCTGACTGTCCGCGCACATAAACCGATGTCCCACCGGGGCGTTGGATGGGAAGAATTTACGGATGCTGTCATCCGGAAGGTAAATCAGATCGAACGGCCGGTAGTATTTATTTTATGGGGGAGGCCGGCGCAGGAAAAGCAAAAGATGTTAGATAATCCAAGGCATCTGATCCTGAAAGCGCCACATCCAAGTCCGTTGTCTGCTTACCGGGGTTTTTTTGGCAGCAAACCGTTTAGCAAGGCAAATGATTTTTTAGTGGAGAATGGAGAGTCACCGGTAAATTGGCAGATTTCTGATCTGTAAAAAGTAAATGATAGAATACACGGGGGATTATTACGTTATGCAGAAAAAGCTGATAGAAGTTTTAAATGAGGTAGGAAAAGTCATAAAAGGGAAGGCAGCCGAAAAGGAAATGATACTGGCTGCCATTTTGGCAGAAGGGCATATTTTGCTTGATGACATACCGGGAGTTGGGAAGACAAGCCTTGCGATGGCGTTTTCAAAAGCGATGCAGATGGAAACAAACCGAATGCAGTTTACATCAGATGTACTGCCGTCGGATGTGGTAGGGTTTAATATCATCAGGGCGGATGGTTCCCGGGAATATCAGAGAGGGGTTATACTCTGTAATCTTTTTCTGGCAGATGAGATCAACCGGGCTTCCTCTAAAACGCAGTCAGCACTTCTGGAAGTGATGGAGGAGAAAAGAGTGACGGTGGATGGAGTTTCTACGCCGGCACCGAAACCATTTGTTGTGATGGCGACAGAAAATCCGGTGGGATCTGTGGGAACACAAATGCTTCCCGAGTCACAGGTAGACCGGTTTATGATCTGCCTTACGCTTGGTTATCCGGCCCACAGCGATGAGATAATGCTTTTAAAGGAACGGCAGGGCATCAACCCGATCGATTCTGTGGTGCAGGTCGTGAGCCGGGAAGAACTTCTTGCGATGCAGCAGGAAGTAAAGGCAGTTTATGTTGATGAAGATATTTATGATTATATGGTCCGCATCGCAGAAGCTACGAGAGAACATAAGCATTTGTCTCTGGGGATCAGTCCGAGGGGAACGATCGCACTTATGGAACTCAGTAAGTCGATTGCTTTTATGAATGAAAGAAATTGTGTATTTCCGGAGGATGTAATCAAGGCGGTTCCGTATATCATGCGTCATCGTATTTATCTTACGGCGAGAGCCAGAGTAGAAAAACAGGATAAGGATTCGATCATAGCAGATATTTTGAAACAGGCTAAGATAAAGTAAGTCCTGTGGAATGAGGTGTTATATGATAAAAAACTGGATCATATATATTGTGGCCTTTGCAGGACTTACCATATTTTCAATCATGTATATCAAGCAGAGCGCTTTTATCGTGCTTACAATGGCGGCGCTTGTGCCACTCTGGTATTCAATGATCACGTTTGTTCTGGCAAAGAGGACGGTAAAGGCATCGATCAGTACAGACATGCTGACATTGGAGAAAAATAAGCCGGCGAGATTTCTTATAACGGTAGAAAACCGTTCCGGGATCAATCAGGGATGTGTGGCAGTTGTATATGTCACCGTGAAAAACGGAGCTGGCACAGTTATCAGCCGGATCCGGAGAAAGATGTATCTGATTTCAGAAAAAGAAGAGATGGAGTTTGATTATGTGCCGCAGCATAGCGGGATCAATGAAGTTACGGTAGAAAAGATCCGGGTGCTTAACGGTTTTTCCCTGTTGTATTCTACTGTGTTCCCGGGAGACCGGTGCTCGTTTCTGATCATGCCGGATTACAGGGAATATCCGATCCATCCGGAGACATTGTATGATGAAAATGAGGGGGAGAGTGATCGTTTTTCCGCAGTGAAGCCCGGGAGCGATCCGACAGAGCTGTATGATATCCGGACATATAAGCCCGGGGATAAATTAAGTCATATAAACTGGAAATTTACTGCGAAAAACAGTCAGCTCATGGTTCAGGATTATGGTTTTTCGATCGCCTGTGACACCGCAGTATTTATTGATGTTTCGGATCAAAAGGATATGGATAAGATTGAGACAGTCAGTGAAATCTTATATTATCTGATGATGAAGTTTGTTCTGGTTCGTAAGATTTTTTATGTGATCTGGAAGGATTTCAGGGCAGAAACGGTAAAACGCAAGATGATTTCCGGTGATGATGATATCTATGATCTGTTTCAGGATCTGTTTTGTGCGGGAATGAGTGGCTCCGGTAAAAATATAGAGGATATATACAATATGCAGTATGAGGGGGAATTTCTTTCAGGCAGCATTTTGATCTACAGTGGTAGAAAAGATGTCGAGGATGAGATCATCCGCCAGAAGCTTAGGACGGATAAGCTGCAGTTGGTGCATGTGTGATAAAAGAGGGGGATATGGATCGTGAGCAAAAGAGTACAGATGATTCCGTTGTTTATACTGATCATATGCGGCAGTATAAGCCTGTCCAGCGGATTGTACTATTATGAGGTCAATGAGGCTGTATATGTGATCCATGTTTTTGTCATGGGTGCGTTGTATTATGTGATCCGGTATCTTTTCCGGGAGATGGAACAACGTGAATTGATCAGTCTGGGAGTGTCCATGGTCATTCTGGGAGTTTTTTTTATACTTCTATATCCGATCACAAAACCCGGAATTTGTGATATGCTGAACACAATATCGTCGAAGCTCCGTCTTTCTTATGGGATCGATCTTGGCAAATGGAGGGAACCGGACAGCGATGTAGTGTGGCTTGTAATCTGTCAGTTAACAGCATTTGTTACAGTATTGAGTTTTTATTTTTACGAGAAAAAATATCCTGTTGTGATTGCAGCGCTGCCTTCATTTCTTCTTTTTATCGTATCGATCATAGCGGACGGTGTGCCCTATGAGGTGTGTTTTATTGTCTATGGTGCGGCGCTTATCATTTTTCTGGGTATGGGAAGACATGGTGGAAATATAAAAAAAATGGTTCTGCTCACTTCCTGTACGGTGATTGCCGGACTGTTGTTTGTTATGGTATTTTCATGGAATGATGTCGACCTTTTTATGAGGGGGTATCGGGACAGGTTTATGATTTCCAATCATTCATCTGTTGCAAAACGGGAAAAGGACAAAACGCCAGAGAAGAAAAAACAGACGATAAATTTCGGACAGTTTAGTATGTCGGGGGATATTACTTATACCGGAACCGTTGAACTTTATCTCCACAGAGATCAGGGTTTTCACTATGAGACGTTATTTTTGCGTGGTTTTATCGGAAATTCATTTGAGGATAATATGTGGCAGGGAGATTTTATGAGGCATGAATTTGACAGTCATGAAAATGCCGTTGTTATGAGAGAGGGCATTCGCGTAGAGAATGCTTTTGATCCGGGAATTTATGTACCCTATGCTCTGTCAGATGAATATTATGACCGTTTGATGGAGGCAAAGTGCAAGTGGAAGAAGATAAATCTTGAAAAGGTAGAGCCGGAGACGAGGTATGTCGATGAGGACCTAAAGGATGAGATTGAAAATTATATACTGGGAATGGACGAGTTTGATACGATCGGAGATGCTGTCGAATTTGTCAAGGATTATTTTTCAGTGGGATATAAATATACCCTCCATCCGGGAGAGGTATTATACGGTGAGGATGAGGTGGAGAAGTTTTTATTTGAGAGGAGGACAGGGTATTGTACGCATTTTGCATCGGCGGCTATCATGATCTTACGGACAGCAGGTGTTCCGGCGAGACTGGCTCAGGGGTATATGGTGAGCGGCAACCGGATTTCTCAAAATGAGATCACGAGTGTATATGATAGTAATGCTCATGCGTGGGTTGAAATTTACGTGGATGAAGAGGGGTGGATCCCGATCGATGTCACTCCCCGGATGAACCGGGTTGCCGAGGGGGAAAATGCCACGGATGGTGATGCGGAAGCAGTAGATATGGTGCCGGAGGAGGAGCCGGTAGAAGATGGGATTACTGAAGATCAGGCAGAAGATGGGATTACTGAAGATCAGGCAGTAGAACCGGATGAGGAAGAAGAGGAGACGGAGGAAGAGGATGAATTAGTTGACGAAGAAGAGACGGCGGAAGGGGATGAAAATGTACCGGCTGGCCGGGATAAAACGGGAAAGAGCGGTATTTTCTCCCGCGAAGAGAATTCCGGACGGAATGATGTTTCTACTGTCTTGAAATATGTAGCTGGTTTTCTTGTGATCGATCTGATTCTGCTGATTGCTCTTGTGGGATACCGCTTACGCCAGTATGCCATGATGAAGCGCAGGCTTGTCGAAGGGGATTTCAGCGAGAGGCTTTTGCACATGAATGACAATCTGAAAAAGTTTTGGCGCATTCTCGGGATAGAGTGGGATTATACGGATAGTGAGAAGCTGACAGAGGGCATTTACCGGGCAATATTAAAATATTATATATTTGGGGATTCTGACAGTGCGTCTGAGTTCCGGCAGAGGATCCATTTATATGTTTTGTCGGTTTATAAAGCGAGATATGATGGAACAAGTATCAGCCAGGCAGAATATGATAGTTGCCAGGCCTGGGTTCTGGAGTTGTTTGAACAGATGAGGAGACATAATGGGGGGAAAACATGGAAACGGGTAAAAAAATATGATATGGTAAAAATCATTTATAAAAAGGAAAAGAGGAGATGTAATGGATAAGAACAAATTTCAGGCGAGGAAAAATCTCGCACAGACAATGATAAAAAATCTTGAAAAGAGAAATATGGAAGGTTTTTTTGCCGGAACAAAAGAAGAGGCAGTCGCACTGATCATGGAGAAGTTTCTTGTGGCAGGGAAGAGCGTATGCTTTGGCGGCTCGATGTCGCTTACAGAATCCGGGCTTATGGAGGAATTAAAAAGAAGTGATTGTATTTTATATGACCGGACGACGGCAAAGACTTCGGAGGAACTCAGGGAGATGAAGGCGAATATGATCAACAGTGACTATTTTCTTATGAGTACAAACGCGATAACGACGGATGGGGAACTGGTCAATATCGACGGCAGAGGGAACCGGGTTTCTTATCTGTGCTACGGGCCGGAACATGTGATCATTCTCGCAGGCATGAATAAGGTTGTGAGCAGCATAGAGGACGGTGTGAGAAGAGTGCGCGATATCGCATCGCCGCCAAATACGGTAAGACTGAATAAAAATACACCGTGCGCCCGGACAGGAAGGTGCGGGGACTGCTATAGTGAGGATTGTATCTGTTCCCAGATCGTTATCACGAGAAGAAGCGGTGAAAAGGGCAGGATAAAAGTTGTTCTGGTAGCAGAAGAGTTAGGATATTGATCATATGGGAAAGAAGTTATTTATCGCCGAGAAACCAAGTGTGGCGCAGGAATTTGCGAGGGTACTTAAGGTGACGGGAAGGCGGGGGGATGGTTTTATCGAATCAGAAGATCATGTGGTCACGTGGTGTGTCGGACATCTTGTCACGATGAGTTATCCGGAGGCCTATGATCAGGCATATGCCAAATGGGCCTTTGAGACGCTTCCTTTTTTGCCGGAGACATTTAAGTATGAAGTGATACCGGACGTGAAGAAGCAGTTTGCGATCGTAAAAGGACTTCTGACGCGTGAGGACGTGGAGGCGATCTATGTCTGTACGGACTCGGGGCGTGAGGGAGAATATATTTACCGTCTCGTAGACCAGATGGCAGAGGTGCCGGATACGAAGAAGAAATACCGGGTGTGGATCGATTCCCAGACGGAGGATGAGATCCTGCGGGGGATCCGTGAGGCAAAACCATTGTCAGAATATGACGATCTTTGTGCGTCTGCCTATCTTCGTGCCAAAGAGGATTATCTGATGGGGATCAATTTTTCCCGGGCGCTTTCGCTCAAATACGGAGGCTGGCTCAATGATAATGTCGAAGGAAAAAAATGGACTTCTGTGTCCGTCGGCCGTGTTATGACATGTGTGCTTGGGATGGTCGTGACGAGAGAGTGGGAGATCCGTAAATTTGTAAAGATGCCGTTTTACCGGGTCATCGGCCAATTTTCACCTTGCGGATGGGAAAATGCTGGTGAAGAGAGTGTGTTTTCCGGGGAATGGCGAGTATCTGAAGATTCGGAATATTTCCAGTCACTGAAGTTATATAAGGAGAATGGATTTAAGGAAGAAGATACAGCAAAAGAATTAATAGATTCTGTTATGTGCGGTCAAAAAGAGGCTGTTCTTGAGAAGGCTGAAAAAAAGAAAGAGAAAAAAAATCCGCCGCTCTTATTTAATCTGGCGGAACTTCAGAATTTATCCTCGAAATTATTTAAGATCAGTCCGGATGAGACCCTTCAGATCGTACAGGAGCTCTATGAAAAGAAGCTTGTCACCTATCCACGTACGGATGCCCGGGTACTGAGCAGTGCTGTGGCGAAAGAGATCGTAAAGAACTTAAAAGGGCTGCAGGGGTATGAGATGGCGCTTCCGTATCTGCGTGAGATCGCAGAGATGAAAAGCCATGAAAAACTGGCTAAAACAAGATATGTCGATGATAAAAAGATCACGGATCACTATGCGATCATACCGACGGGCCAGGGGTTAGCAGCATTAAAATCCCTGAAACCGGTTTCAGTTAAAATGTATGAGGTGATCGTCCGCAGATTTTTAAGTATTTTTTATCCGCCTGCCGTGTACCAGAAGATCAATGTCGTATTGGCGGCAGAGCATACAAAGGGAGAAAAGAAGTTTACCGAGCGTTTTTATACATCCGCTAAGGTTCTTGTAGAGGACGGTTATCTGCCGGTCTCGCAGTATTCTTTTTCCGGTAAGAAACAGGAGGGCGGTAAGACGGAGAAGGAAATGGAGAAGGATCCGGTGGAGGAATCCACGGATGCGGAACGCCTCAGGGAAATTCTTCCGCTCCTAAAAAAGGGAATGAAATTAGAGATCAGGGATATGGGGATCAAAGAAGGAGAGACCTCGCCGCCCAAACGTTATAATTCGGGTTCGATGATCCTTGCCATGGAAAATGCGGGACAGTTGATCGAGGATGAGGAACTCCGTGCCCTCATTAAGAGCAGTGGGATCGGAACGAGTGCGACGAGGGCGGAGATCCTGAAAAAGCTGTTTCATATTTCTTATCTAAAACTGAATAAGAAGACGCAGATCATCACGCCGACCCTGAAAGGGGAGCTTGTGTGCAGTATCGTCCGTTATTCGATCCCCGCGATGCTGAGCCCGAAGCTGACAGCAAGTTGGGAGAAGGGGCTTGGAGGTGTGTCAGAGGGTGAGATCAGCGAAAAGGAGTATATGGATAAACTCACGGGGTTTGTGCGGGTGCAGGTCGGCAGGGTGAAGGAGACAAATAACATCACACAGCTTCGCTCATATTATAGTATGGCAAAAGAATATTATGGAGGTAAAAATGGAAGCGTTAAAAATTAAACAGATTTTTGAGGATAAAGAGACGATTGCGTGGGAGTTTATCGGGCGGTATGAGTATCCGTATGAGGTGCTTCCGGATATCGGTGCCTATATCATGGAATTAGGAGAGCGGCTTTCCGGGGAGCGTTTTGAAAAACGGGGTGAAAACATCTGGATCGCAAAGTCAGCCAGTGTGGCGCCAAGCGCCAACATCACCGGCCCTGCCATCATTGACGAGGAAGCGGAGATCCGGCACTGTGCCTTTATCCGGGGAAATGCAATCGTCGGGAAGGGTGCTGTGGTCGGCAACTCGACCGAACTGAAAAATGTGATCCTGTTTGACGGTGTGCAGGTGCCGCACTACAATTATGTGGGGGATTCGATCCTCGGTTTTAAATCCCATATGGGAGCCGGTTCGATCACATCCAATGTCAAATCGGATAAGACACTGGTGGAGATACGGTGTGACGGTGAAAATGTAAAAACCGGTTTAAAAAAGATGGGGGCGGTGCTTGGGAGTTTTGTGGAGGTTGGATGTGGAAGTATCCTGAATCCGGGAACCGTGATCGGCAGCCATACGAATGTATACCCACTCTCTTCGGTGCGGGGATTTGTGCCGGGAGGAAGTATTTACAAGAAACAGGGGGAGATTTGCCGCAAGGTGTAAGAATGCCTTGTCCAAAAAGGTATTTTCATTGACTTTTTTGGAAAAATATTGTACGATAGTGTAAGAAATTCGACGCATAAGAAAGGAGTTACGATCGACATGATTTATTCACAGGAAGTAGAGAACATGTGCCCGGTTGCTCAGGGTGTAAACCACGGTTGTGCACCAATTCCGGAAGAAGCAAAATGGGTAAAGGCAAAAGAAGTTAAGGATATCTCCGGTTTTACACATGGTGTGGGCTGGTGTGCGCCACAGCAGGGTGCCTGCAAACTTACCCTGAATGTAAAAGAGGGTATTATCCAGGAGGCTCTGGTAGAGACGATCGGATGTTCCGGTATGACCCATTCTGCAGCAATGGCTGCTGAAATCCTTCCGGGACGTACGGTTATGGAGGCACTGAATACAGACCTTGTGTGTGACGCGATCAATACAGCGATGAGAGAACTGTTCCTTCAGATCGTTTACGGACGTTCCCAGAGTGCTTTCTCTGAGGATGGGCTTGCGATCGGCGCAGGACTGGAGGATCTTGGAAAAGGCCTTCGTTCTCAGGTTGGTACGATGTATGGTACACTGAAAAAAGGTCCGCGCTATCTGGAAATGGCAGAGGGTTATGTAACTGCGATCGCACTGGATGAGAATGATCTGATCATTGGTTATAAATTCGTTAGCCTTGGTAAAATGACAGACTTTATCAAAAAAGGTGATGACCCGAACACAGCTTATGAAAAGGCCTGCGGTCAGTACGGCCGTGTTGACGATGCTGTAAAACTCATCGACCCGCGAACGGATAAAGAAGTCACAAAATAATAAAGGAGGTAGCGAATAATGGCTTTATTTGAATCATATGAAAGAAGAATCGATAAGATCAACAGCGTATTAAACGAGTATGGCATCTCCTCGATCGAAGAGGCAGAAAAGATCACAAAAGATGCCGGCTTAAATGTATACGACCAGATAAAAGGTATTCAGCCGATCTGTTTTGAAAATGCGTGCTGGGCTTACACGGTAGGTGCGGCGATCGCGATCAAAAAGGGCTGTAAGAGAGCAGCAGATGCAGCAGCAGCGATCGGCGAGGGATTACAGGCATTTTGTATTCCGGGTTCTGTTGCCGATACACGTAAAGTAGGATTAGGACATGGTAATTTGGGAAAAATGCTCCTTGAGGAGGAGACGGAGTGCTTCTGTTTCCTTGCCGGACATGAATCTTTTGCGGCGGCAGAGGGTGCGATCGGTATCGCTGAGAAGGCAAACAAAGTTCGTAAAAAACCTCTCCGTGTCATCCTGAACGGACTTGGAAAGGACGCAGCACAGATCATTTCCCGTATCAACGGATTCACATTTGTTGAGACAGAGTATGATCCGTATACAAATACAGTAAAAGAAGTATCTCGTACTGCTTATTCTGACGGTCTTCGTTCCAAAGTAAACTGCTATGGGGCAAATGACGTACAGGAGGGTGTTGCGATCATGCATAAAGAGGGTGTCGATGTTTCCATCACGGGTAACTCCACAAACCCGACACGTTTCCAGCATCCGGTAGCAGGTACATATAAGAAAGAATGTCTGGAGCAGGGAAAGAAATACTTCTCCGTAGCATCCGGCGGTGGTACAGGACGTACCCTTCACCCGGACAATATGGCGGCAGGCCCGGCTTCTTATGGTATGACAGATACTCTTGGACGTATGCACAGTGATGCACAGTTCGCAGGATCTTCTTCCGTGCCGGCTCACGTAGAGATGATGGGGCTGATCGGTGCGGGAAATAACCCGATGGTCGGTATGACAGTGGCAGTTGCGGTTTCCATCCAGGAAGCAGCAGACAATGGAAACTTTTAGTTTCCATAGGAAATTTCTAAGAATTTAATTAGTTATAAATAGGCGGGAACGCCATCAAAATCAGGAAAAACTTTTAGTAAGCCTGCTTGCGTCTGTTTTGAATGATTTTGATGGCGTTTTCTGTTTTGATGGAAATGAGTTCGCAAAGAAGAAATAGATTCGTCATTTTTTACAAAAAAATATTAGAAAAACCATGAATTCTGACAAAAATGTCAATGAAATCTCAAAAAAGGAGGAAAAGTGTAACACAGGCAAAAATGATTTCGTTTATATAAGTGTAAAGGAGTGGGAAATCTTGAGGAAAGGAGACGGACTATGTAACTGTCAACTAAGGGTTTATAAAAGGAGAGTGAAAAATGAAGAAACAAGTAAAAAGATTTTTTGCAAAAGTTGTAACAGCTGCTATGCTGATGGGCACCGTGGCCGGTGTTGGATTCGTACCGGAAAAAACAGTCAGTGCAGCACAGTTGTCCGAGTATAAGAATGTGGAATTTGGCATCAAGTACACAGGGCAGACAAAAGCAGTGAAAAATGCGTCAGGGGATGCGTGGAGTATTGAGTATTTTAACGTGACAAATTCTGCATTTGAGACAGGAGATACCTTCTTTGTTTCTACGAAGATCTCCGGTGCTTCTAACTTTAAGCAGGTTGCAATGCAGAGCAGCGTGAATAATTGGGACTGGGCCGGAGCACCAAAGAAATGGACGGAAGCAGGTACCGCAGATGACACCGTTGTGTCAGGAATGGTCACAGCTACGGAAGATGGAAATAACATTTCATTTAAGATACAGCTTGATAATGCAGTAAATGCTACGGAAGCGGCAGAAGTAAATATCACCCTGACTGATCTGTACATCATGAAAGTCAGCAAGGGAAGTGACACTTCGGCAACTCTGCCGGAGAACAAGCAGCTCGATATGGGAACCAGATATACAGGAACGGTAGATGCGGTTGTAAACGGTGATGTTTATGAGGCACAGTACTTCAATGTAAATGATTCCTCTTATTCAGCCGGAGACACCTACATCATATCTTATAAGCTCAGTGGAGCAAATGGATTCAAGCAGGTGGCAACGCAGAGTAATCTGAATAACTGGAGCTGGTCCGATGCCAAGAAGGTATGGGCAGGAGAAGGCCTTGCAAATGGACTGGATGTATCCGGTGATTTTGTGGCTGCCAGCTCAGGAAACGGAATCTCGTTCAAAGTACGTCTGGATACACCAACAAGTGCAGAGGCAGTGCCGGCTGACGGCGGAAATGTTCAGCTCACACTGACCGACCTTATCGTAGTGAAAGTTGCAAATAGTGATTCGATCGACTTGCCATCCAGTAAGACGATCAGCAAGGGAAGAAGCTACACTGGTCCTGTACAGGCAGTAAAGGACGAAGGTTCATGGAATGTACAGTACTTTAACGTAAACGATTCTGCCTTTGAAGTGGGTGATCAGGTAAAGATCAGCTTTAAAGTATCCGGTGCATCAGCATTTAAACAGCTGGCTGTCCAGAGCACTTTTGACGGATGGGCGTGGGACAGTGCACCAAAGATGTGGAAAAATGACGGTATCTCAAATGATACAACCTTTAGTGCAGTGATGACAGCAACACGTGCAGATGATAATCTGGCTTTTAAACTGTGGTTTGATAGTCCGGTCAGTGAGACCTTTGACGGGAATTCGGTTGATATCACGCTTACGAACCTTATGATCAAAGACATCCAGAAGGTAGACAGCCTGCAGGATGCTTATGAAAATCACTTTGATGTAGGTGCTGCCGTATCTGCGAGCATGATCGATGATGTAGAGTACCAGAACCGGATCAAAGGTGTGTTTGGTACGATCACAGCAGAAAATGAGATGAAACCGGATGCGCTTTTGAATCAGGCAGCAAGCCAGGAAGCAGAGGATGGAATGCCAGTACTGAATCTTGAGTATTCCGGTATGTCTAAGATCCTTGATTTTGCAAAAGACAACGGATTAAAAGTACGTGGACATGCTCTCGTTTATGCACAGCAGACTCCGGACTGGTTCTTCCATGTAGGGTATACCGATGACGGTGCAAATGTGACATCTGCGGTTATGGAAGCACGTATGGAGAGTTACATCAGCCAGGTTATGGATTTTGTTAAAGAGAATTATCCGGGAGTAGTGACTTCGTGGGATGTTGTGAATGAGGCACTGAATGATAATGGTACTTATGTGCAGAATAAATGGTTTGAGATCATGGGAGATTCATATGCAGCTAAGGCATTTAAATATGCCAATGCTTCGGCGGAATCAACTGCCAAATTGTATTATAATGATTATAATATAGAAGAAAATGACAAGCAAATGGCGATTCTTTCGTTGATAGCAGGCATTATGAATGAAGGAGGCAGAATAAACGGTGTTGGTATGCAGGAACATGTGACATTGGACTATCCTTCAATAAATAAAATAGAAGCTGCTATTGATATGTTTGCACAATTGCAACTTGATGTACAAATTACAGAACTTGATGTCCAGATTGATGCAAACGAAAGTCTGACTGATCAAGCAAATCGCTATAAGGAATTGTTTAATCTCTTTAAGAGTAAGAGTGCTTCGGTTTCTAATGTAACACTTTGGGGGATTAATGATGGAGATTCATGGAAGAGTGAAAAACGTCCACTTTTGTTCTATGATGATTTAACACCAAAGCCAGCATTTGAGAAAGTGCTCGAGGTTGTCACACCATAGTTTTTAAGCTATGTATGAAAATGTTAAATGCCCCTATCAAAAGTGGTAGGGGCATTTTAAATTATTCGAGAGTTTGAAATATTTTCTGTAAATTCAGTTCTTCTATGATAATGATTTGAAAGGACGGACGACCATATTGGTTTTCCGTCCTTCTTTACTATAATTCCCATGAGCAATTCT
>JAETQR010000026.1 GCA_021770615.1 Lachnospiraceae bacterium | reverse complement strand
ACACAAAAGACAGAGGGAAGCACTGCCCTCTGTCTTTGTACTGCCAGTTTCACTGGTGTCTGTTATTCAGTTTGTAACCGTCTTTCCCTCTCAGACGGGAATCTTACTTTTCATTTGAGGTTCAGGACAAAAATTCAGGACAAAACCACAGAATACATAACCCGCTTTTGGTGGGCATCCACTACGCTTCGTAGTTCAGTACCACCCACCAAAAGCGGGTTATGTATTCTGTGGTTTTGTCCTGATTCCAGATGAGAATACCTCAGTCCAGACTATTCTTCTGGGGCGTCTGGCACAAATTAAGGCCGGAGGCATCGATCACAATATCGCCGCCCTCTGCCTGCACGGAACCCTTTTCCTGCTCCTCTTCTTCCAGAAGACTGTCATAATCTTTCGGATCTTTTTTCTGGGCAAGACCCTGCATGGATTTTGCGCCAAGATACATATCCTTATCAAAGTCCATAAGGAATTTTTCATCAGAGCCCGGAACTCGGTCGCCATTCATCATCCGTCTGGCGATCTCAAGGGCACGGGCCATATCTTCAAATCCTTCGCCGGTCGCTTCAGCAGCCTCCTTGGCCGCTTCCGCCTGCTCCTGATACATTTCGCACAGGGATTTCTTTTCATCCTCCTCACGCATCTTATCCAGTTCCTCGTCCGTAAACTTTCCCTGAGCACCGGATAATTCCAGATCCACACCATTTTCACGGTATTCATCCAGTATCGTTCCACTTGTATTTACCTGTATCTTATCGTCCTTTACGGACACAGTTTTCTTCGGCTGGTATGTCGCTGCCGGAACTCCCTGTGCCACCGCGGCACTTCCTGTACCTGTGATCCCTGTCATCCATGACCCCTTCTTTCTTCTATCCCATGTTTTTCTAAACAGCGTGATCAACGCAATACCCCGGCACAGTCACGCCAATTCTCTCTATCTTAATTACTATATCGGCTGCTATAGACATAACGATAACCTTTATTGCTTCTTCAGCCAGCGCTCACGGTACAAGCGAATCAAAAAGATCACACCACGGAAGCACAGCTCCAGACACATCGCCACCCATACCCCGGTAAGCCCCCACGTTTTTGCCAGAAAAAAAGCAAGTGGCAGACGCACAAACCAGATACTAAAAAAATTCATCAGGCTTGAAGCCAGTGTATCCCCTGCTCCGCGCAACACACCGGAGATAACGATCGATGCCGCATACATCGGTTCTGCAAATGCCTCGATCCTCAGGATACGGATTCCCAATTCCTGTACTGCCGGTTCCGGCGTCAGAAGCATCATCATCGCTGGCGCTGCAAGAAACATCGCCGCTCCTGTCACCGTCATGACAGCGATTCCCATGCCGGCGGACAAACGGGAAAGACTCCTAACCAACCGGAACTTCCCTGCACCAAGGCTCTGACCTACCAGCGTAGCAGCTGCATCCGCAATCCCATACCCCGGCATATAGCAAAGACTCTCCGCAGTGATTGCAAACGAATTTGCAGCGATCGCCACTGTCCCAAGAGGCGCTACGATACGTGTCGTTCCAATCATAGCTCCGCACATCATTACATTTTCCATGGCGATCGGAACGGCCAGACGAGCCGCCCTGTACACACATTTTCTTTTCAAACGCCAGCTCTCCCCCGCATTTCAGTTTAAATACATGAGAGCGAAAACATAAAAAAGAAGCCATTAAAATAGCAGTAACAAGCTCTGCAAATGCGGTTCCCAACGCCGCCCCCATTACATGAAAACCAGCGCCCGGAATAAAAATTGTCAGACCGGCAAAAGAAATCGTCCTCGATGGGAAGATCAAAAGGCTGTTAAACACCACATCAAGAACACACATCAATATATTCAGGCATCCCGGCGTCCGCATATCCCCGCTGCACTGGAGCATACCACCCGCCAGACGGTTTAACTGGATCGCAGGCAGGGAAAGGATAAAAACAAGAAAATACTGCGCCGCATCCCTTTGGATCTCCTGAGAAGCACCGAGCCATGCCGGAAGCCGGTTGCAGACCATAAGTCCACAAACCACAAAAAAGAGACTGGCAATGAGGGCCGCCAAAAACGACTGCCTCATAATACCTCTAGCCTCTTTTATCTTCCCTGCACCGATGCGGTGGGCTGTCTGGATTGAAAATCCTGCTGCCACTGCACCCGTCAATCCACCGAAAAGCCATGTACTGCTCGACACCAATCCGATCGAAGCAGAAGCTCCCGCCCCGAGACTCCCCACCATGGAGGCATCGATATACTGCATCATGACTGAAGTGACCTGTGCCATGATTGCCGGAATACTCAGATAAAACACAAGCCGGAACTGCTGCAGACGGGACATCTCTTTTCCCGTTTTCATCTGTTCGAGCAGGCTCTCACTTTTGGTCATCTTCCCATTCCTCTTACTCTTCCTTCGTACCTTCATTCGCGATAAAACGGTTTACCGCACTGAACACAGCCCGGATCGACGCTCTCGTTATATTGGAGCTGATTCCCACACCATGTGTTACGATTCCCTTGCTCTCATCCATCAGATGGATATAAGCTGCCGCCTGCGCATTTGAACCCTGCTGAAGAGCATGTTCCGTATAATCCAGTACCCGGATTGGCATATTGATCTCGCCCTGAAGTGCTCTCTGCACTGCATCGATCGGACCATTTCCATACGCCTCGATCGTCTTTTCCACTCCGCGGCACGTATAAACCAGATGTACTTTCGTATCAAATTCACTCTCACCGACCTCATCACTCAGATCCTCTACCTTTAACTTGCGAAAATGGTACGGTTCCTTCATGTCGATGTAATGAGCCTTAAATTCCTTCATGATCTGCTCCGGCGCCACTTCTCCCTGACGCTCTGAGATCACCTGAATGATATCTGCAAATTCCTTGTGCATACTCTTTGGAAGCTTAAAACCAAAATACGTATCCATCACAAATGCCACCCCGCCTTTACCAGACTGGCTGTTGATCCTGACGATCGGCTCATACTCCCTTCCCAGATCGCTCGGATCGATCGGCAGATACGGAACTTCCCAGTGTTCCTGCCCCCTCTCTTTCATCGCCTGTACGCCTTTATTGATCGCATCCTGATGGGAACCGGAAAATGCAGTAAAGACAAGTTTCCCGGCATACGGATGGCGCATATCCATATCCATCTTATTGCAGCGCTCATATACATCAATGATCTCATTGACATTTTCAATCTCAAGTTTTGGATCGATTCCCTGTGAGAACATATTATAGGCAATATTGAGCACATCTACATTTCCAGTCCTCTCTCCATTTCCAAACAGAGTCCCCTCGATCCGGTCTGCCCCTGCTAAAAGAGCAAGTTCTGCTGAAGCCACTGCTGTCCCCCGGTCATTGTGTGGATGTACGCTGAGGATCACCCTCTCCCTGTCCTTAAAATGGGTAGACATCCACTCGATCTGGTCTGCATACACATTCGGCGTATTCATCTCCACCGTAGAAGGAAGATTGATGATCACAGGATTTTCTTTACTTGCCCCCCACTCATCCATAACCGCTTCGCATACTTCCAAAGCATACGGAAGTTCGGTCCCGGTAAAACTCTCCGGCGAGTACTCAAAAAGAACTTCGCCGTCATAATTCTTCATATGTTTTTTCACCATTTTCGTCCCATCGACAGCAATCTGCTTGATCTCCTCCTTTGACATATGGAACACCACATCCCGCTGAAGGGTCGAAGTCGAATTATAAATATGGACGACAGCACGTTTTACCCCTTTCAGGGCCTCAAATGTCCGCTCGATCAGATGCTCCCGGCACTGGGAAAGAACCTGAACTGTCACATCATCCGGAATGAGCCTGCGGTCTACAAGCTGTCTTAAAAAGTCAAACTCGATCTGAGACGCACTCGGAAATCCAATCTCGATTTCCTTAAATCCTAATTTCACAAGCAGGTTAAAAAATTCAATCTTCTCTTCGACAACCATTGGCTCGATCAGAGCCTGGTTTCCATCTCTTAAATCCACACTGCACCATACCGGCGCCTTCTCAATCTCCTTATTCGGCCATGTCCTCTCTGGAAAATCAATGACGGGCACTCTTCTATATCTTTTAAAATTTAACATATCCTTTTCCCCTCTCTTAAAACATTTTCTAAATCATTCCTCCGAATCCGCAGTCGGCGGAGCAGTCGGTTCTGGCTGTTCTCCATCCGACTGCGTAAGTAGGACTTCCACCCTCACTTTGGATTTTAGCTTAAGATTTTCCGGCAGGTCAAAGCTCACCTCTACCATATGTCTTCCTGCCGGCAGTCCGCTTACATCGATCGATGCACCGAGACTGGTAAGCGTAACATTTTTGAGATCCTCTTCCCCACCTGTTATCGTAATATTATGCCGCTCATTTTCATCGACATAACTAAAATTCAGATCAGAAGGCAGATTCTTCAGATTGATATCCGAGTTCACAAAAGAAAATGTCCTCTTTCCATTCTTCTCAATCACACACCGGATGGAGACAGTCGTAAACTCATCCGCAAGCTTATAGGCCGAACCGAGATACCTCGTAAGATCTGCCTCCTGCTCAACGTCTTCTTTTGCCCCCTCGATATTGATCGGGATCGTAATTGATTTGAGTTTTTCAAGGTCTGCCCTGGAACCTGAAACCATGACGCTGTCCGGTTTATAATCTGTCTGAATATGAGTATATCCCTCCGCCGGCGTCCCTGTCACATCGACATAAACAGGAACCGTCTTAGATGGCAGAACCTGAACATTTACATGTACTTTGTCCTTGCTGAATGTAACATTGGTACTGTCGATAACATCCTTGTCACTATCATACAGGATCGGTGTCACATCCGCCTGAAAGTTATCACTCTGTCCTTTTAACTGTATCTGCGCACCGATACTGGCAATTCTCTTTATCTTGGACTTGCCCCCGGACACTTCGATCATATTGGGCTGCGTCGTGATCTCCCCCAGAACATAGTTATCTGCCAACTCACCTTCAGCAGTGATCTGTACCTTAAATTGCTGGCTGCTCCTTTCTTCCAGAGAAATCCTGAGAACCTCGTTGTTCCAGTCAAGTTCGATGTTCTCTTTTGCAAATTTATTCAATCTCACCTGTATTCCGGCCGTATTTACCGTAGAAAGCTTACTGAGGTCTGCACTGGCATAAAAATCTTCCTCTGTGATATCCTCGATCAGACTTCGTTTTCCCTTCACCGTAACGTCTACTGTATCTCCCTCTTCTACCTCATAGACCTGATCAGAAGATGTGATCACATTTTCATTAAGTATTTCCACCGGAATTTCGGTAAAACTCTTTGTAATCGTCGGATCTGTGATATTTATGATGACCAGCCAGATAATAAATGCCACGATAACAGATAAAATCTTGATCGCAAAATTTTTCATCAGCTTATTTTTCATTTTTCTTACGCCCCCTCCACCATTTTTTCCGGGAACTATCCGATGCTTTCCGGGATACCCTGTTCAGCATCTGTGTCAATGCATCTGCATCTACTCTCCGTCTTAATTTTCCTTCTGTAGCCACAGAGACGATCCCCGTCTCTTCTGACACAACGATCGTAAGTGAATCTGATACCTCACTTACCCCAAGGCTCGCACGGTGTCTGGTTCCAAGATCCTTACTCAGTTCCAGATTGTCTGACAACGGAAGATAACACGTCGCAGACACGACCCGGTTATCACGCAGGATCACCGCACCGTCATGGAGCGGAGTATTGTGCTCAAAAATATTGATAAGCAGCTGGCTGCTGATCTCTGCATCGATCGGAATCCCGGTACGCTCAAACTCACGACACTGAATATCCTTTTCCACCACGATCAGAGCCCCGGTCTTCACCTTTGCCATCTCGTAAACCGCTTTTACGATTCCCTGTATGCTCCGGTCTGAATACCGTTCATACTTTGCCTTACTATCCTCAAACGGAGATATGGAAGAAAAAGATTTCCTTCCCAGCTGCTCAAGAGCATTGCGGAACTCCGGCTGGAAAATGATGACGATCGCAGTGATCCCGATGACCATCGCGTTCTGGAAAATCCATAGCAGCACATTCATCCCAAGGATCACCGCAATGAGCCATACAACAAAAAGAACGATGATTCCCTTCATAAGCACCCATGCCCGGGTATCTTTGATCCATATAATGATCTGATAAACCGCAAACGCAATGATTATGATTTCTATGATATCTATAATATTAATATTCGGCATCGTAAGCCATGCCACATAATCCCTGAAAAATGTGCGTATCGTCTCCATACTGCTCAACTCCTGTGCAAAATATATTAAAAGGCCTCTCAAAAAAGCATACCCTGAAAACCATTCATTTATTTTATATCCTGTCCCAGATCCTCCCCGAGAACTTTCTCGATCTCATCCTTCAGATCCAAAACATCCTTGTCCTTTTCTTCCTCAATTCTGGTAACCGTCTTATCAACCACTGTTACCTTTAATTTCGGTACCGCCTTCACATAATAAAAATACTCGTCATCTTCAAACTGAAGCTTACGGATTCCGGTATAATCAAGGCTCATACGGAAAAACTGTACGATATAAGCGATCAAAGCAGACGCTGTCACTCCCAGAAGAAGTCTCTTTATATCTGTGTCCACTGACCAGAAAATATCCCCGGAGATCACACCTGCCATGCAGACCACCAGTCCCACAAAAATCCCGATCTGGGACGCATGATTATACCTTCCCTTTCTCACCGCAAATACCAGTAAATACGCGACCGAAAATGTCAGCATATACATGACCATTTCCCTGTTTTTTGCGATATAATCAAAAATATACTGAAGTCCTGCCATCGTATTTCCTGTGTCTACCGCACTCTGGGAAATCAAAAAATACTGCTTCACCCCGGCAAGAAAATATCGTATCAATATACCGACGACACAGGCAGGTATCATAGCAGGCGTAAAAAACAGGGCAGCAATGACAGGAACCGTATAAGCAAGATTCATCTCCCACAGGACCGGAATCAAAAAAACAATGTAACTCTGCCTGTCCGCAAACCTTCCAAACAGCAAAAAATAAATAACGACAAAAATAAAAAGTGCAACCGCTGAAATGATGGATGCTGATGCCACCTCAGCGATCATGGCCGCTACAGCAACGCATAACACTGCCATATCCGGAATAAAACCACAAAACAATGAGAGCACAATAACAAGAGGAACTGCGTAATATCTCATCTCAGGACTAAACGGAAACTCATACAGGATACTACCCAGAACCCCCGCCGAAATAAGTATCTTAAGCATTGGCCGGAGTACCTTATAATGCTTTTCATATAAATCTTTTATTCTGGTCTTTATTACCAGCAGCGCCATCATCATAGGGCATTTTCCTCCTTCACGGCTTCCCGGCCTAAATTCTCCTTCTCCTCCCTGTCATAATAATCAATCAACTCCTGCAACGTAGAATAATAGCCTTTCACCCTGCTTTTTGACGCCTCATACTGAATTGATGAAACGCTGACCGTGACAAAAGAGAAAAGGCACAAAAGCAATATATATATAATGATAAAATATCTCGCCATCCCGGCATAATCCAGTTCCAGTGCATTCGTGATAATATATTCCATATGATACATACCAGCGAGCATTAATGCCAGAAAAACTGCCACAGTGACCGAAACAAGAGTTTTTAATATCTGCATACGGATATAGTCAAGCTTATAATATCTGGTTCTGGCCAGATCCTTCTTACCCTCATTCTGTTCATAATCTGCGAGGCGGATCATCAGTTTTAATTTCTTTTCACTAAGCATTTGGACTCCAATCTTTTTACATATATATTATATTCTAACACAAACACCAGAATATTAAAAGATAAAAGCCGGATTTTTCAAGAAATTCAATTTTTAGCGATTGAATCTTTCTTATTATCCTTCCTCTGTCTGCAGTTCAAACGACAACAGGCTGGCCGTGCCATTTCCTCTATAGGTAAGATAAACCGCTTGTTTCCCGTCAGGGATATTGATCTTCGACGTATACGTTTCCCAGACATTGCTATACCGGATCGGTATCGTCGCAAGAACCTGCCCATCCCATTTTGTCCTTACCTCAAAAATCCCATCCGCATATCCTCTTGTCGTGATGCTGATCCCCGTCACATTTTCGCATGAAAAATACTTAAATCCTGCCGTGGCCGAATCCTGGATATTTGCGATATACCCTGGTTCTTCATCGCCGTCCCTGCCATCCTGCATGATCTTAGGGAACTCATTCCCTCCTACATAGACTGATGGCTCACTGGTAAACAGATTGCAGGCGATATAGGCCGGATATTCCCCGCTGCCCCGCAGCGGCTCTCCGTTCAGTCCGCAGGACGTCATCTCTGCCTGTGGGATCGTGCCGTCCGGCAAAATACAGATTTCTTCTGCACATCCCTGCCTGCTGTACCAGCTTCCATTTGTGTGCCGGTGATAAAAAATATACCACTTTCCATTTATTTCTACAATGCTTCCGTGATTGTTTGCCCCATAAGCCGCAGGCATCCCGGCCGGTTTATAAGAGTCGATGTGAAGATCACAGTTACTGACGATGACTCCTCCATAAACAAATCCGTCTACCGGGCTTTTACTCGTCGCATAGCACAGTTCATGCATTACGCTCGAAGAATAAATAAAATAATATGTATCGTCTATTTTTCGGATCGATGAAGCCTCAAAAAATTCATGTCCCTCAAAACTACTTCCTTTTGCGTATTCACACCCCGGAACGACAAGAACAGGGGAGGCCAGCACCGTCAGCATATCCTCTGCCAAAACAGTGACCATGGCGCCTGTGCGTGACTTATCTCCCTTTCCGCAGAACCCTGTATACAGATATGTTTTCCGGCCCTCTGTCATGACACCCGGATCAAACTGTGGCTCGTCGCCCTCTTTTTCCCCGAGCCTCACACCATCTTCATAGTGCACATAACCGTAAAATTCATACCGGCCCGCAGGCTGGTCGCAGACGGCGACTGAGACCACAGATACATGATCCAGTACATAATACAAATAATATCTGCCGTCCGGCCCCACCGTGACATCCGGCGCATATAAACACATTTTCCCATCCCTGTTTAACGGGTCCTCTGTCTTTTCATATATAACGCCCTCATAGCGCCAGTTTCCCGGATCCTCTACCGGAGCTGACCAGCACACATAATCCCCCAGACAAAAAACATGTCCATTGTAAAAATCATGCGAACCATACACATAGATCCGCCCGTCAAATACATAAGGTTCTCCGTCCGGGATGTATTCCCATGATGGCAGGTACGGATTCAATGCCTGCTTTTTTCCACTTTTATTTTCTACCTCTCCGATGGCCATAATCCACTCATTCCTTTCTTAGTTCTTTTCCATATACACAAAATCACAAGCTCCCTCGTCATCTCCTCCGCCGAGAAATCCGAGCAGATAAACCGTTTCATTCTTTCCCACATCAAAATCGCCGTACATTTTCTGAAATTTCGGATGCTCATCCCCATCCAGTATTTTTTCCAGTCTCTTATCTTTCTGGTTATAGCGGTATACGCCGGAAAAATAAGACAGATACAATGTCCCTTCATAGACACAGATCCTGATCGGCTGCATTCCCGCCTCGATATCCGGGATTTCGTCGTTGTATATCGCCCCAAATCCTTCTTTCATATATTTGTTATACCCGACGAAATTACCTCCTTTTTTATATTCGCCGCGGATCCCACTCAGATCCAGGCATTCCGTAACCTCACCCGTCTTCCAGTTGATGATCTTAAGGATATCTGTCCCATGCCCCGAATACTCATAAAGGTAATCGCCGTAACACTCCCCGTAAACCGGTTTGTCATACTCGTGTTCTATTTTTCCGGTCGCCGCATCGACAAGGAAACATTTGTCCCGGCCTTCCATATCTTTGAACCGGAATATTGCCATTGTCCCTGACAGCGCTGTGACCTGCACGGTATTTTTATTTTTCATCCCATTTTCTTTCACCCACTCTGAGGTATTAATCTCCACGATCTTTTTTGATTTTTCGTTATATACTTTAAGCATCGCATCCGATAACTCACCATAATACCAGATCCGGTCATCACTTCCCCCAAAATAATAATAATCCGGTCCCTCATCTGCGATCGGCGGCATCTGCCATGTCTTCCATTTCCCTTTTTTAAAAATGCCCTGCCGCCATCCGTCCGACACATCCCCGATATAAGAAACTCTGTAATATCCGTCAGAATCCGTATACCCGTAGTATGCCTCCCAGATTGGATCCGTCCCCAGCCTCGTCTCTTTGTATGATGTTACAAAGGAGTCGTCAATCGGTGGTTTCACAGGATCCACCCCCTCCCTGTCTTTCTCCCATACACTGTCGTACATGATTTCATAGATGAGCAGCACATCATTGCTGAACGGTACATGAATCCCTCTGTCATCCAGTTCTTTATGGGAAAGCTGACGGTTCACGACCTTATGCTCCACGCCTTCCTCGTCCGTATAGCACTGCATGATATATGTGCCGCTGCGTGCCGGATCCCCCTCGATCCCGATATCAAAACAGCTCAGGCCAATGTCATCCGTAAAATTGTGGTTTAACGTGATCTGGTCTTTTTGTACTCCCATCACCTCACAAAACAGATCGATCCCCGTCATATCCCATTCATAGGCATCTACATACTCCGGCCGGATCTCTCCCGGTGATCCGGCAGAATCCCTCCACGGAGCTGTTTCACGGGAAGGATCGCTTTCTGTATCTTCTATCCCTTTTCCTGTCCCCTGACCGGACGCTCCGCAGGCAGTGAGAAAAAATATCACTGCCGCTATAAATCCTGCAAAAAATCTTTTTCTCCCCATATACATCCCTCCAGGCATCATTTAAAAGAGTGACTGTAGTTCCTTATAAAAATTCATCATCTGCCTCATTTTCGATACTTCTTTGTCCTTGCATGTATATTCTAATGTATTCTTGTCCGTATAAGTGGCAATTTTTAAAGAAGATCCCTGCAATATTGGATCACATAATTTGTCAAGATCACTTTTTTCTGTAAAATAGTAACTCATATCCGAAAAATTAGAATATACATATGAGTATTCATAGTCAAAATCCACACTGTTCTGATCCGTGTCTATCGTACCCTTATCCGACCGGATATAGATGTTTTTCGGGGACACATAATCCTTTTTATCCTGATAAAAAACTTCTACAAATAGCTTAATGCTCGAAACCTTCTCTTTCTGGGATATTGACAAATAAGGATTAATATAATAATAATAACTCCCTTTTTCAACAGATGAAAAGCTTTTTTTCATCTGAACCCACACAAGCTTTTTATTATTATCTACCTCCATCTCCAGTGAGTTGTACTCCTTTTTCTTTAACATCTCCTTCACCAGCGCTTTACGCTCTGAAAAAGAATGTACTTTTTTTACAGTGACATTTACCGTCTTCTCCGCTGTATTCCCACTGCTGTCCGCTGCCTGGTATTTCACACTGTACTCACCAGCATTTTTTGTATCCACATTATTTTCAATGACCTGTAGTTTTATCTCTTCGCCGGAATTATCCGTACAGGAAGCTTTTTCTTCCGCCACAAACTTGTCATTCTGATAGAGAGTGATCGCATCCTCACACTCGATCACAGGCTTCTCATCATCATATACTTCAAATACATATGTCTTTTCCACCTGCTTATCACCTTCAAGTATGACTGCATCGACGGAATATTTACCCGTTTTACTGATTGAAAAAGAATGGTCGTCTTTTATCGCGATCATAACCCCCTCTTCGCACTCAAAAAAATTCACTAAATTTACGGAAGTTCCGATCTTGATCCTTGACTCTTTTTGTGTAACCTTATCTTCCAATTTTCCACAGCCGCTAAACATCATTAACACAAATAACATTCCAATCACGAATACAATATTTCTTTTCATTTTCTTATCTCCTCTTCTGTATATTTTTTATTTAATGAGAGAGACAGTCAGCTAACGCCTTCCATATCACCCTCTGCAGCTCCATCGCCGTATTCTTATCATAGTCTTCATCCCGCAGTTCATTGTTCGAGATGACCCGTAACGCCACGCATGGCGTCCCGCATGTCCGACATGCCGAATACACAGCAAAAGATTCCATATCTTCACTGAGATTCCCGAATTTGTCATGCAGCCAGAGGATACGGTCCTTTTCTTTGCTGAACAGATCACCGCTTCCGAGTATCCCGGTAACGACACAGCCTGTCCCCGTTTCTTTCCCAATCCTCTCTTCAAACAGACGAACCAGTTTCTCATCGGCATCGATATACTCCGTATCCATCCCTGTCCATTCCTCCGGACACATTCCCTCTCCGAAACCACGCTTTGCCATCTCCAGGGAATGGATATTGACCGCCTGTCTGCCGATGACCACGTCCCCGGTTTTCAACTCTTTTACATGGGCCCCGGCCGTCCCCTGATCGATGACCATATCCGGACTAAACTCATGGATCGCTGTCATCGCCGCAAGCGCTGCATTCGTCATTCCCATCTTCGTCAGGCCAATGATGATCCCCACACCAGCCGGATTTGTATCATCTGGCGGCTTCACATAGAATGTAAAACCATTTCTCACAGTCTTCTCTGCATCATGAAAACATTCCTGCTTCAGATAATACGTTATCTCACTCTCTAACGCTCCCAGGATCAAGATCCGTTTCATCGCTTCCCCCATTTCTGCAAAGTGAACTTTTTCACTCTGGCTTTATCTCTCACAACACAAACAGCAGGTGACGAAAACACCGGGCTGCCGCTACTCTCATCATGAACATAATCAATGAAGAATGCCCACTTAAAGCGAACTTGTTCGCTTGGCATTCTTCTAGTGTGAAGAGAGCATACTGCGCTTTGCGCAGTATGCGAGAAACTACGTGACGAGGTTATGTCTCCGCAGGAGACAATTCGAGTCCGTAGTTTCCTTCACACCTACCACTCGATCAGCGTAGCTCCCCATGTAAGTCCTCCGCCAAACCCAGAGAGGACGATCTTATCGCCTTCCTCCAAAAGACCGTTCCGGTTGATCTCATCTAAAAGGATTGGGATACTTGCAGAAGACGTATTCCCATAGTGATCCAGATTCATTGGGATCTTATCCATATCCACCTTCAGACGTTTTGCGATCAGTTCCAAAATCCTGCGGTTTGCCTGATGCAGAATATAAAACTTGATATCGTCTGCCTCCAGACCGGTCTTTTTCAATATCTGCTTAATATATTTAGGCACGGTCGTCACAGCAAAGCGGAACACCGACTGCCCATTCATCTGTATATAATCTTTTTTGCGGCGGCTCTTGTAAAAGGGATTCTGGATGCCCCTTCCTTTACAGGTGAGCACATCCCCCTGGCTTCCGTCAGAACCAGTGACACTGGCTAAGATCCCGCCCTCTCCTTCTACTCTTTGCAAAACAGCAGCACCAGCACCATCACCAAACAAAATACATGTACTCCGGTCAGACCAGTCCACCTCTCTCGAAAGCGTCTCCGCCCCGATGACAAGCGCCGTCCTCGACATTCCCATCTCCAGATAGGCATTGGCCGTATTCATAGCAAACAGAAAGCCGGAGCATGCTGCATTCATATCAAAACATGTAGCCCGGATGGCACCAATCTCTCCCTGCACCTGACACGAAGTGCTCGGAACATATGTATCCGCAGACGTTGTAGCCACGATGATGAGATCCAATTCTTCCGGCTGGATCCCTGCATTGTCGAGTGCGGACTTTCCCGCTTCGATCGCCATATAGGATGTGCCTTCCTTTGCCCCTGCCAGGTGTCTCTCCTTGATCCCTGTCCGCTGACTGATCCACTCATCATTCGTATCCACGATCGTGGAAAGAAAATGGTTATCTGCCACATTTTTTGGTACATAACTTCCCGTCCCTATGATTTTTACTGCCATTCCATCTCCTCCAAAAAATACCCAAAATAGATTTGGTTTTTAATACTACTTCTAATAGTTTTTAAAATTTTCTTTCTGAAACTAAAATCAAGAGAGCCCTTGGCAAGACCCTCTTGAAAAATCATCTTATCATACATCAGTGCTATCAAAAAACAAACTAACCTGACGATCACTTAATATTTGTTATATTGCTCCCGCATCTTAGATACGTTTTAAATATTCCCCGGTACGGGTGTCGATCTGGATCACGTCACCCTGATTTACAAAAATCGGGACATTGACCTGTGCACCTGTCTCTACTGTAGCCGGCTTTGTCACGTTCGTAGCCGTATCACCTTTTACACCCGGCTCTGTCTCTGTAACCTCAAGTTCTGCAAACATCGGCGGCTCCACAGAGAAGATATTTCCTTTATAGGATACCATCTTGACCATATCATTTTCTTTCACGAATTTCATGGCGTCTCCGATCGCCTCATCCGGAAGTGCGATCTGATCGTAGCTTTCCATATCCATGAAATTATACATATCGCCCTCGGCATAAAGATACTGCATCTCCTTTTTATCAATATGCGCCTGCGGATATTTCTCCGTCGGACGGAATGTCTTTTCTACGACACCGCCATCTACGACATTTTTTAACTTTGTGCGGACGAAAGCAGCTCCCTTTCCCGGTTTTACATGCTGAAACTCAATGATCTGAAAAACCGTCCCATCGATCTCGATGGTCAATCCATTTTTAAAATCTCCTGCTGAAATCATATTCAGTTCCTCCTGCTCTTCCATTTCAATATAACATCATACATCTAATCATTATTTTATTATATCCAGACATATTTTTCAAGAAAAATTTTATCTGCATTCAGATAAAATTTCCTCCGCGATCTCAGAAACCGACTTGCCATCTGTTGAAACAACGACATTTGCCGCCGTTTCATAAAACGGACGCCGTTTCTCCATCAACCCACGGATATAAGGAACATTCATATTTCCGTTCAGAAGCGGCCGGTCCCTGCTGTCCTTCACCCTGTCATAAATCGTCTCCGGCTTCGCTGTAAGAAGGACGACGTCTGCGATCGCATGGAGCTTCTTTACATTGATATCCCGCAGTACCATCCCGCCGCCACAGGATATGATCCCCGGCGGAAGTGTTCCAAGCTCATCGATCAGATCTGTCTCAAGCTGACGGAAATACGGTTCTCCCTTTTCGGAAAAAATCTGCGGGATCGGACATCCCTCTTCCTCCACGATCCTCTGGTCCGTATCGATCTCCGGCCATCCGGTCATCCGGTGAAGCGCTCTTGAAACAGAGGACTTTCCTGCCCCCATAAAACCGATCAGCGCGATATGCTTCTTCCCCGCATAAATCTTATCAAAAACCGCTTTCATTTCCTCCAGTTCGATCTGGCCCGGTGCGGATGAAGTCCCAACGCAGCCAAAAGTGGCCTCCGAACCATACAGTCCCCCGTACAGCCTCGTTACCTTTCCCGCCTCTCCCATACTCATCGTGATCAGGGGAAAATCCGGATACTCTTCTTTCATCCGCTCCGTGGCAGATAAAAGCACCTCTGCATCTTTTCTTCCCTGCTCTTTTTCACCGGCGGGCATACAGGCAAACTTCCCGACGTCTGCCCCAGCCCTTTTTGCCTGTCTGAGGCATTCAAGGATTTCTTCTTTTCCCGGCGTCCGGGAAAAATCATGATACGAGCCAATCACTTTGGTCCCGGCACTATGTACAGTAGTTATAATACGCTGTACCAATTCCGGCTCTTTCCGGATCTCCACATCAATATAATCTGCTGCCCCACTTTTTGCCACGCCGGTAAGAAGTTTTTCATAATCAAAGCGTGTTCCATTTTCCTCTCCGCCTTCTGACACTGTCCTCAATGTAACGATCAGCTTTTTGTCTCTTAAGCATTGCTTCAATTCCCGCACAAGGCTTGTGATTTCCCTCTCATATCCCACAAAATGATCCACCCGCCACTCTGCCATATCGGCATCGAGTCCGGCAAAGATCTCTGCTCTGTTTATGATCCCGTCCCTCGTTGGATCCGTGATCGGTATTATGATCTCCGGTCTCTTTTTTGATGTCTTCACAATGCTCCTCCTTCCGCTTTGACCTCCATCAGTTCTTTCGGCGAATGGGTCAGATTCCGGCATCCCTTCTCTGTTATGACCACTACGTCCTCAATCCTCACTCCGCCAAAGCCCTCCACATAGATTCCCGGTTCTACGGTAATGACCATACCGGGTCTCAGTATGCTCTCATCTTTCTGTGCAAAGCACGGCGTCTCATGGATCTCAAGGCCGACACTGTGTCCCAGACTGTGCCCGAAACATTCCCCGTAACCCGCCTCCCGGATCACTTTCCTCGCCGTCTCATCCACCTCGCAGCACTTTATGCCCGGCCGGATGATCTGTAAAGCAGCTTCCTGCGCCTGTAACACGATATCGTAAATTTCGCGCTGCCTGTCATCTGCCGTACCGATCACGACCGTCCGCGTCATATCCGAACAATAACCATTTACTTTACAGCCAAAATCCATCGTGACAAAATCCCCATCCATAAGTTCCTTATCTGTGGGCACGGCATGCGGCATAGAAGAATGGAGCCCGCTGGCCACGATCGTATCAAAACTCGTCCCCTCTGCGCCGAGTTCCCTCATCGTAAATTCGATGAATGCAGCAATCTGTTTTTCCGTCAGCATTTCGCCGCTTTGACAGCATTCCCGTATCCGTCCGATGACTTTCACAAATGCCTCGTCACCGATTTTTTCCGCCTGTTCGATCTTTTGGATCTCGTCGTCTGTCTTTACCTGGCGGAGACCCGAAAGACGCTTATGGAGCGGTATAAGGGAAATATCCGATTCTTTCTTTTTCAATAGCGCCTTTATCGTATGATAACTCTGAACTGTCATATACTCATCCTCAAACCCAATCGCACTACCAGAGGATATCTTCCCTCTCTCTTTCAGGACATCCAGCCAGTTCTCATATAGATTTCCCTGATAACGGATGATCTCAAAATCCGGGCACTCTGACTTTGCCGCCTCCGTATACCTCGAATCCGTGAAAACAAGTCTCTGCCTTTCCGAAAGAAACACGATACCCTCTCCACAAAATCCGCTGCACGCCCGCATGTTGGCAGGTGAGCTGATAAGCACACCATCTATTTTTTTAGCAGATAATATTTCCTGCCGAAACGCCTGAAAAAATTCCTGTTCCATCTTTTTGCACCTGTTTCCTCTTTCTTTTCCTGCTTCTTTGCCGTCCTCTTCTGCCGGTATTCCTTTAATATGATCTTCTCAAAATACCGCTTTATAACGATCTGTATCTCTTCGTGCTTATCGATCGGTTTTACAAGGATATTGCGGATCCCACACCTTTTCGCCCCCCAGATATCCGTAAAAAGCTGATCTCCGATAAACAACGTATTTTCCTTTTTTGTCCCCATCAGTTCCATTGCCTCATAATAACCCTTGCGGCTTGGCTTATGGGCATTAAACACCGTGTGAACGCCGATGTGCTCATTAAAACTGCTAACACGCTGCTTTTTATTGTTCGAGATCAGGCAGCACTCAAAACCTGTCTCCCTCAGCCTCTGAAACAATTCCATCGCTTTGCGGTCTGCTCCCTTTCCATGCTCCACAAGCGTATTGTCAATGTCAAACAGGATTCCCCGGTATCCCTCCCGATACAGGTTCTGGAAATCAATCTCATACGTGGATGATACCGACTCATCCGGGAAAAATTTCTCAAACATGCGCTTCTGTCCTTTCGCCAAAAGTAAACTATTCTGCCACAGATTTCAGATGTATGATAAACTGCTCCGCCACGCGCCCGGAATACCCTCCATTCCGTATGCTCCATGCATTCGCTTTCATGCACAGTTCCTCCTGTGAAAGTGTGATATCGGGATTTTGGGCCGCCAGTCCAAGTACGATTTCTTCAAATTCTTTTCTGGAAGGTTTTGAAAAGTTAATGCTTACACCAAACCGTGCCACTAAGGACAGCTTCTCCTGCATCGTATCGGAACGGTGAACCTCATCGTCTGACATATCGGACCGGTCTCCCCACGTCTCACGGATCAGATGCCTGCGGTTTGAAGTCGCATAGATCAGGACATTATCCGGTCTGACTTCCAGACCACCCTCGATCACGGCTTTCAGGTATTTGTACTCAATCTCAAATTCCTCAAATGACAGATCATCCATATAAATGATAAATTTATAATTCCGGTTCTTGATCTGCTCCATAATATTTGACAGATCCTGAAACTGGTGCTTATATACCTCGATCAAACGAAGCCCCCTGTCATAATACTGATTTAATATGGCTTTTATGCATGTGGATTTTCCCGTACCGCTGTCCCCGAACAAGAGACAGTTATTCGCTTTTTTTCCCTCCACAAAAGCTTCCGTATTTTCGATCAGCTGCCTTTTCTGGATCTCATAACCCACGAGATGGGAAAGAGACACATCACTCGTATGTGTGATCGGATACAAGACGGGATTCCCCGTCTCGATGGGACTTCCTATCTCGATCGTGTTCCCCATCCCGACAGCCGTCCCTGTCCCGATCGTGTTCCCCGTCCCACTGTGCAGCACACGGAATGCTTTATTTAATCCGAATTTGCCTACACCGTACTTCTTATAAAAACCGGTCAGTATCTCAAAAAAACCGTCTCCATCTTCCGCCCCGGCCAGCTCCCCGGCTAACTCCTTTACTTTTTCACTCACACTCTTATTGTAGGTATGCTCATCCTTGGCCATTGAATGATAATCCGTCAGAATGGAAAAACATTTCACTGCCAGAAGTTCCTCAATCTTTGAAAAATCATAGTGAAAGATATGATAAAAAGACTGCATATCCTGCTTGACGATCTCTGTCACACTGGCTTTTCCCTCATCCTCTTTCTCCATCCCGACTTTCTCGCAGATGACACTGAACGGATTTTCATCCATCGCAAGTAAAAAGGCAATATAACACTGCCACAGGTTCCGGTCGAATCCGTATCTGGTCGCAATGTCCAAAAGCCGGTACACCTGATTATAGATCTCTCTGACGTACAGGTCCTTGTTTTTGTTCCCTGTATCCTCCGAAATGCGTTTAAAAATATCACTCAGTTTCATCAGTACAGAATCTTCGCTGATATTGCTGTACATGATCAGTCTCGATGTATCCTGATACATATGATTCCTTCTTTCTCTCTCTGTTTCTTTTCTGTCGTTATCCGTCACAGGCTGTCCAGATCGATCAACTGGATATTTTCCATCCCTTTCGCCATCACGGAAAGTTCATTTGTAAAGCCCTCTCTGGAAAACAGATAATAGTAATCTGCCTCCTGTCCGGTCTGTTCCGCCAGCCGGACCAGTTCTTCAAAATCCTCTTTTCCCATCGGCTCCATCGACCATTTACACTTTCCAACAAGCAGGCTGCCATTTTCCCCGTCTGCGATCAGAGGAAGGATTCCCTCTTTTCCATAAAACACTTCCGGAATGCTGAATTTGTCCGGCAGTTTTCCATACTGGTTCATAAGTATGAGAAATTCCCTGCACACCTTTTCATACGTTTTTTCCACGAAGCTAAAGAGCTCATCCCGGATATAAGTTTCATAGAATCGTTCTTCTTCTCCAAACTCCAGTTCCGAAATATTCGGAAATACATATTTATACCAGAAATGCAGAAAACGGTCTGAAATGCCATATAAGCCCTTCATCGTGCTGTCTTTTTTCTTCGGTTCATAAGAAAAATATTTCTCCGCCACATCAATCTGGATCAGATTCTTTATATATACAGAAATCTTCGCCCGGCTAAACCCGGTCCGGTTATAAAGATAATTAAGTTTTGGCTCATCTTCTGCCAGTACGGACAGGATCGTGTTATAATAAGGGAGCTCCCTGAGACTCGTCTTTAAGAAACGGGAGGCTTCCTTCCGGAGTATGCCTTCTTTCCTCAGCATAAGGCGGATGATATTGTCCTTTACACTCTTAGCCGGCTCCCAGTAGTCCAAATATTCCGGCACCCCTCCCAGGATACTGTATATCGTAATGCATTCCTCGGTAGAATTATCCGGAAACCGGTTTACCATCTCTAAAAAAGTAAACTCCTTGAGTTTAATAAACTGATCGATCTTCGCCGCAAAAGCTCCCATCTCTGTCACCATCTGGTTCTCGATCCACTGCACGGATGAACTGGTTAACACGATCATCACCCGGTCATTCCACGAATCCTTCCCTGTCGTTTGATCCAGATCAGCAAAAAAGTCCTTATAGGCCTTCTGCATCACATCGAATTCATCAATGACCAGACAGACTTTTTTTCCGGCCTCTGCAATAGCATCTACCTGTCTGACTGCGGAGTCAAAATAAATACACTGTTCTTTCTGGGAAAGTTCGCGGCCGAGATAGCAGACACTTTCTTTCCCTTTTACAAATTCTTTTATAAGAGTCGTCTTTCCGATTCCCTCTCTTCCATAAAGAATAACAACAGGCACCCCGCTTTTTTTGTAGCTCTCATTCAATTTTACAAGCTCGTTCTTACGCCCTGTAAACACTGAAACCACCAACCTTTCCCAATACTCACGATCGCTTTGCCCATAACTCCTACATACGCTCTGGCGCAGACAGACCAATCAGATCGATACACTGCTCCAATACATTTTTTACAAGTATAAGAAGCTGTATATAGGATGTCTTTTTTTCTTCCTGTTTATTTGATAAAATCTGATTTTCATGATAAAAGCGGTTAAAACTCTCACTCAGTTCATAAACGAACTGGCAGATCTTATGCGGAGCCCTCTCCTTATAGGCATTCTCCACCGCATCCGAAAATTTGCCGAGTACAAGATACAGATTTGTCTCACTCTCATTTTCCGGTGCCAGCAGACGATTCGCATTTCCCCGTTCCGAAATCTGCCCCCCTGCCTGTTCATATTTTGTCAGAAGTGATTTGATCCTCACGATCGTATATAAAATATAAGGGCCGGTATTTCCCTCAAAAGACGTGAAACGTTCAATATCAAAAATATAATCTTTAGAAGCCTGATTTGACAGATCCCCATATTTGAGCGCCGCAAGCCCTACCTTCTCAGCGATCTCCCTTGCCTCATCCTCTCCGTAATCACGGTTCTCCTTTATTTTTTTATAAACCTCTTCATTCACCTGCTCACGGAGTTCCTGAAGGCCAAGAACCCCTCCGTCTCTCGTCCTGAAAGGCTTGCCATCCTTTCCGTTCATCGTCCCATTCCCGATGAACACAAGCTCTGTGTCCTTTCTCGTCAGTCCCGCCTTCTTCGCAGTACGGAATACCTGGGTAAAATGCAGGCTCTGACGCTTATCCGCCACATAAATGATCTCATCCGGTGCAAAGAGTTTCTCTCTCTCCACGATCGTAGCGAGATCTGTCGTCGCATAAAGCGTGGCGCCATTCGATTTTACAATGATACACGGCGGAAGCTCTTTTTTATCGCTCTCCTCTGTCACATCAACCACAAGCGCCCCCTCGCTCTCATAAGCGATACCATCTGCTTTCATCTTTTCAACCATGTCGGGGATATACGACTGAACGTCGCTTTCCTTTTTCCACAGATCAAACTCTACATTTAACTTTCCATAATTCTTCTTTATATTCTTGAGAGAAACATTCAGAATATGGTTCCAGAGCGCGCGGTTCCCGCGGTCTCCCTCCTGCAGCTTTGCCGTTTCCCTCTGGGCCTCCTTCAGATATTCTTCATTCTCCTTGGAATATGCGCTCGCATGCGGATAGATTTCCCCCATATCTGCTATCGTAAATGGTGCCTCCTGCGGATATTCCCCGGAAAAATCTTCATCAAAATACGGAAGTCCCGGCTGACGTCTCTTCAATTCCGTAATGACAAGGCCGATTTGGAGCCCCCAATCCCCAAGATGTGCATCTCCTATGACCTCATTTCCCATATAACGGTAGATCCGCTTAATGCTCTCACCAATGATCGCCGGCCGGAGATGGCCGACATGAAGCGGCTTCGCCACATTCGCCCCACCATAATCGATGACAACTTTCCCCGGTGTCCGTTCTTTTTCGAGTCCAAACCTCTCTTCCGTCATCATTTTTCCTGTCAGATCAGCAAGCATCTGTCCGCTCACCGTAATATTTATAAAACCTGGATTTACTGCCTCGATCCTTTCAAAAGCTGAATCCTCTTTTAAGAACCCCAGTACATCTCCTGCGATCTGGATCGGGGCCTTTTTATACTCCTTCGCCGCTGCCATCGCACCATTACACTGGTACTGACACAGATCCGGGCGGTTTGATACCGTGACAAAACCATATTTTTTATCATATCCGGCTTTCTCAAAGGCGTCCTCTAATTTTTCTTTCAGTATATCTGCTAATTTCTGCATTTCTGATACCTCTTTTCTAGCAGCCTGATGCATTTCCAGACTGTATTTCCTTGTCATTCTTACTCAATATTAGTTGTTAAATCAAGATTTGTCAATACCTCAAAGTAGTTTTCAAACGTCTTTCTGCAGCATTCCGGATCTGCGATCTGAATCCCATCTGCCCTGCACCCTGTCACAGCAAATGCCATTGCCATCCGGTGATCGTTATAAGTCTGGACAATAGCAGGTTTTACTTCTCCGGGATGGATCGTCACGCCATCCTCTCTCTCCTCACATCGAACCCCCATTCTTGAGAGTTCCGTAACAATTCCCCGGATCCGGTCTGACTCCTGTCTGCGTATATGTCCCACCCCGTCAATCACGGTTTCATCGGCGGCAAAAGGAGCAATCGCAGCCAGCGTCATCGTCTGATCCGAAAAATCACTCATATCCACATGAATCCCTTTCAACTTTCCGGATGCCGGACCAGTCAGAACAATCCCATTCTTCTCTTCCCTCAGGTGGCATCCCATTTTTTCAAGTACCTCCAGAAAACGGATATCACCCTGTGTCGTCGTACTGTGGACATGCATGACCTTAGCTTCATTTCCCGTTATGGCAGCAATCGCATAAAAATAACATGCAGCAGACACATCCGGCTCGATCTGGTATTCCCCCGCTTTATAACGCTGTCCGGGCATTACACGATATGTATTCTTATTTAACTGTTCTACCCTGCCTCCAAACTGAGCCATCATTTTCATGGAAATCGTCACATATGCCCTTGCATCTCTCTTTCCGGTAAGCCGGATCGTGATTCCCTTCCGGCACATCACTCCGCTTAACAGAAGCGCACTCAGAAACTGACTGCTCTGATCGATATCCAGTTCGATATATTCCGGATCTTTCTCTTCTCTTCCCTTGATCTGAAACGGAAAGGCATATGGCTTGTCCAAAAATTCAAACTGTACTCCTAAATCCTCTAACGCTCTAAGAAGCGGTTTCATCGGCCTCTCTTTCATCTGGTCAGAAGATTCCATTAAAAATGATTTACCGGATAACCCCAGAAACGCCGTTAAAAATCTGGCAGCTGTTCCGGCGCTCCCCACATAAATCCGCCGCATCGTCACCTCGTCTCCCGGAATTTCACCTCCGAATCCTTCAATAGCTACGGTCTTTTCCTCTTCCTTTATCTCTATCTCATATCCGATCATTTTGAGTGCCTGCATAAAAACCCTGGAATCATCACTAAAAAGCACTCCCTTCAGCACGGTCCTTCCCTCCGCAAGCGCTCCCATTAAAAGTGCCCGGTTCGTCATGCTTTTTGATCCCGGCACACTCACTTCAAACCGGCGGTTTCCCGGAACCGGCCTGCACATATATGTCTGCATCCTCACTCTCTCCTTCCTGACAGCCTCTTCACCTATTATATAGTTCCCCTTTACGAAACGCAACTTAAAAGTATTTTTTCCATGGAAAACCATTTCCTATTATTATTTTTTATGTTATACTATTTACATCAAAAATACCAGGAGACAGTTTTTATGATCAGCTATTTCAAAGATATTCTTTCGGGAAGAAGGGAAATAACCGAATATATTCGCTATGAGCTGGCGAGAATCGGCATCGGAGTCGTACATATCGCACTCACGATCTTATTTTTCTCATGCCGGTGTATCCCTCTCGCTGTCTTTAACTGTTTCAGTGTACTTTTTTATGCTGTGATCCTTGAAATGCTCCTCCGGAAGGAGTATTATCTGGCGGCTTTCATCAGTACTTATCTGGAGATCATCCTGCACTCCTTCTTTGCTACGATCATGATCGGATGGAAATATGGATTTTCCCTGTATAACATCGGACTGATCTATGTCGCTTATTACTTTGCTTATATCTCTCCTACGTTGAAGAAAAAAATACTGGTTCCAAGCATACTTGGGGTCATCAACTTAACCCTTACAATCGCAATGAGGATCTGCTCCTACATAATGGGGCCTCTGTCCAGGGGCCATTCTGACCTGCTTGGATTTTCAATATCTGCAATAAATATTTTCATTGCGGCTGTCATGATCATGTTCTTTGCCACGTTTCACACGATAGAGATCCGCAGAAAAGAATATGAACTGCGCACCACGAACATAAAACTGGATCGTCTGGCACGCTACGACGCCCTGACCAAACTGAGAAACCGTCACAGCATGGAAGAAGAATTTCATTCCCTGTTAGACAACACGCAGGAAGATTATTGTTTTATCATGGGAGATATTGATGATTTTAAGCAGTTTAATGACCAATACGGACATGCATGCGGAGACTATGTATTAAAATCTGTGGCAGATATCATATTAAAAAATACGGGCAAACAAAATATGGCCTGTCGCTGGGGTGGGGAAGAAATCCTCATCCTTCTCCGGGCCAACATAGAATATGCCCACATCATCGCCGAAAAGATACGTTATGAGATCGAGCATATGAACAGTATATTTCAGGACGAGGTGATCAATGTGACCATGACCTTTGGCGTCGCCCCTTATACACCCGGAAATACATTTGAAAAATGTATCAGTATGGCGGACCAGTATCTTTATGAAGGAAAGCAAAAGGGGAAAAACTGCGTTGTGACAGCCCCTTCGGAAACAGGCGCTGCGTAACTTAAACTTAACAACGACTCCGGCTCATATACAACGAACATTTTTGTACCAGCACAAAAGCGGCACCTGTTCTGATGCCGCTTTTATCATGTTTAAAAAAATGTTCTTTTTCTTCTTATCTGCTTATTTGGCAAAATCCTTTACTTTTGCATAAATACTTTCTGCATCAAGCCCATATTTCTTTACAAGCTCTACGGCAGGACCGGATTCTCCAAATGTATCGTTGATACCGATCTTCATTACCCTGGTCGGACATTTCTCAGAAAGCACATCACACACCGCACTTCCCAGACCACCGATCACCGAATGTTCCTCTACAGTAACTACTTTTCCGGTCTCTTTCGCAGCAGCCAGAACAAGTTCCTCATCTAACGGCTTGATCGTATGGATATTGATCACTTTTGCATCGATTCCGTCAGCAGCCAGTTTGTCGGCAGCTGCAAGGCACTCTGATACCGGAAGGCCGGTCGCGATGATCGTCACATCTTTGCCCTCACGGAGAACAACTCCCTTACCAAGCTCAAATTTATAATCCGGCTTGTCATTGATCACAGGTACTGCCAGTCTTCCGAAACGAAGATAGACCGGACCTTCATGCTCGATCGCTGCACGGACAGCAGCCTTTGCCTCTACATCATCGGATGGGTTCAGCACGACCATCCCCGGAATCGTTCTCATCAGCGCAATATCTTCATTACACTGATGCGTCGCACCATCCTCTCCGACAGAGATTCCTGCATGAGTTGCACCGATCTTTACGTTCAGTTTTGGATAAGCAACCGAGTTGCGAACCTGCTCAAACGCACGGCCGGCTGCAAACATCGCAAACGAACTGGCAAACGGAATTTTTCCGGTAGCCGCAAGACCGGCTGCAATGCCGATCATATTACACTCAGCGATCCCGCAGTCAATATGTCTTTCCGGAAATGCCTTTTTAAACACTCCCGTCTTTGTGGCAGCTGCAAGGTCTGCATCCAGAACTACAAGATTTTTAAATTCTGCACCCAACTCTGCAAGTGCATTTCCATAACTCTCACGAGTCGCGATTTTCTTCACTTCACTCACAGGGATTCACCTACTTTCTCTAAATCTGCCATAGCCTGTGCATACTGCTCATCATTTGGAGCTGCGCCATGCCAGCTGGCCTGATTCTCCATAAAGGATACGCCTTTACCCTTCACACTCTTAGCGATAATAGCGGTAGGCTGTCCCTTCGTTGCTTTTGCCTCATCAAAAGCCTTTTTCAAGGCATCAAAATCGTGTGCATCCACATTGATCACATGGAAATTAAATGCTTTAAATTTCTCATCGATTGGATATGGAGAACATACATCTGCGATATCTCCGTCGATCTGAAGACCATTATTGTCTACGATCGCAACAAAATTATCGAGTTTACGATGTCCGGCAAACATCGCTGCCTCCCAGACCTGTCCTTCCTGGATCTCTCCATCTCCGAGAAGCGTATAGACACGGTAATCATCCCCGCTCAGTTTTGCAGACAGCGCCATACCAACTGCTGCAGAAATTCCCTGTCCCAGAGAACCGCTCGACATATCCACACCCGGAATGTGTTTTTTGTCCGGATGCCCCTGCAGGTAAGATCCTGTGTGACGAAGCGTCGTAAGATCTTCTACCGGGAAAAATCCTCTGTTTGCCAGTGCAGAATAGTACCCCGGCGCCGTATGCCCTTTACTGAGGACAAAACGGTCACGATCCGGTTTCTGTGGATTTTCAGGATCAATATTCAGCTCTTCGAAGAAAAGGTATGTATAAATATCCGCTGCCGAGAGAGATCCACCCGGATGCCCGGATTTCGCACTGTGCACAGCAGTCACAATACCTTTACGAACTTCGTTAGCCATTTTTTTCAGTTCTAACGTATTCATAATCTTTAACTCCTTTAATTTATTCGCTTATTCGCCGAACACGGCAAAGCCGTGACTTAGTAACCTATCCAGATTATTCGCCGAACACGGCAAAGCCGTGACTTAACAACCTATCCAGATTATTCGCCGAACACGGCTTTATAGTCCGCCTGGAACTTTGCAATTCCCTGATCCGTAAGAGGATGCTTTGTCATCTGCTCGATCACGCTATAAGGAACAGTAGCGATGTCAGCACCTGCCAGCGCACAGTCTGTTACATGGATCGGGTTACGAACGCTTGCTGCAATGATCTCTGTATCAATCTCCGGATAGTTTGCAAATACAGCAGAAATGCTCTCGATCAGATCGATACCCGGCTGTGAAATATCATCAAGACGTCCCAGGAATGGAGACACAAAAGTAGCTCCTGCTCTCGCAGCAAGAAGCGCCTGGTTTGTACTAAAGATAAGTGTCACATTTACTTTGATACCCTCATCTGTCAATGCTTTTGTCGCTTTCAGTCCCTCTACTGTCATCGGGATCTTTACTACCATGTTCGGATGGATCTTCGCAATCTCTCTTCCCTCTGCGATCATGCCCTCTGCATCCACAGTCGTTGCTTTTACCTCGCCACTGATCGGTCCGTCTACGATCGATGCGATTTCAGCGATAACCTGTCCAAAATCTCTTCCCTCTTTTGCGATCAGGGACGGATTTGTCGTTACACCACAGATGACACCCATGTCATTTGCCTTTTTAATATCCTCTACATTGGCTGTGTCAATAAAGAATTTCATTTCAATATCCTCCTAAATTTTTATTTATGTTATATAATGCCATAACCTGTCAGCTCTGGCATCACATAATTTCAAATACTTCACTAAGCCACGATCACTTCAGAATCCATCAGTTTTTCAAATTCATCCATCGGCATCGGTTTTGCATACAGATATCCCTGGCTTACATCACAGTGGATCGCTTTCAGATAACTCGCCTGCTCCTCCGTCTCTACACCTTCACACACTACTGTTTTGTCCAATTCCTGAATGAGTTCCACTGTCTTACGTATGATAACCTTGCTGACGTTAGAAGTTTCCGTTTCATCCAGAAATGCCTTGTCGATCTTTATGATATCAACCGGCAGTTTTTTTAGCAAATTAAGCGAAGAATAACCGGTTCCAAAATCATCGATCGACCACTTGATCCCAAGCTTCTTAAGCTCTGACATCATTTCCGCCATCTCGTCCAATGAGTCTGAAAAAATACGCTCTGTCAATTCCAGCTCGATCAGATCCGGCGGGGTATTATAACTATTCAATACGTAGGCCACATCCGCAGTATAGGTATCACTATTAAGCAGTACTCTTGACTGGTTGATCGAAATCGGCAGACAAACCTTTCTCTCCTCCAACCGCCTCCGGAGCATCTCGCACACATGCTCAAGCATGTAAAAATCCAACTGGCGGATAAAACCATTTTTCTCAAAAACAGGGATAAATTCGTCCGGATAGATCATCGTCCCGTCTTTTTTTATCCAGCGGACAAGCGCCTCTGCACCGACCATCTTTTTCGTAACAAGGTCATACTTTGGCTGAAGGTATACTTTAAATTCCCCATCATCCAGCGCCCTCATCATATCTTTTTCAATTTCTTTTGCTCTCCTGTGTTTACCAAAATCTACCGGATTATAATAAGCCACACAGATCGAACTTCTTCCCCTGAGACTTTTTCGCGCAGCATTCGCCTTATCTACCATATCGTCAATCGATTCTGTCTGGTCATAGATAAGAAATGCCCCGATCCCAAGACGCGGAACCGCATCCGGAAACCTCTCCATAGCAAAATGGTTAAACTCCCGGCAAAACTCTTCCAGATCGTGTCCCAATGCCTCTTTCTTCTCATACTGCACCAACATAACAAAATGATCCGCTATACTGCGGCAATAAAGCTGTATTCCGATATCAGCTTCTGAAATCGCATTTGCCAGATCCACAAGAAGAGTATCGGCAGGCCGGCTGCCGTACAGGTTATTTACCCTCTCAAAATGGGTAATATCCGTATATAACAATGCATACCGGGCTTTGAGGTCTTTATCACCAAGAATCGCCTTTACTCCCGTCTTAAACGTATCAAGATTGTACAATCCCGTCAAAGAATCATACTGACACGTTATCCCCTCCATATACGATTTCCTGCTTTCCTTCAAGTCTTATTCCTCCTCTATCGGTCCCACTTATCACACAAAGAATTGATCTGATTTGTAAATTTGGCAACATCCTTATTACTAAGGCCCTCATTTTTACGGATAACTGCCAAAAGACGTTCTCCTGCTGCGATAAGCCGTCCAAACACATCCATAGCCCGTTTTTTCGCAGATTGTTTCTTCTTTGCATAAACGGGATCCGCTACATATTCAAACTCCCCTCTCACCAGATCAAAAACGCTGCCACTATATGGCGCATTTGCTGATATATCGTATTCATCTCGAAGACACGCTGCAAAACTTTCACAGACCTGATCGTCTCCATGAACGACAAATACTTTCTCTGGCTGTTTTTCTTTAAAGCCAAGAACCCAGTTGATAAGCCCCTTTTTATCCGCATGCCCGCTAATACCGGAAATCTTAACGATCTCTGCCTTTACTTCGATCGTCTCTCCAAACAGCTTCACCTGTTCAGCCCCCTCAAGCAATGCCCTGCCGAGAGTCCCGACCGTCTGATAGCCAACAAAAACGATCGTACTTTCCTCTCTCCATAAATTGTGTTTCAGGTGATGACGGATCCTGCCGGCCTCACACATTCCCGAAGCCGAAATAATGACTTTCGGGTTCATATCCATATTGATCGCCCGGCTGTCATCACTTGTGATCGAAAGCTTTAACCCCTTGAATCCGATCGGATTTATCCCTTTTTGCACAAGCGCCCGTGCCTCTTCGTCAAAACATCCCTCTACATTTTTCCCAAAAATATTCGTCGCCTCTACCGCCAGCGGACTATCCACATAGACCTCAAAATCCGCATTTGTCCGAACCAATCCCTGCTCTTTGATCTGACGGAGAAAATATAAAAGTTCCTGTGTCCGCCCGACTGCAAAGGCCGGTATAACCACATTTCCCCCTTTTTCAAATGTTTTCTCAATAATTTTAGCAAGCTGTCCCACGTAATCCGGCGCATCTCCATGATACCGGTCCCCATATGTAGATTCCATGACCACATAATCTGCACTCTTTGTGTAAATAGGGTCTTTCAATATCGGCTTATTTGTATTTCCAAGATCTCCGGAAAATACGATTGTTCTGTGTTCCCCATCCTCTGTCGCAAATACCTCGATCGAAGAGGAGCCAAGCAAATGCCCCACATCAGTAAAGCGTATCGTAACTTCCTCACAAAGCGTGATCCTCTGGTCATACTCACACGGTACAAAAAGCCGGACAGCACCGATTGCATCCTCCATCGTATAAAGCGGAACATATGTCTCGCCTCCGGATCTTAATGCCTTACGGTTTCTCCATTCAGCCTCAAACTGCTGTATATGTGCACTATCTCTCAGCATGATCGCACTCAGGTCTGACGTCGCTTTCGTCGCAAATACCCTTCCCCGGAATCCCCTTGCATAGAGCATTGGCAAAAGTCCGGTATGATCAATGTGTGCATGCGTAAGAAGAATATAGTCGATCTCCGCCGGGTTCACCGGAATCTCCTGACTTTCAAAAAGATGCTGCCCCTGCTCCATTCCAATATCCACACACAGTTTTTTATCTCCGATCTCGAGATAATGGCAACTTCCGGTAACCTCATGTGCAGCCCCCAAAAACTCCAGTTTCATGATACCCCTCCGTTCCAAAATTTCTCCTGCTGTTCGTTCAACGACATCAATTTGACCTCTGCCTCCGTTTGTGATCTTTCACTTTACTACGTCAGCATCGACCAGCGTACATCCATAACCCTTCATCCCCAAAAAAATCCAAAACTATATAAGATAAGTATAGCCCATCAGAGCCATTTTTTCAACTTCTTTTTGCTATGGAAATCAATTTCCCTGACAAAATGGAGGAGTTGATTGTTTTTGTCATATTTGATATACTATTATTAAGTGATGCCGGGGTCAAAGGCCCCTTGTTTTTTGTGCATATTGCCAGACCCTTTGATAAAAAAGGGCTTTTGACCCCGGCATCATTGAATAAAACATATATGTCCGGCATAAAAGTGACAAATCAGGGAGGACTGGAAATGAACAATCAAAGAATCGTAGTCGCTCTGGGAAGAAATGCCTTTGGCGAAACATTTCCCGAGCAGCAGAAAAATGTAAAAAAAGCTGCCAATGCAATAGCTGATCTGGCAGAAGAAAAATATGAGATCGTGATCACCCACAGCAATGGCCCCCAGGTTGGTATGATACAGACCGCCATGACGGAGTTTGCACGGCTTGACAGTCGCTACACCGTGGCTCCCATGTCACTCTGCGGAGCTATGAGTCAGGGTTATATCGGTTATGACCTGCAAAATGCAGTCCGCACGGAATTACTAAACCGGGGAATCTTCAAACCGGTGTCTACCATTATCACGCAAGTACGGGTAGACCCGTTTGACAAAGCATTCAATCATCCTACCAAGGTCATCGGCCGCTGTATGACAAAAGAGGAGGCAGAAGCTGAAGAGGAAAAAGGGAATCATGTCATCAGTGAAAATGGCTCTTACCGCAGGATCATCGCCTCCCCTCACCCAATCGACATTTATGAGATCGACGCCATCAAAACTCTGGCAGAAGCAGGACAGATCGTCATCGCAGCCGGCGGTGGCGGCATCCCCGTCATGGAGCAGGGGACACACCTGAAAGGCGCCAGTGCCATCATCGAAAAAGATTACACTGCCGCAAAACTGGCTGACATGCTTGGTGCATCCCATCTTCTCATCCTCACAGGAAGAGACCAGATGTACATTGGCGATAAACCAATCGGAGAGATTACAAGCAGTGAGGCAATTCACCTGATCGACGAGGGGCATTTTGACCCTGTCACCACTCTGCCAAAAATAGACGCCAGTGTAGCCTTTGTCACCTCCGGTGAAGAGCGCACCGCTATCATCGCCAGACTGGAAGATGCCGGGAAGGCCATGAAGGGACGATGCGGGACCGTGATCCGTTAGCTAAAAAGGTGCGCCTGAAAAACACGCACCTCTCTGGCTGCGCAATAGAAAATTTTCCTATCAAATGAAAAATTGAAACATCACCCATTTTATTTAGCCAGGCACTGCTGCCTGGCTATTTTGTAGCTGGTATTAAACGAAACAGGATTTAAACTGACACCTCCATACATGCATAAATCTTCTCTGTTTCTAGCGTCCCGGCTTCCATAATGGCCACAATGATCCGTTCGATCATTTCCTCTTCCTCCTCCAACGCATCGGCAATATCCTCCACTGACATCCCCCGCTCACGTTTTTTTACCGTTTTATTGATCAGGCAGAACAAATTCCCTTCTACTCTCCCTTCCATTCTCCCATCTTCGATCATTTCCCGAATCGCACGACACATATCAAATCCCTCCTCTGTCTCATACTCCTTTTTCCGTATCTCAAGTTCGTTACTCCTGCTATAAACTGACAGCACATCATAGGCATCCTCCTTCAAATAACGAAAGTTCTCATTTCCTCTCACGTACTGCCTCAGCTCCTCCTTATCATTGCGATGTCTCAAAAAACCAAATACTTCTTTTAAATCTGTCCGGAACACATCACATGTTGCTATCTTATGGATATCCAACAGGTTCACATGAAAATCACTGCACAAAGGAAGCAGCCTGTCCTTAACCTCTGCGGGCATCGTGTGAAATCCCGCCATTTTACTAAGGTTTGTAAAACCGGACCATTTTTCCTCTCCGAGATATACACTGATCGTGATAACCGGCATTAAACGGTCACTCCCCGAAAATCCCGAAAGATACTCCGGCGGTCGCAGATCCTTTTTTCGACGATGCTCTTTCCGAATGTTCCGATACTGTTTATCATACTGAACAGACTCATAGTTCATGTACTTTACTGGCAAGGCAAAATGAGGCGACTCCTCCGGCTCCAGATCAAGGATATACTCCATCCCCCTGTAGCGCCAGAGTTTTGCATTGTCACGCACATATTCATGATAACTGTTCTTTTTTGACTCTCGCCGCCACAGCTTAGAATCCAGTGTGGTGAGATCATCCGGGCAGATAATTTCTTCCCCCTGAAACACGACACCATTAAAAAAGTCAGCAAAGCGTTCATTCTGCGATATGTAATCATTCCATACAATATTCTTTTTTCCCAAATATCCACTTCCTATCTGTTATTATACTATATAATATATAAAAATCAAGTATTTATATAAAATTTGTGACATAAAAGCAGGCCCTCCGGTTGATCGCCGGCTTAACGCTTCCCATTTAAACGAAATTTGGTCTTACATTACGGATTTTGAATGAATGCACGAATGTGCTTTCTGATATATTTTTAGATAAAACGAAATGCAATAATTCTTTATATTACAGAGTATAACACAGGACTTAATATTTGTAAAGAAAAAACTAAATTTTCAACTGTCGATTTAAGGACCTCCTTTTTACTTTTAGACAGCAATACTACACTTCCCGTATTGGTTGGCGGATTACCGTCCTCAGACGCTCTTTTGCTGTCCGCCTCGGGTCGCTGAGATAGATTTCATGATGGAGCCTTTTCTCCGACAGATTCTCCGCATACCCCTGTTCCTCAAGAAACGCTTTCATCTTCTGAATCGTCGCCGGTTCATCGTCGTAGCTCCCAATATGCATGCACTGCACGCAGAGCCCTTCCTGATAAGTAAAATATGTCACTTTGGAAAAATCCATCTGCTTTTTCTCGGTTGCTTCACTGACCGCCCAGTCAAATTCCTCCTTCGTTACAAACTCCGGCAGGCGGATCATGGCCCGCCACTGAAAATTTTCTTTGTGGGCATAATCAATCGGAACATTTCCTGCCATCTTCCACAATCCCTCGAGGGGCGGCACGACATAGGAAAAATATCCGTCTATTTTATGTCCTGCCCGTCCGCTCATTTTGATCGTAAAAGCGATCGCGTAAAGCATACCAACCGCCGCTTTATACTCGCCCTCCGGTTCGTTCGGGTCTCCCTTTCCCTGAACCGAAAGGTAGTTGATTTCGGGTATCGTGATGATACCCGGTGTCTTCGGCGGCAGATAAAATTCCTTGTACTCTTTTTTGTAGTCAAATCTATCTGGCTTATTTCCCAATGGAATCCCCCCTTCCAAAACGCAGATTTTTTACACGTTCCAATATATTTGCCTCAAATTGCTCATCCGACATCGAGGGATCCTTCGTCGCTTTCCAGATATCGCAGGGAACTTTTTCACAGCCCGCACAGGTGGCAAATTTGTTTTTCGTCACAGAACAATGATAGATCGGGCATGCCTGTCCCTGTGAATGAAACACTTTTCCACGCACATCGTTACACCCGCTGCACATCTCCCCATAGCAGTGGCATGTTTCACACTCCGTTCCACAGCAACTCAGATTCAGAATTTCCCGCTGCTTTTTCCCACTGAAACTGCGGAGCATGACCTCATAAGATTTATCAAGCAGCTCTTTCAGCAGTTCGTCCGATATCGCTCCATCCACTTTTACAGAGTTCCAGTGCTCTTTATTCATATAATATCCCGGAATGATATCCTCATACTGCTGCCGCAGAAATTCCCCGTCCCCCGGCTCCAGCTTGAGTGTGATATAATATGGCTTGTCGTTCCCGTCCAGACATGACGCCACAAACATTTTTCCACCCAGTTTGTAGCGCACCCAGTTCCAGCTGGTCTGAAGATCTTTTGTAACCCCTCGTTTGTTCATTAAATACTCATCCATCCATGCATACTTCATTAAGTTTACTCCTCCTTTTTCTCATATCGGGCCAACATTTCCCTCAATGCCTGTTTTAGTTCCTCACGCAAATATTCCGGTTCCAGAAGCTCTGCCTTATTCCGGAATGTCAGCAGCCATGTAAGGAGATTTTCCCTGTTGGTATAATCGGCATGAAACAAAAGCTTCCCGTCCTCCCGTTCCTCAAAACATTCCTTACCAAACTCCTCAACCAGTCTCCATTTACAGTCTGCTTCAAATAACGCCTTTACCCGGATCCCACCGGGAAAAATCTGTTCATCGTTCAGATCCGGTAACGGGACCTCCCGACCGGGAAATGTTTGTTCCGACAGCCTCACCCCATCCATGCGATTCAGTTTGAACAGGCGAAAATCCTCCCGGTACTTACACCATCCCCACACATACCAGCTCGACCACCGGAAGATCAGATAGTATGGTTCAATCGTTCTCACGCTCTCCCCACCCGGAGAATAGTAGAAAAAATCAAGTTCCCTCCGGCTGTCAATCGCATACCGGATCTGTTCAATCTTCGGGGCCAGCGAATCCTTATACCATGAGGACAGATCGATCAGGACCGACTGACCGCCTTCCATAAAATCCGAAGAACCGACTGACAATTTTTCCATCAGCTGGCCATAACGATTTGTACCGTTGACACTGTCGAGGCTCCGGAGGCCGGCGAGAATATCCTTCATCTCCGTACTTGTCAGAAGCGTCCGTTCGATTTTATAATTCTCCATGATAGAGATGCCGCCATCTGCCCCCTGCTTTGTTATGATTGGGATTCCCGCCTTACATAAATCCTCAATATCACGGTTGATCGTTCTTCTGGAAACCTCAAAACGCTCTGCCAGATAAGGCGCTGTCACCGTTTCTCTCTGTAACAGGATCGATAAGATCCCGATCAGCCTGTCTATTTTCATGATAATCCCCATTCCTGCAGCTCTTTGCAATACTGATCATATCATACCAAACATGACAACAGTATGTCATGTTCCTGCCCTGCTGTTTCAAAGAAATCCAAAAAACGATAAAACAAACAGCCGGATACACGAACCATTCCGCTGAGTCTCAGCTCCATCGTCCATAATGCTGTTTATTTTATCGTTTTTGTGCATCTTATTAACACATTGGGAAACAAGAGATTCCGCAGACTCAAGCCTGACGTCATCAGGCTGACCTCTCTTATATCTCCACATCCTCCGCATAATCCACATTCTCATATCCAAATCCGAACATGTTATAAAAATCGTCCCAGTAGCCCTTGATATCCCCAAGGTTCTTGATCGATTCCGATGTCACATCCTCCCACACATCTGCAATCTTTTTCTGGATTTCATCTTTCATTTCATAATCATCCAGACGAAGCATCCCTGCATCATCTGTCTGCGGTTCTCCCGACAGCTTGTCGAGGAAAAGACGGTTCATCTGCTCAATACAGCCCTCATGAAGCCCTTCCTCCTTCATCACCTTGTAGAGAAGAGAAATATAAAGCGGAACGATCGGGATCGCTGCGCTGGACTGCGTTACGAGCGCCTTGTTCACCGATATGTACGCCTTAAGTCCGATATCCGCAAATTTCTTTGTCAGTTCCACAGAAGTATCGTATAAATGCTTCTTTGCCTGTCCAATGCTTCCATCCTTATAAATTGCATGCGTTACGACAGGACCGATATAAGAATAAGCAAGCGTCACCGCCCCTTCTTTTATCACACCGGCATCATGCAGCGCCTGGATCCAGTCTTTCCAGTCTTCACCGCCCATAACCTGTACCGTGGCACGGATCTCATCCTCATCTGCCACGGGCACAGTCACCTCTTTGATCTCATTCGTCCGGAGATCAATGGTTTTATTCGTAAATGGCTCACCAACTGTTTTCAGCACAGAAGAAACGGTAGTCCCATCCGGCATCGTACGTCTCGGAGCCGCCATACTGTACACGATCATATCGACCTGGCCAAAATCATCTTTGATACACCGGATGACCTCTTCCTTCATCTGTTTTGAGAAACCGTCACCATTAAAGGACTTTGCATAATATCCATCTTCTGCCGCAAATTTTTCAAATGCCTTTGTATTATACCAGCCCGCTGTGGCTGTTCGTTTGCCATTCGACTCCCTTTCAAATGCCACGCCGATCGTATCCGCTCCGTAACCATATGTAACAGCAATGCGTGAAGCAAGGCCATAACCGGTAGAGGAACCGATCACGAGAACCTTTTTCGGCCCATCCTTCTTTCCATATTTTTTTGTGCACCCGATCTGCCTTCTCACACTCTCCTCGCATCCCTTTGGATGCGCCGTCGTACATATAAATCCTTTTACCTTTGGTTCTACTACCATTATCTGCTCCTTCCTGTGCTTTCACACTTTAAGTTCAAATCACATAAAACAAAATCATAAAGAAATGCAGTACACTTCCCGCTATGACAAACAAATGGAACAACGAATGCATATACCGCCTCGTCTTGCCAAGCCCATACAAAACAGCACCGATCGTATAAGCCAGCCCTCCGGTGATGAGATAAACCATGCCTCCGATCCCTAACACCTCGACCGTAGGTTTTATGAAAAAGATAATACACCAACCCATACCAAGATAACAGATCATGGACATTTTCTTATACTTTTCAAGATCGATCGCCGTAAGGGCGGCCGCAGCCAGACAACATGCCCATACGATCCCAAACACAGTAAATCCAACCGCCGGATGTTCTCTTCTCAGACCGGCAAGCGTGATCGGGGTATATGTACCGGCGATCAGAAAATAAATCGTACAGTGGTCAATGACCTGAAATACCTTTTTTGCCATCTCTGACCTTAAACCATGGTAAATACTTGACATCGTGTAGAGTACTACCATCGTGGCCCCATAGACCGCCGACGCCACTACAGCCCATGCGTCACCCTTCAGTGCCGAAAAGATCACACAGAGTACGAGCGCTGCCACTGCAAGCGCCCCTCCTACTATGTGTGAAACCATATTAAAAATCTCCTCCCCCTTCGTATAATCGGGAAGGTCTCTGTCTCTTAACCGGGTACGTTTCATTATTATTCTCCATTTCTCTACTTTCCCTCATCTGACAGCACATGAAACAATGCTGTTTTATAAATCAGTACAAGCCGGACATCCCGGTCACAGTAACGGTTCCGGATATACTCCGCAAGCTTGTAAAAATATAATATCACAAGCACACCGATCGCCAGGGATTTGATCTCCAGAATGACCGGCATCAGTGAAAGTGCCAGTACAGCGAGTACAAATCCCACTGTCACATAAAAAAATATCTGGCTTATTTTCACAGAGAGCTGGACGGTACGGAGCAGGTTTAAAAGCTTATCACTAAGACTGTCATCCGGTATATGGTTCAGGTCGTGATAAATATCGCAGAAAATATCCATACACTCCTTCCGGTCCATCTTGTAACAGTATATTCTATATTTATTTCTCCCAAATTCTTTCTGAATCAGTTTCCCCAGAACACTCTTCACATTCTTTCTCCTTCGGTTTTTTATCCTTATCCTTATAGTATTCGCCCACACCTTGTTTCGTTATACATATAAGGAGCAATGATTTTTAACAAAACCGGTAAATCGTAGTACTTGTAAAAGTATCTCCTGCCTTTAACACACAGGATTCAAACGAAGGGATATTGACCGAGTTCGGGAAAAACTGGGTTTCAAAGCAGACTCCCGTTCTCTTCGTATATTCTATCCCGCCTTTTCCGTCTTCTTTTACGATGAAATTACCGGTATAGAGCTGCATTCCCGGAAGATCCGTGTACACCTCCATGCGGCGTCCTGTCGTCTCCTCAGACAATTCAGCGACTTTTTCCATCTTTCCTGCCTCTTTTTCCAATACAAAATTGTGATCATATCCCCCGGCGATCTTAAGCGGCTCATAATCCGCTTCGATGTCCTCTGCAATCGTTTTTTCTGTCCTGAAATCCATCGGCGTCCCTGCCACATCGATGATATTACCGTTCGGGATCAGATCGTCGCTCGTCTCCGTGAAACCGTTTGCCCGGATCCATACTTTATGATCGGTGATCGTTCCGCCATCATGACCCTTCAGGTTAAAATACGAATGGTTTGTCACATTGCAGAGCGTATCTTTATCCGTCTTTGCCTGATAAGATATTTTCAGTTCATTATCATCCGTCAACGCATAAGTGACACAGATATCCAGATTTCCCGGATAGCCCTGCTCCATATCCGGACTGGTTCTTGAAAATGCAACACTGTTCTCTGTCGTCTCTGCCTTGTACATCACTTTATTATAGCCCGGTGTGCCTCCATGAAGGTTATTGTCACCATCATTTTTTTCAAGTTCATAAGTCACACCATTTAGCTCAAACTCTGCATTGCCGATGCGGTTTCCATGCCTTCCGATGAACGATCCGAAAAAGCAGCCATTCTCCTCATAACCTGCCACGTCGTCAAACCCAAGCACGATATCATCCAGTTTTCCGTTCTGATCCGGCACAAAAAGCCTCACGATATTTGCGCCGTAATCAATCAGATCAACCCGCATGCCGTTTTTGTTTTCCAGTGTGAAAAGCGTCACTTCTTTTCCTTCTTTTGTCACCCCGAATTTCTCTGTCTTTACACTCACTTTTTTACCCTCCTGATTGTTTTATGATTCTCTGGCTATTCTCCGTCCTTTCCTTCCTCTTCGGCAGGACAAAGTGCGATCCCAAGTTCGTCAAGCTGTTTTTCATCTACCGTTCCCGGCGCCTCTGTCAATGGGCAGGAAGCATCCTTTACTTTCGGGAATGCGATCACTTCACGGATATTATCTTCTCCTGCCATCAGCATGATCAGACGGTCAAACCCGTAAGCAAGCCCTGCATGCGGCGGAACACCATAACGGAACGCATTCAGAAGAAACTCAAACTGTTCATGCGCCCCTTCTTTAGAAAAGCCGAGGCATTCAAACATCTTCTCCTGTATGTCATTCTGGTGGATACGCACAGAACCACCGCCTAACTCCGTTCCATTTAACACGATATCATATGCTTTGGCACGAACCCTTCCCGGCTCCGTATCGATATATTTCAGATCCTCTTCCATCGGCATTGTAAACGGATGGTGCATCGCCTGATAGCGCCCCAGCTCCTCATTAAATTCAAGAAGCGGAAACTCTGTCACCCAGAGGAAATGATACTGCCCCGGTTCAATCAGCTCCAGACGTTTTGCAACCTCCAGACGGAGATTTCCAAGAACATCATAGACGACTTTGTTCTGGTCTGCCGCAAAAAGAAGCAGATCTCCCGGCTCACCCTTCATCGCCGACACAAGAGCATTTAATTCCTCCTCTGTCATGAACTTGGCAAAGGACGATTTATAGCTTCCATCCTCGTTCACACACAGATAAGCAAGCCCTTTTGCCCCATATTCTTTGGCAAAATCCACAAGAGAATCAATCTTTTTACGCGGCATCGCCGCCTGTCCTTTGACATTGATCCCCCGGACGGAACCGCCATTTTCAATCGCTCCGGCAAATACACCAAATCCGCATCCTCTCACAGTCTCTGTCACATCGGTCAGTTCCATTTCAAACCTTGTATCCGGTTTATCGGAACCGAAACGATCCATCGCCTCCTGCCATGTCATCCTCTCGATCGGAAGTTTGATATCGATATCAAGGATCTCTTTAAATAATTTCTGCAAAAGACGTTCATTCACATCAATGACGTCATCAATATCCACAAAAGAAAGTTCCATATCGATCTGTGTAAACTCCGGCTGACGATCCGCCCTGAGATCCTCGTCACGGAAACATTTTACGATCTGGAAATACCGGTCATACCCGGAACACATCAAAAGCTGCTTAAAGAGCTGCGGGGACTGCGGAAGCGCATAAAAACTCCCCGGATGCACACGGCTTGGCACAAGGTAATCCCTGGCGCCTTCCGGCGTACTCTTCGTAAGCATCGGAGTCTCAATCTCAAGAAAACCCTCATCAGCGAGAAACTGTCTCGCCAGCGTCGCCACCCGGCTCCTCATCAGAAGATTCCTCTGCATATCCGGACGTCTCAGATCCAGAAAACGGTAACGCAGACGAAGATCATCCTTGCTCCTCATATCTTCCTCGATCGGAAACGGAGGCGTCTCGGACTCCGACAAAATCCGGATGTCTTTCGCCCTGACCTCGATCGCCCCTGTCTTTAGATTCGGATTCACGGCTCCGGAACGGTTTTCTACGACGCCAGTCACCGCTGCCACATATTCCGCACGGAGTTTCGCCGCCTTTTCAAAACCTTCTTTCCCGGTATCGCTTTCCTCGAATATAAGCTGTATAAGCCCGGAACGGTCTCTCAGATCCACAAAAATGATACCGCCCTTATTTCTGCTTTTCTGCACCCATCCCATAACGGTCACAGTCTGTCCTACGTGTTCTGTCGTAAGCTCCGCACACCGGCAGGTGCGCTTTAAGCCCTGCATTGATTCTGCCATTTTTTCCTCCATTTTCTACTCTGCAAAAAATTCCTGGATTTCATCATACCCATCTTTTGCAAGCTGTTCCTTCTGAAATTTTTTATTTTTCTTCATGATGTTTACACTGATCTTATACCCTGCTTCCCGCTCTGCTTTTGCTTTTTCCAATACCTCTTTCATCAATTCCGGAGACGCCTTCTTATCGATCAGATATGCCTTTTTCTTCGCCGCAGACGGAATCTGGAAATCTCCCTCCAGAAGAAGCATAACGATCCGTTCAAATCCGATCGAAAAACCACAGGCGCATGTATCGCTTCCCGTAAATTTCCCGATCATCTCATCATATCGTCCGCCGCCACCGACCGAACCGCCGAAACCATCCATCGAAATCTCAAAGATCGGCCCGGTGTAATAGCTCATACCGCGCACGAGAGTCGGGTCAAAAACGATCTTAAAATCTGCTGTCTTTACCTCATCGACCACTGTGACGATCGTCTCCAGATCCTCCGCTGTTCCCTCTTCCAGACAATCCCCAAGCACTTCTTTCAGATATCGGATCCCCTCAATGTCATTTGTCACCTTATCAAACAGTTCCCCGCACCGTTCCACGGATTCTTCTTTGTAACCGGCTTCGAGAAGCTCAGACTTCACACCATCCATGCCGATCTTATCCATCTTGTCCAGAATGATAAACACATTGTCATATTCTTCACTTTCAAAGCCACAATAAGCTGCCATTGCTTTCAAGATCTTCCGGTTGTTGATGCGGATCGTAAAATCTTTAAAATCCAGTTTTCCAAGAAGTGTCGTCGTCGCAAGGATCAGCTCCGTCTCAGCCAGTATGGACGGCTCGCCGAGAATATCGATATCACATTGCATAAACTGACGGAAACGTCCTCTCTGTGGCCGGTCTGCCCTCCACACATTTCCCATCTGCAACGCCTTAAAAGGAGCACCGAGCTCATTGGCATTATTTGCATAATACCGGGACAAGGGAACCGTCAGGTCATACCGGAGCCCGCTGTCCACCAGATCCGCCTCACACTCTGCGGTATCGAGTTTGAGTTTTTCTCCCCGCTTTAATATTTTAAAGATCAGCTTTTCATTTTCGCCGCCCTGCTTATTGGAAAGGCTTTCAATGTGTTCTACACATGGCGTCTCGATTGACGAAAAACCAAATGTCCCATACGTCTCCTTTATGAGTCGGATCACATAATCCCTTATCTCCATCTCCCGCGGCAGGATATCTTTCATTCCTGTGACCGGTTTCTTTTTTAATGCCATTTCTTTTCCTCCATTCCGAAGCATTTTTTGCTGAGGAAGGCGAGCAGAATTTCAAATTCTGCTCTGCCATCATGGGAATTTGTGACGCTTCGGCACAAATTCCTGGTTGAATAAATTGCTCCTCAGAGAATTTATTCAACCTTTTCCTCCATTCGCGCGTAACAGGCATCACTCACCACCGCCTTTATCGCACATGATCTGTAAATAATTTCTTTCTCTCAATCATTTCATCTATTCTACTTATGTAGTCATCTACGCTTTTTACATTTTCAACCCGTTCCATCCGGTTTTCCCCGTGAAATACATATTTGGAAGAACCACCGCTCCCCAGCGCCAGTATCGTCTGCAGCTCCTCCATGATAAAAATGTTGTACAGACATTCTTTCCCGGGTTTTGCGTATGCGACATTTTCCTGATTTGTATTTCTCGTCGTCGCCGTTTTATTTTTCTGGCGGTACATGTAATACGGTTCATACCCGTGCTCCATGCAGAACTTTTCCGAATGATCCTGCATCTGTGCGATACAGGTATCCTCCCGGCTGATCTCCCCACCGCTCTCCATCTGCTTCCGGCGCATCTGCGAAGCCCGTTTTATGACAAGGGTATGGATGGTGATACTATCCGGCCCGAGGCGTTCCACCTGTGAAAGTGTCTGCGCAAAATCCTCCAGCCCCTCCTCCGGCAGCCCGGCGATCAGATCCATATTGATATTGTCAAAGCCAAGCTTTCTCGCCATGGCAAACACCGTCCTGATCTCCTCTACCGTATGCTTTCTTCCCAGAAGTTCCAGCGTATGCTGCTTCATGCTCTGCGGATTGATGGAAATGCGGGACACTCCGTATTGTTTCATGAGACGTAATTTCTCCTCGGTGATACTATCCGGACGTCCGGCCTCTACGGTAAATTCAAGACTTTTTTCCACCGGCAGATATTTTTGTATCATCGACAGCAGCCTCTCAAGCTGGGTCTCATTCAATGACGTCGGCGTCCCTCCCCCGACATACACCGCCTGAAGCGTTTTGCCCGCATGCTGTTCTGCCACAAACTGCATCTCCTTCTGCAATGCATCCAGATAACGGTCTACTTTATCCGCATATTGCCTGAGCGGATACGAAGAAAACGAGCAGTAGGCACATATGCTTGGGCAAAACGGAATCCCGATATAGATACTGACGCTGTTTTCATGATCGATCCCGGCAGTGAGCGCCGCCTCCTTTTTAGCCACATTCAGGGCAAGCGCTGTCTTTTCGCTGCTGCACATATATTCTGTCAGAAGAACCTTTCGGATCTGTTCCTCGCTCTTTCCCTCCATAAGCATCCGGAGCGGAATCTTTGCCGGACGGATGCCGGTGAGGATCCCCCATGGCAGCTTCTTTCCGGTATACCCGGCCAGAAATCCATAGACTCCTCTTTTCACTTCGTTTTTTGTGTAGGGAGCCGGGAAACATTCCTCATATTCTTTCACACCATCAATTTCCCAGCGAACCGGAAAATCGTTTCTTCCGGCCCAGTCTTCTCTTTGCTCCACCACGCACTTTTTTTCCGGGCAGAACGCCTGGGCCAACGCCCTCATATCGTAAGAAAACTCATTATCCTTAAGTGTTATCCGAATCATACCGTATCCTTCTCTTTAGCCCCAGAACCCCGGCTGGCCGGCCGCATATGGATTATTCTGTTTTTCATATCCGATCTGGGTGGCTGGCCCGTGTCCCGGAAATACCTTTACTTCTTCCGGAAGTGTAAGTACCTTTTCCCGCAGGGACTGAAGCAGTGTGTTCCCATTTCCGGTCGGAAGATCGGATCTCCCGATCGACTCAAGAAACAGCGTGTCCCCGCTGAAGAGAAGAGCCTCTTCTTTCATGTAATAACAGCAGCTTCCCCTTGTATGCCCCGGCGTATGGATCACGGTAAATTTCATCCCCGCGGTCTCATAGTCCTGCCCATCTTTCAAAAATATGTCTGCAAAAAGACTTACTGATCCTGCTCCGGCCATTGCGGACACATTGAGCCCGGCATCTTCTAACAGTTCCTTCTCCTCTTCGAGCACACACAGTCTGCCGCCAAGCTCCGACATCAGATCGGAAACTCCCATAATGTGATCAAAATGCCCGTGGGTGAGAAGGATATCCTCCAGAACCAGACCGTTGTCCTTTATAAATCCTGCCAGCTGTCTTCCATCGTCGCCGGGATCGATCACAACACACCGGTCACTTCCCTCTTTTCGCACAATATAACAGTTCGTACCAACTCCACCTACAGCCGTAGAATCAATACATATTCCATTTATCTGCATATCTTCCTCCATAATCTCAGCCATTCGTCCGTCTCTCGATATCGATGACACTCTCCACTGTCCGCAGCTTTTTCACCAGCTTATTAAGCTGTTCTACACCTTTAGTCTCAAAGCCGACTACAATCGTAGCCTTCTCTTGTTTGGTCGTTCTGACGTTCATAGACTTTACATCGATCTCATTTTCCGTAAAGATTTTTGACACATCAAAGAGCACGCCACTACGGTTGTAGGAATAAATAACGATCTCCACCGGATAGTATTCCTGGTTCTTCTTCGCCTCCGGATTCCACTCCGCCTCAATCAACCGGTTTCTCTCCTCAAGCGGAAGATGTATCATATTCACGCAGTCCGTCCGGTGAATGGATACCCCTCTTCCCCTTGTGATAAATCCTACGATCTCATCTCCGGGAACCGGGTTGCAACAGCGGGAAAAACGAACCGCAAGGTCGTCTAATCCCTCTACGATAATACCGCTCTTACTCTTTGACACTTTATCCGGACCAAACGTAGCTTCTTTCGCGGCCTTCGCCTCTTTCGCACTTTCGATCACCTCTAAGACCTGTGCGTCCGATACGATCCTCTTATTCTTCTTGTCATACTCATACTGTAATTTGTTAATGACCTGGCCTTCCTTTAATCCGCCATGGCCGATGGCAGCATAGACAGAATCCCAGTCTTTAAATCCATATTTGCGCTTACACGGATCGGTATATTCCGGTTTTAAAAGCCGGTACAGATCAATCCCTTTTGTCTTTGCATACTGAGCGAGAAGCTCTTTACCCCGAACGATATTTTCTTCTTTGAACTCCGTGCGGAACCACTGGTTGATCTTATTTTTGGCCTGCGTGCTCTTTGCGATGGAAAGCCAGTCGCGGCTTGGCCCTTTACTGTTCTGGGACGTGTTGATCTCAATCCGGTCACCGTTCCGAATCTGATAATCCAGACGGACGAGATTTCCATTCACTCTCGCTCCCACCATCTTATTTCCCACTGCCGTGTGGACGGCGTAAGCAAAATCGATCGGTGTAGAGCCCGCCGGCAGTGTCTTTACGTCCCCATTCGGGGTAAAGCAATATACACTGTCTGAAAACAGGTTCAGATCACTTTTGATCAGGCTTAAAAATTCTTTATTGTCAGACATATCCCGCTGCCACTCAAGAATCTGCCTGAGCCATGCCATTTTCGCCTCTTCGTTCTCGACGCTCTCCTCGCTTCCCTTGCTCTCTTTGTATTTCCAGTGCGCCGCGATTCCATACTCCGCCGTCTTGTGCATCTCATATGTCCGGATCTGTATCTCAAACGGTTGGCCGTTCGGACTGATCAGCGTCGTGTGCAAAGACTGGTAATGATTCGCTTTTGGCATCGCTATGTAATCTTTAAATCTCCCCGGAATCGGTTTATACATCTCATGGATGATCCCGAGAGCTGTATAACACTGCTGCTCCGTATCGACGATGATCCGGATCGCAAACAGATCATAAATCTGCTCCAGCGTCTTGTTCTGATTTACCATTTTCCGGTATATGCTGAATAAATGTTTTACTCTTCCATCAATCGTGGCATCAATCCCGGCCTCTTCCAGATGTTCCCGTACCTCTGCCATGATATCTTTGACAAATGTCTCTTTCCTCACCCGCATATGATTAAATTTATCGGTGAGTTCATGATAGATCTCCGGCTCCAGATACTGCAGGGACAGATCGTCCAGTTCTACTTTTACTTTGGAAATACCAAGACGGTGTGCGATCGGAGCATAGATATCCATCGTCTCCCTCGCCTTTTCCTTTTGCTTCTCCGGTTTCATGAATTGCAGAGTACGCATGTTATGAAGCCGGTCAGCCAGTTTTATGATAACGACACGAATATCCTTCGCCATAGCAAGAAACATCTTCCGGAGATTTTCTGCCTGAACATCTAACTTGTCCGCCGAATAACTCAGCTGCGTCAGCTTGGTGACTCCGTCTACTAAAAGAGCAATCTCCTCACTGAATAATTCCGTGATCTCTTCCACCGTATACTTTGTATCCTCCACCACATCATGGAGAAGTCCGCCCACGATTGTCTCTTTATCCATATCGATCTGAGCAAGAATGATCGCCACACACACCGGATGGATCAAATATGGCTCCCCTGATTTTCGTTTCTGGTCTTTGTGTGCTTCCTTCGCAAGTTCATATGCTTTTGTGACGATCACAAGATCATCCTCGGGATGATCCGTAAGAATAATCTTTTTTAAGACCTCAAACAAAATATCGGGGTCTGTAAAATTCGGGGGGATGATGTCCTGGGACAGTTCACCCGTATCAAATTTTTCGATCAGTCCACTTTGCCTGTCCTCTGCCATGCTTACCAGCCCCTTCTCATATCAGTTTTATGACGATTATTTTAATTATATAAGAAAAAGCGTGAAAATGCAACTGCTAGCAATTATTTTGGACAAAAAAGGGCGCTGCCATGAATATGTATCAGATCGTTTCATGACAGCACCTTCCCGATAGCCCTTAAAATATGTTTTATATCAATGGTATATATTCCTAAACATTACTACGAGTTCGCACGCATTTTCTGCTCAAGTCGTATTTTATCGGCAATCAACGCCACGAATTCAGAATTTGTAGGTTTCCCTTTGCCATTATTCACTGTGTAACCAAATAATTCATCAATTGTATCTACTTTTCCTCTTGTCCATGCCACTTCGATCGCATGCCGTATCGCCCGTTCCACTCTGCTTGGAGTAGTATTATGCTGTTTTGCAATGGATGGATAGAGTACCTTGGTGATCGAGTTGAGTATCTCACTATTCCCCACTGACATCATGATCGCATCCCGCAAATATTGATATCCCTTAATGTGTGCCGGAACTCCGATCTCGTGAATGATATTTGTCACATCCATCTCCAGATTGTACTCCGACTTAAACTCTTTACTCAAATACTGCTCATAACTATTATTCAGCATGATCAGTTTATTTTCCGGTTTTAACTGCTGTACTTTATTGAGAATCGTCTCTTTTTCAAAAGGTTTTAAAACATAATATGACGCCCCGTACTGAAAAGCGGTCTGCATTACATTTTCCTGTGTAACCGCCGTGACAACTATAAAATCTGGTCTTTTCTTTATCCCTGGGATTCCTCTGTATATCTTCTCAAGAACCAAAAGGCCATCCATCTTGGGCATGATCAAATCAAGAAATACTACGTCTGGTATCGTTTCACGAATCATCTCGATTGCCGCAACCCCATTTTCTGCATGCCCAACGATCTCCACTTCGTTATCATCCTGCAGGCTTTCTCTGATCATAGTAGCTGTTCTCGCACTATCATCTACGATTAAGACTTTAAGCTTATTCAATATGCATTACCTCCATTTACCCATTTCATAAAACCATTTTCGGTGCTACGTTTTGCATTATATATGGTTTTTCATCTTTTTGCAAGCAAATTTTATATATTTATTACATTTTATTCATTGACTTTTAACAAAATTCTAGTAAAATCGCCAAATTTTTACCCAATTTTACTATTTTCATCCTATTTTTTTCACTTGACCCTGTCTGTTAAGTCGTTTATTATAAAACTATGAATAAATTACTATGGGAATATGTGCAACATGTACAATAGTTCTCATAAGAAAGGACGTATTATTATATGAAAGAAAAGGAATTTAAACCTTATATCGCGGCAGACAGAGTCACTCCGGAATTAACTGTTACTTCTATTATAATGGGTGTCATCCTCGCCGTTATATTTGGTGCAGCAAATGCCTACCTTGGTCTGCGTGTAGGCATGACAGTTTCCGCCTCGATTCCGGCGGCGGTTATTTCGATGGGGACGATCCGCATGATCATGCGCAAGAACTCCATCCTGGAGAGCAACATGGTACAGACCGTCGGCTCTGCCGGTGAGTCACTGGCAGCCGGCGCCATCTTCACTCTTCCGGCGCTGTTTCTCTGGGCTGCGGAGGGAAAAATGGAGACTCCCGGTATTCTGGAAATTTCAATCATCTCACTCTGTGGTGGTATCCTGGGTGTTATGTTTATGGTTCCTCTCCGGAATGCCCTTATTGTAAAAGAGCACAACACTCTCCCTTATCCGGAGGGAACTGCCTGTGCGGAAGTTCTTCTCGCCGGGGAAGAGGGCGGATCAAACGCAAAAACCGTATTTATCGGCATGGGATTTGCAGCAGCCTGTAAGTTTCTGGTAGACGGTCTTCATATCATTCCAGGCACTATCTCTAAGAAAATTTCTTCTCTAAAGACAGAACTGTCCACAGAAGTATATCCTGCCCTCATCGGCGTCGGATATATCTGCGGACCCAAGATTGCTTCTTATATGTTGGCCGGAGGACTTCTTGGCTGGTTTGTTCTGATTCCTGCGATCAACCTGTTTGGTGCAGATGCTCTTCTTTACCCCGGAGACGATACGATCGCCAATCTGTATGCAGAGGGTGGGGCAAGCAATATCTGGGGACTTTACATCCGTTACATCGGCGCCGGCGCAGTAGCTGCCGGAGGAATCATCAGCCTGATCAAGTCCCTTCCACTGATCATATCCACATTCCGGGATTCCATTAAAAGTTTATCAGGCGGTATAAAAAAAGAGACATCCAGAACCTCCCGTGAGCTTGATATGAAGGTTATTCTGGGCACGATCATCGCTCTGATCCTCATTATATGGCTTATACCTATCGTTCCCGTTTCTCTTATCGGTGCGATCATGGTCATTATATTCGGCTTTTTCTTTGCCACCGTCTCCTCCCGTATGGTTGGACTCGTGGGAAGCAGTAACAACCCGGTATCCGGAATGGCAATCGCAACACTTTTGTTTTCTACATTGATCTTGAAAGCAACTGGTGATTCTGGATTCCATGGAATGCAGGGTGCGATCGCGATCGGTTCGATCATCTGCATCATTGCCTGTATGGCAGGAGATACTTCTCAGGATTTAAAAACCGGATATATTCTTGGTGCTACTCCGAAAAAGCAGCAGATCGGTGAATTGATCGGTACCATTGCCGCTGCTCTTGCAATCGGAGGCGTCCTGTATCTTCTGGATTCGGCATGGGGCTTTGGCACACCGGAGCTTTCTGCACCACAGGCCACTTTGATGAAAATGTTAGTAGAAGGCGTCATGAATGGAAACCTCCCATGGGGACTTGTATTTATCGGAGTATTTATCGCCATCGTTGTAGAAATCTTAAGAATTCCGGTCCTTCCTGTAGCCATCGGTCTTTATCTGCCACTGGAACTTAGCACCTGCATCATGATCGGCGGACTTATAAGACTGTTTATCGACAAAAAGAAAATGCCTTCTGAAAAACAGAAAAAGGCAGTTGTCAATAAGGGCCTCCTGTTTAGTTCCGGAATGATCGCAGGCGAAGGACTCGTGGGAATCCTTCTCGCCATATTTGCTGTGCTTTCTGTAAATGAGGCGATCGATCTGTCGGACAAGCTGAATACCGGAGTTATCGGAGGAATCGTTCTGGTCCTTCTCATGGTATTTGCCCTTTTGAAATCAAGTATTTGGAGTAAAGATGAAAAATAAAAAGAAAAAATGTGAGAATTATGTCGAGTTTCTTCCTATTATAAAGGAAAATTTAAAATGGGATTCTGACGATTCCGGAATCGTAACGATCTACATCGAAAACAAAGGACTCTTTAAGTGGATCACCCAGAAAGTTCTCGGAAAACCAAAAGTATCCCAGATCCATCTCGAAACTTACGGCAGTTTTATCTGGCGGCACATCGATGGAATGCGACGGATCGTGGAAATTGCCGATCTGGCAGAAAGGGAATTCGGCGAAGAAATCCATCCTTTATATGAACGAATCTCTTCTTATTTTGATATGCTCGAGAGAGCGAACCTGATCTCACTGGAAAGACCCGGCTAACAACCACGAACTTTCCACAGGACAAGAAGTTTTAACAGAGAAAACCCCCGTGCTTGTCTGAAAACGGCACGGGGGTTGCTTTTTCTATTTTCTTATTTCATTTATCACATATTTTCCGTTACTGTCATCCAAAGAGGACAGATAAAAGGCATATTCCCCTTCTTCCCCGACCACTTTAAAGTCTAAAAGATGCTCAAAATCAATCGAACATTTTTCACAATCAAATATTTTTTCCGCACTTTCTATATTATCCTTTGGACACTGCCAGATCCCCTCGCTGCTCAGAATAAACAGCTGGTCCACCGCCCCATCGATCGCAAGCGGTTTTTTAATACCAGAAACAACTGCGCTTTCCACTTCCTTCTGCCCCTCATAAAATTGCTTCACTTCGGCAACATCTTTCGCACCGATTGCAAACATTTCATCTTCAATCATACATGATCCCTTTATCGGCATATTCTCCCATTTCTGGCTCACTGCTTTGCTTTTAAGATCGTATTCAAATAATGTATTGGTTTCCACATCAAAAAACATCGAAAACTGACCGTCCCTGACACCAAGCCACTCTTTTTTTTCGAGCGAGTCGATTGTTTCAACCGGTATCTCCTCCACTTTCTTTCCATCAGAAATCTTCCAGACAGATGCTGTACACTCTCCGTCCTGCCCTGTCTCATAATCCGGCTCCACCACACTTGTATAAGCATACATGATCCCTGATATTTTATCCTGATAAAAACTTTTTACATTTTCGCCCAAAAGCAAGTCTTCCTTTTCCCAATTATCTTCCTGATACCGGTTCATATGATAATTTGAAATCAATCCCAGCGTATCTCCCATTGTTCCATCAATGACCATATAACAGGAATTCGAATCCGTCGATTTCAGATATGTACAATTATTAAGCAGATCAACATCGGGGCTTTTTATCTCTTTACAAGTATATGACCGCTCAGCCTGAGGAACATCTGAGACAGTATCCTTCCCCACATCTTCCTGTGCACAAGCCGTACACAACATGATCACACCCACCAACATCCCCATATTTACTAATATTTTGATCCGTTTCATAGCAAACACGCTCCTTTCATGCTTTTCGGTGTTTTCCCAGTCCCTGACAAATCACGGCCTTTCCATCAGGCCGCCACCCCCATAATACCCTTCGGGTCTCGCTGCCCACAGTTCACTCAGCACTGGCTTCCCCGACTCGTCGTAATATGCTACCGCATATCCGGTAAACATCTCTACATGATAGATTCCTTTATAACGGTTATTATTCTGCCCGGTTTCAAACATAAGATCACCGGGACGAAACTTCATCTTCTGGATATGGGTACGGGTATACGCCTTAGTCAAAACCTTTCCATGACTTTTGCACCACTTTGCCAGGTCTGCCGCCACCGGCGCATAATTGGCCATGCCAAATTTTTTCCCAATCCTCGAATAAGCTTTCCAGACGAGAGAACTGCAGTCATAGTACCCTGTCTGCATTCTTTTTGGCTGACTGTACTTCCATGTACTTCCAATCTTTTTCGCCCGTTTCACGACTTTCAGAAGGTCCGTGGAAATGACCGAAACCGCACATCCCACCTTTTTTCCATTGAAATCAGCCGTGATCACCGCATTCCCCTTCTTTCGGAAACGAACGGTTCCATTTGCAGACACCCTCGCCACTTTCTCATTACTCGAACTCCATACCGGCTTGTCCGCTGTCCCCTTTACTCTCAGTGTCGTTTTCTTCCCCTTTGAAGTGACGTAACTACGTTTCGTGATCTCCAGCTTATCAATCTTCATATTTATCTGAAAAATCTTCCCATTTATGTCGATGGTCAATACAGTACTCCCAGCTGAATAGCACCTCACATACAATACATGATCTGCGATCTCACTTGTCACGCTCATTTCCGGATTCGAGGAACTGCAGGAGATCACGGAAGATTCATTGATCACAAGATCCGGATCCAAAATCTTTATTTCCCCCTGAAAACTCTCAATCCCGCATAAATAGCCCTGAATATTATCCTTTTCCAATGTTACATTGGTCATATTGACTGAAACCGTCACGTTACAGGAAGCTGAAAAAACACTTCTTCCCATTGCATCATAGCCGGTTATGTCTACCCAGGCTGTGCCACCTGCAAGCGCCTTATAATATCCATCTCCCCCTACCATAAGCACATCACTGCCGGAAACGGAGTATCTCCATGAAACCACCGTCACAGGAAGTCCCGCCGGATCTACAAGATTCTCAGCAGATGGACGGATATAGCCGTCATCCCCCACGGTCAGCGTCATGTTAGCAGTAGCATAATTTGTCACCTGGATGTCCACCGTCGCCGCACTCACCGGGCGACCGCACAAAAAAACGGCTGCAAAAAGTGCAAAAACCACCAGGATCATCGTATTGTTTCTTTTCATCTTCTCATCCTCTCATGTGTGCAGCCCACCGTTCTAGCCACAATCTTGTTCCATCATACGCCGCCGGGCTATAACCATTATCTTCTATCATTATAATACAGATCTGCTAGTTTGTCATGCAAAATACCCTCTTTCTTATGATGAGGTATACAATGATCATCGTAACTGCCGTTATAAACCAGCTCACCGGATACACATTGATGAGCATCTCAAACGTCGGATTTTTTCGGAATACCGTCACGATCCACAAAAGCCTCAGTCCACACACACCCGCGATCGTTATGACCGCAGGTACAAAAGAACGTCCCACACCACGCAGTGCTCCTCCCGTGACGTCAAGCACCGCATTCATGCACTGAAACAATAAAATATGCTGCATCCGCATCAGTCCATAATGAACTGCGGTCGGATCGGTGGTATATATCTTTATAAACCACTTTCCTCCTGCCACAAATATCCCCGCCAGAACAGTAGACGCCGCCACACCCGATATGATACACATGACTACGATCTTCCGGCATCTCTTATAATTTCCCGCCCCATAATTCTGACTGACAAACGTGACCGCCGCCTGACTAAACGCATTCATAAGAAAATATACGAAAAATTCAAAATTCAGCGCCGCCGCGCTTCCCGCCACTGCTAACGACCCAAATCCATTCAATGCCGTCTGGATCACGACATTTGACAAAGAAAATACCATCCCCTGTATCCCGGCCGGCACACCGATCTTGGCCATGTCCAGAAATATTCTTTTATCAACAGACAAACTTTTCGGAGAGAGACGGAGATCCCCTTCCTCATGGATCAGAAAATAAAATACCATTGAAGCGCTGATCACATTCGCCAGCACCGTAGCCAACGCCACACCTGATACTCCCATCTGGCAGACGATGACAAAAAACAGATTTAAAAGAACATTGATCACTCCGGAAACGAGCAGACAGATGAGCGGACGTTTGGTATCTCCCTTGCTCCGCAGGATCGCAGAACCAAAATTATAGAACATGATAAATGGCATTCCTGAAAAATAAATCCGCAGATAAAGTACCGCAAGATCAATGACATCTTCCGGTGTAGACATCAATTCAAGCATAAATCTGGACATAACAAACCCAAACAGGATCAAAAACACTCCGCTGATGAGTGCAACCGTCACTGCTGTATGTACCGCTCTCCGGATCCTTCCCTGCCTGCCCTGTCCGATATACCTTGCTATGACCACGTTAGCCCCCACGGACAATCCTACAAACAAATTGATCAGCAGATTGATCACCGGCTGATTGCTCCCCACGGCAGCCAGCGCCTGGCTTCCCGCAAAACGTCCCACAACTGCTACATCCGCTGAATTAAATAACTGCTGAAGCATACTGCTAGCTGCGATCGGTATCGCAAATAACAAAATCTTATCCCATATGGAACCATGCAGCATATCCATCTGGTTCTTTTTTGAAACTTTTCCTGACATCTTTATTCCCTCTTTTCCATCTATTCCTATTTCCCATTATAACACTTAGAGTGTACTCCATGACAATATATTTTTTTTGCGGAACACGGAAATCAATTTTCCGCGGCCGCAATTCATGAAAACAGTAATATTTATACAGCGGGGGAGATATTTCCTGACGAGGACCGTATAAACGTGTCGGTCCTTAGGCTGCGTATAAGGTGCTACGCACCAGGTGTGATTTTTACACCAGGTGCGCTTGCACCTTGCAGCCTTTGTACCGCTACATGTTTATTTTAAGCGAGAGCGGGTCCGAATCAGGAAATATCTCCCCTGCTGTATGAAATTTTGTCACTCCTTCATGAATTGCGTATGCGAAAAATGGATTTCCATGGACGCATTCTGAAATCGGTTGACAAAAACACAACTTTTTAGTATGATGGATTTCCACGTAAAAGGCCCGACAGATCACGGGCCTGGAAAGGATACAGGAATGGATATCATCACTTTATTATTTCTTGCGGCCGGTCTCTCAATGGATGCATTTGCTGTTTCAATCTGTAAGGGACTTGCCATGAGAAAGCTCAGTATAAAAAAATGTTCTATCGTCGGACTCTGGTTTGGAAGCTTTCAGGGACTTATGCCTCTGGCAGGCTATGTAATGGGCATTCAGTTCGCCTCGTATATCGATACTTTTTCTTCCTGGATCGCCTTTTTCCTCCTCTCTTTTCTCGGTGCAAATATGGTTCGGGAAGCATGGCTGACGAAGGATGAAAAAGACAGCGAAGACGCCGATCTGGGAATCCGGGAAATGTTTTTACTTTCCATCGCCACAAGCATTGATGCGCTTGCCGTCGGCATTACGTTTGCATGTATTCCCGTTCAGATCAGCACAGCTCTGAGCCCTTTTTTAAACACACTGACCGGATGCCTTCTCATTGCACTGACTACTTTTTCCTTCTCCGCTGTTGGCGTCGGAATCGGAAATGTCTTTGGGGTACGTTATAAAAAATGGGCGGAGACGGTCGGCGGTATTATCCTTATTTTGCTCGGGATTAAAATGTTACTATGAATCGAGTAGGAGGCGGTGATTAACCGCCGTCCTCTCACACCACCGTGCGTACCGTTCGGTACACGGCGGTTTCAACAGTTGACGTGCACAGACTGATAGGCTGTGGCTAAGTCAT
>JAETQR010000100.1 GCA_021770615.1 Lachnospiraceae bacterium | reverse complement strand
CAGAATTGCTCATGGGAATTATAGTAAAGAAGGACGGAAAACCAATATGGTCGTCCGTCCTTTCAAATCATTATCATAGAAGAACTGAATTTACAGAAAATATTTCAAACTCTCGCCCCGGCGTGTATCCATGCCAGGGCTTTTCCTTTTATTATTTAGTGTAAGAGTTTTCTTTATTCTAAAAGTATAATATTTTTTATTGAAAGATCACCCGTGCGGATTCCATCGAAACCAACGGCAAGATGGATATTGCTGGTGGCTGCTTCAGTCTCATCTAATAATAACGGGAACGTAACCTCACTATCAGAAGAAAAAGAAGTGTTTTTTTGTACATCACTTGCGAGTTTGGAATCATCCTCAGTACATGTTATCGTATCAGCATCCCAACCATTCGCAGGCATATAGAGAGAAAATGGATAATCTTCGTTTGCTGAGCCAACGATAACAAGGACTGACTTATAATCTTTTAGCGTCTTACCACTTGGAAGCGCACCCTTAAAACCGATTCCACTAATACCATCATCTTTTGCAGCAATAACAGCATATCCATCGCTGACACGGATGTCTTCCTTTTGTTTCCCGGCAGATGCATTGTATACCGTAGACGATGTGATAGGGATGCGGTGTCCTGTACAAATCATTATATATAATTTTACTGTTGTTTCACCTACTGTAACCGTTGCACTAACCGTTCCCTCATCTTTTCCATCGGCCAATGCAGCCTTCAGAACGCCATCTTGATAAGAATAAGAAGAAAGATTTCTGTTATTGCTTTCATTAAAGGTCACTGATAATGATTCTTGAGATTCCCCAACGGCTTCATTACCTGCATTTAACTGTACTGCTTTCAGTGGAATTCCCCCGGCAGCATCTGAAAGTTCTTCCGCCGTGCAATAAATACGATTATTTGCACCTTCATTGTGCCCATAGCTGCTGCTGCCAAATTGAACACCTGACCCTACAGGAGTATCATCATATACCGTGATATCATAGAATCCTACTGCATTAGAACCCGCAGCAGCGGCTGTAATCGTCACCTCCCCTGCTGACACACCGGTTACAGTGCCGTCATCGGATACGGTGGCGACATTCTCATCGGAAGACTTCCAAATGAAATTTATATTTTCCAGTTCCTCACCATTTTGTTTTTTTGCTGTTGCATCCAGGCGAATGGATTTTTGTTCCTTCATTTGTTTAAGTTTACCTGGTTGTTCAATTTTAACTGTATACGGTTCATATTCGGATAGATTTTCAAAAGTAAAACTATAAATTTTTATCCCTCCCGCAGTGGTAGTAGTCGAGCTCAAGGAAAGCGCTTTCATATCGACAAGTGATATACCGGCCTCAGCCAACTTACTGGTCGGGATTCTCCACACCCGGTCTCTGGATGATATACCAGATTCTTTGACTTTAGGAAGAGAAGCCGAATATCCTGTATCTGACTCAGAATATACATTGAGCATAACAGCTCTTGTGTTAGTCATCCCCTCGATGGCGTTACTCTTAAGACGGATGGTCAATGTATTATAGACAGATGCATCAAATGAGCTTCCGTCGCTGTTGATCAGAAAGCCAACGCATGAACGCTTGCTACCCGTGGCCAAGTCAGTTGAACCGTTTTCAAAGTAGCAGGAACCCTCCGTTTCATCGTATTTTAGGTTACAATAGTAATCTTCCGTGAAGGCATCCCACTGATTGGCTTTTATTGCTTTTACTTCATGGGGTTCGACATAGTCACCCAGTACAGTGACTTTATATGTCGCTGTTTTTGTTTTTGAGGGATCTGATAAAATTTCCGCTGTCGCTTTGATAGTGATTACAGTGCCTTCTTCCTGTTCGCTGACCTCCAGCAGTCCCTTCTCAGATATGCTCACCCCGTTAAGTTCCGGATCGACCTTCCAGGTGAGCTTCATTTCCGGGTCTCCTGTCGTTTTTACATCGGCAGAAAACTGCAGTGTTTTGCCGGGATAGATCTTTGTCACTTTTCCCGGAGCTGTGATCGTTACCGAGTCAACTGTCTGTTCCAATACCCTGACCGTAGTCGTTCCAAACTTCTCCGGATCTTCTACCGAGACCGCTTTTACTGTGATCTCCGAACCAGCGGCGGCATTCTTTACTGTTAAGAGTCCGTCCTCATCGATCGAAGCACCCTCCACTGCCGGCTCGATCGAATAGGCCACCTTCTGGGACGGATGGTTTTTACCGCTCACTTCTGCCGAACACTGGAGCGTATGGTTCTGGTATACCTCTGTCTCATCATCCTTGGTGGTGACTGTCACGCCCTCCACTTCGGATTTCTCTACCGAGATCACCAGCTGGTCGATGTAATACACGGCGTTTTCCCCGTCCTTCAGACCAGTGAAACGGCTGAGGAAGATGTTGTTCTTGTCCCCGTTGTAATTGGAATGCGGAAGGTTAAAGGATCCGTTCACATAATACCATGTATCCGGTTCGGCATTCCATTTCGCAGCAGGGTTGCTGTATTTCCACCTCTCGTTGAGCACGATGCCGATCGTGTCATGGTCCGGAACCTTATCGTATTTGATATAAGCAGAGATTTTCACTTCTTTTCCGGCATAGAGAGGGTCTACCTGCATCCAGGCCAGCATGTCGTTCACGTAATCCACGGAGGTGTCGATCCGCACGACTTCCCCTCTTTCCGGGTCGGAAACCCTGCTCCATGCCTTTTTGGAGCGGTAGGTGAGCCCGAGCGGGTGCTCCTCCGTATCCTTATTGAGCTGGATGCGGTCTTCCGTAAGCGGCCGGATCCTGTTCTCTGCAACAGTCAGGGATGCAGAAGCGCTCTTTACCGGGACGTCTGCGGAAGTCTCCGCCTTCACCTGGATCTTTTTGCCTGCGCCTGCATCAGCAGATGCAGTCAGGAGCCCGGTGGCGCTGATGGTCACACCGGATGCCCCCGATACGGACCATGTCACCTGGTCAGCTCCCGGCCCGGCTGCCGCCAGCTGGATGCTCTCACCCTGTTTGATGCCGGTACGGCTTCCCGGGATAGAGACAGCGAGTTTCTCCGCAGGAACCGAAGAAGGCGATGCCGACGGAGCTGCCGGGGAACCGGATGGGCTTGCCGGGGATTCCGAAGGAGCTGCCGGGGAACCGGACGGCTCTGCACCCGGTGTCTGGCTCGCCGGTGCCGCCGATGCATGGATGCCGGGTACGGCCGACGGGGCAGCAGATGGTACACCCGTTGGTACAGGAGTGCTGCCCTCTGTCACTGTAACCCGGCAGACTGCCTTTGCTCCCTGCCCATCGGCAGATGTTGCCGTAATATCCGCACTTCCCGGTGCCTTAGCGGTTACGGTTCCCTTGTTGTTTACGACGGCTACGTCCGCATTGGATGTAAACCAGTTAAACTTCTTTGATGTCGGTTTTTTTGGAGAAACGACAGATGCATTTAACTGTGCGGTGCCGTTTACGGAAAGGGAGAGAGAAGATTTGTCAAGTGTGATCTTCTTTACCTTTTTCAGTTTGTTTACAACGGTTACGTTAATAACTGCTTTTACTTTTTTGTTTGATTGTGGCTGGACAGTGATCTTTGCCTTTCCAACCTTGTTTGCTTTGATCTTTCCGCTTTTGGAGACGGAAGCGATCTTCTTTTTGCTGCTTTTAAAGACCAGTTTTTTACCGGCGGATTTCGGAAATACACTGGCTTTGATCTTGAATGTGCTCCCTTTCTTCATCGTCAGCGTAGTAGTTATTTTTTTATCTTTTGCACTATACGGTGACGTGAGCTGGATTTGTGTTACTTCTTTCTTTTTTCCCGTTTTTGCCTCGCTGGGAAAAGAGGTAAAAACGAGGGCGGCTGCCATAAAAACAGAAAGTGCTTTTATGGGCCGCCGCTGGTTTCTTTTATGCATATATTTCCTCCAATTCTGCACTGCTTATCTTTGTGTGTTTTTACATGACAGATACGGTCAGGCAGTGCTCTGTTCCGTATCAAATATGATGATTTTATAGTAACATTTTTTCATTCCCCGAGCGAAAAATGTAATAAAAATCAACAAATATGTCATGAAATGTTGTTTTGCAAAGGCCGGATGCTTCATACAAAAAGGGGGCTGTCGCACTAAGTGAACTGCTCCCCGTCAAGTAGACAATTGAAAAAATATAAATTTTTTCCTGCCAGTAGATTATCTGCTGGCAGTTTTTTTATGCAGCTGGCAGGTAAATTTCGTGTTTTTCCATAGGAGTTAAAACTCCAAGACCTCTCTGCAAACGTTTATTGTTATAGTAATCTATATAATCCTTGATCATTTTTACAAGTGTTTCTTTATCCGTAAACCGTTTCCCATAATAACGTTCCCGCTTTATAATTCCCCAAAATCCTTCCATCGGACCATTGTCGATGCATTTAGCAACTCTTGACATACTTTGTGTCATTCCAGCAGCTGTAAGTTTACTGTGAAATGCTCTGTTCGTATATTGGAATCCCCGGTCACTATGAAACAGCGGGTGTGCTTGTGGATTTAACCGTATTGCTTCATCAACCGTATCAAATACCAGTGCATTATTGTTATGATCACGAATTACATATGAGACAATCCTCCTGTCATACAAATCCAGAATTGCACTTAAATAGACTTTTTGTTTCACAATCCCAGTATAATAATGGAATTCTGTTACATCTGTGAGCCATTTTTCGTTTGGTGCATCAGCAGTAAACTCACGGTTAAGTATATTTTCTGCTATATATTGAGGATTTGCAGCCTGTCTTGTACAGCCATGATTAGAATACTTGATAGTTGATTTAATATTAAGTTTGCGGCAAATACGTAATACGCGCTTGTCATTAACATCAATGTCATGATAACGTTCCAGGTCATCTCTGATCCTTCGATATCCTTTATCTGGCGATTCTGTATGGATCTTTTCGATCTCATCAGCAATTCTCCTGTTTTTGTGTTCATTTTCAGGGATTTCTCTATGTAACCATTTATAATAGGCAGCTCTGGACACTCCGCCGAGGTTGCAGAGAGCAGTAATGGAATCGTTATGTTCTTCGTGTTCTTCTTTGATTGCCTGGTATATATGCTCATGACGGACCAGGCTTAGCCCCGCCTCCTCTCTATCTCTTCGAGTTTTTTTAAGAAAGATGCCTCCATTTCAGCACGTTCTTTTTCTGCTCTTAGAATTTTTACTTCGGCACGTAACTTTTCAACTTCACTCATCTCATCGGGAATTTTTCGTTTACCACGGTTATCTCTTAAAGCTTCCACTCCGCCAGCTTCATATTTAACAGTGTAACTGCGTGCCTGTTGGTAAGATACCTGATATTGTTCGGCTGTTTTGGCATAATTGCGGTCATGTGCGATACAATACTGTACTATTTCGACCCGTTCTTCAAAAGTGGTTTTTCTTCCTTTGGTCATGATAGTGCTTCCTCCTGTTCCAGAAGATTTTAATTCTTCATGACCATTATACTTCTTTATCCAGATTTGTAACTTAGATTTTGAACGGATTCCGTATTTTTTACAGATATCATCTTGAGAACCTCGTCCTGCTAAATAATCCAAAACCGCCTGCTGTTTCAATTCTTTGGAATATTTCTTGTTTCCCCTTAATGTGAATGCATCTGCACCCATGGATTCATAATTACGGATCCATTGTTGGACAGAAGCTATGCTGACATCAAACATAGATGCAATTCGACGTTGACTTTCTTTCCCATCCAGATACAGATTTACAGCGTATATCTTATCCTCAACGGATATTTTCTTTTTAGACATAAAATATGCTCCCTCCTAAGTAACAAGTTTTTATTATTTCACTTGTCTACCTAGAAGGAAGCATATCAAAGAAATTAGTGTGCAGCTCCCTTTTTGTACAAAAAAATGTAAAAAAATAACTGCCAGACCTCGAAAGAATCCGGCAGTTGGTGTAAAATATAAGTATGCTAAAAACTATATCTTT
>JAETQR010000099.1 GCA_021770615.1 Lachnospiraceae bacterium | reverse complement strand
TTTCAACAGTTTTTCCTCCTGTGCGTAAAATTTCTTTCTGTTATTTTACAACACCAGAAGGAAATATGGCAAAATATAGCATTTTTACTGCGAAAAGTTTTTATTCTTCAGAGCTGCTAATAACTTCATAATTTATAGTGTTCATAAAAATATATTTTATATGGGAGTGTACCATGATATACTAGTCGATATGTGAAATGAGTTATATGGAGAAATGGTAATAGTAAGTTAATGTAGACAGAGAGGAAGAATATTGTGAGAGCCGATTATATAAAGAACATAATAGAATCATATAATAAATCGCCTTATGAATGTATCCTTATTGACGGCCCATGGGGAGTAGGTAAGTCATATGCAATTACAAAGGCTTTAGAGGATAACGATAATGTATGTAATATTTCGATGTTCGGATTGAAAGATGCTCAAGAAATTTATCACGAAGTTTTTTTTCAGTTAGCAATGAAGGATAAGAAAAAATTTAAAATCTTTATTACAAAGGCGAAGAATATTTGTGCTATGGTTTCAGACAAGATGGCTGTTGTAAAAAGGATTGTAGAATCTTTGGTAACAGAGAAGGAATTATTTTTTGATATTGCCAAAAACTTTAGAAGTTTTCATTTTATTGTGATAGACGATTTAGAAAGAATGAATGACAGTATTATGTTGGAAGAAGTATTTGGGATTATAGATGAATTAAAAAAGTGTAATTATGTTAAGGTTATTTTAGTGGCTAATACAAAAGAAATATCCCAGAAAGAAATGTTTAACAAATATAGTGAAAAAGTTATTGATAGGACTTATTATGTAACAGAATGTCCCGAAACAGTTGATTGGGCAAAGCTTAAGATTCATCATGGTTTTATTACAGAGTTTCTTAAAAAGCATCATGTGAAAAATTTACGAACATTACAAAAGGCACAAAATTTATATGATGATGTTAGATTAAAGTTAAATGATGACTATAGAGACGAATTTTATGATGAAATTCGATTGGCATGTTATGCCATAGTAGTTGAGACTATTGATAATTTGTACTATAGAGAGCCTGATGATAAACAGACGGATGTTGCGTTGAATATTATGCAAAAGACTAATAATATGCTTGAAAGAAGAATTATTATTAATTATTTGCATGGAACACGAATAAGCAATAACATGGTTGAGATGTTGCAAAAATATTACGAAAATGAAACCGAGATAATTAATGATGAGATAGATGCAGAATATCAAATATTCGTACATGCGGGAGAAAAAGCAAATTATTATAAATCAGATGAAGAATTAAAACGTATATTACCAAATTTAGCTGAAAAGATTAGACAGGAGACCAGTATCGTGAAAATGTTAAAGTATGCGGATGAATATTTCATTTGGAGTGAACATTTACAATTAGATATTAGTCAGTTGAAAAGTGAGTATAATTGTCATGAGGGATAATTCAAAAGACAATCATCCCTCATGACAAGGTAATATAGAGATACATTTATTTTGACGAATTCTGCAAATTAATAACTCATATAAAGTGAAAAATAACACTATAAATAAAGACATAGTTAAAGCCGTGAATAAAACTGTAAAAATCATGGCAATCAATGAATATGTAAGATATCTTTCGGAAAATACACATGGAAAGCAGGCGTATCAGTATTCATATAATCTTAGGGAATATGCGAATAATGCATTTTTGAAAGATGCTATTTCAGGTAACGTAGATGCGTTGTATAATGAAAAATCATTTCCGATTTATGATGTGACAGAGCAACAATATGGAACATCTTATAATATCATGTATGTATTATATCATGAGAATAAAGATAAGTTTTTGGATTATTGTAATGAAATTAAAACAAGATGTGATAATATGGCGGCACACAGAATAGATGTATTATTGGAAGAAATTACTAAGTAAAAACAATTATAAAGTGAAGAATACGGTGATTATGGGAAGAAAAATAGGAATTCGTCAAACACAAAGGAAAGAAATTCGTCTGCAATTGTGAATCTGTATATGAGAGCACAAGATGTCCGGGAGACATCTGTTGGCGCCGATTGAGATGGAATATAGACCGGCTCCTTCTGGTCACACCCTTTGGATGGGTAGTCTAGTGGCGAAGGCGGCAGATTGTAAATTTGTTATAAGGAGACACCGCAGGTTCGTTCTTCGTTTCAATTCGGTCGGTGCAGAGCAAACGTCCACTGGACGTTTTGCACCCTGTCCCATCCATTTTTCGTTTGCGTGTCCGAGTGGTCGAAGGTTCCATCCTGCTAAGATGACGTGCGGTAACGCACCAAAGGTTCGAATCCTTCCGCAAACGCTTAAAAATTAAGTTCTAATATAAATAAGCCATGTGAAGTTCAAAATTCTAACACGGCTTATTTGTATTTTGCTATTTTTATTTATTCGTCTCTTATAAACAATTCTTCATATCCGAGTAAATCTGTAGAAGAATAATTTTCATAGCCAGAATCCAATCCCTTTCTTTTTTGAAAGGCATGGATGTCTGCCTGATACAAGTTCCGGATAATACCCGATAAGCTCCATTGTGGATCAAACGATAGAAACTACAGGTACGGATCAGGCTGCAGAGTCCTATGAGAAGGCTCAGCATGATAAAAATGTAATCCTTGGAATGGATGCCGTAAACACATCCAACCAATACGAAGAAAAAGCCGACTGCCGCCTGGACAATCAGCTTTGTAAATAATGGTTTTGGCATAGTTCTCCTTTCAAAACTGCTGGAATGAAATCTGTTTATTGAGATACAGGTTCCCGACTGCCTGCAGTACCGGGTACTGGATATGGAGAAGCTGTGCCTCATCCGCCAGGGATTCATAGGTCTCACCCGTATCCTCATAAAGCAGGTTCCAGACTTCCTTTGGATTTTTGGCGGTTGCCCCCTGCTCTACACAGGCGAGCAGTTCTGCTGTGGTAAGATCCGTTGCTTTGGTAAGTTCCAGGACAGCCTCTTCCATTGGTTCACATTTTTCTTTCTTCAGATAGCGGCCGAAATCACTGATCTTTATTTTCCCCTCCAGATAGAGCTGGATGCAGGTGAAGAGCCGTACCGAAAAAAGGTCAGTAACCGGCTGGATATGCAGCTTCCCAAGGAGCCGGTACAGGGCATCCACTCCGGTCAGCCCATCACCCTTTACGATCAGCCCCCGCAGAAGCAGGCGGTTTAAGTAGTGGGAGAAGGAAAGCCCTTCCGGCCGTCCGGAATCTTCAAGCCGTGACACATAAGCTCTTTCTAGTTCGTAGATCTGCAGGATCTGGAAAGCAAGACAGCTCCAGAGTACAAGCTCGTGTTCGGATAATCCGTATTCCCGCCTGTTATTGATCACTACCGGGACCGGGTGGCCCATCTCATCCCTCTTGATTTTTAATCTTCCGATTGCAGTGTATAACGTCAGCATAAAAGTACCTCCTCTTTTCTGATGTGCTACGCTAAAAGCGCATATAATTCCTGATCCTGTCTCAACTGTTTCCTTGCTTTGCTCTGCCATGCCCGGACATGGTTGGACGGAACACCGTAAATTTTTGCCACCTCCGCACTGGTATATCCGCTTTGCTGGAGACGGAGTGAGACAATTCCCTTTTTCAGGTGATTACTGCCCGCATATTCCAACCTCTTTAAGTAAGAGGTTGATTCCTCCAGGAGCACAGCCTGTTCAGGGGACAGTGTGTCTGTTTTCTGAAGCATAAATTCCGGTTCATAGGTACTGCCATCCCCAGCAGTAAGGAGTGCATCCAGTGAGCAGAAAGCATTTTTCCGTTTTCCGCAGTCCCTCCAGTAATCGTAAATCGCATTCCGGATTGCAGCCCTTGCATAGGGTGGGAATGGCTGTGTGGGGCTGCATTTCATTGCGGCATTGCACAGGGCAAGGTATCCGGTCTGTGTCAGCTCATCAAACTCATCCTGTGACAGATGGGTAAAGCTTCGGGTAAGGGAGCGCACCATCTTGGGGACAAGGCTTAAATGAGCCGTTACAAGTTGTTTTTGTTTGTAATTCATAACTTCCTTCATGGAATCCCTCCTCTTCATCCGGTCATACTAAGCGGTATGTGATTATTCTTAAGGACTTTGGATGCTTCCTGTATCAGCTGGTCGCACATATAATCGCTGAAATTCCCGATATGCGCCTGACGGGTCTCCAGGCAGAATCTATCACCAATCCATCGGTAAGCTTCCTGGCGGCTGAAGATCCCCTGTCTCCAGAGCTGGTCAAAAATCCGGTGTGCCTGGATTCGTTTCTTCCGGAGTGTGCGGTTCGCCAGGGAGCCTTTCGGTAAGGATGTCCCCTGATGGACACCCACATAGGAATCACAGGCCGGATAGTGGCTGCATACATAGACTTTTCCCCCGGATGAGTTCTGGCCGTACACATAGGAAGCATCTTTTAGGATTGCAGGACTGCCGCAGTATGGGCAGCGGATTGTCTGTTTTTTCATAAATGTTCACCTCTCTTACGTTTTATATATGTATAAAATACTTAAAAATAGTAATTATTACGTTTTGTATACGTATATTATAAGTAAATAAGCAGGGGATTCCTATAAGGCAAGAGCAAAAACAGGTGCCAATTTGGGACTTTTCCCCAATTTCCTCCAGTTAATACGTTAATGCGATAAATCAAAGAAATAAGCACTGGAAAAGATGTCTGTGCAAATCTTCCAATGCCTACTGTTTTTCAATCTTCTTGTATTCTATTATTTATTTGTCCCCCACCGGCTATTGAACTTCCGGATAAAAGACTGCCTGGATCAAAGGAAACAGGCCGCTGTCCGTAAATCGCGGATAGTTGACTGCAGTAAAGATAAACTTATCACAGAAATACCGGAGCAGGAACAAAATCACCAGTATGATGCATACCCGGTAAAAGATACATGTTCTTTTGCTTCTCTCGTTGGAAGGGAAGAATCTGCAGTATAGGATAAAACACATAGGCAGGAAGATAAAGCTGGTAAAAAGCTGGTCAATGGATTGTATGATTATAGTAAGGTTTTTCATGGGTTATCCCTCCGGTTTTTCTTTTCTCTGTACGTGACAGGCAGAATAAGTGCAACTGGTAGTAGAAAAATATATTTATTACTGCTTCATTACCAGTCATAGCAAGCCTTATTCTGGATGTCCAATAGCGCCATGCAGGGACAGTCCGGAGAAATGATCTTCTGTTCTTTTAGAAATTCTGCGTACATATCCAGAAAAGCAGAATCTTTTAATAGTGTCAGGCATTCTTCCGATTCCGGACGGCAGGCAAAAAGCACATTCGCGTCTGAAAGGGGAAGAACCAGGGGAATAGCCCGGTGATCCGGGCAGAACAGGAATCCGGTTTCCTTGCAGGGATTCTTTGCCCGGCAGTTGGCGCAGTTTATATAAATACAGCGATGCCAGTTTCCGTCACAGGCATCCAAAAAACGGCGGATATGTTTGGCATCCGCAAGGCAGTGTGTTGTCTCCATAGTTACCTCCAGGTACAGACAGCCTGTAAGAAAAGGCTGTCTGTGTTAAAACAAGTGTCGGCAGATAAATCTGTCAGTGCAGAGTGAATGAGTTACGATATCAAAATTATTCCTGGTTTTTCCGTTTCCAATAGAAAACAAGCCCGCTGATAATGATAAGAAGCAGGGAGCCTGCAGCAATACAGATATAAAGCAGGATCGGCGCATCATCCCCGGTCTTGACAGGAGAGGAAATGTCCGGTTCCTTTGGTTCGGTTGGCACTTCCGTAAGCTTCACGGTCTGGCTTTTAGCTTTGATGTCTTCATGGCTGGTTACTTCTATCTCCTGATCCTTGCCCTCGTCCTTCACCGCGACAAAAAGCTTTTCAAAGACAACCACATCATGTCCTTTCAGTTCTGTCGCATCAAAGGTAAAGGTAACATCGACGGAGCCGCTGAATTCTTCTGGGTTAAAAGTGGTTTCTGCAGTAACCGGCTTGCCATCGATCAGGACTTCCTTGCCAGTTTCCTTATCCATTAAGGTTCCCACCAGGCGGTAGGAGGGGCCTCCGGCAACCAGATCCTTATATTTCACCGTATCTATGATCTGCGTTTCCTTTTCAGCCAATGCTTCCTGGTCACCGTCTTTGCCATCCTTGGCGGTAGTGCCGATTTCCGGGAAATAGATGCTTTGGGGAGCAGATTCAATGTCTGCATGGACTGCGATCTCTTTCTCCTGATAGGAAACGGATTCAAAAGCGACGATGGTTTTGCCCTTTAGTGCGCTTGCATCGAATGTGAAGGATAATTCCACCGTGCCATCTGCCTCTTCCGGCGTGAAGACAAGCTCGGAGGTCACCGGCTTTTCTCCAACCATCAGGGGTTCACCGCTCTCTTTATCCATAAGGGTTCCCGTCAGCTTATATTCCTTTCCCGGAACCAGATGATAGGAAACGGTATCTACTATTGTCAGATCTTTCTTGGGGATTGCCATCTGGCTTCCGGTTTCCGGACAGCTTGCTTTTGTGCCGATCTCCGGGAAGAACATCTGCTGGTCTTTGAATTCCGGGTCTGCATGCATCCCCACCTCTTTTTCTTCCTGGGTGACGGATTCATAGATGACCGTATTTTTGCCTTTCAGGGAACTTCCGTCAAACTCAAATACAACATCCACCGTGCCTTCGCCTTCCTTTGGTGTAAAGGTGGTCTGCGCAGTGATCGGAGTATCGCCGTCTAAGAGAGGTTCTTCCGTTTCCACATCCATCAGTTTTCCGGCAGCGACATATTCCAGGCCGGGGACCAGTCCCTTAAAGAAAATGGTATCGGTAAGCTGTACCTTTTCATCCGCATTGGCGATATTCTCCTCGGTATCCGAGTCTTTCGCCTTCGTACCGATCTCCGGGAATGAAATCTGCTGGTCTGTATCCTTTAAATCTGCATGGACAGCCAGCTTCTGCCCGTCCTGATGCAGTTCCTCAAAGATTACCGTAGTCCTGCCTGCCAGAGAGGTTGCATCAAAGGTAAAGGTAACTTCCACGCTTCCGGAAGATTTCTTTGCCGTAAATTCCGTTTCAGCAGTGACCGGCTTCTCATCTACCAGAATGGCCTCGCCGGTTTCTGCATCCATCAGCGTACCGATGACCTGATACTTCTGGCCCTTCTTTAATCCGGAATATTCCACGGTATCGATCAGTGTCACTTTCTTCTCCGGTTTGCTCATATGGGTTCCGGTATTCTTATCCAGGGCAGTAGTGCCGATCTCAATTTTGTCGTCGGTCAGCGTCCCTAAATCCACACTGACGGAATCCTTATAAATGGTCACCTCGAACTTCAAGAGATCCATGCTCTCGTTTGCCTTGCAGCGCTGTTCTTCTATGGTGTAGGTATCATAAGGAAGCGCGCCCTTAGAGTCATTGGGCTTGGACGTCCCAAACCAGATCCCGTCTTCCGAGGTTTTACCCTGGTTGGTATTGTGGGTGTGTTTGTTCCATTTGGAAGCGGTGCTGGCGTAACCGTTTTTGTCAGTAACAATGGTGTGGCTTTCCCCGGTTGTAACAGAGGTAATGGAAAACGGGATATCAGAAAGCCGTTTCTGCTCTCCATCTGCAACTTTTACCAGTTCTAAGTCTCCCCGGATCACCTGGTTTGCAATGGCAGCCTCTTCAGAAGTCAGGTCTACAATCTCACCATTTTTTGTGATGTCAAATTCTACAGAGAGCTTTCCTTCATTCAGATAGCCTTCTGGAGCCTTTGTTTCGTCTGCGCGGTAATGCCCGAAGGGAAGTGCATCTTTTTTTGTGGAGACAGAGCCTTTGCTATCGGTTGTCAGGCTCATAACTACCTGATTCTTGGTATAGGTTTTGCCATCTACCACAACAGGATTCTCATTTAAGGACGTGATGGCAAATACAGCTCCTTCTAAAGAGGCAGCTCCCTGGGGTTCTGCCTTCTTTGTCTCAAAATCCCGTTTCTGAAGCTTCACGCCGCCCCGGCAGACCTGTTCTTCTACAGAAGAAGCGTTATAACAGGATACGGTTTCCGCTTTGCCGTCTGCAGTGATCTTCTGCACATACACCGTATCATTGGCAAAATATCCGGCCGGAGCTTTTGTCTCCTGTACGGTTACCGTGCCAAGAGGGAGACAGGGAGTCTTTCCATCTTTCTGGGTATAGAACGCATCCCCGGATACCAAATAATTTTTGGAAAACTGTGCCTTCCCTTCGGAATCTGTTTTGAAGATCCAGGTACGTGCAGGCTTTGCACCGCCGGAAGCCGGGTCTGTATCAGACAGTTCGGTATAAAATTTTACTGTGAACTGAGCCTCTGCCAGGGAAGCTTTGCCCTGCGGCTGTGCAGCTTTCAGTTCTTTATCCAATTTCTGGAGCAGCAGGTCCATCGGATCGTTCTGGGGAACTTCCGTCACATTCAGGGAGACCGTCTTTTCCGGCTCTACCGTCACATTATGGGCACTCACGTCAACAATATAACCCTTGGAAGCCGTAAGCTCTTTGACCGTATAGTTTCCGGA
>JAETQR010000098.1 GCA_021770615.1 Lachnospiraceae bacterium | reverse complement strand
GAAAACGTAAGCAAATTTATACAACGATAACAGCTTTTCAAAAAGAAATCATGGAACTCTTTGAACTTAATATCGGCTAGCATATGTATAATTGATTGCGGGATTTTAGGATACAAAACCCGCATATACAAATTTGGTTACAAAAATCAGATTTTCCTTCTGCCGTATGATGCAAAAATCATTACATAAAAACGATTCAGAATATCTTGATGGAAAATATTGGGCGCAGCAGGGATGGCTTGGTACTAGCAGACCGTGGAAATAACTTTATTATGCTAAAACACAGATGTCGCTCAAGGCGGCAAAAAAATTACTGAGAGGGATACTTATGGATCATATTATACATCAGAAAAGCAACTATGGTTGTAGAAAATCCCAGCATTTGCTGGGATTTTGTCTACAGTCTGAAGAGAGAATTATCGTCTCTCTTCTTTCCACTCCAAAAAGTTTCCGGTATTTGCATCAATTTCAAATTTGTATTCCTTTTGGTCATAGATAATATCACCCTCATACTTTTGACGGCCATCATCATAATCCAGTTCAATCTTCAAATCCTGCTGGGAAGCTCCGGGAACCCGGTCCAGTGCCAGTTTAGATGCCTCCTCGATAGCAATCTGTACATCAGCGGGAGATGTCTGTGTATTACTGTCTTGTATCTGATCATCGGTTTGTCCCTGGTTCCCCGTTCCCTGTGTATCCGCCTGCTTCTGCTGTTCGGCCTGATCAGCGGGGATCGGTGCATGTGATTCTTCATGGTTGGTACTCAATATATCTCCATTGGATGCCAGAATTTCATAATCGTATTCGATATCACCGTTTGTAAATTCCACATCATAGATACTCTCTCCATCATCCCGATCCTTTGAGACCCGAAGACGTGTAATTTCTTCCTCGGTGAGCTTTGCATCATTCAGCGCGATCTCTGTTGCCTTCTTTTTTCCGATATCTGCCGAATGTCCGCATCCGGCCAGAAGTCCTGTCGTAATCATAGAAATGAGTACTGCTATAGCATATTTTTTCATAATTCCATCCTTTCTTTGAAGAAACTTTATACCATATGGTGAATATGACTTTTTCAGTGCAAGCATAATACTATGGAAATAAAATCGAAAGAGATGCTTTTATTTCTCACTGCTCCTTACGCCCAAAATTGCAATTAACAGTAACACCAGCGCTTCGGCAGCCATCCAGAAAAATGCCATATTCATGCTTTCTACAGGATAGACCGTCTGACAACCTGCGCCGCGGACATTAAAATACCATTCCCACAGGCCTGCAGGACTCTTCCCGTAGGTTAATAAAGATTAATGTGTGCTTTTTGTCGCTTAAATATGTAATGTCCAACATTATTTTTCCTCCATTTTATGCCATACCTTCTGATTAATATTTTTTTACTGCCGGAACTGCCTTTTCCGTCAGATACAGAGATTTGATGCGCCGGGATGGTCGTATAGATATTCCACATAGAACTGCTGTCCCCAGCCAATCTCAAACTCAGACAAGCCGCGGTGCGCATTAATCCTTTTTATTTATGATAAAATACTGTTACACTGACCAAATTATTCACCTTTTGCTCCCATATCCCATATGTTAATGATTAGGTGATGAAATGAAAAAATTATTATTTATAACATGGAGTATTTCTTATGGTTACGGTACGGAAAAATCACTGGCAGATGTATTGAACCGTATGGAAAAAACACAATATGATATCAGTGTCCTTCCGTTATTTAAAAATTCAGACAGTACGATTTTTAACAGCAATATTAAAATTCTTGACTCTTTGATTGATTATACAGAAGAAAATTTTGATGAACAGGCAGCGCTGAACAATTACTATAAGCTGTTGGCAAATCCTATGGAATTCAATAGGCTGATCCATGACAGATACGACTGTATCATTGCGTGCAACCACAATGCGCCATCGTATTTCACTTCTTATATTAAGGGCGGAGCAAAAATTCTTTGGATCAGAGGAGACATGTGCGAACTTAATTACACTGTCCTTGATGAAAATACAAGCCAATATAAGCAGGTCAAACAGGAACATGAAATGCAGGCCAATGTTTTGAAATGCTTTGATTCAATTGTCGTTATTTCCGATGTTGTTCGGCAGAACCTGCAAGAGCTTTTCGGTATTACAGAAAACGTCATCAAAATAGCAAACTCCGTCGATGAGGAGAAGCTTCAGGATCTCTGCAAAGCTCCCGTCACTCTGCCTAATAAAATGCTGTTTACCACGCTGGGCAGACTGGAATATAATAAAAATCAAATTTTGCTGCTCAAAGCCGCAAAAATGGTTAAGAAGCAGCGTGATGATTTTATGGTCTATATTTTGGGAGACGGCGAAGATAAAGCAAGCCTTCAAAAATATATTGAAGAAAATGGTTTGAAGGGCAACGCCCGAATACTCGGATTTGTTGAAAATCCATATCCGTATATAAAGAACAGCATAGCGACCGTGCTGACGTCGCTAAGCGAAGGCTTCAGCCTTGCTCTGGTTGAAAGTGTAATGCTAAATACTCCTATTATTTCTACAGATGTTGGGGTGGCCAAAGAATTGATCAAGAATTATCATTGCGGAGATTTGATCGGGTATGACGAAAATGAGCTTGCTGATGTTTTGCTCCGGTATTTAAATAAGTATGACGGTTACAAAGATATCTTTAATATCGGAAATGAGTATGATATTAAATCGGAAACAAGAAAAACAATAGAACTGATTGAACAAACAATTCAAAAGGCAAGTCATAGCACCAAAATGAAAAGGCTGCCGTATCCTGAAGTTACGATACAGGAATACGAACTGGATAATTATGAAATACAAAACGACCGGATATATGTTTTGCGTGTGATGAAGGGCGGCGTACCTTATGAGTATCTGCTCAACCGCAGAAGCGATAATGATAAGCTTGTTGTTTTTAATAACGGTGCCGTAGCAGAGGGCGATGTTACCGTACCTGTATTTCAAAGGCACAGTTGGTCGAAAATACTGAAGACCTCATCGGTGTTTTGTATGGATCCTACGTTGTATTTGAACGGTTTTTTGCAAGTCGGTTGGGGAATCGGAAAAAACGAAGATTATTATTTGGAGAACAGCAGTCTGATTCTGAAGAAAATAATCGAAAAAATGGGAATTTTCCTTGAAAATACGGCAATCTACGGCACTTCTGCGGGCGGATATCTTTCGATTATTATGGGAATCTATCTCAAAGGTGCAAAGGTAGTTGCAGACAATGCGCAGCTTGATGTGCGGAACTGGATTTATAAAGAAGCACTAACCTCAGTAATTACATTTGCCTTTGACAATATCGGCGATGCTCTGAATTATAAAGAACGATTCAGCATTATTGATGCTTTTGAAAAGCATGATTACGTTCCGAAAATATATATGCATGTGAATTTATGTTCCACTGCGGATAACTCCAGGCAGCTGATACCTTTTTTGAAAAGTGCAGAGACAATGAAATACAATGGTGAATATAATGATATAGAAGTGTTTTTGCACTTTGAGCCCGATAAAGGACACAATGGAATCAGTATGGATGATGCTATTAGTTTCTTATATCGTATATTAAATCAAAACTAAATTAAGGAGAGATTTTTATGAATGACTATTTTGAAACAGATACACAGTGTATGAAAGACGAAATCGGCTGTTCTACAGTAGGCTGTCAGGATGTGGATGTCTGCATCCCTATTACCATTAAGGCGTTCGGAGAGGTAGGAAATGCAAAAACGCAATGCCTGGGTAAAAGCGTCATCTCATCCGGCTGCGATGCTTGTTTAGGAAAGCCTGGAGAGGTATGTAAGTTTACAATCAGCCAAAAGCTTCGTGTTGAGGTTCCCATAATCTTTGGTGCAAGGGCAGAAGCCGGCGAGGCACTCATAGATTGCGGATGCATCGAAAAAACGGATAGCCCTTGCCACATGGATTGAGAAACCTGTCAAAAAGCATAGCTGAATGAAAAATTGAAATTTTATAGTGACACAAAACAAACCGTAGTGAATATCACACTCGGCTGATATGCTCTCCTTGTATCGCAAGGAGGATGTTTTCGGATGAAAACAAAATTTACAAATGAAGAATGACCTCTAAACTTTCAGGAAGGGACACAAAGAGGTCTTTCTATCAGGAAATGGTGTCACAACGGAAAAAGAAAATAAAAGCGGTACAGATTTTTCAGAGGATATTATATAGAACAAATTAGACAATTTCTTGTATGAAGCTAAGGCACTGGCAGGAGGCGCTTTCTAAGGTGGAGTTCATCAATCTGTATGGTTCTACAGAGATGACCTGTAACTGTATTTATTATCCTGTAAAACGTATCTATGAAGATGGAGAGCGTCTTCTCATCGGAAGGCCGTTTCCGGGAAGAAGGGTATTTCTGTTAGATGAAGCAGGAAAAGAAGTGACCGTATCGGAAGAACCGGGGGAAATCTGTGTGGCGGGGGAATCCCTGTCAGAAGGTTATTACAAGAATTCCGGGAAAACGGAGGTTTATCTATCCGTTTCCCCGGATGAGCCGGAAGTGCGCTGTTACCGGATCGGGGATCTGGGGTATTACGGCAGTGACAGGCAACTTTATTTTTCAGTGCGGAAAGTTGTGGTGGTGTGGGCTGTCGGAGCAGTTTCTTACAAGACACTGGAAAATGAGCAGACAGATGGTAAAGGAGAAAAATATGGGAAAACCGGGAAGGATAAGTGCTCGTACATACCTGCCTTTCTTACCGGGATGGGGAATATAAGAGCTGCCTGTTATCCTGTTTTGATGCGAATAAGAAGGTGGTATATCTCTCCATGGGAGGGACACTGGTATTCCGGGCGATCATCCGCCTTACGAAAGGGACATTTTACAGAATCGGCGGCCAAGGCGGATGCGCTGCCTCTTAGAGAGCGGATGTACCTCTGGATGTCCCGCCGTTGCGGTAGGCTTTGTCCTATGCTCTTGAATAAAAAATGTCCTGGCTGCGGCGGTGGTGAAGGAAATCAGTCATGCAAAATTGCAAGGTGCAGTATGGAGCATGATGGTATTGAATATTGTTTCCAATGCAGTGAATATCCTTGCGAAAAATACGATCACATTGACGATTTTGATTCCTTTATCACACACCGAAACCGAAGATCTGATATGGAAAAGGTCAAACAATTCGGGATAGATGCCTATAATGCAGAGCAGGGGGAAAAAGCAAAAATTCTGGAGGCTTTCTTGCTGGGCTATAATGATGGCCGCAAAAAGACACTCTTTTGTGTAGCCGTTAATCTTTTGGAACTGCAAGACCTGCAAATGGTACTTAGGGAAATTGAACGTAAACCTGATATGGAAACTCTGACACTCAAAGAAAAAAGCGCCTTTGTTGCTGGATTACTGCAGGATGCAGCAGCGAAAAATATCGACTTAAAGCTCCATAAGAAAAAGGGATGATATGAATATGTCAAGATTCTTACACTCAATCAATGCTTATTTTCTCTCAATTAAAAATCTTTGAAACTGCGCCACATATTTTTGGTGGTGCTTTTTTTGTAATCAGCAGGCGCTAAATAGAAACAATCATCAAATGAAAGGGGATTAGCAATGTGTAGAAATGATAGCGATTCTTGGAGAATATTTGCCTGGGAAGGACAGTGAAACAGTAATAAGCAGGTTATCGTTCCATCAATATTTTGTCTCTCCTTTAGAAATGGCAGACAGTTTAATGGAAAATTTCAGGTGGCAGGCATGTTCTGTTGTGGCAGGCAGGGATTGGGGGATGGAAAGAAAGCCATTCAGGGATCCCGGATGCAGTCAGCAGTATGTCCAGCAATAACTGGCAGTATTTAAAAGGAGCAGCACACAGCAGCTCTGAAGAATAAAAACTTTTCGCAGTAAAAATGCTATATTTTGGGCTCTTCAGGGGTAATGGTGGGTAAAAAATACCCACAACCCCTGTGTTTATGCTGATTAGGCGGCTTTAGGTTTTCGGTTGGGAAGCGGAACCCTCAAATCCGAGCATACAAGGT
>JAETQR010000025.1 GCA_021770615.1 Lachnospiraceae bacterium | reverse complement strand
TATATACATCCATATCTCCCAACAGGTTCTGCAGTTCCATTCTGGCTGCTTCCGGCCCTTCCTTGCTTCCTACGCTGTGCTCTGCGGCTGATACCAGGGTCTTTGCCCTCTTCATTCCCACGCCTCTTAGCTTTGCGTCTCTCCAAATCTTATTCACACCATCCACACCAAGTTTTTTTATGTCTTCCGGTAATGGAGCTGCCTTCAGTATCATCCGCCCACTGACTGCCTTTAAATCCCCATAAACGTCTTTGTATTCAGGAAAGTAGATGGCAAACCATCTGGCGGTCCGGTTCTTGAGCCTTGTAAGCTCCTCCTGTGTCTGGAAACGCAGGTTTGATAAGCTTCTGATTTCTGCATAAATACCAGTTGGTATGTAAGGGTACGAGAATCGTCCCTCGTTGACAAGCGCAGCAATCGTCTTCGGGTCTTTACGGTCATTCTTGTTGGGATTGTTGTCATCCAGTTCTTTTGATTTCTTGACATGATGGGGATTTACATGCACAGGTTTCATTCCGTTGTCCTGAAGGAATTTCCCAAGTGCGAACCAATAGTGTCCTGTTGGTTCCATTCCGGGAATTACAGCGGTTTTACCATTCTTTTCCTGTATTTCCTCAATCCAAGCCTTAAATGTAAGGAACCCTGCTTCTGTATTGCTGAAAGCCAGAGGCTTCTTCGTAAACTCAAAGTTTCTCCAGTCAAATGCCCTCGCATAGTGCATTTCGCTTCCGACATCAATGCCAACAACCAAAGTCTTCTCAGTTATGGATGCAATTTTTGCGTTCTGTGTGTTATAATTCATTTCAGATACCTCTCTGTTCAATAAGATTTTTACTAACCCGTCAAAGTCAGTAATCTTATTTTACTCTGAGGTATTTTTTTCTCAACCTTCTTTCCTAGGATTCCCTATATTTGAATTATACAGGAAGCTCCTTGAATCATAAAACGTTAAGCTTCTCAAAATAATGCAATAGAAATGTCTACACTCTGACTGCTTTTATTGTACCAAACTTGCAAAGTGCTGTCATCATCTCCTGAAATATGCATTATATTTGTATATTATGTATATTTTCATATTTCCCTCTCTTTTTTTAACGCTCCCGCATCATCTATTCAACAGTCAACATTAAAAACTTTTTGTATTTTTCTCTTGCATAAATATTAATTTTGTTGTATAGTAATCCTTGCGATCAAGAAATACATACAAGAAATACACATTTATTAAGAAAATATATTTTATATTCAGGAGGTTTTACATATGAAAGAAAAAGTTGTACTCGCATATTCCGGTGGGCTTGACACCACAGCGATCATCCCATGGTTGAAAGAAAATTTTAATTACGAAGTCATCTGCTGCTGTGTAGACTGCGGGCAGGGAGAAGAACTGGACGGTCTTGAAGAACGTGCCAAATTATCCGGCGCTTCCAAATTATACATCGAAGATATCGTGGATGATTTCTGTGACAACTACATTGTACCATGTGTACAGGGACACGCTGTCTATGAAAACAAATATCTCCTCGGAACATCCATGGCCCGTCCTGCAATTGCGAAAAAACTGGTAGAGATTGCCCGCAAGGAGGGCGCTACCGCCATCTGCCACGGCGCTACCGGGAAAGGTAACGACCAGATCCGTTTTGAACTTGGAATCAAGGCTCTGGCTCCGGACATCAAAATTATCGCACCGTGGCGCATGACCGACGTGTGGACCATGCAGTCCCGCGAAGATGAGATCGCATACTGCAAGGCACACGGCATTGACCTTCCATTTGACGCCAGCCACAGCTACAGCCGCGACCGCAACCTGTGGCACATCAGCCATGAAGGCCTGGAACTGGAAGACCCTGCCAATGAACCTGATTATTCCAACGTCCTTGTGCTCGGCGTAACGCCGGAGCAGGCGCCGGACCAGGGCGAATATGTGACCATGACATTTGAAAAAGGCGTACCGAAGTCCATCAACGGCGAAGAGATGAAGGTATCTGACATCATCCGCAAGCTAAATGAACTGGGCGGAAAACACGGTGTCGGTATCATAGATATCGTTGAAAACCGTGTCGTAGGCATGAAATCCCGCGGCATCTATGAGACCCCGGGCGGCACGATCCTCTATGAGGCACACCAGCAATTGGAAGAACTGGTTCTGGACCGCGCTACTTACGAAGTAAAAGAGGAAATGGGCAACAAGCTTTCCCAGATCGTTTATGAAGGGAAATGGTTCACGCCACTGCGCGAGGCTGTGCAGGCATTTATCGAAAGCACACAGGAATATGTGACCGGCGAAGTAAAATTCAAACTCTACAAAGGAAATATCATTAAGGCAGGAACCACTTCCCCGTACTCTCTGTACAGTGAGTCCCTGGCAAGCTTTACCACCGGAGATCTCTACGACCACCATGACGCCGACGGATTTATCAATCTCTTCGGACTGCCGCTTAAGGTGCGCGCAATGAAGATGGCGGAAGTGGAAAATAAATAATATAAATTAAGAATTAAAGAGGCTGTTGCAACGGCAGATACATCGCTGCCGGAGCAACAGCCTCAGCTTTTATATCTGAAATCAGGCTCGCAGATGCCTTCCACACATTCATTAAAATTACTGATCTTATTTCGTTGATTCCCGAAGGATCACCTGATAGCCTACCGATGGTTTTCTTTCATCCACCGATTCCCCGAGCATTTCAAGCATCTTGATACAGGCGCTCCTTCCAAGCTCCTTCGTGTGGAAACGCAGGCTTGTCACAGGCGGATCATTTTGCTCTGTCAGATAACTGTCATACATGCTCGCCAAACGGATCTTGGACGGTACCTCTATGTTCCGTTCCCGCAGACACCCAAGTACCAGATTGCAAATGGAATCATCCATACAAACGATCCCATCCGCCCCTACCGCCAACACATGCTCTACCGCCCACAGCGCGCTCCGGTAATCTTCCACCTCCATAAAGACTAAAGAATGGTTTACCATAATCCCCATTTCCCGGTGCGCATCCAAAAATCCGCCTCTGCGGCTCTCAGTCACATAATGCTGACTGCTTCCGCCAAGCAGCGCCAGCCGGTGAAATCCTTTCATCAGAAGAAAATTTGTCAACTCACGGCTCGCCTCATGGTTCGGATTATCCACGGACACCACATCCTTATCATCCAGCGGCCCGATCACTAAAAACGGGATCTTCTGTTCCTTCAAAAAACGAACCATATCGGAATTGATGATCGTACGTGTCAATATGATGCCATCCACTTTATGATTTCTTACCAGCCGTCCAACCTGCTGAAGGCTCCCGTCTCTGGAAATCGAAACAACAACATCATAGTCATATCTGGCGGCCTCTTCACAGATGCCCTCCATACATTCATTAAAGAAGGACACCTCTGAGCTTGTACATTCTACAGGAATGACAAGCCCTAAGTTGTAGGTCTTATTCTGTGCCAGACTTTTGGCAATGACATTGGGACGATAGCCGTTGTGTTCCGCAAAGGCAAGTACACGCTCTGTCGTCGCCTTTCCGATACGGCCTTTTCCGGAGAGTGCACGGGACACTGTCGTCTTACTCACGCCCAGCTCCCGCGCCATGTCTTCAATTGTATAATTTTTCCCACGTTTTTCCGGCATATCTATTCTCCGTCACATTCTGTCAGCACTTTACAGGAAAGTCCTTCCAGCCTGATCTCACCTTCGTGTGCCATCCCTGTATCAATCTCCTGCCATCTTCCGCGCACAGAAAATACGGCAGGTTCATGAGAGAAATTCATAACATAAACATTTTTCTTTTCTCCATCCCGTAGCGCCGCCGTCACTCCATAAGGAAGGTCTGCCCCCAATGGATTTCTCACATCTTTTTCTGTCAGCACATCCGCATAAAATTCGCGCAGAAAGTCAAGCCCTATCTCTGCACAGAGATAATAACATTTTCCCGCTCCGCATGTATGCTCTGTGACCACAGGAAAGTCTTTGTAAAAGTCCTGTTCATAGACCGCCAGTACTGTACTGTCCGGAGCCGGACGACAGATCTCCCGAAGCCTTCCCACAGAGAACTTCTTTCCATGATAAATAAAGCTGTTGTCAAATTCTTCTCCCGGCGCGTCAATCTCTTCCTGAACCACACCAAGTACATCTTCCAGCGGGTGATGTCCGATGAAACACAGATCTGTATCGTCCACCATCCCGCTAAAATATGTGGTCACGAAGCAGCCGCCCTGCTCCACAAACCTGCGCACCCTCTCGGCATAGCCTTTTCGGTACAGGTAATTCAGCGGCGCACAGACGATCCGGTAACCATCAAGCGGGGCGTCCATATTGATAAAGTCCACATCAATCCCATTTTCCCAAAACACCTGATAATGCTTTAACACTTCCTCTGTATAATCCATATCCTGCCTTGGACCTGCGCTGTCCTCAAGCGCCCACCAATTCTCCCAGTCGAAAATGCATGCGACCTTCGGTTGATTCAGGGTTCCCCGAATGTTGTCCTGAAGAAGAGGAAGTCTTTTTCCAACTTCTGCGACTTCCCGAAAGATCCTTGTATTGCTTCCGTTTTTATGACCAATGACGGCTCCGTGGAATTTCTCATAAGCCCCTCTGCCTTTTCTCCACTGAAAATACTGTACGGAGTCTGAACCGTGCGCAATTGCCTGCATGGATGACAACATATGCATACCCGGACGTTTTACCGGATTTACCGTTCTCCAGTTCACACAGGACGGCGTGCTCTCCATCAAGAGGAACGGCTGCTTTTTCATACTGCGCATCATGCTGTGGCTTGCCGCCGCGCGCACTGCTGCCGGAACCTCGTCCTTCTGTATGTGCCAGTTGGGATAGTTGTCCCATGAAACCACATCAATACACTGGCTCAATCTGTGATAATCCAGATTTTTGAAGAAATCCATAAAGTTTGTTGTCGCCGGAAGTTTTGAACAGGTCTTAACCGCACGGATCTCCTGCTCGCAGAAATCCGTCATCTGCTCTGTGACAAACCGTTTCCAGTCCAAATTCAGTCCATGCACCAGACATTCTCTGTTCGGAGCCGGGCTATGGATTTGGCTCCAGTCTGTATACACATGACTCCAAAAACGATTCCACCACGCCTGATTCAACTCCTCCAGAGTGCCATACTTCCTCTTAAGCCATTCCCGAAAAGCTTCCTGACATCGTTCGCAATGACAGGCCCCGTCTCCGAAATTTCCTCCAAACTCATTGGAAATATGCCATAAAACCACTGCCTCATGTTTGCCGAAACGCCTGGACAGTTCCGTATCCAGCTTATATATTTTTTCTCTCATCACCGGTGAAGTATAACAAAAATTGTGTCTTTTCCCCGGCAGATTTCTCCTGCCGTCTTCCGTCACCTGCATGACCTCCGGATATTTTGCCGTCAGCCAGTGGGGCATCGCCCCCGAAGGAGTAGCAAGAATTACCCGAATGCCGTTCTCATGCAGACGATCCATGATCTTCTTTAGCCAGTCAAAACAGTAAACACCTTCTTCCGGCTCGAGCATTGTCCACGAAAACACTCCAAGCGTCACACAATTCACTCCGGCTTCTTTCATTAGAACAATGTCTTCTTCCAATACTTCCGGACATTCCAGCCATTGCTCCGGGTTATAATCTCCCCCATGTAAAATTCGCTCATCTATCATCACGTTACCTCCTGCGCAACCGTTTTCTCAAATTTGGATACAGTATAGCGCATTTCTCTTGGTAACACAATAGATTGACACACTTTTGTCCTAATTTATATCGGCATCCTTCTTATCGCAATAAATCTGGATGGCCTTGTCGACAAATACTGCCGTGCCTTCACCGCCGTACTCATCAATGTTTTTGGTAAAGTCTCCACCCCCGGCATACATCTTTCCCAATCCCTTAAGGATCTTGTCGGTACAGGTATACAGATTCTCTGTGATAAAATCCTGTATCCGCTTTACAAGATCCTGTGCCTCAGGCGATGCCGGATCGGAATTCTTTATTTCACCAGCTTCTTTGAAGAGCAGCATAAAACGATCCGCCAAAAGCTTATCCTCTTCCTCCGTTCTGTTTTTTGTTCTCTCCTGCATCTCTTCGTATTCCGGAGTATTCCCATACAGTTCTTTTGCCTGTCTGGAATACTCATCAAGTTTACTTCTATCAAAAGCCTTAAAATCCATATGTTTTACTCCTAACAGTTTTATTCCAAGCGCAAAGTTCATCAAGTTCTCAATGTGTTCCTTCTTCATCCTTAACAACTCGATCTGTTGTTCTAAGATCTTGCTTCTGTCAAAATCAGGATTGCTTATTATTGTCTTGATGTCTTTTAGCGGAAACTCCAACTCGCGAAACAGTAAAATGTGCTGAAGCCGTTCCAGGTCTGCATCGTCATACAGCCTGTATCCTGCATCCGTATGTCCCGTCGGATGCAAAAGACCGATCTTATCATAATACTGCAGAGTGCGTATACTCACTCCGGCAAGCTTGCTTACTTCATGTACTGTCATCATTGGCGTACCTCCATCCACTTGGTAATATCAATATAAACTATTACGTAGCGTAGGAGTCAACACTTTTTTCAAAATATCTTACCCCCTTACAGATCATTGATCTGGTCATGGATATCGTAAGCGTCAAATCTTGTACTAACATGATTTATTCGAATGATATTCCTTTATCCCACCCATCTTCGCATATTGCCACATGCGTCCTGGCAAATCGTCCGAATATGTCTTGAAATCTGTTTTAACAATCTCATTATCCAACAGTTGTATCTTCTTATTCCTATTCTTCAAACGGATAATATACTCCCTGCTAGGAACTCGATTGTTTTTCCTAGTATTGCACGAAGGGCAGGCTAATACGAAATTCCAAATCTTATCGTCCTTTATGAAAGACCATGGAATCAAATGATCCACATGTATTGTATTTCTTAACGGTTTACCACAGTAAAAACAATTGCGCTCCTGAAACTCTTTCCTGAGGATTTCTCGATAAACTGTCAGGTTGTTTCTCCTTGGCGTAGATAATTCCAATTTATCAATTACTCTTACTAACGCCTCATCAGTATTAATTTTTTCTAAAAACTTGGCCCATGCATAGTAATTTAAGTTTTCAATTTCTGTTTTATATTTCAGCATAAATTCGTAAGCTTTATAGCTGAGATACAACCCCTGATCAGCCAGAACAAAACTATACAGAGTGCTATCAAAATCTTCATACAAAGCGCCCACAACACATCTCTTACATTCTGTGGCGACACTTTTGATTATTAGTTCTTTCTGTTTTGAACCAATCGACTCGAATTCTAGATTTTCAAGAATTACATTATCTTGAACCGCTGCCTTTAAAATAATTTCTATTTTAGAAAGCTCTGATCTTGCATCTTTACGCATTTGTCGAAGATCATACTTTACTATCAAATTCCAATAGTTCTCCGCGAACTTTGCAAACAAGTCATAATAAGAAATATAGAACCCTGCAACAGTATCTGTTCCATTGAACAAGTTATCCAGGATGGATTTAATAAGTCCGAATTTATAGGTATTTCGTTTTTTACTACTATCGGAAAACACATAATTAAAAAGTGTCCAGTATCTATCTTCGCTCACATCTTGATCTTTCAGTTCACCGAATTTTAAATTCCACCCTGCCATGACCCGCTCCTAATGCTTCCTAAAAAGCAATATTTTTTACTGTCTGTAGTAATTGCTCAAAGTTGACTTTAAATTCCTCAACACAAAGATCCGGCCCCCAGCTCACCCTGATTGAGTTTTCAATCTCATCAATCGGTATACCCATAGCTTTCAACACATAACTTGGAGTATAACTTTTTGATGTACATGCTGAACCATTCGAAATACTACAATACTGTTTACTTGATAACATTAACGCCTCAGACATAACACCCGGAAAACAAATATTAGCAGTACTTTCGATACAATATTTCTGTTCCCCATTAAAGTGGAAAACGACACCTGAGTCATTTAACATTTCAACCATTGTTTCTTTCAACATTTTTATCTTCTTTGAATTGTCTTTATACTCATGTTCCGCAATTTCACATGCTTTACCGCAACCAGCGACTAATGCAACCGGAATAGTACCGGGCCTGATTCCATGCTCCTGTTGACCGCCATACATAATCTGATTTATCGGTGGAAGTTTATATTTTTTCTTTTTTAATATCAGAGCTCCAACTCCCTGCGGTCCTTGCAGCTTATGAGCACTGAATGACAGCATATTATATTTGAGATTTCTAATTTCTTCTACAAGTTTTCCACAGCTTTGTGTTGCATCAATATGAAATAAAACATTTCTTTTTCCCAGCTCCTCGCCAAGTTCTTGAACCGGTTGAATAATGCCTGTTTCATTATTGACATGCATAACACTCACCAAAAAAGTATCTTCTCGAATTTTATTCAAAACACTGTTGATACTGATTCGCCCAGATAAATCTGGCTTAATTATATCAACTTCGAATCCTTTTTTATGCATAGCTTTGGCTGTTTCAAGTACTGCCTTATGTTCAATAGCAGTTGTAATAATATGCTTCTTTCTTGATTCATGAGCATATTCCTCAAGACCCTGAATTGCAATATTGTTACCTTCAGTTGCTCCACTGGTAAAGAATACCTCTGTAGCATTTACTCCAATAAGAGAAGCAACCTGTTTTCTTGCATTCTCTACAATGGATCTCGCATGATCTCCATGATCATGTGTTCTGCTATCAGCATTACCATATGAGTTCCTATATACATCCACCATTACTTCAAGAACTCTCTCGTCAATCGGTGCAGATGCATTATAATCAAGATATATTCCCATTACTTCTCCTCAATTGCCAGATTCATTAAATCATCAAGATTCTTAATAAAATTAGTACCGGATAGGTGCGCGATTCCTCTCTCTAAGTGTAACCTAAAATACTTAGAAAGCGTTTCCTCATCTGTTGAAAGCCCCATTCTAATACACCATGCTTTCATGAGAGCATCATATAAATCACTATGCTCTCCGGCAAATGTAAACCATGACATTTCTACATTACTATCTGCAACTATTGGAATATCTGTAGGCATTGTATATTCTCCCAAAGAGTAACAAAAAGCCCATCTACAAAGAACATTCCAATTCTTTATTCCTGTTTTTCCTTTTAATCTTCCAAGCCGGTCCTTTGACTGGTTTGACAACCTTATTTGCTTTACTAACATATCAATTTCCTTCGAATAAATATCCCTCTTTTATAGAGGTCTTCATCAGCTCATCATCGTATACTAGAGTAAATTCATCTCCGATATGCGGCTTCATCAATTCATAGTATATATGATCAATTTCAGAATCAGTTGAGAGAATAATCGTCTGATCACTTGCATTTGGAAAATATGTGGTAATCAATGCCTCTCGATGAATTGAATCCAAACGAGATAATGGTGTATCAATAATTACTGGCAATTTTTTCTTAGAGCATATCGCCAAAGCCCACAGTAACGATATAACCATCAGCTGCTTTTCACCTGCCGAAAGTTTCTTTTTTTCAACTTCCTCCCCGTTACCATTCAAATAATGAAGATCCAAGGTTACAGGATCCATCTGAATTTTTTCAATCAGATGCTTTTTATAAGCAAGCTTTCTATAACAATTAGTCATTGTATTGGCTAACACACCTGTTTTGTTTTGCTGAAGGCGAACTCGATAACGCTTAATAATTTCGATTGCCATATGAGCATACTTCACGGTTCTCTTATCATCGTCATTAGATTCAAGCGAAGAGAGTACTTGTTCTGCTGCTTTATTAAATTCAATCTCTGCAATCATAGCAGCTCCGTGTAATGTCGTCCGCTTCTGCTGTAAAGCTGCCAGATTTACCTCCTCTGTTAATATCTCTTTTTCTAATTCCTTAATTCTTTTAAAGATTCGATTCAAAGCCTTCTCATCAATGTCTACGGACAGATAATTATCTATTTCATCAATCTTGTTTTGACTCTCATCTCTTCGCTGCATTTGTATTTTTACATACTTGGCACATTCCTTTAATTCATAAAAATTCAACCGATGAATCTGATATAACGTACTGTCTGAAAGCCCATATATTTCTTCCTGCTTTTTTGCATCATTATCTGCTTGAACAAATTCAACGAACTTGCTTAGTGCATCTCTAGCTTCTGGATATCTGCTTACAAAATCATCATAAAGAGTTCTAACCTTATTGGTTGCCATTACTGATGTTTTGTATGACTGCTCCATTGCCCCTTGAACTTCAATATCAGAAAGAAGTTCACTTACAAGTAAGAGCGGCATTTCTCCAGCAACATGCTCAAGAAAATCATCTTCATATCTTTCAAGTAATGCATTCTGCTGTGCTCTTTGTTTCAAAAGGTCATGACGTTGCTCAATAATATCTCCACCCTTAATTGCATACTCAGAATTTTTCTTTTCCAATTCAATATGCAGTCCTTCAATCTTTTCCTTCAATCGTCGAATTTCATCATCGACATTTTTTAAATCTTCATCGGCACTATCTCTCTTTTGACGCAGTTGCTCTAGATAAATAAGATCCTGGTCTTCAGTTGATGCAGCACTCAGACGTGAAATGATTCGTCCAAGATCATTGTTTAACAAATCAAGTACTGAAATTCCCAACAACGCTTTAATTGATTCTTTCATCTGAGAGTTTGTATTTTCAACCGCAAGTTCCGCAATCTTTTCTCCGTCAAAAAAAAAGAAATTAGATAGAGCACTTGGTAAAATATTTTCAACAAACATTGACCAATTTTCTGTCAGAAATGAATTATCAATACCATTTTTCTTAACCCATATTTTTTCCCGGATTCTCTGGGTATTTCCATCCCATTCTCGATGAACCAAGTATACTTCTTCGTCTGAGCCATCCATTGAAAATTCTAGTTCAATATAAGTCTTTTTCGTTCCATCAGCTTTATTAACGTATGATTTTAAGTATTGACCATACGTTTTAAATTTACTTTCGGTATATGCAAATGAATTCGAACCATATAATCCAAGAAGCACAGCTTCTAAAAAAGTAGTTTTTCCTCTACCATTCATGCCACCGATTAAAACAATCGGTTTTTCTCCATGAAATTCAAATTGATTTGTAGATGCATATACACCAAAATTGTGCATAATCAATTTCTTTAAAATCATTCTATTGCATCCTCGTCTTCGCTATCATCAACATTGAGATAATCATAGCGACTATCCAATGCCAATGGATTGTATTTTCCTCCCAAGTCCTTCTTTCGAATTACTCGATCCATATAATATTGAGTTGCATCCTCTTCGTCCTTATAAAAAGTTTTTCTAATGCAACTTTCCAGGGAATCAGTAATTCCCTTTCGTTTATTTAAACTACTGGCCTGATTTTCAATATCAATCAGGCTGTATGCCATTTCAAATGCTAATTCCTCGTTAGGATATAATTCATCCACAACTTCCTTTAATGTATCCCATTCTTCCTTACGAAATGCTTCTGAACCAACCCATTCTGGATCTTCGAATTTTTCACCTGTAACATCTTCATATATTCCAGGTAGTGAATCCTCGAATTCATGTTTATCAAAAACCCAAATTCTTCTTATATTTCTCAGTTCCGGAAGTGTGATCAATTCCAAATCAGGGAACTCCTCCGGACCATTTTTGTTAATTTCAACCTGTATTTCGAGCAATTTCCGCAACCATTTTTCACGCCACTCCTTCAGGTAAGGACCGTGATGTAGCTGCTTATAAGTTCCCTGAAGAAATCCCTGCATTTTTCTGAAGCTTCTTCTAGAACGATCATTTTCCTCATCACCAAAATAATTTCGAAACTCCAGTAATGGTGTCATCCAGACCTTTTCATCATCATTGGCAATCATTGCCTCCATAGATTTATCTTTTTCAACCATGGTGCAAACCCAACAACCAAACCGACTTTTCCCGCAACTTGGAAGCCCCTTCTCAATCATCATAGGGCACTCATTATCAGCTGTAGCACCTCGGTAAAGGGTCAGTAAATCTGTGTTAGAATATCCCCATGGGTTCCTATATTGCATAAGAAATACCCACACGTCATTATCATTCCACTCTTCTAAAGGTGAAAATACCAATTCATTCGCCATAGACGGATTAGGACTAAGAAGTTCTCTAACTCTTTTCTTTTCATAATAAGCCATGGTTTTTGCACGTCTGGCACTTTCTGCTTTACGGGTACCAATTACAAGTATAATCTCTCCATGTTCTGCAATCTGTTCTTTTACAAACTTGTTCACCGGCTGAATTTTCAAACGATCTGTACACCATCGTAACTTCTTTCTAGGGAACGGATAGCCTCTTCCAAGAAGATTTACCCAAAATGTATTATCCATTTCCGGAGTCAATCTATGTGTTACAAAGGGAAGCCCAGATTGTGTTGCTCTCATATCCATGATTTTAAGAGAATCCTGAACCCACTTTGACATTACCGGCGACTCTACCATAGTGTCTGTATTAATTACATGGACCTTTTTTGCGTTTTTCAACTGTTCTGGAGATAATTCTTCAAGCGCTAACCAAACCAACTGCAATGTTGCAGTACTGTCTTTTCCGCCCGAATATCCAATCACCCATGGAATATCATCCGCCAGATACAAATTACGAATCATTTCCTTTAATCCTTCAATTGTATTTTTAGAAATTGTTACACCTTGCTTATTGGCTTCACAACTTACACATTTTTCTGCCATCTATTTATCGCTCCTAGACATTCAAACTTTCTAAATATCGCTTCTCTTTCAGCTCTTCGTCTGGCAAAAGTGGGATACCAAGTTCTTTCTTTATTTGATTGGCAGTAAGAAGTATTGCTTTATTACTTGTAAGAATTTTTCCATCTACACGGATTACTCTATATCTCCAAATAGAAGCACTTCGTTTCCAATCTATATTCTTTAATCTTTTCAGCATTCGTTCCATATCGGTATCAGGATTTTTATAAAAATATGTTCCTACTTGTCCCAATGCTTGGATCACAACACCCTGGGTGACTATGTAGTTCTCTCTTAAATCAACCTTTGAAATTTCTTTCTTAGATAGTTCACACCACTGAACAATGTTAGCTGTAACACATCTCCAAAAATCAATGAGAAATTTCTGCATTACATTATCTGGTTTATTGCCTGAAATTGTACGCTTAATTGAACTGTAGAAGGTATTTAATGTAAACAAATTTGAAGAGTATTTACCCAAATTATCTTTTTCCTTATCGGTATATTCATTTAGAAATGGTACGCTTGAAACCACATTTCTTGTAATTACAGCAATATCATCTCTTGAATCATATAATTCCGCAATTGAATTCGATGTTTTTACAGCATGCTTATTCAGATCTGTGAAAATCTGTTGACTTCTTGACAATCCAGCATCTTCATATAAAACAACAGAAATTGTTTCATTTCCTAATTCCGGCTCCTCGTTTAAGGCATCTAAAATAGCCGCCTTTCTATGTTGTCCATCATTGATCAGAAATCTGGCATCCATGGATACCTCCAAAATACCTATATCTGAACTTTCATTACTAGATATAAACTTAAATTCTCCATCAATAGAAGCTGCTAAAGCCGAAAAAACATATGTATCTCGGTTCTCTGTGATATAACGACTAATCACAGGAATTCGACTTTCATTTAGCTTTCTCTGTGCACGATGCTCTGGAAGCACATACTCATCCTCACACGGGAAAAGTCTCCCTAACATTCTCATTGGTATCATAGCAATATAATATTTTCTTCCTGCCTGAATACCTCTTACAACAGGAAACTTATATGCAAAATCCATCTTGACCTCCAAAGGAAAAGTGATATACTTAAGTATATCACTTTGCTTTACTTGCGTCAAATTGATTTCAGATCGCTATATAATTCCCAGAATGCACGGTCTTTAATATATTTAGGCTTTTCAGAGCTAATTTTAACAATGCTATAATGCTTCTGCAGTTTTTTGATATCATTAAACAGCATCTGGCTTTCAACACTCTTGTTCTCAGTCTTAAATACAAAGTCTACATCACTAAGTTTTAAATCAGCAACATTATGTACGATCCATGTTAGAATGTATTTTGCATAGTCATCATCGCCTGAGCCAAAATGCTTCAAGAACTGCGTTGACAAAATAGTTCCAACACCAAACTCTCGACCTTCCTTCAATATTTTTTTCAAAGAAGGAAATCCTTCTGACATGAAATTATCGGCTTCATCTACAAGAATCAACTTTGTAAGCTGTCTACACTTACCTTCCAACTTACTTGAACCAACAGCTTGCATCTGAGCATAAAATAGATCAAGTGTAATTGCGACAATCAGACTCTGAATATCTGTATCATAACCTGACAGGTCAATTACAACAACGCCATCCAGAATATCGAATAACGATTTTGTTTTGCTTGGTACATTTTCAAATACCTGGAACTGATGTAGTTTGTTCATTGCAGCTGCCAACGAATCATTCTTTTTAATACCTTCATCATTGGCATATCTCTGATATACCTGCTCGAATGTCGGAGCTTCATTATCCCAACTAGCAGAATTTGGAGCAGAAATGCCACATGCACTATATGTTTCAATAATGCATTGAAACAATGTATCCTGCTGTTTTGGTCCTAATCCATATACCTTGGATATAGTATCTTTAAAAGCATTTGCCGTATGAACCGGTAATAATGGCTTAAATACTTTTGACTTTGTTAACGCCAATGGATTAAATGGTAACTGATATGGCTTCAAAATCGTTGCTTTCGTAGCCCCCACAAAATCCTGTTTGCTTTCGTTATAATCCCCCTTATAATCAAAAATCAAAATGCCGAGAGGTTCATCACCAACATTCTTTTTTTGCTCTCGATATAACTGTGTAATCAATGATTTTGTAAACTGTGTTTTACCAGTACCCATAGTTCCAATGATCCCCGTATTAGTATGAAACAAGATATCTGTATTATTGGGTTCCCAGATTACTGCAGAACCATCCTGCTGGTTTGTTCCAAATACAATGCTCATTCCTAGTTCTTCATTCGACTCATCAGTATCTTCCTGGGCATGCAGTTCATTATCTTTTGAATCATTTTCTGTATTATCAATTTTAGTTTCAACAGTATTCCCAGTTTCTTCTCCTGTTGAAGCAGTTGTCGTTTCACCAGTTTCTTCCAATCTCGTACTTTCTATACCTGTAAGATCTCCAGTCAAATGGTCTACTTTACATTCTTCAAATATGAGTAGATTATTATCTCTCTTATTCTGAATATCTGCATGAATATCATCAACGCTTCTTAAAATCAGATCAAATTCATCCTGCTCAGGCATTTCAATAAAATTAATTGTATCTTCTTTGAAGGACGTCTTTCCGGAAACCAATGCCTGCCGGAACGACAATACAGAACCACGTCCTAAGAGTTCCTGAATCTCCGTAGAAATTATGTAATCTTCATTCAATAATGCTAATCGGAACTTATCGAGAATAACATCCCAGTCCTGAGAATCATCTACATGGTAAACCTTCATTTTCTTACAGCTTGTAACAAAAAGTTGCATTAAGAAATTTCTATTCACCTTGTACATAATAGTATTTGATATATTTCCTTCTGGATTCATTGCCTCTTGAAGTCCTGTAGCAGTTGCTGAAACCTGTTCAAATGCTTTTTTGATGACATCAGCAGCATTGATACCAGTTTTGACTTCTGTTGGATATAGGTAGATTTTAATCTGATCAGACACATGATTTAATCCTATAAACAAAAGGTCATCGCTTGTAGGTCCCTTTTCAAATCCAAGATTTTTATATGATAGTATTCCTTCAGTACTGGATAATCCTGCACCTCCAGATACACGCAACATCTCTTCCAAAGAAATCGGTACCCATACAATATCCGGATGTCTTAAAAATGCAAGCATAAATTTAATGGCCGCAACAATGCTGATTTTTTCTCTTGAAAATGTTGTGTCTTTATTTGCACCAATCGTTTTCTTCGAGGAAACCAGTCGCAATAACCAATCGCCGTTAATTGCATTGAACAGATTAATTATTTTTGCAACATCCTGTAACTCAGCATCAATTCCCTTTTCCTTGAGATATTCCTGAATTACTGTTGAATATTGCTTTGACTTATGTGTAACAGTAATCGCATCATAGCCACTGCTCGACGTATACTGATCACTATAATGGATAATTAGCAAATCACTGTTCGCTTCCTTCTCGCTAAAGAAATCCAGATCTACCTTCGGATCAATGAATACTACCCAGTTGGATGCTTTATATATGTATTCCATTTTGTTTTCAGCCAACTTATCAATCTGTGTCGAAATACTTGTGCCCGGGTGATAAGGATTCCCTGTATTTCCAACTTCTACAAGAGCGTTGTATTTTTCTGCAAGTTCAACAACCGGGGTTCTTTTCGCATATTTCATTCCAAAACCTGTTCTATATTTCTGCCCATATTTGCTAGATGGAATTCCTGATACAATTCCGCCAATGGAAATACCCGTTTCAATCTGATCCATCGTTGCAGTTTCTGAAGTAATTTCAGATTCCATTTCATAGAATGATATATGCGCATATTCATATTGTTTGCCATTGTCTTTGTGAAAGTAACATTCAACATTTTTGGAAAGAACTCCTTCCAGACTATTCATGGCGGTCCCATTTGCAAATGATAATTTACAAGCATTCAGATATGCCTTTAAGCAAGTAAATTCTTTAATATTTGTAAATACGTTCGTTTTAGGATTTTCAGTATAAATATGTATTTCAAATTTCATCAGCTGATCAACATCAGGAGTCTTTCCAATTGCATGAACAAAATACTGAGCCACTCCAATGAAAACGTCACTACAATCCCCCATATTTATCAAATTAATATGAACCTTTTTATTATTAATATCTGAAAAGATATATCGGAAATGAGAAACAAATTCTGTAATCTTCTCTTCAATTAATTTCGGAACAAATCTTCGGCTGCCACGATACCTACGATTCTCAACAGGAGCATAATACTTCCATTCCATCGAATACATTTGATCGGACACCTTATAAATTCGCTTGTTGTGCTTAGTATATGGTAAGAGACAAACTGAATTCAGTCGATCTATGACTATATCTGAAGCATTTTCAAATTCTGACTCTTTGCAGAGTTCTAACTGATAAGCAAGATTTAACGGATGAAATGGTGTAAACATAATTTCATCATCATTCTTCCCCAAAAGTAAAGTGCCTAACAAAAGAGCATTTTCCTGCTCTGTGCTAAGATTACTACCATCTTGAAGTGATGTATATAAATTCCAGAATTCCTGTAAGTATTTTTCCACAGCATCCCGTAATTCACCAGACAAATATGCTAGAGTCGGAACGGTGCTACTATTCTTGAACTCTTGAAGTAAATCATAATAAGCCTGTTTTAATGTCAATGGTAATACTAATTCTTCAGACTCCACGGTAACAGCATCTGATCCATGAACTTGTTTGCATCTTCCATAAAGAATACGCTCATTGATAATATGTTTCTCAAGACGCAATTCTTTTAATAGATTTGCTTTTGCATGATATTCCTGTGAATCTTTATAAAAATGATCCCCTTCATCTAACTGGAAGCTCTTTTGTGAAGCAAACTTATCTTTAAGAATTTTTCTCCCAATTATTTCAATACTTTTCATTTCGTCAGGATACAAGACAAAAGGCAATATTATGCCTGAAAAATTGATTTCAATAAAAATACCACTTCCATAATTGGACAATTCTTCCTCTGTAATGTATAAATGAAGTCGTTCATTATACTTACACTGATATTGGGTATTATCATTCAATTTTTCGGAAATATTAGTAGCTCCACTAACATTAAATACAAGATCTGTTCCAATCCCTATCAATTTAATCTTACAATTTTTCTTTGTCTTTTTATATTCAATGACAAAATTACGTTTAATGGTCCCCACCAAATATTCTGCAAAAATATCAACAATACATATTTTGAACACATAAGTAATATGATTTACGGAATCCTTGACTTCAATTTTATGGAATGAAACATTCTCTCTTTGGAACTCGAAAACCAGGTTTTTCCCATCGCGAACATAAGTAGCATCGTCAGCAGAAATATCACTATTTCCAATGCGTGTATTGCATTCCAGACGAATATGAATCTCACTAAATTTATCTGGATTAAAAATAACCATACTTCTCGTTCTCTTTTTAGTTTTCATAGAACCTTCATTTCTAACAAAAACCATTTCATCCATCGGAAGAGAATATAAAGGTAATTCCCCATAAATAGATATATCTTTTAATTCAATATCGAGTGGATTATCCTTTTTTGCCTGCTTCCTTTCCATTGCTGCCAACATCTCAGCATAGGTGAACAAAATACTCCAATGCTCCGGATCATCTTTCCTGCTTTTTTCAATACGAACTAAAAATCCTTCTTCAAAATCTTCAGCCAGATCTGTTTCCACATTTCCAAATCGGATACTACGGTCTATTTTTTCGAACAACTCATGGTTCTCTTTCAGTTTTTTATCAATTTGCAATTTTCCTTCGTTTTGATAATCTTTTTTTCCATCTACAGGAAATAATCGGAATCCGGGATAATTTTCTTTCGCAATACTACCACTACTCATGATAGATAGTAAGTCCCTATATTCATATAGAGAAGCCTTATCGCTAAACACATCATTATCTCTTCTCTTAAGTTCAAAAGCAAGAATTCTTTTTTCCAAGACCGATAATTGTGTACTTTCCTCAGCCATATTTTTGATTTCATCCATAAGATTATCTGCATAAAAAGGCATACCGTGAGCAGACATATCCCTTGAACCACTCTTAGCACTATCAATAGGGTTTGAAGAAATCATTAGCAATGGCTTGCCTGCATCATTTGCAGCATTTCTCAAAGTAGCGCAAAGAAAATCATTCGTCATTCCATTTATTTGTGCTGCAATTATTATTTCATCATCAATGACTTTCAGTGTAAATGTTCTGTATATGGAGCCATTCATGCATTCATATTCATAAGAACCAAGATTGTTCTCTTTCAGTGCTAATTCCTTCAAAGCATCTGATACTTCTTGAACAGTCTCCGGATCATCCAGTTTTAAGCAAAAACTTTCTCCTTTTTGTAATGCTCCCTCGTCTGATAACTCCAAGAAATAGCGATTTATTCTTTTTGCTATAAAATCATAAAATTCTTTTAACATACTGTGCATCTCCACTATCACTCTTTTTATCAATAAGGTTTAATTTGGTAAAGAACTCCTGCAAATTCTCTTTTGATGTATTATCAAGGAAAACACCTCTATACTCATATTCCTTGTATAAATCAATCAATCGTACTTTTTCCTTTTCCTTAATTGAAATTTTAGTCAAGAATATAATATCCCTCTCTGTAAGATTCAATACTAATCCCGATTTACGTCTGTTTTTAATCCATCTTGTTTTGCAAAAATCCGTAAATTTTTCATTGTAGAATTGATTTGCTCTCTTTCGATCAGTATTCAAAAACTGTTCTTCTACGCATTTATATAAATGACGAATCGCAGCGTCAGTTTTTGAACCACCTGATGTAAACTTTATCTGATCAAACTTTTTATAATCACCTACACAGGATGTATACGCCTGCTCAGCTCTTTCAACCTCCCTAGCAATAGCTACATCTTGTTCCGGATGTTGATCTACATATTCTTGCAACGTTATATAGTCCAGCATTACATCAGGAAGTGTATGCTGATTCAATATCTCCAAAGTGAGAGCATGGCTAAACATATGGGTGGTTTTTTCTTGAATTCTTTCCCATCCCTCTACACAACATTTACGATTCCTACTTACCTTTTCCCAATCCAATGCATAATAGAGTTTGACAGGATCATCTCTACGCCCCTGGCAGAATTGATCTAACGTCACACAGGTCTGGGACATATAGTAAAAATAATATATTGCCAATAGATTTGAAAAGTCTTCCAAAGATGTCATGCCTATCTCTAACATGAAATGAAAATCCTCTTTAAACTTTTTCTGAACATCTACTACAATTGGAAAATACGCTTGCTTCTTCTCTTGTATGCTAATTTTTGTTGCCTGAATAGCTTCGACAACCATCTTCTCAACAACATTGTATGGATAGTTTTTCATTGCCTGATCAATAGTCTTACAATCATTTTCATCAATACCAAAAACATCAAGTAAAAACCCGGCAAGTCTATCTGCACTTTTATTATTGATACATGTCTGATAAGGATATAATCCTAAATTTTTGGCAATGAATTCATCACCTTCAAAGAAAAGATTCTGTATCATTTCCTTAAACAACTCAATATCCTTATCTTCTATATTCATTCCAGAAATGATATTTTCACATAATACATCAAATTTCACAGGCTCTGTTCTCAAACCTAATGCTTTTCTGAAGAATCCACTAACAATTTCATCAAGTTCAGTAATAATCGGTGCCTGTGCTTTACCGCTTGCTTTGTACGGAAATAAGTGAAAACAAATATCTTGAGTATGCGTAAGTCTTAATGAATCAGCAGCTTTATCAGTTTTTACATTAAAGGTTTCACAAAATTTATTGTAATCAAATTGATAATTCATTACTTCACCACCTTAAATTTATAAACGCCAAATTTTGTTTTCTCAATAACGGCTTTTCGATTATCCTCAGTAACCAGAGTAAGTTCTTTATCTGCGGTTCCTGTTTTGAGTATTTTTTGAATGAAACTAATAAAATCCGCATGATTGTTTCTATCGTCAGCAGTTTGAATATAACCCGATGCAAGCTTATAAATCAGTTCGTACAAAGAATAATCAATATCTAAAGAAATAATCTCTCCAGTATTTTTATTTTCATATTTTACAACAATATATGGCAAAAATCTTTGAAGTTCTTCAACTTTTTGCTCTGATGGAATATCCTCCAAATATGGTTCGAAATCAATATGCTCATACAAAGTGATTCCTTCATGTAAATCATCAAAACAGATGCTATCGCTGGATTCACTACCACACCATTGAACAATTGCATCTTCTACAAGACTATACAGTTCTCCAAATTTTTTTATTCTTCCTGTATTGTAATAAAACAAAGTATTCAGAAAGGCTGAATAAGCGTTTGTATCTCTCGGCTCATCCCGCATTGCTCTCACGCGTACAAGAATTTTAAACAACTGTGCTTTCAATACTCTATCATCATTTATTTTAACAATGACAGGCTTTTGGCATAATACCTTTCCAAATGCTACTTCTCCCACTACCTTTACAATTTCCTTTTCAACATCTGAGGAAACATAGTAAAATATCGCGTCTTCATCTGCTGCTTCCGACCTATTTAACAAGGGGTCGTAACGCCTTAATAGATTAAGCAATGATGACATATCACTATATTCATACATTAGGGACGGGCTTATATCATTAACATACTCCTTTAAAAATGAGATAGTATTAGTAGATGATTGTGTAATCTTCTTGTAATTAAATTTGGGGGCGACTACTATATCGTAAATATAATTAAGAATTTCACGAGTAGTAAGTATTTCTTTATCTTTAATTGTCACTTCCACAAGAGCTTTTGCAATATACTCTCGGATTTTTTCTTCTGCTAAAAATTCAAAGTTATGCTTAACTGGACATTTTTCTGAAAGAGGACAAACTTTACAGTGATTTTCATAAACACGGTAAAATGGATTATCATCGCTCAGACGAAACACTTTTTCAAATATACGTTCAAGGTAAACTGGCTTTACGCCTTTCGCTGTTAATGTATACATATGATAATCAGAAAAACTCACATGCTGAAATGAGCTATTTGCATCATATCCACTTGCATTTAACTGATTAGCAAGAATATTGCTTTTAATTACATACTCATGCAATTTCTGAAACGAATCACCATAAGATGATTCAATAAAATTACTTAATACGCCCAAATTGATTGCTAATATGAAATTCTTTCCTGAGGAATCTAAGTTTTCATCAGAAAAATCGGATAAAACTTCATATAAAGTCTCAATCGCCGTTTTCGAAGGTGAACTGCTTTCAGTTGCATCATTGTAAACGGTATAATTGTTTAAAAGTTTTTTTTCGTTTTTCAAAAAGGATAAAAGATGTGATTTTCCGTCTCCTGCACTCCCACAGAGCAATACTAATGTCTTCTTTCCAGAGCTATTAACCTTATTCAGAATATCAATAAGGTTCTCTTCAACGCGTCTTGAAACATGCATATATTTATTAAAATCATCGAAGCTAGTAATTCCATCAATAGAATCACTTGATGACTTTCTCAATCTATTTAATTCATTTACAAGCTTACAATTTCCCATCATGCACCTCTCTAGTAAGAAGATACGACTGCAACAACATTATCAATGTCACAATTCAATGCCTTATTTATTTTCAAAATAATAGTCAAAGGAACTAGCTCTCCCCTTTTCATTTTTGGCGCTGTACTTATGCTAACTTGTACAGTGCGACATAAGGTTCCTTTTTTTACGCCCTTATTTATAAGTGTTTTCCAAAAATTATTGTAACTTAATTCCATAAATGTCACCTCAGATATCTATCTGCTCAAATTTATATTTAACTATTATTATATAGATCAAGAGTTCTTTCATCAAGGATTCATCCTCAAAATTGTCTTTTTTGAGTCATTTTTACAATATTTAGCATGTTTCTATTTCAAAAAGTGAATTACAAAACAATAATTATACAACAGCTATACAAGCAATAAACGTCATGAGGCAGTTGTAAACAAAACATCTCTTTGCAAGACTCTGTTCACATGCTTAACTTTTTAAAATCAAAAAAGAGATCCAAAAGAAATTTATCTCCCCATACTTCTACTATGTTTATTCGGATTCATCTCCTCCTGCTTTCTGACAACAGATTTTTATATACCACCCCAAAAATACCACCTTATTTTCTCCTGCATTCCTGTGCCATCTGCTGTTCCAGATATTTCGGCACCGTTTTCCCGGACCTTTTTACAATGACAATCTGTTTCCCATGAAGCGACCTACTCCTTGCACCTCCCCTCTGCCACCCATCGTCAAACGCCCTTCGCCCAACCACAATGCCCTTTTCCCCCGCCGCCATGACAAAAAAAGACACCCCGTATCAGTATCTCTACCAATAGCGAGGTGTCCATAAACACCTTATTCTCAAAATGCTCCTCAAGAATCATGATTTCTTTTTCTTCTTCCCCCGCCTCAGACCGTCCGAAAACCCTTATTTTCTGCGGCCTTTAGCCATTTTTAGCATCAAAAATGCCAGATATATTTCTCTCGAAATAAATATCTGACCTTGACAACTGAATAAAGTGTATATTTGGTTATACCAGCAGCGTCCTGCCGCCATTAACTCCATCATTTTTTCAAATCCTAACAGGTTTTTCGCTCGTTTTATATTGTATCCCAGGCACATGAGCGCAAACTCCCCGGTCACTTTCCTCAGGCCTCTCAGAAGAAAGTAACTGAATCCCATCGCTCTTTTTATTGTCCCAAACGGATGCTCTGACAAACACATTCGCTCTGCCGTTTTCTTTCTGTCAGGTTTTAGGAAGAACCTCACCACTTTCTGTTTCTCAAAGTGATATTTCCCGTTTTTGACGCCTTGCTTACCTGGCATCTTTCCATCGGCTTCCAGCCAATCTTTGCACGGCTTCTCCAGACAGTCTTTCGTGAAGTCTATTTCTTTCCACTCATTCTTGCCCTTGTAGCATTTATTCCTGTCTGGGCAATGCCGGCATGCGTTCTTATTTGCGTATCTGATGTTCCCGTTTTTCTTTATACATTTCTGACGGAGGATTTCTCCATTCGGGCAATACACCAGATTCCTCTCCGGATCCCTGACAAAGTATCCTTCCTTTGCCCTCTTCATCATTTCTTCAGGTGTCCCGTAAATTGACTCTGAAACTCCCTCTGTCTCTGGCTCGTCACTGACCTTCTTTCTTACTTCAATGACTTCTATATCTGTTATGACATCCTTGTAAGCTTTAGGGATTACGCCGGCATGCAGCGCCTCTTTTAACCCTTCCGGGTCTGTGCTTTCTGTATCTGCATCACCTGCTCCTTCATACGGTATCTCAAGTTGATACCCGTCTTTCCCATCTTCAGTTATGACATGCGGGATGATCCCATCTTCAAGGCACTTTATCATGTCCTCTTCACTTTCATATCCCCTGTCGGCAACCGCCTCGATGACGCCTTCCGATTCTTCCCTTACTTCTTTAAGCGTAGAATCCATAAGCCCGTGGTCTGTCACCCGGTTTGTCATTTGGAAATCACGGATTAAATGTGTTTCAGAATCAACTGCTGTCTGTGGGTTATAAGCTACTGCAAAACCATTCTTACTCTTCATCAGTTTTGCATCTGCATCCGTAAGTGACATCTGCGACTGGCCGCTTTCTTCCATCAGCTTTTGATAGCCCTCATATTTTGCAAGGCGCTCTCGGGCTTCTTTCAGCTTTTCTTCTACCAGCTCTTTTGTAAGTTTATCGGGATCTTCTTCAAACCCTTCCTCCTTATCTTCATCATCAAGGATACGGAGGTACTCTTCAATGTGCCCATTGAGCCACCTGATCCTGTCATCCAGCTTGTTTTTTGTAAAGTTCTTATCCTTGGAATTGCAGGCATTAAACTTACTCCCATCAATGGAAGTAAATCCCCACTCTACTGCTCCGGAAAGCCGCTTGTTAAACTCGTGAAAAATCTTTTTGAGGCTGTCTATGTTATCCTTTCGGAAGTCAGATATGGTCCGGAAATCAGGTTCGACTCCGCCAAGCATCCACCTGACCTCTACATTTACTTTACAGCTCTTCGCCAGTTTCCTGGAGGATTTGATCCCATTATCGCTTCCATAAATGTAAAGCTTGAAAAGGCTCTTCGGATCATACGGCGGCCTGCCTTCCCGCGACATCTCCTTCACACCAAAATCTGAAAGGTTAAGACTGTCCACAAATGCATCTATGAGCCTTGCCGTACTATCCGGAGCAACCATGGAATCCCATGTAGTCACCATCATTTGGTTTCTGTCAAACCCCCGTACATAATCCATCAATATCACCTCAAAATATAGTATTCCCAACACTTGTATTATACTACGTCTGTCGGTATGCAGCCAGAATTTTATACACTTTATTCAGTTGCCAAGGTACGCATTTTTCTATATAAGTCATCTGCCTTTATAACAGATGTCTCTACCATGATAGTTATATCAGATCAGACTGGGTTTTCGGACGGTCTGGCCCCAGATCACAAACCGTAATGATCAGCGCCCCGACGGTCACATAGACATCCGCCAGGTTTGCCGTGAGGCCGGAAAGAAATTTGCTCTTACTCTTGATCCCGAAATAGTCAATGACCTTTCCTCGGATCAGCCGGTCATAAATATTACTTGCCGCACCGGCAGTGACAAACACCATACCGAGTTTCCGGAACCATTTGCCCTTTTTTAATAGCAGCCATGCGTCATACAGCAGTACGCCCATACCGCCTATGACGGAACTGATCCGTATCACCCTGGGGTATCGCTCCAGCGCATTCAGCACCAGCCCTCTGTTATACACCTTGCGGAGCACGACCTTCGGCAGGCGCGTCTGCCGCTCCTCGTTTTCCGAGAAAAAATCCTCGATATACTCTTTGATCCCCATATCTATACAGATAAGACCCACCAAAAGGCTGCACATCCACATCAACATTACACGGTACCTCTGATCCGCTCGATCTCCTCTGTCAGCTTCGCGATCTCCTCGTCCCGCTTTTCAATGGATTCACATACCGCAACATAGTCTATATCAGATATCTCTCCATTGCTGAATTTTTCATATACCATACGCCCGATATCCAGCTGATCCCTTTCATTGGCACGCTTTAATGCACGGATATCACTTTTTAGTTTCTGGATCTCAATGGTGTCTTCTGTCTTTTTCCCCAGATCAATCGCCACATCTGAAATCTTTTTTCCCAGCTCTTCAAAAAAATCTGCCATCTCATCTTTCTCCTTTTCTCTTTTTCTGTCAATGCTACAGCTGCCTGAGCGTATCCAGCAGACGATAAAGGTCCAATGTCCCATATCCCCATTCCTCATTCGGATAATCCATCTCCGGCCGCTGCTTAGCACCCAACACGATCAGGTTGCGGATCTGGCTTGTGCTGGCTCCTCTGGCTCCGGGCTGCTGCTCAAACCATCCGAGCATAAGCGCCACTGCCCCCGCTGCAAGCCCTGTCGCGGCGCTGGAACCACTTCTGACCACAAATCCTCCGTTCAGTCCTGCTCCTGTGATCGATACCCCCGGCGCCGCAAAATCCGGTTTCACCCTTCCATCTCTAGTATAACCTCTCCCGGAATTAATATCAACTGCATTATCTCTTCCATTATAGTATGCTACCGTCATCGAGCCTCTTCCCGTCCCGGGTTCTGTCAGCGTCACATCCGGATTGGCTTCAAGGAAATAAACCTCCCCGCTCAAAAATTCCTGCGTCGGAAGCCACATATGGAAATCCCCCTCCGACATCTGCAGAGGCTGTACCTGAATCCGCCAGATTCCCGGCGCCGGATCTTTAAACCTCATAAAAATGAGCTGCGAATCATTGTTCTCCATCAGCAGGCGATATTCTACGACCACCTCTGTCCTTTCAAATGTGAACAGAAAATTATACCGGTACCCCTGCCTTAAAGAGATCTGGCGCGTCTGCTCCCCGGACGGTGAGGTGATGGATATGGTGACGACATTGGGGATCTTCGACCAAAGCTCTGTCACAAATCCGTCCACTCCCTCACCCACCCTCACCTCTGCTGTCGATGTATCGTTCTTACTGCGAAACATATGATAATAATGATGTCTCAAAGACGCCTCATTCCCCGTGCCCACTACGACACAATGGTTCATCTGGAGTGAATAATTATCCAGCATAAAGGACAGAAGAGAGGTTCCGTTGTGCCCGCCGAAATTCGTTCCAAGAGCAATGCAGATCACAAGTGGCATATTTCTTTTTCGGGCGAGGTCATTTAAATATTTCAGGCCCAGCATAATATCATTTTCCTGATAGCACACAGCATCCGGCCGTATCGCATAAAAATCCTTCAGATACGCTTTCGCCCTCTTCAGCTTTACGACTGCGAGAGTAGCCTCCGGAGCCGCCCCCAGAAACCGGTTCTCCACATTGGCGCTCCCTGCCGCTACGCTTGCCAGGAATGTGCCGTGTCCGTCCTCATCAACGCTGGGGACAATCTCCCTGGGATTCTCAGAACGCAGCGCCGCATTAATATCCTCCTGTGTATACTCACTTCCGAATTCCAGGCCATCCGGAAGCTCTCCGGTCTGTATCGTCTGATCCCAGATCCCTGCGATCCGGGTGCTCCCGTCAAGATTGCGGAACACCTCATGCTGATAGTCAATGCCGGTATCTACAAAACCGATCATAATATTTTCACCCATGAGATTCAGCGTCGGATAATTCTGAAGCGCTGTGATCCCTGCATCCTCCAGAGCTTCCATATCTATAAGCGCATAGCAGTTCGGAATAGAATTGTACCAGTATCTGTCAATGGTAAGCGGTTCCAGGACGGTACTGTCCACCGATTCTACCCGATACCCGAAATCCAGAACCTGCGGACAGACCTGATCCGGCAAAGACCCGTAGGTTTCATTCTCCCGGAAAGGCGGAAGGATAAAATCCCAGTAATCCTCTGACAATATTTTCTCCCGGCATGTGATTTGATTTGCGATAAAATAATCCATAAAAAACGCCCCATATACTTTTTTATTAAGTATATGAGGCCTTCCGGACAATATATGTAAGATTACTCTGCTACGGCAGGCGCGGTACTTCCTGTCCCCTTAACGTAATGACAGGCCCGCCCGTCCCTTCAATATATTCCCTCGTGATCGTCACATGGCCGATACTGTCGTCCTTGGGGATCTCATACATGATATCCAGCATAAACTCTTCAATAATCGCCCTGAGCGCCCTTGCGCCTGTATCCTTTTTGATAGCCTTCTCAGCGATTGCCTCGAGCGCTTCATCATTGAACTCCAGGCTCACCTCGTCCAGCGCAAGAAGCTTCTGGTATTGCTTGAGGATGGCGTTTTTAGGTTCCTTTAAGATCTTGATCATCATATCCTTGTCAAGCCCTTTGAGCGTAAATACGATAGGAAGCCGCCCCAGAAACTCGGGAATCATTCCGAAATTACGCAGATCCTCTATCGTTACCTTCTCAAGGATCGTCTTATCCCGGTCATATTTATCCTTCAGATCTGCGCCGAAACCGATGGACGCCTGCTTCGTCAGCCTTTCTTTGATGATCCCGTCAAGATCCGGAAACGCCCCTCCGCAGATAAACAAAATATTTCTTGTGTTTACAGTGGTAAGCGGAACCATAGCATTCTTGCTGTTGGCTCCCACCGGCACTTCCACGTCGCTGCCCTCCAGGAGCTTTAACATCCCCTGCTGCACAGACTCTCCGCTGACATCCCTCTGGTTGGTATTTTTCTTCTTGGCGATCTTGTCGATCTCATCAATGAAAATAATCCCCTGCTCGGCTTTCTGCACGTCATTATCTGCCGCCGCAAGCAGTTTGGATACCACACTCTCAATATCGTCTCCGATATAGCCCGCTTCTGTAAGGGATGTTGCATCTGTAATGGCAAGCGGCACATCCAGGATCCTCGCCAGCGTCTTCACCAGATAGGTTTTACCGCAGCCGGTAGGCCCTATCATCAGCATATTGGACTTTTCAATCTCAATATCGTCCATGGTATCTGTAGCTACCCGCTTATAATGATTGTATACGGCGACAGAAATAGCCTTTTTTGCATATTCCTGTCCTACCACATAATCGTCCAGCTTCGCTTTGATCTTATGGGGGGACGGAAGGTGATGGATATCCACCAGGGGTTTTTGTTCCTCTCCCTCTTTTTTCTTCTTAAGCTTCTGCTTCTTTGGGACCGCCTGCTCCAGATCCGCCATATTCATGATCTGGATCCCCGGGATATTTAACAGCTGGCTGTAATCGATCTGTCCGCTGGTCATGGCGTCAAAGCTTTTCTGCATACAATCACTGCATACCGAGATATGATTCGGAAGGTCTATCATTTTTCCTGCCACGCTCTCCGGGCGCCGGCAGATGAAGCATACCTTTTCATACTCGTCCTCCTGCTTGCTGTCCGTGGGTTCAACACTGGCTGTTTCCACCTTTTCCACTTCATTCTCGTTATTATTTTTCTGATCAGACATATTTTCCCTCTTTCTACCGGTCTTCCCTGGTCATCTTGATAAATTCCTCTTCCGAAATAATCGGTATCCCCAGTTCATTTGCCTTCTTATTCTTGGAGGATGCAGACGTCACATCATTATTGATCAGATAATTTGTCTTAGATGTGACGGATCCGGTAACCTTACCTCCAAGGCTTTCTATCAATTCCTTGACTTCACTGCGGTTGGCAAAATGCTCCACGCTCCCGGTTATGACAAACTGGATCCCCTTCAATATCTGCTCCGCCTGTTTCTGTTCCTCCTTCGGGAGCCGAAGCTCCTTCAAAAGATTCCGGAAACGTTCCACACGGGCTTCACTGGCGAAATACCCGGTGAACGCCTTCGCGATCACGCCGCCGATGCCGGAGATGGCGCTTAAGCTCTCCTCATCCGCCCGAAGCATTGCATCTACGTCATAGCCAAATTCTCTGCATATGACCTTTGCGTTTGCCAGACCGATATTTGCGATCCCCAGCCCATAGATGACCCTTGGAAGCGTAGTTTCCCTGGCCTTCTCGATATTGGCAGCAAGATTCCGGTAAGATTTTTCACCGAACCCTTCCATGGATTGGATCTCCTCCTGATACCGGTCCAGATGGAACAGATCTGCAAATTCCCTGATATAGCCCCTGGAGATGAATTTCTCAAGGGTGGATTCTGACAGCCCTTCTATATTCAGGGCGTCCCTGCTCACAAACAAAGCAAAGGACTTGACGTGCTTTGCCTGGCAGTCAGGGTTCAGGCAGTACAGCGCCTTCGCATTACTGACCTGCCGGATCTCTGTTTTCCCGCCGCACACGGGGCAGACATCCGGTATGTCCCTGACTCCGCTGCGGGTATTGTTCTCTGCGATCTGAGGGATGATCATATTGGCTTTGTACACCTCGATCTCATCCCCGACGCCCAGCTCCAACTCCTCCATAATACTGATATTGTGGACGCTGGCGCGGCTCACGGTAGTCCCTTCAAGCTCTACCGGCTCAAAGACCGCCACCGGGTTGATCAGTCCGGTCCTCGACGGACTCCACTCGATCTCCACAAGCTTCGTGCCGCGGATCTCATCCGCCCATTTAAATGCAAAGGAATCCCGGGGAAACTTGGATGTCTGTCCGAGAGACCTCCCATATTCTATATCATCATACACCAGTACAAGGCCGTCCGACGGAAAATCATTTTTTGCGATCCTGGCAGAAAAATCGGCCACACGGTCCGCCACAGTGTCTCTTGTCACCTCATAGTGTTCTACCACCTCAAAACCCTGCTCCTTTAACCACTCCAGCTGCCGGAGCCTGGAATTTTGAAAATCCACCCCTTCCGCCTGCACAAGGGAAAATGCATAGAACCGCACATTTCTCCTGGCGGTAATCTCATTATTCAGCTGCCGCACAGATCCGCTGCACAGATTTCTGGGGTTCTTATATCTGGACTCTACGTCCTCGATCTCCTCGTTGATCCTCTCAAAATCCCGGTAACCGATCACCGCCTCGCCGCGCAGGATCAGTTCTCCCTGATAGCCGATCTTAAGAGGTATATTTTTAAAGACTCTTGCGTTATTGGTGATCACTTCACCCACTTCCCCGTTTCCGCGGGTTACGGCTTTATATAATCTGCCGTCTCTGTAAGTGAGTACGATCGTCAGCCCGTCAAGCTTCCAGGATATCACCGCCCTTTGTTCCCCCAGAAATTCTTTCAGCTCTTCCACATCCTTGGTCTTATCCAGGGACAGCATGGGACGCTCATGGCGCTCCTTGGGAAGCTCGCTTAACACCTCATACCCGACGTTGACTGTGGGGCTGTTGGATAATGTAATTCCAAGTTCCCTCTCCAACGTAAGAAGTTCCTCATAGAGCCTGTCATACTCATAATTACTCATAATCTCTTCGGCATCCTGGTAATACGCGCGTCCGGCTCTATTCAGCAGTCCCACCAATTCCTGCATTCTTGCCTGCTTCTGCTTGCTCATATAATTCTCTCAGCTCCTGTTCTGACAATTTTCTCACGGCTCCCGGCTTCAGGCCGCCTAGCTCCACGTTCATAACTCTTACTCTGACCAGTTTTCTGACTTTATATCCAAAAGTTTCGCACATACGTCTGATCTGACGGTTCACTCCCTGGGTCAGCACGATGGAAAAGGTATATTTCCCCATAGCCGATACCCGGCACGGCCTGGTCACCACGTCCAGTTCTTTCTCCCGGTCCACAATGTGTACGCCGCCCTGCATCCCCTCCAGGAATTCCTCTGTCAGAGGCCTGTCTACCGTCACCTTATACTCCTTTTCATGCCCGTACCTGGCGCGCATCATAGCGTTAATAAGATCGCCGTCATTGGTCATAAGGAGCAGGCCCTCTGAATCTTTGTCTAGCCTGCCTGCATATGTCACGCGCACCGGATAATCCAGGAACCGGACAATACTGTTGCGTACTCTTCTGTCTTCCGTACAGATGATCCCTGCCGGTTTGTTTACCGCCAGTACGATCTTTTCACTGCCGTTGTTGACTACCTTTTTCCCGATCCGCACTTCCTGGCCTTCCTCCACCTTCGTCCCGGGTGCGGCTTTTTCCCCGTCCACGGTCACCTTCCCCGCGAGGATCAGCCGGTCTGCCTCCCGCCTGGAACAGATCCCGGCCTCACTGAGGTATTTGTTCAGTCTTATCATTGCTGGCCTCCATACGCTGCTGATATCTTAATTTCACACTCCAACTAGATTATAGCACAATTGCACCCGGAAAATAACGGGGATTTTGTAATTGTCTTTTGATGGCCCGATTGTTATAATAAATCCAAACCCTAAAGAAAAGGAGCCTGAAAATGATTACAATAGCCCTGAAACCCAAGGCCTGCATGTCGCACCTTCTTTTAAAAGAAACCTTTGACAGCTTTTCTTTTATCGAAGGTGAGATCACAACCTTCAATAAGTTTACCATCGACGGCTTTATACACAAAAATTTCTTTGAGGATCCCCCGGCGCACACCCATTCCTTCTGGAAGGATATCCGGGACTTCTGTTTTTCCGTCATCCGCGGCAAGCGGACGCCTTTAAGCTTTAAAATCATACTTTCACTGGCGCCCGAACATTTTCAGGCATTTCTTTCGGACCACGCAATCTGTGGATTCCGCCCGGAGGACATCCAGGGAATGTATCTGAACTTCTCCTATGACGGAAACACACTGCAATGTATCACGGGAGTATCCATGCACTTGTTTACCATGGACAAAACATTAGAACGGGAGTGGGACGCCCATGCCCAAAGACTGCTTTCAGAACTAGATCTGGATGTTTAATAAGATTGCCGTACCTGTGATTTCACCAAACCGGTACGGCAATCCTTTCACATTCGGTTATCTGTTATTTTGTGAGCAGCATCATAATTTCATTGCTTCTCTGTACAAATGCGGTCATTTCTTCCGGATTCAGCGGTTTATGTGCCAGCATTGCCAGATCATATAACTGCCTGCAGATGATATTTGTATGTTCCCCGTCCCTGTGATCCACGATATAATTCACCAGCGGATGGTTGGCATTCAAGATCAGCGTACTCTCGCCTCCCATATCCATGCCCATACCGTTCATCCCATACATCTTCATCATTTCCTGCATGCGCCGGTTCTGCTCGGATAATGTGATCATTGACGCAATATTATCATCCTTTAACTTTTCAATCTTTACATCCAGCTTCTCATTGTCAAGCTCCTTACGGAAGATCTCGATCAGGCTGTCGGATACCTTCTTAAATGCCTCTTTGTCTTCCTCTGCCACTTCCTCTTTCACATGCTCCGTCACATCCGCATCAATCCTCTGGAAACGGATCGTCGGGTTCCTCTGTTCCAGCTGGGTAATAAACGGCGAGTCGATATTGTGGTCCAAGATCACCGCATCCTGCCCCTGGCTCTTAAAGAGGTTGATATACTGGCTCTGCTGGATCTCGTCCGTAATATAGTAAACGGTAGTCTTGATCTCTTCTACCTTATTCTCGTCCGGGTTCTCATCCTTCTTGTCATTTGGCTCAACGACTTCCCCGCCATTTTCCTCAACGCAGTCTTTCAGCGTCAGATATTTATGCTCGATATTCTTAAAGAGGATCGCGTCCTTCATCTTGTCACAGAACTTCTCATCCTTCAGGCAGCCGAACTTAATGAACGGGCTGATATTGTCCCAGTATTTCTCATAATCTTCCCGTTTTGTCTTGCACATGCCGGAGAGCTTATCCGCAACCTTTTTGGAAATATAATCTGCGATCTTATTTACAAACCCGTCATTCTGCAGGGCGCTTCTGGATACATTGAGCGGAAGGTCCGGACAGTCGATCACTCCCTTTAATACCATCAGGAACTCCGGGATCACCTCTTTAATATTATCTGCGATAAACACCTGGTTATTATACAGCTTAATAGTTCCCTCAATGGAATCATACTCTGTGTTGATCCTCGGGAAGTACAGAATTCCTTTCAGGTTAAACGGATAATCCATATTCAGGTGGATCCAGAATAACGGCTCCTTATAATCCAGAAATACCTTGCGGTAAAATTCCTGATAATCCTCGTCAGTACAATCATTCGGATGCTTTGTCCAGAGCGGATGGATATCGCTCAGGGAAACCGGACGTTTCTCGATCTTAACCTTCTCTTTGGCGGGTTCTACCTCCACCATTTCCTTTTCGCCGTCTTCATTTTCCTTTTCTTCCATCTTTGCTTCTTCATGGATATGTTCAACGACCACATCCTCTTCCCTCAGATCCGCCTCGTCGATGGTCTCGTATTCTGTCTCGGCATTTTCTTTGGACAGGAAGATCTCTACAGGCATGAAGGAACAGTATTTCTCGATCACTTCCCTTACCCGGTACTCATTGGCAAACTCGATACTGTCGTCATTGAGGCAGAGCGTCATGGTAGAACCCACCTCTGTCTTCGTCCCTTCATCCATCTCATACTCTGTGCCGCCGTCGCTGACCCAGTGTACCGGCTTTGCACCTTCTTTGTAGGAAAGAGTATCAATGTGTACCTCGTCCGCAACCATAAACGCAGAATAGAATCCAAGGCCGAAATGCCCGATCATATCATCTTCTGTCGTCTTATCCTTATATTTTTCCAGGAACTCTGTCGCGCCGGAAAAGGCGATCTGGGTAATATATTCCTCTACTTCTTCCGCCGTCATCCCGATACCATTATCCGTAAACTTCAACGTCTTCTCTTCCGGGTTGACCTCAACCTTAATGCTCGGCTTATAACCGTCCGGAAGCTGATACTCCCCTATAATGTCAAGCTTCTTCAATTTTGTGATCGCATCACACCCGTTAGATACCATCTCACGCACGAAAATATCATGATCCGAATACACCCACTTTTTAATGATCGGAAATATGTTCTCGCTGCTGATTGATAAATTACCTTTTTTCACTGCCATCGTTATCACTCCTACTTTCTGTCTATATTTAGCGGATATATGTCCGCTGTTTTACCTAACAGATATGATAATACGCCGGAAAATAAAAGTCAACAACAAATTAGCACTCTTTTAAAAAGAGTGCTAATAATTCCGTTAAAAATATAAAAATTTTATAAAACTACTCAATGCTCTTCAACGATTCCACCATGTTGATCCTCTTAAGCTTGAAATACATAACCCCGTTTACGATCAGGGAGAACGCGACGGTAAACAGTAAGCTGTAGATATAGCTGGGCAGATTGATGTTTCTTCCGAACATTGCGCCATCCACCTCCACCGTCTCAATGATAAAAAGATGCAGCACCTTACCGAGTCCGACTCCTACCACTGCCCCGATCAGGGTAAGAAGAATATTCTCACGGTACACGTAAGTTCCCACCTCAAGGTCATAAAATCCCAGCACTTTCAGGGTGGCAAGCTCCCGCTGCCGCTCGGTAATGTTAATATTGTTCAGATTATACAACACCACAAACGCCAGCATCCCCGCTGATATGATCAATACAATGATCACCAGGTTCAGGCTCTTAAGCATATCGTCAAGCTGCTTCTCGATCTCATGCATATAGTTGACGCTTAATACTTCTTTCCTTGCCAGGAGCTTTTCTCCCGCCTCCTCAAGCTCCGCCTTGCTGTAAGAGTCTCTGGCCGCGAACAGGATATTGTTGTACTCCGGCTGTTCACCAAACACCTTTTCATAATAATCCGGTGTCAGGTACATGTAATGCCCCATATAGTTTTCACAGATATATTGGATCTTGACCTCTTTATCCCCCATATCTTCGTCTTTGACCAGGATAGAATCGCCCACCTTCGCATCCAGGAGCTTCGCCGTCTTCTCACTGATAATGGCTCCCTCGTCCGACAGGTGGTATGTCTCCTTCGACCTCCGGTCACGGAAATGTACGTATTCATCGCTTTTCTTAGGATCACCCAGCACAGTAATGTAGGTTCCATGCTGGTGGTCTCCGTTTTTCAGGGTAATATTTTTCATATAGCAATCCATATGCCGCTCTATGTCTTCATTTTCCTGAAGATATTCCTGAAGGCTCCTGCGCTCATCATCCGCAATGTCCTCTTTAAGGATCATACTGCCGTCATAGACCTGGATCTCTGCGTACTGGATCCCCGCAATCTCAAATACTGAATCCTTGATCCCGTATCCTACCAGCATCAGCGCCATACATCCCCCGATGCCGAAAAGAGTCATAAAAAACCGCTTTTTATAACGCATCAGGTTCCGGACCGTAGACTTCCAGGTAAAATTCAGCCGTTTCCAGATAACCCCGATATATTCAAGGAATACCCGCTTCCCGATCCGCGGCGCCGGCGGCCGCATCAATGACGCAGGCTGCTCCCCCAGTTCCCGGAAACAGGAAAACAACGTGGCCAGCATGGTGCAGGCGACGGCTGCAAGAGAGGCCTGTACGGCGTAAGACCAGTCATAGGGAACCAGGATCTCGGGAATATGCTGATACATGATCCCATAGGCATAGATAATAATATAGGGCAGGATCTTCTCTCCCACCAGCACCCCGATCACGCTGCCTCCGGCTGTTGCAAGAAGCGCATAGCCCAGATACTTGGATACGATGGCAAACCTGCTGTACCCAAGAGCCTTCATAGTTCCGATCTGTATCCTTTGTTCTTCCACCATGCGGGTCATGCTGGTCAGGCTGATCAGCGCCGCCACCAGGAAAAAGATCACCGGGAACACTCTCCCGATGGCGCGCATGCGGTCTGCGTTCTCACCGTAACCGTCATGCTCCGGCAAGGTACTGCGGTCATATACATACCACTTGGCCTCTTCAATATCTTCTAATTCTGCCTCCGCCTCGGCAATCTCCTGCTCTCCGTCGGCAATCTTCTGCTCTGCCTCCTGCTTTCCCTCCTCGTACTCCCTTTTCGCATCCTCCAGTTTTGTCTCATTCTCTGCGATCTCAGATTCCCCGCTTTTCAGCGTGGACTCCTGTTTCGATATCTCACTCCAGCCGGAATCTATCTGGGACTGTCCGGAGGTGATCTGGCTGTAGGCGCTGTCAAGCTTCCGTTTATTTTCGTCTAATTGAGCCCTGGCGTCCGCCAGCTGCCTCTCGGCAGCGTCAAGCTCCTGCCCGGCAGCCGCCTTTGCTGCCTTTAATTCCTCTTCTTTACTTTTATAGCCTGCTTCTGCCTGCTCCAATCCTGCTTTTATAGCCTCTATCGTTCCCTGTAGGGTTTGAACCTCATTTTTCATCGACTCCAGCATGTCAGGATCCGGGGCGCCGGCTTCCAGGTCTCTGATCTGCTCCTCTAATTCGGCCACCTTCCCCTTAAGTTCGGCGATCTGTGCCTCGCCTTTCGTTTTTTCCTGATCCAGCTGCTGCCGGTACAGCGCAAGACCGTCCTCCCCCTGCTTGATCTGATCCTGCGCATCTTTCTTTTTTGCCTCAAACTGTGCCAGGCCGGCCTCATAGTCCGCCTCCCCGTCCTGCCATTTTTTCAGGCCGTCCTGATACTGTGTCTTCGCATTTTTAAGCTCTTTCTCTTTGGATGACAGTGTTGTCTTTGCCTCTGACAGCTTTGTTTTACCATCTTCGATCTTCCGCCTCGCATCCTCGAGTCCGGACTGCCCGTCTGCAATCTGAAGCGCCGCATCGTCAAGCTCTGCCTGAGCTTCTGCCCGGCCTTCCTCCAGCTCGGCTTTGGCATCCGCAATCTCCTGGCCGGCCTCGTCAAGAATCTCCTGACGGCGGATCTTCCCCCGCTCCCCGGTGATTTCCTCTATGGCATCCAGCACCGTATCGATCCTCCGGTCATAATCCTCTGTACAGGTAACCAGCTCCCTGGCCCCCTTCACCCGGACATAAGCCTCGGTATACACCTCCAATGTAAAAGTCTCCCCGGGAACCATGAGAAACCCGCCGACAGTTCCACTTCCGATGGTCGTCATGCCACGTCCGAAGGATATATAGCAGGGACTGTTCCCGGTTCCCACCACTTTAAATTCCTCCGTCTTCAAAGTATCCGACACCGGATCCTTTGTACCGCTTTTCAGAGTAATGACATCCCCCACTTTGTAGCCCATATCGTCATCTGCCAGGCACTCTCCCACCTGTTTTGGCAGGCGTCCCTCAGACACCGTCACCTGATTCATCTCCTTCTGCAGAGCCATGACATGGAGTACATACTGCTTTTCCCCGGTATCACACAGAAAATCGCTGCTGTACGAACCCTCGGCCCGCTCTACCCCCTCGACCTTCTCAAGCGCCTTAATATCATCCTCTGTAATCCCAAGGGTACTGACCGTCTTAATATCCATAAGCTCTGACCGGTCAAAATAAGCGTCTCCCGTAATACGCATCGACGGCTCAGAGGAACGGATCCCGGAAAAAAACGCCACTCCGAGCGCAACAATAAAAAGGATTGATATAAATCGTCCCGGACTCTTACGGATCTCCATATAAAAATCTTTATGTGTTGCTTTTTTCCCCATCAGCCACCTCTGTCACATTACCATTCAATCGTTTCAACCGGAACGGGAGCAGGATTCACTTTAATCCTGGACACCCGTCCGTTCTTAATCTGGATCACCCGGTCTGCCATCGGTGCGATCGCTGAATTGTGTGTGATCAGGACCACCGTCATCCCCTTGATCCGGCACGTATCCTGCAAAAGTTTTAAGATGGATTTTCCTGTATTATAATCCAGCGCCCCTGTGGGCTCGTCGCACAAAAGAAGCTTCGGGTTCTTGGCCAGCGCCCTCGCTATGGACACCCGTTGCTGTTCCCCTCCGGACAGCTGGGCCGGAAAATTATTCAATCTCTCCCCAAGCCCCACTTCTTCCAGCACTTCCCTGGCGTCCATGGGGTCTTTGCAGATCTGAAGAGCCAGCTCCACATTCTCAAGCGCCGTCAGGTTGGGGATCAGGTTGTAGAACTGGAACACAAATCCAATGTCATCTCTCCGGTACGCCGTCAGCTGTTTCCCGGAATAGGCGGCAATATCCTGCCCGTCCACCAGTACCCTTCCCTCCGACGCCGTATCCATTCCTCCGAGAATGTTGAGCACTGTCGTCTTGCCTGCCCCGCTGGGACCTACTACGACAGCAAACTCTCCTTTCTGGATCTCAAAATCAATCCCTGCCGCTGCAAGGATCTCCACTTCCCCCATTTTATAGATCTTCTTTACATCTTCTAATGTAACATACCCAGCCATAGGCTTTCCTCCACAGACGTATTACACCATTATTCTTTCCCATTAAAACAATAGGTACACAGCTTGCACGGATTGATCCCGATGGACTCGATCAGGTCGTCCAGCCTGTGATAGCGAAGCGTGGTGAAATTCTGCTGCTTCCGGATATCCTCGATCATCTGTGCATACCGCTGTGTCGTCGGGTCTGCATACTCATCCAGGATCTCCCGGGGACAGCCGTCCCCCTCGCGCTCCCGGATCATTCTTCTCGTGATCAGTTCCAGATCCGATTTGGAGCGGGAAAAATTCAGATACTTGCATCCGTACAAAAGCGGCGGGCACGCCGGGCGCACATGTACCTCTTTTGCTCCGCTCTGGTATAAAAATTCCGTAGTCTCACGCAGCTGCGTGCCTCTCACAATAGAATCGTCAATAAGCAGCAGCTTTTTATTCTTGATCAGAGCCTGGATCGGTATCAGCTTCATACGTGCGATCAGATTACGCTGATCCTGGCTGGTGGGCATAAAAGAACGCGGCCAGGTAGGCGTATATTTGATAAACGGCCGTGCATACGGGATACCGGATTCATTGGCATATCCGATGGCATGGGCGATGCCGGAGTCCGGCACGCCGGCTACAATATCCGGATGGACAGAATCACCGTCACGCTTTGCAAGCATGCTCCCGCATTTATACCGCATCTCTTCCACATTGACGCCCTCATACCCAGAAGTAGGATACCCATAATATACCCACAGGAAAGAACAGATCTTCATCTCTTTTCTGGCCTCACTGAGCACCTCCACACCATCCGGTGTGACAAATACGATCTCCCCCGGGCCAAGCTCTTTGTAGTCACTGTACCCCAGGTTAATATATGCATGGCTCTCAAAGGACAGACAATACGCATCCTCTTTATGCCCGATGACCAGGGGTGTCCTCCCATACCTGTCCCTGGCTGCATAAATACCGTCTTTCGTCAGGATCAGCATAGTCATAGAACCGTCCACCAGTTCCTGTACATATTGGATCCCTTCCTGGATAGATTCTTTCTCACAGACCAGCGCTGCGATCAGTTCGGTAATATTCACCTGGCCGTTAGACATCTCCTGAAAATGAGAATGCGCGTTTTTGTATAGCTGGTCTAAAAGCTCCTCCGCATTATTGACCTTCCCCACAGTCGTGATCGCAAAGCTTCCGAGCTTTGAACTGATGATCAGCGGCTGGGGCTCAAAATCTGAGATACATCCGATCCCGAGATTTCCTTTCATTTCCCCCACATCTTTATCGAATTTCGTTCTAAACGGCGAATTCTGAATATTGTGTATGGCGCGGTTAAAACCATCCTCTCCGTGCGTCGTCATTCCCGCACGTCTTGTCCCAAGGTGCGAGTGGTAATCTACACCGTAAAAAAGCTCTAACACGCAGTCATGTTTTGATGCTACACCAAAAAATCCTCCCATATATATTCTCCTTTATTACAAATGTCCAGATTGCTTTTTTCCATTGAGATTGTAGCACATGGATATAAAAAATGTCCAGTATTACTTCCTATAAACCATCTCGCTGCAAAGCTTCTCCATTTGATCATGCACCACCGGCACGTCTCTTTCATCCGTCATCGTAACGATCACGTCTCCCACATAGAGCCTTGTCCTCCCTTTTGGGATAATTTCCTCGGCTCCCCGCTGGATCGCCACCAAAAGACAATTCCCCGGCCAATCGACCTCTCTGACCAGCACACCTTCCGCCTGTGCTCCTTCCTGGATCACAAAATTCGTCAAAACCTTCTGTCCGTGGCTGGCGGCCACCGGCTGCCCCTGCCTCTCAAGAAGCCTCCCAAGAAGGCTCTCGTAAATGGGCTTTGACCTCAGAAGTGTGGCGACGATGTAGGACACAACGGCCACGATAGAAAGCGACAGCATCTGGCTCAGTGAACCGGTCATCTCAAAGATCAGAATGATCCCTGTCAACGGCGCTCTCACGATGGCAGAAAAGAATCCCCCCATCGCCAGCAGTACAAAATTATTCACATACATTTCATCTAACCCGAAAAACCGGACGCCTGCAGTCGCAAACGCCCCGCCGATAAACGCCCCCAGCACAAGCAGCGGGAAAAAAATACCACCCGGGGCGCCGGAGCCAAAGCAGACAGCCGAGAAAAGAAAACGGCCGATCAACAGGAATATGATCGTTCCAAGCGCCATATCCGTATGGGTCAGTTGATCGATCAGCCCATGCCCGCTGCCGAGGAACTGGGGCATGGTAAATCCCAGGATACCCGCACATACAAAAGGAATCATGATCTTTGCCGCAGTATTCAAAAACCCTGCCTTTTGATAAAGTTCCTGTACCTTCAGGGTAAACCAGTTATAGACTGCGCCGAAACAGCCAAGGATGATCCCAAGCGCCAGGAGCATCCAGTAATATTCCGGAGGCAGGACTCTTAAAATATCAAACTGAAAGACCGAATCGGCCCCAAGCACTGTAGAAGCAAGGAAATCTGCCGTCAAGGAAGCCGTCATCACTGACAACAGAACAGATACAGAAAAATTCTTATGTACTTCCTCCAGGGAAAACATAACCCCCGCAAGGGGCGCGTGGAAAGCAGCGGACAGTCCGGCGCTTGCCCCGCAGGTCAGCAGGAATCTCTCCTCCGTCTTTCCTCTGTCAAGTCCCCGGGAAACTCCCTTCCCCACCATTGCGCCAAGCTGGATGGACGGGCCCTCCCTCCCAAGAGCAAGCCCGCCTAACAGGCACAGAAATCCTCCGAGAAACTTCGCCGGGAGCACCTTCCACCATACCTGATCCAATTTTCCTGTCATCTCACCTTCCAGCTGCGGGATACCGCTGCCGGATATCATCGGTTCATACGCCACAAGCCTTGCCACGATCACAGCCAGCAAAAGCAGTACCGCAAACCACCCGGCGATCCTCACCGGACTTTTCCCCGCAAAGGCAAGGATCTTTTTCAGCCATTCATCCGCATATCCAAGCCACATGCGGTACAAGAGCACCACAAATCCCGCAAGGCCGCCAACCAGGATCCCTTCCCCGATCAATATGATCTGAAACCGTTCCGCACGCTTAATGGTGCCAGATGTATCTTTACTCACGCATAATCCTCCCTGAAACCGGTTCCGGCTATGATCTGCCTGTATATCGGACCGGTATATTAATTCCCTGTCGGCATGTAAGGCCTCAAGGCTCCTGCCACGTTACTGATCGGCATCGTCTGCAGCCATACCTTTCCCGGGCCGCTGATAACCGTATTAAACACGCCCTCGCCGCCAAACAGCATATTTTTCACGCCCGGCACGCTCTTAATTTCCATATTGCAGCTTGCCGTCATGGCAGCCAAATGCCCCGTGTCCACTACGATCTGCTGTCCCGGCTGAAGCTCATATTCCACAACATGGCCGTCAAACTCAGCAAACACGGTTCCCTGTCCGCTGATCCTCTGCATAATAAATCCCTCGCCGCCGAACAGCCCTGCGCTGAATTTTTTATTGAAAAATACTGACAATTGGATCCCCATCTCACCTGCAAGGAACGCACTTTTCTGGAAGATCATCTCCTGCCCCGGTCCGATATGGAACGGCCGGATGGATCCCGGGAAGCTGGATGCAAATGCGATCATCCCCGGGCCGCCCTGGGCAGTATAGATATTCTGGAACATCTTTTCCCCGGAAAACATTCTCCCAAGAGCTTTTCCGACCCCGCCGTTCGTGGTAGTCTCCATCAGCATATTCGGAGACATCCAGGACATGCCTCCACCCTCTGTGATCATCTTCTCTCCGCCTTCCAGTTCGCAGATCACCACCGGAAGCGTCTCGCCCAATATCTGATACCTCATTTCATATTCCTCCTGTTAAACATTATATTATTTTCATCATAATACTTCTGCACCGCCACTGTCAAATACTACCGGTCTGTCCTTTTTCCTCCGGCCAGCGCGCAATAGAGCACAAAGCCAAGGAAAACCACTGCAGCAGCCATCCAGACCACCAATGCTGCCGTACCCATGCTGCTGAACTTATCGTAATAGCCTTTCAGATAAATGATAATGATGATGAGCGGGATCCCGTATCCCACGTATCCCTGAAGCGTCCCCGGGAATTTAAGCCCCTCTCCGGTATTTGCTTCTTCCAGGAACCGCTCCCAGCCCCATCCGTTCTTTCTTGTGACAAACAGCAGATATCCGAGGCTTCCAAGAGGAAGCAGATTATTAGACACGATAAAATCCTCCAGGTCAAGGACTGTGCTCCCGGCTCCCAGAGGCTGAAAGCCTGCCAGGATATTAAAGCCCAGCACGCACGGCATACTCAGGATAATGATCAGCAACATACTCACGATCACACTCTTTCTTCTGGACCATTGTAACAGATCAATATGAAACGAAATAATATTTTCAAATACCGCTACCAGGGTAGAAAATGCCGCAAACGTCAGAAACAGGAAGAACAGAGCGCCCCACCAGCGTCCTCCCGGCATCTGTGCAAACAGATTGGGGATAGTGATAAAGATCAGGCTCGGGCCGGAGTCCGGCTGGATCCCAAAAGCAAAGCATGCAGGGATAATAATAAATCCGGCCATCAACGCCACAAATGTATCCAAAATCGTAATATTGACAGCCTCCCCTGTCAGGCTCTGCTCTTTACCCATATAACTTCCGAAGATCATCATAGCTCCGATTCCGATGGACAAAGTGAAAAACGCCTGGCTCATGGCGCCAAAGATCACATTGCCGATCCCGATCTCAACCATTTTCTTAAAATCCGGTATCAGATAAAATTCAATGCCTTTGCCGGCTCCTTCCAGGAAAAATGAGTGCACTGCCAGCACGACCATGATCACCAGCAGTGCCATCATCATGATCTTTGTTACTTTCTCAATTCCATTTTGAATCCCAAACCAGCAGACCGCAAATCCGGCCACGGTAATCAGGATCGTCCAAAAGGCCATTACCCCCGGGGCGCCCAGCATCCCGCCGAACCCATTCTGTACATACTCCGCGTCCGCCCCCACAAATTCACCGGTCACGCTTCGGTAGCAATAGTACAGCATCCATCCGCCCACAGTCGTATAAAACATCATAAGGAGATAACTTCCCAGGATACCGATCCATTTTGTATAATGCCATCTAGTTCCCTGGGGCTCCAGCCTTTCGTAAGCCGCAGCCACACTGTATCTGCTGCCCCTCCCGATGGCAAATTCGCTGGTCAGTACCGGAATTCCCAAGACCGCCAGAAACACCAGGTATATCAAAATAAAGGCGGCGCCTCCCATCTCACCACATAAATACGGAAATTTCCATACATTTCCAATCCCGATGGCACACCCTGCCGATACAAGAATAAATCCCAGGCGTGAACCGAACTTTTCCCTCTTCATCTCTGTTTTCCTCTCTCTTCCTCATTGTCTGTCATTTGCAGCGCCTAATATCTCCGCAATGTATCATTTGTATCATCCGTAGTATTCTCGATCCTGCGGATCACTACATAATAGCCGCTGTCTCCACGAACCTTCACAAACACACGGTCGCCTTCCCTGTGGCCCATCACTGCCTTTCCCAACGGTGATTCTATACTGATCAGTCCCTGCAGGGAATTGCCCCGTACACTGGTCACCAGGCGGTAGGTCTCTGTCTCATCGTCGTCCTCAAAGTAGAGATCGACGGTATTGTTGATGCCCACCTCATCCTCCCTGGAGACATCCGACACGATCTGTGCATGCTTCAGCATTTTCTCCAGATAACGGATACGGCTTTCATTCCGGTTCTTATCCTGCTTCGCCGCTTTATATTCAAAATTCTCACTCAAGTCCCCCTGTGCTCTTGCCTCCTTGACCGCCTCCAGTTCTTTTTTCCGCACCACAAGCTTGCGGTACTCGATCTCTTCTTTTATCTTTTCCACATCACTCTTTGTCAATCGTTCTCCCATAGTTTTCCTTTCTCCGGCAGTCCTGGCGACATCCATTTTTAGATGAAAAGATACGGATCGTACAGGATAAAATGACCTGCAAATGCCAGAAGCATATACAGCTGCGACGACCCTTTGACATACCTTGCCGGCAGGCGGATCTCACAGGTGGAAACTACCATTTCCATGTCGTCAATATCCACCGTATCCATTTTCAGATGTACACCGAAAATTTTTATAAATATTCTCCAGAGCAGATAGCCGATGACTGTCCCGATGACATTCGCCGTCAGATCGTCAATATCGGTAGCCCGGAAATTTAAAAGCTGTGAAGCCTCAATGGCAGCAGAAAACAGCAGCCCTGTTACCGCCGCCCTTTTCAGGTTCCGGCACTCCTTCCAGATCAGGGGCAGCAAAAACCCAAGAGGCATGCACATCACAATATTAAGAATGTATCCGAGCCCCACAGCATCAAAGGGCTTCAGGTTCATAGTCCCCTCCAGTATCAACGCTTTTCTTACAAAGACATCTCCCAGCACACCCACACCTGTAACCCGGAATACCATCCAGATATAAAACAGGAAAATATAGATCCAGATGAAATAAACTGCCCGGAACTGTTTCCCTTTCCTGCGTCCGTCATACAGCAAGATCATCTGATACAGTAAACAGGGCAGAAACGTACACCCCAGACTGTAACCAATAAAAACATATTCTCCCATATTCCTTTCCTCCTCTCCTGACCGGACTTTATATCGAACAGTATAAAATCCAATTCTTAAGATTGGCGGAAGAAATTTATTAAAGAATTATGAATGAGCTATCCCGAAATACTGATCCACCCCGTCGGCGATCCCGGCCGCGATCCTGGCCTGGTACTCCGGCGTGGCCATGTTCTGATCCTCCTGCGGATTGGTCATATAACCCATCTCCACGATCGTCACCGGAACCTTCGCCCAGTTGATCCCGCTCATGGTATCGGTCTCCCAGACACGTTCCTTCTTTGCGCCGGTAGCAGCCACCGCACAGTCCAGTATGTTCACGGAGAGCGCTTTGCTTTTCTCGTACAATTCGCCGTTATAACCGTTAGACGCAGTCTGACAAATGGTCATCATCCCGCTGGCGCTGCTGCTCTGTGAACCATTGGCATGCACGCGGATAAAGGCGTCCGCGCCTGCGTTATTTGCCACTTGGGCCCGTTCCGAATTCGAAATATCAACCTCGTTCGTCTCGCGCACCATGATCACTTCATAGCCGCGCGCCTTTAATTCATCACGAAGCTTTAAAGATACCTCGAGGGTCAGTTCATACTCCGGTTTTCCTGTAGAAACACCGCTTGTCCCGGAGGAAACCTTGGCTTTCATCTCTGATGCTCCGGGCCCTACCGGTTCTTTCTCACTGTTCCCCCTACTCTGATGGCCTGCATCAATGACAATGAGGTATCCGTTATTTCCGTTTTGCGGCTCCTGCCCCTCTGTTGTCTCCGGTTCTGCCTCCTCCTGGTCTCCTTCCGTTTCTTCGTCATCCTCTTCCTGATCTTTTTCTTTTGTATTGATGACCAGTTCTTCCACTTCTTTTTCCACAATTTCGTCAACACTCTGCTTTTCTTCTTTTTTCCCGCACCCTGCCACCACCAGGGTCAATACGAGACCAAATAAAACCACCTTTTTCATTTTCTGCTCCTCTACACATTCCTGGCTGCCGCTGCTATGAAAGCTTTGGCAGGTCGATCTCGCCGTCATATACGACCGCCGCAGGCCCGGTCATGAAAACATGTCCGGACTCTCTGTCCCACAGTATTTCCAGGTTTCCACCGGCCAGCTTTACTGTCACCTGATCCTCGGTAAGACCATTTAAAATACTGGCTACTGCCACTGCACATGCACCGGTACCGCACGCAAGCGTCTCACCGGATCCCCGCTCCCACACCCGCATTTCTATCGTATGTCTGTCCAGAACCCTGGCAAATTCTGTATTAATACGGTCAGGAAATCTTTCGTGATTCTCAAACAGCGGGCCAAGCTCCTCCACCGGGAAGCCATGCAGATCCTCCACATATACCACTATATGGGGATTCCCCATGGAGACTCCCGTCATACGGTATTCCATCCCGTCCACAAGGAGAGGCTCGTCCACGATCTGCTCCTGCCCGGGCGCCTCCGGCAGAACCGGGATCTCCTCGGGCCGAAGTCCCGGTACTCCCATGTCCACCCTCACCCGGCTGACCTTGCCATCCTCCACCGTTAACTCCAGGAATTTGAGCCCGCCCAGCGTGTCCACAGAAATCTGCTCCTTATCTGTGAGGCCGAAATCATATACATACTTAGCCACGCAGCGGATGCCGTTTCCGCACATTTTCCCCCTTGAGCCATCGGCATTGTACATCTCCATCTCAAAATCCGCCTTCTCCGATGGACAGATCAGGATCAACCCGTCAGACCCGATCCCAAAGTGCCTGTCGCTTATCAGCCGTGCCACCTCGGATGGATTCTCGGGCCGCCCCTCCATGCAGTTTACATAGACATAATCATTGCCCAACCCCTGCATTTTTGTAAACCTCATATCTGTTTCTCCTTTTTATCAAGTCATAAACCCAGACAACCGGGAAGGCTGATCCGTCCCGGTTGCTCTTTAAAATATGCATCTGTAAAATCTGGTGTACCGGCTGCCTTTCGCCTTTATTCTTCCTCATCCAGCCAGTAATCATCATCCTTCTGATAATAGGTGTTGCCGTTATTGCTGAAACACTTGATCCCCCTTTTTGCCGGCGCCAGCAAAAAGCCCTTTACCACACCGATCAGTACACAGCATAAAATCACAAGTACTTTCTCTGTCATTGTCCAGTCTCTTGTGAAAAAATATTTGATGTCTTCCCATACAGCTTTCATATCCGCTCCTCCTTATCCGTTATCTGACACTCACCTTCGGTTCTATTTTCTCATTATATTCCATTTGCCCCCGAAAGTCAAAGGCAACTGATGTTTTGATTGAAAAACAGACTGCACTCTGTTACAATAATATCTGTCTACAATAAGCGAAGGAGTGATGTCACTATGGGGCTTGCCATACCAATTGAAACCAGTGCGCGGCACATCCATCTGTGCCGGGAAGATTTTGAAACGTTATTCGGTGAAGGCCGTTCACTTACCTATAAAGCTGATCTGAGCCAGCCCGGGCAGTATGTCGCAAAAGAGCGGCTCACAGTCAGAGGGCCGAAGGGTTCCTTTGAAAATGTTGCGATCCTTGGGCCTTTCCGGCCAGAGACCCAGCTTGAGATTTCTATGACAGATTCGCGTAAACTGGGCATTCCGGGTATCATCCGCCAATCCGGCGACACAAAAGGCACACCGGGATGCACACTGATCGGGCCGGAAGGCGCCCTGGACATTGATCATGGAGTGATCGTAGCCAAACGCCACATCCATATGACGCCTGTCCAATCCATCCAGCTAAACGTCAAAGACGGAGACGAAGTATTCGTGATCATGGAGAGTTATGAGCGCTCCCTGATCTTCGCAGACGTCATTGTCCGCGTAAATCCCGAGTTTGCACTGGCCATGCATGTAGATACAGATGAAGCCAATGCATTTGCCAATGACAGCAATCCCACCGGCGTCATTCTGAAACTATTCGGAGGCAGAACCTACAACCTCCAGAAATGGGCGGATGAACTACAGAGCGGAATTAACCGACTGTAGATGGGCCACCCCAGCAAGAAAGGATATATGATGGATAACCGAGTATCTGTGATCAGCATTATTATCAAAGAGGAAACAGCCGCCGGGGCAGTGAATGCACTGCTGCATGAATACCGCCGGTATATCGTTGGCCGCATGGGGATCCCCTACCGAGAACGAAGTATCTCTATTATCAGTGTCGTACTGGATGCACCGGGAAACGTAACCAGCTCTCTTTCCGGAAAACTGGGGATGATCGACGGAGTCAGTGCAAAAACGCTGACAGCCAGGTTATAAGATCCAAAATAATAAGAGGCCGGTACAAAAGCTGCCGCAGGATCCGCAGCCTTTGTGCCGGCCTCTGATCTATAAAGCCCGCACCCAGCTATTCTATTGCAGGGAGTCTACGATCTGCTGCGCAAATGCGTCCAGCTCTTCTTCTCTGTCGTTTTTCAGGGTTGACTTCAGAGACAGTTGCTGGTCAAGAATCGTCATCTCCTTCATTTCTTCCAGTTTCTTTGCGATCTGCCTGCCTGCCGCCGGCGCCCACGTTCCATTTTCTATCAGTGCAACCGTACGTTTTTTCACAGCCAGGGCCGCCATATCATTCAGCAGATTTTCCATCGGCGGGAAGATCCCTCCATTGTATGTGGGGCATGCAATTACAATATGGCTTGCCCGGAAGATCTCGGAGATCAGCTCTGACACATGTGTTGCCGACACATCATAGACAGCGATATTTTTGATACCTTTCTCTGCCAGTCTGCCTGCCAGTGCATTTACCGCCTGTTCCGTATTTCCGTAGATAGAGCCATAGATAATGACAACCTCCTGATCCTCAGGCTCATATTTGCTCCACCTGTCATACTTTTCCATAAAATATTCAATGTTATTCCGCCACATCGGTCCGTGGAGAGGACAGACCATCTGAATATCAAGCGCCGCCGCTTTTTTAAGCAGCGCCTGTACCTGCGCGCCGTATTTTCCTACAATATTGGCATAATAACGCCTCGCATCTGCCAGCCAGTCTCTTTCAAAATGAATCTCATCATTGAAAATGTTGCCGCTAAGCGCGCCGAATGTACCGAATGCATCGGCAGAGAACAATACCTTCTCCGTCTCGTCATAGGTCACCATAACTTCCGGCCAATGCACCATCGGAGCCATCACAAAACGCAAAGTATGCCTTCCCGTCTGCAAGGTGTCCCCTTCCTTTACAAGCACCGCTCGGTCCTTTGGGAGCTCATCAAAAAACTGGCCGATCATCTGCGCCGTCTTCACATTGGCCACGATCTTCACGTCCGGATACCGGCGTATGATCTCTCCGATATTCGCGCAGTGATCCGGCTCCATATGATTAACGATCAGATAATCTACAGGCCTGCCTTTTAAAATATACTCTATGTTTTCCAAAAACTGCTGAGATACACAGGCATCTACAGTATCCATCAGCGCAATCTTCTCGTCCATGATGAGATACGAGTTGTAAGAAACCCCTCTCGGAATGGGAAAGATATTCTCAAAAAGCGCCAGTCTTCTGTCATTGCACCCGACCCATACAATATCTTCTGTTACTTTTCTTGTATTCTGCATATCTGTCATCCTCCTGTTATCAAATTTGCGTCCCTATTATATCACACTTTCCTGCTTTTGGATGTACATTTTTCCATCCATTGGCAAAATGCCGAAAAAACCACTTATTCATCCCTGATCTGCCGCCCCTCCACATCCATATGATAATGCTCCTTATAGATCATCTGAGAAACCGGCACGATGCGGTAGCCTTTTTCTTTCAGCCCGCATATCAGTGGCTCCAATGCCTCCGCCGTATATCTGGCGCCGCTGTGTAAAAGGATGATGGAACCGTTTTTTAACGACGGATGATCAAGTACCGTAGAGACCACACGGTCTTTCCCATAGTCTTTCCAATCCTGACTGTCCACATCCCAGTTAATTGTATAATAACCGTTTTCTTTTGCATTTAAGATCACTTTATTGTCATAGGCCCCATACGGCGGACGAAACAGCTGCATCTCCACTCCCGTCAGCGCCTTTACCTTCTCATGGACCTGCAGAAGTTCCTGTGTCTTTTCTTCTTCTGAGAACTGTGTCATATTTTTGTGGCGCTCACTGTGATTCCCCAGATCATGCCCTTCTCTCCAGATTGCTTTTACATCGGCAGGGTATTTTTCCACCCAGTCTCCGGTTAAGAAAAAGGTAGACCGGATCTCATATTTCCTCAATATATCTAAAATCTCCTGCAAGTCCTGATCGCCCCATGTGGCGTCAAACGTAAGGGCCACTTCTTTTTCATCTGTCTTCACCGAACATACAGGGATCTCATTTCCGCTGACATTGCCGGATACGGATACATATTTTGACACATACCGGCAGGAACCGGCAATGAACAAGGCGCAGACGACAGCCGCCCTCATACATCTGACCCATCTTTTTTTACTGTCTCCGTCCATAAAATAAACCTCAAACATATACCATTATTCATAGTATATGCTCTGAGGCTTTGTCTTACGTCATTTTACGCCAGATCAAGCTCGATCGGGCAATGGTCTGATCCCATGACATCGGTGAGGATCTTCGCATCCTCAAGCCTGTCCTTCAGGCTTTGGGAAACGCAGAAATAATCAATTCTCCACCCTGCATTTTTCGCTCTTGCACTGAACCTGTAGGACCACCAGGAATATACCCCCTCCAGGTCTGGATAAAAATAACGGAAGGTATCAACAAAACCGGCATCCAGAAGATGCGAGAATTTTTCTCTTTCTTCATCTGTAAATCCTGCGTTTCTGCGATTGGTTTTCGGATTCTTCAGATCGATCTCTCTGTGGGCGACGTTCAGGTCTCCGCAGAAAATAACCGGCTTTTTCTCTTCCAGTCTCTTGAGATACTCAAGAAATGCCTCCTCCCACTGCATGCGGTAGGGAAGTCTTACAAGCTCATTCTGGGAATTCGGCGTATAGACGGTAAGCACATAGTACTCTGCAAATTCCAGCGTAATGACCCTTCCTTCCCGGTCATGCTCACGGACGCCCATCCCATAGGCTACAGACAGTGGCTCCTGCTTTGAAAAAACTGCCGTACCGGAATATCCTTTCTTCTCGGCATAATTCCAATACTGATAATACCCCGGAAGATCAAGCTCAAGCTGTCCTTCCTGCATCTTAGATTCCTGGATACAGAAGATATCTGCATCAATGTCCCGGAAAAAATCCATAAATCCCTTCTGTACACAGGCACGGATGCCATTTACATTCCAGGAAATAAACCTCATATGCCTTTCCTCCCACCTGTTAATAATATACCTTTCTTAAAAACAGCCCTCTTGCCGGAACGAGAAAGCCGGAAAGGCTCCTGTCCTCTGCCGCTATCACCACCGGCAGCATTGTGGCGTCACGTTTCCCGGTTCCGATCTCCAGAAGAGTACCGGTCAGGATCCGCACCATATGGTACAGAAAACCTGTCCCATAGTACGTGATACGAACCTTGTCCCCTGTGCTCACGATCTTAATGTTCGTAATTTTCCTGATGGGATCCTTACAGTCCTTATCATCGGTAAAGCTGGTGAAATTCTTCGGCCCCAGGAGATACGGCACCGCCTCGCGCATTGCCTCTATATCCAGTTTCTCCGGATAGTGGTAACAGTACTTCCTGGAAAAAACATCCGGCTTCTCCCGGCAGTCAATATAGTATTCATATTTTTTTCCTTTCGCGCTCTTGCGGGCATGAAAGCCATTTCGTACAAGCTCCACCTTCATGATACGGATATCATCGGGGAGGTACCTGTTCAGAGAATCCTTCAGCTCCTGGGTGTCATACAGCTTGGACAGCTTCACACTTGCAATCTGCCCGCGCGCATGCACGCCCGCATCTGTCCTGCCGGAGCCGTCAACCTGCACTCGGTAGCCCACCAGCTTCCCAATGCTCCACTCTAATACAAACTGGATCGTATTGTCAGTCGTAGCCTGGCGCTGCCAGCCCTGATACCTGCTCCCATCATAGGAAATGGTCAATTTGTATGTCCTCATATCCAACTATCACCCTATTTCAGTATTTTTTTCAATTCATCCATAAATGTGTTCACATCTTTAAATTCTCTGTACACCGAGGCAAAACGCACGTAAGCCACCTCGTCCAGATCCTTCAATACATCCATCACGATCTCGCCCACCACGCTGCTTTCGATCTCCTTTGCCTCCAGGCTGAAAACTTTTGTCTCTACCTGGTCTATAACTTTCTGGATCTCGGCCGCGGACACAGGACGTTTATAACATGCCCTGAGGATCCCTCTTTCTATTTTCCCCCTGTCATACTGCTCTCTGTTATTATCTTTCTTTATAATAATGAGCGGTATCGTCTCAACCTTCTCATAGGTAGTAAACCTCTTGCCACAGGCATCACAGGAACGCCGTCTTCTGATGGAATTCCCGTCCTCTGCGGGTCTGGAATCAATGACACGGGTATCCGGATTACTGCAATATGGACATTTCATCTCTCTTTTTATCCCTTTCTGTTATTCTCCCCTTAAGTATATCTGGTGCCGTTACAGAAGTCAAACCACAAAACAAAGATTTTTACCGTTCTTCATGAATCTCTACGAGAATGATATCCGGTCCGATCTTCCGAATACATTTAAAAGGGATCACATATTCTGAGCCGTCACTGAACAGCCCGCAGAATTTTCCGCACTTGGGCACGATAATTGCCTCAATGCAGCCACTGCATTCGTCTATGATCAAATCTACCACGTACCCTAATTTGCAGCAATCGCACGCATTGATTACCTCTTTATCCTGAAATTCGCAAAAACGCATACCTGTACACCCCTTATCCGCCTGGATGGCTCCGGTTTCTTATAATACAATATATGCCGATTTTCGCTGTTTGCAATCCCTCCTGCCGATAAAATCTCCGGCTCCATAAAATCTCCGGCTTTCGCCACAACTGAAAAAGAAGTGCCTTCCCCGTTGTCCGTTCACTCCCTGACAGGCGGAACATGACACATTTACGGCGGAAAGCACTTCTTAACTCTATTCCTGAATATCGATCACTGCCACCGGGCAATCATCCCTTGCCTCCTCGGCCGCCATTTCATACTCCGGCTTTACTTCGTCATATGCCTCCGCAAGACCGTCGTCATTAAACCGAAACACCTCCGGACAGGTTGCGACACAGGCCCCGCATGAAATACAGCCTTCATTTACTCTTGCTTTCATTGGCTACCTCCTTACACTTTTTCAGATAGTATACCCAGTTTTTGCACTTATATCCTCTCTTTTCCATCTCTATCGGCTATCGGTGCCTATAAAGGCCATAAAAGAATCTTGCCCTTGACAAACCAAAGGGACATTCATATAATAAAATAAACATCAGCGGACGAAGTCTGCATGCCTATAATGACACACAGAAAGACAGTCTGCGGACCAGTAAGTAACAACAGCTCAGGGCTTGTACTGGTTTCGACGGGGGTCTGGAAGTCGGAGAAGCCATCCGTAGCGGGACACTACGTTAAAAGTTCCAATTAAATATAAACGCAGACAATAGAGAATTAGCGTACGCTGCCTAATCAGGCGGCAGTCGGCCCGAGATCTTCCGCTGTCTTGGGTACCGGCTTCAAACAGGCGGAGCACTTCGTTTCCAAAGCTTTGAGGGAATGGAAGATCTTATGAAGCTACTAAAATCAGCAACCTGTCATTAGGTGGCTGACGGAGGGAATGCCAGAATAATGACTGTGATGGGAGACGCTCTGGTGGATGGGCTTTCGGACGCGGGTTCAACTCCCGCCAGGTCCATTTAGGAAACGCCGTAATAACGGCGTTTCCTATTATTATTAATCTCCTCAACGGGCAGGTATTTTCATTCGGCATAAACAATAAAATGTTGTGTCCGGATGGAATTTCCTGCCCAAACAGGGTATAATAAAGCTATCAACAAATAGAAAGGATGACAGATATGGCAGCATTACATCTGACGAAGGATAATTTTGAGAAAGAGGTTCTCCAGGCAGCGGAACCGGTGTTGGTTGATTTTTGGGCGACATGGTGCGGCCCATGCCAGATGGTTGGGCCGATCATTGAAGAAGTGGCCTCTGAGGTTACAAATGCGAAGGTCTGCAAGATCGACGTGGATGAGCAGCCTGAACTTGCAAGACAATATCGGGTAATGTCCATTCCGACTCTTATGGTTTTTAAAGACGGACAGGCTGTAAAGAGAGAAGTAGGCGCAAAATCAAAAAGTGAGATCTTAGATATGTTAAACGTATAAAATCAAAACAGAGGAGACAAATATGATAAAGACCGGTGTTGTACACGGAAGGTTTCAGGTACTGAATTTAAAGCATATGGAATATATTCTGGCAGCTAAAATGCGCTGCCGGAAATTGTTTATAGGACTTACGAACCCGGATTCCGCCCATACCGGAGACTCTGTAAATGACGAAAACAGATCTGCACGGTCAGCCAATCCGCTGACCTACTATGAACGTTACGAGATGATACGGGGAGCCATGAGCGAATTCAATGTTCCGGATCCAGAATATGACATCCTCCCATTCCCTATCAACCGCCCGGAATATATTCTCCAATATGCTCCCAGGGAGGCTACGTATTATATGAATATCTGTGATGAATGGGATGAGGAAAAATATAAGATCTTACGGAGCCTTGGACTTGATATTGAGATCCTCCGCAGAAAAGATGCAAAAGACAAGGGGGTTACATCCTCCTGGATCCGGAGTTGCATTGCAATGGATCAGGAATGGGCCCATCTGGTTCCGAAAAGTGTATACCGGTATCTGACAGAAAACCATCTGGACGAGCGGATAAAGCGTCTGGAACGGATCCGGATGGATGAAAAAAATATTGAATACAGTTAGTTCCCTTACAGGGGGATTCCAGGCACAGAGCCGTAAATGTAAATGGATGGCCACTTACATTTACGGCTCTGGTGTCTTTGAGCATGCTTATTCTACAAATCTTACTGCTGTCCCGTAAGCCATGACCTCTGCCGCCCCCTGTACGACCTGGCTTGAAGTATAGCGGAGGTTGATGACCGCGTCAGCTCCTATGGCCTCTGCCTCCTCAGACATTCTTCTTGTGGCGACAGCTCTCGCCTCGTTCATCATCTCTGTATAAGAAGTAAGCTCCCCGCCCACAAGCGTCTTAAAGCTGTTTACAATATCCTTCCCAAAGTGGACAGACTGAATCATACTTCCCTTTACCAAACCGATCATTTCAAATTTCTTTCCTTCAATATAATCTGTATTCACCAATATCATCGTTCATCCTCCTTCAGATATCTGTATTATTTTATTAATACAATTATACTTCCTATGATCTGCAAATGCAACAATTATTTTTCGTATGAAACCAAGATAACGACTTCTCTGAATATGGACGAAAGTCGGCACTGTTACAGATTCAGCACATCTTTAATCGTATAATACCCTGCTCCCTTATCTTTCAGGAACACCGCACAGTCACAGGCTCCTCTGGCGAAGCACTCCCAATTGTAGGAATGATGGGTGATCTCCAGCCGTTCCCCCATACCTCCGAAATATACGGTATGGCTGCTGGGAATATTCCCTGCACGCAAAGAATGATAACCGATCGTGCCGGGAATCCTTGGGGACTCCCCCTCACGTCCATATACCGCAATATCCTTTAACTCCCTTCCAAGAGCCTCTGCCATAACTTCCCCCATTTCTCTGGAAGTCCCGCTTGGAGCATCCTTCTTCCACTGGTCATGCATTTCCAGGATCTCAATATCCAGTTCATCCCCCGCAGTACGGGCAACAAGTTCCAACAGCTTGTTCATAATATTTACCAGTTTGGACGTATTGGCGGCATAAAGCATCGGGATTTCTTCCGAAGCGTCCTGAAATCTCTGCATTTCTTCCGGCGAAAATCCGGTAGTTCCGCATACGAGTCCTTTTTTGTGCCGAAGCGCAAGCTTCAATACTTCCATTGCTGTTTCTTTTGTGGAAAAATCAACAATGACATCACAGGCATCAATGACGCTTTCAAGATTATCCACAACCGGAGCATTTAATTTACGCCCCACCATAGCAACAGCCCCCAGATCCTCTCCTACATACTCCCTTCCTTTGGGTGCAACGCCTGCAACCAGCTTCATATCATCTCTGGAAGCTGCTGCCTGTGTAATTAATTTTCCCATTTTCCCTCTTGGTCCGATCACGATTATTTTTACCATATGTACTCCTTCCCCAAACAAAACACATTGCGCGGTTATAAAAATATGATTGAATAAAAATTTCACGGCATCCCGTAATACAGGCTCCCTGACGGGAGCTGGCGGACGAAAGTCCGTCAATGTATATCCAAGTCTATTTTAGCATATAATTGAAAATAGAAAAAGTAAAAATAAAGCTTGCATTCTTCGACATGATTCGCTAAAATAGGTCTATCGGGGTATGGCTCAGTTTGGTTAGAGCGCACGGCTGGGGGCCGTGAGGTCGCAGGTTCGAATCCTGTTACCCCGATTTTTCAAGGCATGGCTTTCTCAAAGTAGGAATCCATGTCTCATTGCTAAGAAGAACCTCCCTCAGAGAAGCCGTTACTATCAGGGAATGATAGATTTGAATACGATAGGGAGATTACTGCGAAAAAGAAAAGCCAGTCCGTTAATTCAGGCTGGCTTTGTTTATCACATACATTATATTAAATTCCTATATTCCCGTCTTCCATCCACAATTGCATATATCGTGACTATCCTCTTATCATCATCGACTTTATAGAATACAAGATGTCTTTCCACGATAAGGATCCTGTAACCTTGTTTTTTTAATATAGAATACCTTGGCACACTGCCGGACATCGGAAAATCTTCTAAACTGTTAATAGTCTTTTCAATTTTATCAAGATAATTTAATGCTATATCAACATTTCCTGAATCTTCCGCAATATAGAAGATAATCTCTCTTAGTTGCTCATCCGCTTTATCTGTTCTGATGATCTTATATTTCACCTGACTGCCTCCATAATAAAGACTGTCTTATATCATCGAAGGTATCCTGCATAGGCGCAACTCTTCCGTTATCAACATCATTTTCCGCTTCCGCTAATGTGCGCAGTAATTCCAGTTCTGACTTCATCTGGTAATAGTCCTGCAAGCCTAATACAGCAGTATCCCCACGACCATTTACTGTAATAATAACAGGTGTTCTTTCTTCATGACATTGTTTAGATATTTCGCTATAGTGGTTTCTTAAATCCGATGACGGCCTGATTGCTTCCATAACATGATCCTCCTGAAAAGTAATATTACATCGTTTGATATAGTCATATTATATCTTTATTTACATATATAATCAATAATTATCTGCAAAATAATCGTGTGTAAAGTGAATATTTAAATTTCATTATAATGCGTCCACATACGAATAATTTTTACCGTTCCCTGATATTCAATTCCATTAATAACAACTTGTTCGTTGTATACCTGATAGACCAATCTATGCTGAATATTGATTCTTCTGGAATAATAACCGCCTAAAATTTGGAGGCTTATAATTTAAACCGGAGTCTAACACTATTTCCCTAAAATCTACTTTCTTTATCGGTATCATTACCAAATTTTAATTTATTCTTACAAATAATGATATTATACTTTCACTTCCATTTTCCTACAATCCTCGATAATTTCTGACATATCACAACACTCTGGGGAAAATCTCAGCAGACGAACATCTATGTAATAATCTGGCTTCATTTTTAGCCCAATATGAAGCAACATAGGGGATTGAGCAGACCGGCTAATCCAGCATCCAGATACCAGACTCAAAAGAAGCGCAAAGCGGGGAAACCCATCGAATTTTCTAAATACTCACTCAATAATTCCCGCTGCGCGCTTCTGTTATATCCCACAGTCCTTCAGATACTCATTCACCATGTGAAGTTCCTCTTCATCAATACCATCGGGAAGTGTCCTATCCTGCATTCTTCTCAGACACCCCCTTTCATCCATCCAGGTGATCTCCTCCCCTTTGCTTTCCGACAAAATAAAGCTGTTCTCGTCCACAGGCTTTGTATACACGTAAACACTGCAGATCTCCCGATCCCAGACTCCTTCTCCATGAAACACGCCCTCGGACTCTCTACGATGAATGTTCACATAATGAAGCTCCTCCACCGCAGCGTTTTCCAACGTTTCCCGCAGCTTTCTGGCAGCAGATGTGGCAATGTCTTCCCCGGCCTTCACATGCCCTTTCAGAGTCATCACATCATATCCTTCCTGGCCATTCCTAAAGAAAACCCACACATGCACCGCGGCGTGAAGACTTCCCTCGCGATGGGCCACCCCACACTCTCTTACGATTCCGGTTTTCGCACCATCCTCATTCAACACATCCACAAGCTCCATGGGCGCCCCGTTCAGGGCCGCAGATTCCAGCGTATTATGACCGTTATACACTAGCTTGAGAGAGAAAAAGTCCTGTTCCTCATCCATCAGCCGGAAAAAGATCTTATCCCCCTCCCACAGATTCAGTTTCCACACATCCCCAATATCCACCCAGGCGAGTTCCCCTTCCTCACATTCAATCTGCTCTCCCTCGAATCCGTCTGCTGTAAATAACGACATATATTCTGTGACGCCATTACCGGATACAAAGGTAACCTGTCCCCGGTACTTATAAGATGTGAGCGTATATCCGGTCTCTTCCTTCACCTCCCTCAGAAGGCACTCCTCCGGGCTTTCGTCCGGCTCAAAATGGCCGCCGACACCGATCCATTTATCCTTATTCACATCATTTTTCTTCACAGTCCTGTGAAGCATCAGATACTTTCCGTCCTTCTCTATATAGCACAATGTACTTAATTCTGTCATTTTATCCTCCTTCTTCTGCCTTTTCCTTCTGCACCTTTTGCATATTCCCGCATATTCCCCGCTAAAGGGTAGACGCATCCTGTCCGATGGGCTATAATAATTTACGGCCTGCCCAACAGTAAACGGCCGGACTCAAATACTTATTTATCATAACGAATTCCGGAGCAGATTTCAATGAACCGTACAATCAATTATTATATAGCCGGAGAAAGCAACGGCCTCCGTGTTGAACAATTTTTAAAACGAAAAGGCTACTCCGCCCAAAATCTTGCACAGATCAAACGCATGCCTCAAAGTGTCCTGGTAAACGGCTGTCACTACTACATGAGGGATCTCTTACAGACCGGCGACCATTTAACGATATCCATACAGGAAACGTCCTCCTCTGAAAAAATCCTTCCGGTCAAGCATCCCCTGGACATTCTATATGAGGACGAGGATATTGTCATTATCAACAAACCCGCGAAAATGCCCACGCACCCTTCCATGAACAACTATACCAACTCCATGGCAAATGCTCTGGCATGGTATTACAAACAGCAGGGAAAGCCCTTTATTTTCCGCTGCTGTAACCGTCTGGACCGTGACACCTCGGGACTGACTGTGGTAGCCAAGCATCTGGTAAGCGGCAGCATTCTTTCCACTATGGCAAGAGACCATAAAATCCACAGGGAATACCTGGCGATCGTACGGGGATCCCTAAAACCCGCCGTCGGCACAGTCACAGCCCCGCTCGCCCGGAAAGAGGGAACTGTCATTGAACGTACTGTAGACTGGGAGTACGGGGAACGCGCCGTCACCCACTATCAGACCATAAAAGAGAAAAATGGGCACAGCCTCGTTTCCTTGTGTCTGGAAACAGGCCGCACCCATCAGATCCGTATCCATATGAAATACCTTGGGTATCCCCTGATCGGGGATTACCTCTACAACCCTGACATGGAACACATCAGCCGTCAGGCGCTCCACTCCCACCACCTTGCGTTCACTCATCCCATTACCGGAAAGCAAATGGATTTTAAGGCGCCGCTGCCGGAAGATATGGCCCGGATCTTACGCTGACAGTATCTCCTTTAAAGTTTCAAACAACTTCTCTACATCAATCGGCTTCGCTATATGGCCGTTCATACCACATTTTAATACTTTCTGCCGATCCTCCTCAAAGGCATTGGCAGTCAACGCAAGAATCGGTATGGAAGCCAGTTCTTTGTTACCATTCACAGTCGATTTGATGACACGATAAATAGAGCGGAGCTATAACGCCGCTTTTTCACTCGATATTCTGATATGTATTTAGGGTGATGCAGAGAAGATTTCAGTAA
>JAETQR010000097.1 GCA_021770615.1 Lachnospiraceae bacterium | reverse complement strand
ACCTATCAAGCGAAAAAGCAGAGCATTATATCATTATAGATGATGTTGTTTAAGCTCATTGGAACATACTTCAGCTAAAGCTGTCTTATCAAGCTGAAAAAAGTTGCTTAATGAGCAGACACTAACTTAAAGATAGTATATACATACAGCCTGCTGATACATTGCTTGCAGATACCCCGCAGAAACCAAACTATACAGAAAAGGAGTTTTTGCAAATGAAATCACTATTTGAACAGTTAGGCGGTACGTATCATGTAGAAAATGGGTATCTTATTCCAGATTTAAGATTACCCGCCGAAGAAGAACAGCCGATAGGCATATGGGGGTGAGCGAGTGCCAGTGGCGCTCAAGCTGTGAACCGACCGAAACGACAGGCGAGAAAGCGGCATCTGGACTATCTGAAGCAGTACAGAAAGGTTACATACACCAATCTTCTCACAAGCGGGAGGCTGAATACTTACCTTGCTGACATCAACAGACAGGCACAGGAACGCTTTGAAAGGCTCATAGAGGGTATGAAACAGGCACAGGGCATAACTGAACAGCTAAAGGCAGAAAACGCCTTAGAGTGGACAGGAAGAATGAATAACATAAGAGCGTGTGCGAGAGAGATTGTAAACGAGGAAATTATTTTTGCATAGCTATACACGGGCGGTAGAAAGTGATTTCTGCCGCCCATATGCAATGCTGTTGATAGCAGTGGAAATAACGGGTATAATTATAATCACTTGGCATGAAATTGTCGAAAATCTGTCTTTTATCCGTTACGATAAAGGGATTAACTGATAAGGAGCATTGCCTATGAAATACAAGATACTGATTATTGATGATGAAGAAATGATATTATCCATGATGGAAAAATGTTTAGGAGAAGAATTTTCCGTATATACGGCGGAAAATGCAAAAAAAGCGTTAGAACTATTAAACGTAATACCAGATATTATATTGTTGGATATCAATATGCCAGAAATGGATGGGCTGGAGTTGTGCCAGCTTATCCGAGGGCATATATCCTGCCCGATTATTTTTTTGACAGCACGGGTAACGGAACGGGATGTGATAAAAGGGCTGTCTGTCGGCGGGGATGATTATATTACGAAACCTTTTCGCATGGATGAATTATTGGCAAGAATTTCGGCGCACCTTCGGCGTGAAGAAAGAAAAGGCACGACAGAAAATCTAAGGTTTGATGAGGAATTGATTATTGATTACAATAGCCGAACGGTATTTTATGGTAAGGAACAGATGGACTTCTCAAATAAAGAATTTGAGATTATCCGTTTTCTTTCTCAAAATGCAGGCATGGTTTTTGACAGGGAAACTATCTATGAAAAACTTTGGGGATATAATGGCGAAGGCGACAGCATTGTAGTAAAAGAACATATCCGAAAGATACGGAATAAGCTGTCAGTTTATACGGATAAAAACTATATTGAAACAGTATGGGGAGTTGGTTATAAATGGGCAAAATAAAAACAAAGTCGCTTAAGACATCTATGGCAGTTACTTTTTTAATTACGATATGTGTGACTGCCCTGTTATCGTCTGTCACTATCTTTGCGGCAAACCAAGTGCAGCATGAAATATTAAAGAAACGGTATATGACGATAAATTCCCCTGATTTTCAGGTGGATGAGAACACAGGCAATTATATTTTGGATATTGATAACAACAATATCACATGGCAGCCTTTAAGCTCGTGGGATACTGTCGTCTATTATGGCTCTTACGCTGCTATGATTGGTCTGCCTGTTTTTTATATTACTGTCGGGATTGGGGCGGCTGCGGCGATATATTACCGAAAGAAGCTTCGGAATCCTATCGCACAGCTACAGAATGGCGTGGAAAGAATACAGGAGGATAATCTTGACTTTCACATTGAATATGACGGTGATGATGAGTTAGGGCGGTTATGCTGTTCTATGGAAAAAATGCGCAGGGAGCTTCGGCAAAAACACAAAGCGTTGTGGGAATCCTTAGAACAAAGGAAATTATTGAATGCTTCGGTATCCCATGATTTAAGAACGCCGATTACCGTCCTCAAAGGATATTTAGACTATTTAGAGAAAAATATCCCACAGGATAAGCTTACGGAAGATATGCTTTTAGATACGGTATCATCTATGCAGGGAGCGGTAAACCGTTTGGAGCTATATGTGGAGAGCGTTCGGGATATTGAGAAGATTGAAAATATTGAAATTGAAAAACGGTCTGAAAATGTGAAGCTATTATTGAATGAATTAAGAAGTAATGTGTTGCAGCTTGCGGGAAATAAAGAAATCATTATTTCAAACGATATTACGGTGGACAAAATTCAAATAGATAAGGGCGTGTTTTTTCGGATTTTAGAAAATCTCCTGCAGAACGCATTAAGATATGCAGAAAAACAAGTAAGCATAAATCTTTCACACAAAAAAGATTTTCTCATTCTTACCGTAAAGGATGACGGGAAAGGTTTTTCAGCGGCAGATTTGGAAAAAGCAACCACTGTATTTTACAGCAATGATAAGGAAAAACAGCATTTTGGTATAGGATTAAGCGTATGTAAGATACTTTGCGAAAAACATGGCGGTTTGTTGTATGTCGGAAATCAGAAAGAAAAGGGGGCATGTGTAACCGCCAAATTGAAAATTTTTTAATATCCTTTTCGGAAAATTGGCTTTTCTATTATAAAATCTCCTTACAACACAAGTAAGGAGGTTTTTGTATTTATGGAAATCCTAAAGGATACCTTTATACCCAGCCGGGCACACGTGCCATACGGCAAAAACAATGAAATTGTAATAAGAAATCTTTCCAAAAACTATGGAAAAAAGACAGCCCTTGAAAATGTATCCGTTACGATCCATTCTGGAATGTACGGGCTTCTTGGGAGGAATGGCGCAGGAAAAACAAGCCTAATGAGAATTTTGGCGACACTATCGGAAGCGTCAGGCGGGGAAATCAGTATGAATGGTATCCCAATCAAAGAAACTGGTAAAATACGGGAAATCGTAGGTTATCTCCCGCAGGATTTTTCCTTTTACAGAGGTATGAGTGTTTATGGCGCAATGGATTACCTTGGGCTGCTATCGGAAATTCCAGATAAAATCCGAAGAGAAAGAATTGGCATTGCTCGAACAGGTAAATCTAAAAGAAGATATGAGGACGAAAGTAAAGGCTTTATCGGGTGGAATGAAAAGACGGCTGGGGATTGCACAGGCACTGTTACATAACCCGCAAATCCTAATTGTTGACGAACCGACAGCAGGGCTTGACCCAGAGGAACGTATTCGTTTCCGTAATCTGTTAAGTGAATTTGCAGAAGACAGGATAGTGATTCTTTCCACCCATATTTCTTCGGATGTTGAATCGTGTTGTGAAAATATAGGAGTATTGAACAATGGGAAAATGATATGGAATGGCAGCACAGAAGAACTGGTGGGACAGGCAGAGGGAAAGGTTTATCTTATTTCAGCGGCAAAAAAGCAGGATAAACAGATCAAGGAAAAGTATGCTGTCTTAAATATCATTTCTTCACAGTCAGGCACGCAGTACAGGGTGTTGTCAGACGAGGAGCCAGAAGAAAAACATATGCTTCAATCCCCTACTTTGGAAGATGGGTATATGTATCTGTTAAGCCAGAGGTCAGGAGGGATAGAACGATGAGGTTATATTTTAAAGAGTGTAAAAAGATTGCGGAAAGCGTGATTTATTATTTCTTTCTCGCTATTTTGGTTTTTAGCTGGTTTCAGAATTTTCGGGGAGTGACAAAAACAGAAATCAATTGGGAAAAGGGCATTCCCCCGGCAGATATAGGTTTTGAACGCTCATTACTGTCCAAACCATCCGAGGAGGATGATTACTTTGGCAGTAAGGTTTCAGAGGATGACCCGGCGGCAATCATGATGGGCGTTACAAGGGCGTTGCTGTCAGAATATGAAAGCAATTGTTACGCTACATATCCCCTTGGATACTATAAAGCAATTACACTTAGCGATGATGAGCAAAAACGTGTACTTGAAATACTTTGTGAAATAACGGGATTGACGGAAGAACAATTAAAGGATTTGCCAGAAGATTATTTTCCAGCAGTCACAGGCACAATCATTTCCTTTGACGCAATGAGTGCTGATGAGAATGGAAATTTGAATACGGTGATGGGAAACAGGGCAGACACAGAAAGTGAAGATGATAAATATAAGCATTTTATATCACAGGTCACTTATGAACGTTTCAAAGAGCTAATGCAGGAAATGGAAAGCATTATCGGAGAAAACGGTTCACAGTATTCCCCCGAAATGATGATTACCTATTTCGGCATGTCTGAAATGACTTATGAGGAAGCATGTGAGGAATATAACCAGACAATCAGCAATGATAAAGTGACAGGCGGTTTTGCACGGTTATTTTGTGATTATATGGGATTGGAACTAGGCTTGTACCCTATATTTTTGGTAGCGCTTATATGGATGAAAGACCGTATGGGCAATGCGTCAGAATTGATTTACAGCAAAAAAATATCTTCGGCAAGACTGGTGGTTTCGAGATATTTGGCAAGTGTCACTATGGTTCTCCTGCCTGTTTTGCTGTTAAGTTTTGAATCCCTTGTGCCACTTATAGCGTTTGGCGCAGAGAAAGGTATTTCAGTAGACTATTTTGCGTATATCAAATACATTTTATGGTGGCTTCTGCCAGAGGTCATGGCGGTATGCGCAATCGGAATATTTTTCACTTTGCTCACAGACTCTCCGATTGCGATTGCCGTTCAATTCCTTTGGTGGATGGTTGATAAGGGAGTAACTGGACTGTCAGGGGACACGAAAGCAGCAACTTTCATGATAAGGCACAATACATTGCGTGGCTATGAAATAATACAAGATGAATTTCAAATGATTTGCAGGAACAGGCTGCTTATGGCGGGAATCGGTATTCTATTTGTCATTCTGTCCATATGGGTTCTTAAGTTTAAGCGGAAAGGAAAAATAAATGCGGCGAATATCTATCACAAATGTTTTGGGCATATGCAGGACAAACTTTCTTTTGGCAGTAAAAAATAACTTAATTTTGGCGGCGGCTTATTTGCTGATAATTCCCTTACTAAGGGGGATTGCAAATTTAGATATGGTTCGTTCGGCGGAATGTTTGGAACAGGCTGTAATACTAACAGGAATATTTCTCATAGCTCCGCTGCCTGCCCCAGAACAGTCTAAGGCAATACAGGACGTAGTCTGCACAAAGAAAATCCCTCATTGGAAAATCTTATTGCTGAGGTTCATTATGTCAATGCTGCTGCTAATTCTGATGATATGCCTGTTCTCTGGAATTATGGTATGGGAAAACTGTATATTTCCCTTTGTGCCTTATGTGGCGGGAACAGTGATAAGCGCAATGGCATTGGGGAGCTTTGGATTTGCAGCAGCCATATTCAGCAATTCTGTTATTGTAGGTTACTTGGCGTCAATCGGATATTTTCTTTTAAATTCTTTGGGGAATGTATCAGAGGATAGTATTTTCTATTTGTTCTCAATGGGAAAAGGCAATTATTCCACAAAGATATGGCTTTTCGGTTTAAGTTTGCTGGTAATTGCAGTAGTTTTTATTTACGAAAGAAGAAAGAGATATTGATAAAAATCATTGTGATACTTACCCGCCGAATAAAAAAAACGAGGTTCGGTGGGCGGCTTTACCATGCCTAAATAGTGTCTGCTGATTAAGCAGATATTTGCAACTTCCAGCTCTTACATATGCTCCAGTTACACCAAAATCGGATCAGACGCAAAAATGCACAAAGTATCCGTCTCTGAATCCTGAACAGATTCGTCACAAATACGGATAATGCGATAGAAGTTAACTGCGTTTCTTCTAGTTTTGTGGTTATGCAGTTCATACCATAGCAACGTTTGCTCAGGCTGAAGCTTCGCTCCACTTCGATTCTATCGGCATTATCCTGATATTCTTGCTTTTTATCTGCTTTTGCTGTAGCACTTGGCCTCCCCAGCTTTGGGCCTGACAACCGGAGCCCATGTTCTTTGCAATAACCTCTGTTTTCCCTGGTCCGGTATATCTGATCTGCCAGAACACGTTCCGGATAATAGCCGGTACGGTCTTTGAAACGCTCTGCCGCTTCAATCAGGCTGCTGCTCTCGTTGTATGCCTCGAAAGATATTTTTTCGATACGCCCATAGTTATCATACATATACTTCTGCTGCCCTTACAGCGTGATGATAGTCAGATACAGACTAATTTCTTTATCTGTCATCGCATATCCGTCACTTATGAACTTTTCCAGATATCCGATGTCCCTTGCAACGCAGCCAAGCTGTTTATGGAGTGCTTTCCTGATTTTCTTCGCACTATGTTTTTTACTTTTGGCAAATGCCAGATAGTCTTGTCTGGCACGTCTTCTATAGCGTCTTGGCAGTGGCAGGCCATAGGATTTGCAAAAACGGTAAATAATGGTTTCCAGCTTCTCCCTTGCCTCGTTCAGAAGTGAAATATCCTGGGGATAACGGATGTTTGCCGGTACACAGGTTGCGTCCAGCGTCAATGTTCCTTTGTTTGCGTGTTCTTTCAAAGTTTCATTATCGCCAGAGTTTCCGGAAGATGGTGGTGCATTGTTGTCATCATCTTTGTGGGCAAGAAGATACTCATTTACTTCCATCAGCATTTCAGCAGAAATGCGTTTGCGAAAAAGCACCCGTGTGCTTGCATCAAACGGAGCATCTTCCTGATAGCCGGGAAGGCCGATAAAGTACTGTAGGTATGGGTTTTCTGCGATCTGTTCCACAAGCTCACGGTCGGAATACTGGAACTTGGTCTGGATGATCAGGGAGCCTAACGCCATCCGAAATGGCTTGGCAACATTACCCGTACCATTCGGGAACAGTCTGGCATATTTTACTTCAAATTCATCCCATGGGATTCGGTTAGCCAGTTGGAGCCAGCGGTTATCCGAGTTCATGTGGAGTCCCATAGGCTGGTTGAAATCAAAAAACGAGTGATGTAACTTGTCGATTGGTTTATACATTGATTTAGCCCCTTTATACTTAAAATATGCAGAAAAACTGCAAGAAAAATGGTTTGATTTTATCAAAAGCCCTGCAAGTATTATATCAGAAAACGTGGTATAAGTCAGCAAAATCAAGTGTTTTAAACCTAATCAGCAGACACTAA
>JAETQR010000096.1 GCA_021770615.1 Lachnospiraceae bacterium | reverse complement strand
TGCCCTGTAACCTTCTCAAATTTATCCGCAAACCGGTCACAGCATGTATAGGATTCTCGTATAGCTGGCATCTCACCAAAATAGGCATACATCCAAATTTCAAAGCAAGGATTGGACCAACCAGCACCAACACCACTTTTCTCTGCCGCCTGAATAATGTTGTCAAAATCCTTTACCTGATCCCTGTCAAAGACAATCCATGGAATACGGTACTGTGGCTCCTTATTTGCAAGTTCCAACGCCCGTTCCACCAGTTCTACCGTCTTGGCTTTTTCCACTTTTATTACCAAACGATCCTTCAGCTCTGCTGGAATACTATCCCGCAAACCCTCAAAATAATTCTTCTCCGTCTCCTCTGTATCTGTCACAATCAGGTAATAACCCAACTCCGGTACTCTTACTCCCACACGCTGGTTCCGGTCTCTTCTTTTTCCGGCCCTGCGGTCGCTAGGCTTTCCTCCGCTTTTATTCGCCATCCGCAGCCCTCCCTGTAAGCATCTTCATCGGTTTCAATGCTGGAATGGCACCATAATTTCCTGTAAGATAATTCTTTGCCAAAGCCTCGTCTCTGCGTACTTTATTACCGTCCTCGTCTTTAAACTCAGCTAGTGAATACAATTCTGATACTCCGTCCCTGTTTTTATTTACCATCCATATTTCGTCCCTGCGAAGCAGTTCATTGGAAAACTGCCATATATCATGGGTAGTAAAAACAAGCTGGGCATTTTGCGTGTTGATCTCCGGAGATAAAAAGGTCAGTATAATATTCCGGACAAGCAATGGATGCAACCTGGCATTCAATTCATCTACAAATAATGTTCCACCGTTATCCAGAACATCTTTCAATGATGGGTAAAGAGCAAACATTTTCAGTGTACCGCTGGATTCCTGTTTCAGCGGTATCGAGGCCATTTCCTGACTGCCCACCTTTCTATGGAGAGCATCAATCGTATAGCTCTTGCTCGTATCCTTCTCATCTTCTGGCGGTAACTCTTCCACTTCAAAATCTTGTATTGCCTCATCAAAGGATGCAAAATACTTTACCACGTTCTCCTGCACTTCCTTACTATCTATAAATCCATCTGGAAGGACTCTGGAGCGGAAGAAATTTTCTGCCGGATCACCGAAATCAATAATATCATTGTTTAGGAACCAATCCCTCACTTTCTTCAGTTTTGCAACACGCAGCTTTGCTCCCAGGGAGACAATAAGAGCCTCCTTATTCAATGATGCCTTAATATTCTCCACATGGCTCTTGGAAAACCCATTCATTTCCAGCTCTTCGCCTTTTTTGCGGTAAAATACGGTTCTATAATTATTTCTTGCTGTCTTGGCTTTGGAATATAGCCATTCCTCCACTACCTCATCTGCTTTTAGAGAAAATCCATATTGATATATCTTCCCGGTATTTTCAGAATTGTCTACATAAAAAACCTCAAATGTAGTCTCTTCATTACAGCTGTTATCATCAAATAGAAACGGAGTTACTTTCATATAATCCGCTTCCTTTTTCCGGCGGTTTTCATCCTCATCTCCAAATTTAAACGATTCTGCCACATAATAAGTCATATAGTCAAACGCATCATACACATTTGACTTACCGCTTGCATTAGCGCCGTAAATCGCAGCTACCTTGAGTAGCTTGTCATTTGCGATATCTACAACGTGATCCTCATGTTCTGTTATTTTAGTCGCTGACAAATCCAACGACACCTCATCACGAAATGATTTGAAATTCTTAAAGTTAAATTGTATCAGCATATTAATCTCCTCATTCTGCTCTCTATAAACCCTTACTATTATAGTATATAATATTTTGGATAAAAATCAACATCTAATTTCACAAAAATATAAAATTAGATGTTGATTTTTATCCAAAATATTATTTTTTCTCTTGCATAAGAAGGAATAACCTCCCACGCAGTAACTCACACTCCCTTTCCAATTCCTCCTTCTCTGCGCGAAGCTCCTGTATCTTTCTATCCTTTTCAGCTACAATATCCGCCAATTTCTCTTTCTTTGTACTCTTCTTACGCTCCTGCGTCTTTATCCCGGAATATCCATAATCCACAAGCAGTTCCCTGATATGACCTTTAGAAAATACAGACCGAGAAAGCCCTGTGAACTCCACCAGCGCCGCAATCGTCACGCTTCTTCCCTCCGCCTTCAGTTCCTCAATCGCTCTCAAAACCTTATTGATCGACTGCTGACGCAAAAGCTCCTGTTTCTCTGTTAATTGCTTGGGCAATCCTTTATTCCTTCCCATCCCCGTCCCCTCTTTCCAATTTTTTCACAATGGCCTTAAACCCTGCAGCTATTGCCACAAAATTATCTGCCAGCTGTCTGTCACTCCTGAATTTCTCCGCTTTAGCTCCCCAATCGGCCGCCTGCTCTTTGAAATATGCCAACTGCTCCATTTCCGGCACAAAATCCCTACAACTAATGCATTCCCAAACACCGCTCCTGCAATGAGTGACATCAGCACATACTCCACCCGGTACCCTGTGGGCGCGGATATTTTTAAGCAATCTTGACTCTGTAACGGAATCCATGTTCAGAATCCTTCCTTCAAACAACACATATGGATTCTCTGCCTCTGTCTGATACTCTATTGGCTCCACGATTGTCTCCGGGAACAGGTTTAGATGCGCATACGAGGCATAAAGCATTGCCGTGCCATGGTGCGCCGTCATCTCCGCAATTTGCGCCAGAGTAAATCCTGCCCTCAGTCGTTCTGTAACCCCATTATGGCGGAACTGGTGCGAAGTTACCACATACTCTGCTCCATTTTCATCCCGCACATCATATCTCCTGCAAATCTCTTTTAACTGATAGGATATATACGGCCATGATGCCACACTGTATCTGTTTTCTGAGTACCAAACGTCATTTTGTAGAATCTGTGACCGGTATGCAAACAGAGCCCCTTTCTTCTCTTCTGGCAAATAACATTGGTAAGACATTGCCATTATCTGTTGTTCCTGAATGAGAGCAATCAGGTGACCTCCCATTTCCTTATTCTCGATGTGAATAGTACGCATGATTGGTTCTTTATATCCGCCATTTTGTTTCCACATAGGAATAAAGAGACAGTAATGTCCATCAAATGGCTTGAGACATTCAATCTTCATACCCAGAATCTCCGATATCCTAGATGGAATCAGCCGCAGCAGCCAGTAAATACAGCGCATTGTCACAGGAATATCCTCTTCCATAAATATCCGGTCAAGCTGCTTCGCTACATACTCCGGTATATATTTCTGATCTACAAGCCGCTTTGACTGATAGGGATTATTGTAAAAAGGATTCGGCAGTTTCATTTTTTCAAAATCACTCATCCGATTAAGAAAAACACCCACAGCTGACCAGATACTGCTTCTGCTACTTTCACTGTAGCCTTTTCCATCCAAATATTCTTTAAACCGGGAAGCCGTTGTCACCTGAATTTCTGACAGAGAACTATCTGCCATAAACCGAAGAAAGATAGCAGTATTTCCCACGTTTCCGCAAACTGTCCCTACTCCTTTCCCCTCCACTAACCGGATCAGTGCAAAATATTTCACCATTTCTTTATGCTGTTCTGGAATCATCGAAAAATAAATCGTGACCTTGCTCAGAAGCTGGGACTGATTTTTAAGCCGTTTCTCACAGATCCACTTGTCACTTTCAAAAGAAATGTTGTCAGATAAGCTGTCCAAAAAATCCCGATACCGCTTTTCCTCACATTTCCTGTAATACTCAATATACTCCTGTTTTGGTATCGCGCTCATAGACAGTCACCCCCCTCTTTTCTCTATCATCTCAACGATATTCCTATAAGCAGCCAACAACTGCATTTCCTGCCGGTACTCTATATACCCTTCATAATCTGCGATTTCCACCTGTTGATAATCCTTTATCAATTCCTGCACCCGTGCTTCCTGAGCCTGCAGCAATTCCTTCCAGAATGGCAGATATTTTATTCCCGTGCACAGATGTGGGCAATTGGCACAGTGGACCGAACGGCTGCGGCTTTTACATGCCCCATCGCACAGTTTCCTTGTACAGAAACCGAATTCTACCCGGCGCTTTCCCAAACGAAAATCAACATATAAGAGCCGTCTCTCTTCTTCCGAGAAAGTGGTAAGCTGTTCATTGGATAACAACAGGTGAAACTGCTCTTTAAAAAACTTGGTATTCATTTCTGCCAGTCTAGCTGATTTAACTTCCGCATAATACTGCATGACCGTACTTTGGTTCAAATGCCCAAGCTGATAGACAAGTTCCATAGTGGTGGCGCCGTTCTCAATCATGTTTACCACTAGCGTTTTGCGGCACTGTCTGCTGGTAAAATTCCAAAGCCCGCCGCTATCATCACAAATCTCATATTTATGAATCAGCTTGTTGATTTTCGTAATGAAATACTCCACATTCAGCATTGTAACCTTATAGCCTTTCTTTTGATGCAGAAAAATATAAGGAAGACTATGTTCTCTGCGAAGTTCCTCACTGGCAGTAATCTGCTCTTTGATTTTCTCTGCTAACTCCGCCGAGATGTAAACACTATGATACTCGCCGATTCCGTTGCGGCGTCTGGCCTTTAGCGTCTTGTAAGGAATATATTTTAGTCTCACCGCCCCATCATAACGAGCGGTTGTAAGGCAGTCCGCTTCTAAAAATGCCACCTCTTTGGCCCTCATTCCGGTTTCGGAGAATATCTGGAATACCAGCCTGTCTGTCTCATCCAATTCCTCCAGCCGGTCAGAAAGTTCTTCTATTACCTTATCCGGAATATATGGTGTATTCTTATGGTATTTCTTAGCATTGACAAAATGCAGGCTCTCGAACGGATTACTATGAGGTTTGGGAAGTTTACTATCATTCTCGTCTGAGCAAAGATAATGGTACAAAGTTCGACAGGCAGAGAACATGGTCATGATTTTTGATTGATCCATCTCTTGCTCCAAGGATAACTGCAACTTTTTTACGTCTATATGATCAATATCAGAAAAATACCGGATGCAATCATTTATTTCACAAATCCGGTTCACCGCCTCAAAAATGGAGAGGTGGTTTCTGTCACTGGCGCGTATATGGCCTGAAAACCTCATCTTTAGGAAACACTTTATCTCTTTTCGGAATGACGGCTGATTTACCTTACGAAAATCCACAGTCAGCAGTTTCAGACCTGTTCCATGCCTTTGATATAAAATCCACACATCATTATGCAGTGACATTTCTTTCCTGTTTTCCTTAACAAATCGCGTCCTCTGAATTTCTATTTCTTCCTCTGTAATCTGCTTTAGTAGCTTCAGAAAGTCCGGTTCTGCACCTGCAAATCCTGTGCGGCTGTCATTTCCCAGAATAAAGTTATTCATTTTCGTAAGGCTGATTAATTCCCGCCTTTGCGTATAACTGCCGGCAATATCTTTTAAATAAGCAAGCGTCTGGTCTGGTATCTGCATCAGATACCTGGATACCCTTACATCACCCACCCGGTTTGACACTTCTGAAAGAGAAGAACCACTTTTCATAAAATATCTAATGACTGAAATCCAATACTCTGCAAAAGCCTCTTCATTCATCTGGCAAAAATCCCCTCCATTTGCCTGATCTAAAATATATCGGAAATCATAATGAATTTTTATCGCTTCATTTTTCAGCATCTTTGCAAACACGTACTCATAGCCAATGTATTTGGATTTCAGACACTTTTCTCCATCAGCCCACTCCCGTGCAAACTGCATTGCATAGTAAGAAAAGCATTGTAGAAACGCTTCCCTGCATGTTAGTCCGATTGCAACGAAAGCAATCCCTCCAAAGACAGTAAACGCCTCGCAAAGTCCAATATTGTCCTGCTCGTAAATCCTACTTTCCAAAACACTCCGGTAATCCTCAATTTTCTTCCTCATTACCGGTTCCGGATACTCCTTCCGATACGGAAGGCGCACCTCGGTTCCCTCGATGTCCCAGACAGCAGAAGCGGTAATTCTCTGTGCGATTTTAATCATTACCGCCACCATCCTTTTTACCATGGCGTTTGTATACGGCGTTGGCCATAATCTCGCTGTTATGGTTCATATACGGCTGAATAGAATCAATCTGCGACCAGCCAAACAAAGCTTTGATTTGAATGTCTGATTTTTCCTGCTCCGGATGCAATGCGTTATGCTCCAATACCTCCATCACCTTCGTGCTCCTGCCGCTATGGGTTCTGACACCTACTGCTGAAATGCCACAACGTTCTGCACAGTTTTTAAGGATTTTGCGATAGTTATGATAAGTGAGCGGCTGTCCCGCCGATTTCCCACGTAAAGTAAGGAATAACCAGTCACTGATGATACCGCCCTCATTTTCAGCAGACGGCCGTTCCACAAAAAGATAATCGTTCAGTGCCTTTGCCGTCTCTTCCCCTATCCGAACAGTTCGAAGTTTGTTCTCATACCCACTGACCGCAGATTGTCTCCTCTTGGAGCGTGAAGGCTGTATCAGCCGTTCCACTTCCCGGTAATCACCAAGCCGTATACTCAGCACCTCATCAATCCGAAAGCCCTCCAGCGTCAGCCGGAACACCGCCTCATCCCGCAGCGTATGAAAACCGCTGCAAAGGAGCGCTTTCTCTTCATCTGTATACCATTTAATATATTCTCTGCTTCCTTTTACATCGGGCAGCATCCGGTTAATCAGGTATTTATACTGGTAAGTGTAGATCTGTCCATACAGATAGGACTGTGGCCGGCATCTGCGCTCTCCTTCGTAAAACACCATC
>JAETQR010000095.1 GCA_021770615.1 Lachnospiraceae bacterium | reverse complement strand
ACTGCACCACATCACTTTTATCTTGCTGAAAAATAATCTGTATAACCGTTCCTTGCCCCAGGCTGCTTTGCAGTTCAATCTTGCCATTCAAGTATTGTACAGCATGTTTTACAATAGATAGTCCTAATCCCGTTCCGCCTGATTCCTTAGAGCGGCTCTTGTCTACACGGTAAAATCGTTCAAAAATTCTTGCCTGATGTTCCGGCGGTATGCCGATTCCCGAATCCTTCACCGTAATCGAGGCACTATTTTCCTGACTGCTTATAGCTACTTCTACCGTACCGCCGTTCTTATTATACTTGATAGCATTATCACAGAGGTTAAAAATAATTTCTGTTAAGAGCCGCCGGACACTTTTAATATAAACCTTTTTTCCTGTTAAAGCCACTTCAATATCTTTTGCCGCTGCTATATCTGCCAGTCCTGCCATCACCTCAGATGCGACCTCATATAAATCAACATTTTCAAACGGCATATCGCATCCCTCGTCTAATTGGGATAAACGGATAATATCATCAATTAATGTTACAAGCCGCCCTGCCTCTGTGCGGATATGCCCTACAAAGCGTGTCATATCCTCCGATTTTACAAGACCGTTCTCCATTAACTCCGCACTCCCCATTATGGATTGAAGCGGAGTTTTCAATTCATGTGATACGTTGGCAGTAAACTCCCGTCTGTTCCTTTCTGCGAAAGCTGCTTCTGTTATATCAAAGGCAAGAACAACCGCCCCAATTACAATACCGTTAGATTCAATGCGGTTGACATGGATCTGATACTCTTTTCCCTCACGTTCTATGCGGATTTCGCTGTGTCCACTTGAAAATGCGTCCTGTATGGCGTGGCTCACATTATGGCTTCTCTCTACTGTCAGAAAATCTTTACCTATGCTGGAACATTTCGTATGAAACAGCTTCAGCGCGGCAGGATTAATGTTCAGAATTATATTTTTCTCATTCAAAAGGACAAGCCCTTCCGTCATGCCATATGTAATCTGTGCAAATTCATCATTTTTCCTTTGGAGTTCCGACAACTGCATATCAATCTGCTTATGCTGTTTATTGATACGGTTTAATAGGGGAGCCAGCTCCTCATAAGTATCGTTTTCCAGCGGTTTTTCTAAATCAAGTCTGTTTAACGGCTCCATGATATGTTTAGAAATACGGCTTGCTAATACTCCTGATAAAATGAGTGTTACAACAACTACAATTAAAATCGGCTGTATCATCCCCAAAACAAGCACCCATATCGTAACGCTGCTGACAGAAATCCTTAATACTGAACCATCATTAAGCCGCCTTGCACAGTAAAGTGTTTTTTCTAAAAGAGTCGTGGAATAACGTGAGCTTTTTCCCTCTTTATTCCGCAGGGCTTCTTGAATTTCTTCCCTGTCCGCATGGTTTTCCATACTTTCCCCGTCAGACTGTGTATCATATATAACATCTCCATTTTCAGCAACCCATGTCAGACGGTACTCCCTTGACTGTAATTCCTCCAGATAGTTCCGTCCATCCTTTTCAACGGCTATGGCAGCTAAAGACAGTTCATCCTCCAACTGTTTTCCCTGAACATTACTGAAATAACTGTAAAGACATCCCATGATGATAACAAGGCTTGCAATCAGGACAGCCCCCGCTACAACCATAATTGATTTAAAAATTTTCTTTGTCATGCCTGCACCTCTAACCTATAACCAACACCACGCACTGTTTCAATCATTTTCCCATAATCCCCCAGTTTTACACGCAGAGTACGGATATGCATATCAACCGTTCTCGTTTCACTGACATAATCAGCTCCCCATATGTCATTAAAAAGCTGGTCACGGGAAAATGCGATGCCCGGACGGGAAAGGAACAGCCGGAGAAGTTCAAATTCTTTTAAGGTAAGCTGTATTCTTTCATTATCAATGGAAACTGTATGTTCGTCCAGATTGACAACAAGCCCCCCGGCTTTCAAAAGATGTTCTACCTCTGTAGGATTGCACCGGCGGAGTACCGCTTTCACACGGGAAACCATCTCCATCATCCCAAAAGGCTTTACAAGATAATCATCCGCACCTAAATCAAGGCTCTGGATTTTATCATACTCCATGTCTTTTGCAGTTGCCATGATGACGGGAATCCTGCAAGTGTCAGGGCTGTCTTTTAAAAATTTCAGCAGTTCCACGCCATCCTCTCCGGGCAGCATAATATCAAGAATTATCAAATCCGGCTTTTCCATAGATAAAGCGTCACGAAAGGCTATTGCATCCAAAAATCCTTTTGCTTCAAAATCAGTGGAATTAAGCGTATATACCTCAATATCCCGGATACTGTCATCATCTTCCACACACCATACTTTCATAATCATGCTCCTTTATGTTCTCCTGTCACGGAAAAAGCCACCCACTCTGCAATATTTACCGCATGATCCCCGATACGCTCAAAATATTTGGCAATCATCAGTAAATCCAGCGCATATCCTCCGTCTGTCGGTTTTTCTGCTATCAGCTTAATCAATGATGACTTGACCTGTAAAAACAAATCGTCAACCACATCATCACGGTCAATCGCCGCACCAGCCAATACTACATCCTGTTTTACAAAAGCGTCAATGCTTTCTGTAACCATCTGGCTCGCCGCATCTGCCATAAACCGGATCTGTTCACATTCCCCTCCAGTCCTTCCGTCAAGAAACGTGATAATTTCCGCAATATCCGCCGCCTGTGTTCCAATACGCTCCATATCAGTAATCATTTTAAGGGCTGCAGATATTTGCCGTAAATCCCTTGCTACCGGCTGTTGCTGTAACAGCAGTTTCAAACACAGTGTTTCGATTGTGCGCTCCATCCGGTTAATCTCTCCATCAAGGGATAAAACCTTGTCTGCCAGCTTTATGTCGCCCATAGTTAATGCTTTTGAAGCAGCGGCAATCGCTTCCTCACACATTGCCCCCATTTGGGTAAGCTCTTTATTCAGCATAGCAAGCTGTTCATCAAAACGACTTCTCATTATCCAAACCTCCCCGTAATATAATCCTCCGTCCGCTTGTCCTTTGGTTGCTCAAACATCTTTTCCGTATTTCCATACTCAATTAAATTGCCAAGGAGAAAGAAAGCCGTATTATCGGAAATCCGCACAGCCTGTTGCATATTGTGCGTTACGATGATAATAGTATACTTTTCTTTAAGTTCCATTGCAAGTTCCTCTATTTTAGATGTGGAAATAGGGTCAAGTGCGCTTGTAGGCTCATCCATCAGAAGCACATCCGGCTCCACCGCTAATGCACGGGCAATGCAGAGCCGCTGCTGCTGACCGCCTGACAGTCCTAATGCCGATTTTTTCAGCCTGTCCTTTACTTCATCCCAGATTGCCGCCCCACGCAGAGAGCGTTCTATTATATCGTCCAATTTTGCCTTATTTTTCACTCCGTGTGTCCTCGGCCCGTAAGCAATATTGTCGTAGATGCTCATAGGAAAAGGATTCGGCTTTTGAAAAACCATGCCAATACTGCGGCGAAGCTCATTGACATCGACATCTGCATCAAAAATATTATCGCCCCTATAATACACTTCTCCTGTAATCCGTACACCAGCGATAAGGTCATTCATTCGGTTTAACGATTTAAGGAAAGTAGACTTCCCACACCCGGAGGGGCCAATCAGTGCCGTAATGCTCTGTCCTTCAATCTCAATATTTACATCTTTCAAAGCCTGTGTACTGCTATACCACAGGCACAGGTCTTTTACCACCATGGCAGGATTTTTGTCATGATTCATTATATTATTCATACATTTCTCCTTTTTTGGAAATATCTGCTCGCCAGTGTAGCCGACAGATTGATGAACATGGTCAAAATCATCAGGATAGCGGCAATTGCAAAGGCTATACCAAATTCCCCGTTTTCTTTTGCATAGACATATAATGCGACCGTCAATGTTGCCCCTGCACTGCCAAGCCCTTCAAGAATCCCGTTCAGGGCATGGGCAAAACCAGCCGTAAAAAGAAGTGCCGCTGATTCTCCCAAAATTCGCCCCACTGACAATATACAGCCTGTTATGACTCCATCAATACAACCTGGAAGCACAACGGTATAAATCACACGCCACTTTCCAGCTCCCAGCCCAAAAGCACCTTCACGGTAACTTTGCGGTACTGTTTTCAGGCTTTCCTGCGTTGTGCGCATAATCGTAGGCAGATTCATGATTACCAACGTAAATGCCCCCGCTAAGAGGGAAGTTTTCATACCAAAAAACTGACAGAAAAACAGCATACCTACAAGTCCATAAATAATAGACGGAATCCCTGATAAGGTTTCGGCTGCATACTCAATCATTTCTACCAGTTTCTTATTTTTGGCATATTCTGTAAGATAAATCGCCGCACCAACTCCAAGCGGGAGAACAAATACCAAAGTTGCCGCAACAATATAGACTGTGTTAAGAATATCCGGCAGTATCCCGATCCGGTCAGACAGATAACTCGGTTTCGTAGTAAGCAGCTCCCAAGATACATTCGGCAGCCCTTTCCACAATACATAACCAATCAAAAATAATACCAATGCACAAGTAATGCATACGGAAATCCCCATCAACACACGCATGGCTGTAATATATGTTTTCCTTCTAAGGGAAATTGATTGTTTTTCCATCTATATTTACTCCTTGCTTTGTTTCAAAAAGAAATTTAATACGGCATTTATCAGCATGATAAAGAGGAATAAAACCAGCGCAATCGAAAATAATGCCTGTTTCTGTAAACTTCCGTCAGCCGCATAAGACATTTCACTTGCCACAGCGGTTGTAAGGAAACGGACGCTCTGAAAAATTTTCGGCATATTTGGGGCGTTCCCCGCCACCATCATAATAGCCATAGCCTCGCCGATAGCCCTGCCAACGCCTAACACAACAGCCGCCGCAATGCCGCTTTTTGCCGCCGGAACGGATACACGGAAGTATGTTTCAATCGGTGTCGAACCAAGCGCAAGGGAAGCATCCTCATATTCCTTTGGAACAGCTTCTAATGCCGTAAGCGACACTTTAATGATTGAGGGTAATATCATAATTGCAAGTACAATGATAGCAGCAAACAGGCTGGCTCCATCGGGGATATGGAAAACAATCCGTATCCCTGGCACAAGCACCATCATTCCCACAAGCCCATAAACTACCGACGGAATGCCAGCCAATAAACTTACCGCTGTTTCAATAACGGTTTTTATTTTTAACGGCGCAATCTTAGCAAGATAAACTGCTGTCATAAAGCCAATTGGCACTCCAAGTACGATTGCGCCAGCCGTACCATAAATACTGGTAAGGATAAACGGAAAAATCCCATATTGCGGCTGTGCTGCTGTAGAAGCCCATTTCTTCCCGAAAAGGAAATTCAAAACTCCTATTTTTCGGATAGCCGGAATCCCTGATATGACAAGGTAAACGGTAATCAGGAGTACACAGCCAACTGTAATCAGACCAAATATCAGGAATATGCCATGTATGGCATTCTCCATGAACTGTTTTTTGTTCATTTGACTTCACCTTCCAAAACCTTTCATAATCCGCCGGATTATTTATTTACTGGTACTGCACCCGCAGATGAGATAATCTCGCCTGCTTCAGATGAAGTAATATAATCAAAGAATTTCTGTGCAGTTGCCGAAAGCTCTGCGCCGCTCTTTGTCACTAACACAAACGGACGCTGCACCACATAGCTACCATCTTTTACCGTTTCCTCCGCAGGTACAATACCGCCGACAGAAAGGGCTTTTACCGTATCCTTTACAGATGCAAGGGAAGCATATCCGATTGCCGCCGGATTGCCTGCCACCGTTGTAATCACATCCCCGGTAGATGTAAGCTCCTGACGGTATTTGCAGGCATCCTCCGTGTCCGTAATGGATTCAAAGCCATCTCTTGTACCGCTCCCGGCTTCACGTCCAATCAGGACAATTTCCAGATTATTGCCGCCTATATCCTGCCAGTTTGTTATTTCCCCTCTATAAATCCTGCTAATCGTTTCAAGGTCAAGGTCATTTACCGGATTATCCGGATTTACAATGACAGCAATCCCGTCAAGCGCAAGCACCGTTTCAGTCAATCCCTGCGCTTTTTCTTCTTCCTTTAAGTTACGGCTGGAAAGACCAATATCGCAGCGTCCTTCTGCCACAGCCGTAATTCCGGAGCCGGAACCGGTAGGGTTATATGTAAAGGTTACACCGGAATTGTTTTCCTCAAAAGCTTCGCCCAAAGCACCGATTACTTTTTCCATAGAGGTTGAGCCATCCGTGGATACTGTTTTGCTGTCCGCCTTCCCGCATCCGGTCATAGCTACGAGTGCAAGTGATAAAGTGGCAACAAAAGTAACAATTTTTTTCATAATAAATTTCTCCTTTTTTCTTTGTGATATTTTCTTCTACGCTTTTTATCATAAATACTGCTTGTAAAATCAAAAACATAACTTATGTCAAATTTTTGTAAAATGAACAGACTTACCATAAAAACTGCATCATGGAAATGTGCATAACTGACTATTCCGTCATGGATAACTCTATTCACAGGACATGGAAAAGCAAAGTGCAGCTTTCCCACATCCTGCAAACAGAGTTACCCACAACTCCATAAGATAGCCAGTTATACGACATTTCCACAATGCCGATTACGGCGAAATCCCTCTCATTCATTCCACTTTTTCATAAAACACAAATAAGAAAAGCTCTGCATCTCACAGAGCCTTTCTAACCTTTGATTATTCGCCAACTACCGTTCCATTTTCCTCACAAAAACAACATTATAGATATATCTCTGCCGCTTTTGCAAAAGCAGCTTTCCTCATGATAAGTTCCGACTGTTTTTCTTCCGGCAAACCCTCAAACACA
>JAETQR010000001.1 GCA_021770615.1 Lachnospiraceae bacterium | reverse complement strand
TCTGCGGTCGGCAGAGTACCTTTCCGGATTTTCAGGAAGGGACTGTCTGATGCCGGTGATCACGATCGGCATTTATCTGGGAAGGAAGAAATGGGACGGCCATACAGTACTTGGGAGAATGGCAGGGGTGGAGAAGATACCGCCGGAGATCAGGGAAAGGCTGGTTCCGTTCTATAATGATTTCCATGTGAATCTTTGGGATATCCATAGGATGAGGACGAGCGATGTATTCCGGACTGACCTGAGGGAGGTGTTTGGATTTTTAAAACGTCAGGATGACAAAGAGGAGCTAAAACGGTATGTAGAGGAAAAGGAAGCGTTCCGCCATCTGCGGGAAGATGCTTATGATGTGGTGTCTGTCTATAGCAGGAGCAGAGAACTGGAGATACACAAAGAAGAGTATGAAAAAGAGGAGGGATTTGATATGTGTCTTGCGATCAGGGAAATGATCAGGGATGGGAGAATGGAAGGAATGAATGAAGGCTGGCTGGATGGGATCAGTGCCATGAATGAACTGATCCATTGTTTGATGGAAGAGGGGAGGACGGATGACCTGCTTCGCTCTTCACAGGATCTGGCATTTCAGGAGAAGCTTATGGAGGAGTACGGAATCTGTAAGAAAGGACAACTGCTTCAAATCTGACCTGAATGATTTTTGGAATCAATTTTGCCGTCGGGAAATGTCCGTAAATAAAAGGCTAACCAGATATAATGAAGGAACAGCGGGAACCGTGTGGAATGGGATGCAGCAGCCTTAAAAGAATGAAACCGTGGAAGGCATAAGTCAGTGCCTCAAAGAAATGATAATGTAGTCATATGTAAGATATAAATAGGAAGGAAAGGAATCCAAACATTTCAACGGAAAAATAGAATATTCAGGTGATGATTTCCGAGTTACAGTATATTAGACAAAATGGTTTTCAAGCATGGGTTATAAATGCGCCGGTATGAGGTGTGGGTATGAAGTGCATGTTTTTTGCACTTTTCTACACCCATACCGCTGCGTATTTATGTAGCGCAAGCGCCCATGCATGGAAGCCGTTTTGTCTAATATACGGAATCGGTAAACATTCCCCTGATTTTTTAGTGGAATCTCACCCCAATTTGTGTTAAAATAACAATATCTGTACGTGAATATCAAAATGCGACATAAGTTTTAGAATATCAGATAAGGAGAAGGAAAAATGATTTGGGCAAAAGAAGAGACGATGCCGAGAGCTGAGATCGAAGCGATCCAGTTAGAACGACTGCAGGAAACGGTGAAGCGGGTATATGAAAAGGTTGCACCGTATCGCCGGAAGATGGATGCAGCGGGGGTAAAACCAGAGGATATCAAAACATTAAAGGATTTACAAAAGCTGCCGTTTGTGACCAAACAGGATATGAGGGATAATTATCCGTTTGGGTTATTTGCAGTGCCAAAAGATGAACTGGTGCGTATCCATGCATCAAGTGGAACGACGGGCAAACCAACCGTGGTAGGTTATACGAAAAAAGATTTGGAGATGTGGACAGAATGCGTGTCCCGGATCGCTGCCATGGGCGGTGCGACGGGAAAAGATATTGCGCAGATTTGTTTTGGGTATGGAATGTTTACCGGGGCGCTGGGCCTGCACTTTGGTCTGGAGAATATGGGGGCGGCCATCGTGCCGTCTTCTACCGGAAATACCGAAAAGCAGATCATGTTTATGAAAGATTTTGGGACGACGCTTCTTGTGGCCACACCGTCTTATGCCCTTCGGATTGGAGAGGTAGCCTTGCAGATGGGGATTGATCCGAAGAAAGATCTGAATGTGAAGATCGGTCTTGTCGGGAGTGAGCTTCTGACGGAGGCGATGCGTACAGAGATGCATAAACTCTGGGGGGATGATATGTTAGTTACCTCGAATTATGGAATGAGTGAACTGATGGGACCCGGGGTGTCAGGAGAGTGTGAACAGCTTTGCGGGATGCATGTGAATGAAGATTTCTTTATTCCGGAGATCATCGATCCGAAGACAGAAGAGGTACTGCCACCGGGAGAAAAGGGCGAGCTTGTCATCACCTGTATTTACAAGGAGGCACTGCCATTGATCCGGTATCGCACGAAAGACGTGACGAGACTGATTTATGAGCCGTGTAAATGCGGCAGGACGACAGTACGTATGGAAAATCTGGACGGAAGGACTGATGATATGTTGAAGATCCGCGGTGTTAATGTCTTCCCAAGCCAGATTGAGGAAGTACTTCTTGGTATCGATGAGATCGGGCCGCACTATGAGATCATTGTGACGAGGAAAAATCATTCGGATATACTGGAGATCCGGGTAGAACTCGTAGAGCCGGTGGATGCTTATAAAGAGCTGGAAGAATTAGAGAAAAAGATCAAGCACAGACTCCGCATCGTCTTAGGACTGGATGCGAAGATCCGTCTGGAATCTCCCAATACATTACAGAGATTTGAGGGAAAAGCACAAAGAGTAAAAGATATGAGAAAGGAAGTGTGACGGAGTGGATAAGAAAATCATGTTGGGAAACGAAGCGATCGCGAGGGGGGCCTATGAAGCAGGAGTAAAAGTTTCTGCTGCATATCCGGGCACACCGAGTACGGAGATCAGCGAGAATATCGCATTATATGATGAGATTTATGCAGAGTGGTCACCAAATGAAAAGGTGGCGACGGAAGTTGCGATCGGAGCGTCAATCAGCGGTGTCAGGGCAATGGCTTCGATGAAGCACGTCGGTGTCAATGTGGCGAGCGATCCGTTGTATACGATTTCTTATGGAGGAGTGAATGGCGGACTGGTTCTTGTGGCCGCTGATGATCCGGGATTATACAGTTCCCAGAATGAGCAGGATACGAGATGTGTGGCGAGAGCTGCCCTGGTGCCTGTTTTAGAGCCATCCGACAGTCAGGAGGCAAAGGATTTTGTCAAATTTGCCTATGAGATGAGTGAGAAATACGATACGCCGGTCATTGTGCGGACGACGACACGTCTGGCGCATTCGCAGGGAACGGTTACGTTAGAAGAGAGACAGGAAGTAGAAGATAAGCCTTATGAGCGCGATCCCTCAAAATTTGTGATGATGCCGGGGAATGCGATCGGACGCCATGTCTATGTAGAAAAGAGAATGAAAGCGATGGCGGAGGATGGAAGCAGTTTTCCAATCAACCGGGCAGAATATAACGATACTTCGATCGGGTTTATCACGAGCGGTATTCCTTACCAGTATGTGAAAGAAGCTTGTCCGGATGCATCCGTGCTGAAACTTGGCATGGTAAATCCACTGCCCAGAAAACTGATCGAGGAGTTTGCCTCCAAAGTAGAAAAGCTTTATATTTTTGAGGAACTGGAGCCCGTCATCGAGGAGCAGGTGAAATCATGGGGGATCAAAGCGGTTGGAAAAGAAATCTTTACCGTGCAGGGTGAGTATTCTGCCAATATGATCCGGGAGAAGATTTTAAAAGAAGAAGTTTGTGTGAAAGAGCCGGCGAAAGTCCCGGCAAGGCCGCCGATCCTCTGCCCGGGGTGTCCGCACAGGAGCGTTTACACGGTATTGAAAAAGCTTGGCATCCATGCGGCAGGAGATATCGGGTGTTATACGCTTGGCGCTGTACCACCGTTAAATGTCATCGATACTACGATCTGTATGGGAGCAAGTATTTCCACGCTGCACGGTATGGAGAAGGCAAAGGGAAAAGAGTATATTAAAAACTGGGTGGCTGTGATCGGAGATTCTACCTTTATGCACACCGGCGTCAATTCTCTTATGAATATGGTATATAACCAGGCGACCGGGACAGTCATCATCCTTGACAATTCCACCACGGGAATGACGGGACATCAGGATCATGCAGCGACCGGAAAGACATTAAAAGGGGAAACGGTTCCGGCGATCAATATTTATGAACTGTGCCGGGCGATGGGAGTTAAACATGTGGCAGAAGTAAACGCCTTTGATACTACAGAGCTGGAAAAGATCGTAAAAGAAGAGGTGGCAAGGGATGAGGTTTCCGTTATCATTACGAAATCGCCATGTGTCCTGCTCAAAGGAAATGTATTCCCGTATCGCTGCAAGCCGGTGGAGGATGCCTGCAAAAAATGCGGTATGTGCCTGAAGCCGGGCTGCCCGGCCCTGACGAAAAAGGCAGATGGGACGATAGCGATCGATGATACGATGTGTAATGGCTGCGGACTCTGTGAACAGCTTTGTAAGTTTGGGGCGATCGAGCGGGTCGAAGTATAGATTGGAGGCAGATATGACAAAAAATATTATGATAGTAGGCGTAGGTGGACAGGGAACGCTCCTGACCAGCCGGATCCTCGGCGGAATGACATTAGAAGCCGGGTATGACGTAAAATTATCTGAGGTACACGGAATGGCACAGAGAGGCGGAAGTGTAGTGACCTTTGTGCGGTATGGAGAAAAGGTGGCAGAGCCGATCGTGGAAGAGGGACAGGCGGATGTGCTCATTGCGTTTGAACAGTTAGAGGCCCTGCGGTATGCACATTTTCTGAAAAAGGACGGTGTTCTTATCGTCAATGAACAGCAGATCGAACCGATCACGGTCGTGACGGGGGCGGCAAGCTATCCGGAAAAGATACTGGAGGGACTGGAACAGGAACATACTGTTTTTAAGATCAATGCCATGGAGGAGGCAAAAAGACTTGGAAATTCCAAAGTTTTTAATATCATCGTTTTGGGGATGGCGGCAAAGCATATGGATTTTTCAAAAGAGACATGGCTGAACGTGATCGAAAAGACAGTTCCACCAAAGACTGTGGACATAAATCAGAAAGCGTTTCTGAGAGGTTATGAGGGGTAAAAGCAAAAATAGCGCAAGAATGGAGATTATATATGATTTGGAATGAGACAAAAGAATGTATGAGCAGGGATGAATTGGAATACCTGCAGAGCAAACGTCTGGTAAAGACAGTAGACCGGGTTTACCACAATGTGGAATTTTACCGTAAAAAGATGCAGGAACTGGGAATCGAGCCGGGAGATATCAATGGCATTGAGGATCTTCCCAAACTGCCGTATACGACGAAAAATGATCTGCGTGATACGTACCCGTTTGGCTTGTTTGCTGCTCCGCACTCAGAGATCGTCCGCATCCACGCATCTTCCGGAACGACAGGGAAGGCCACGGTAGTCGGCTATACAAGAAGGGATCTGGAGATCTGGAGTGAATGTGTGGCAAGGGCGCTGTCGCAGGCCGGAGTGACAAGGGATGATATCATCCAGGTTGCCTATGGATACGGGCTGTTCACCGGAGGGCTCGGTGCGCATGGCGGGGCAGAAAAGCTTGGCGCGATGGTCGTACCGATGTCTACGGGAAATACAAAGAAGCTGACGACGATGATGAAGGATTTTGGTGTTACGGCGATCGCATGTACACCATCTTATCTGCTTCATATCGCAGAGGTGCTCGAGGAAGCGGGAGATATTCCGAATATCCGCTTAAAAGCTGCTGTGTGCGGTGCAGAGCCATGGACGGAAAATATGCGTAAGCAGATCGAGGCCAAACTCCATATCAATGCCTTTGATATTTATGGACTGTCGGAAGTGATGGGGCCGGGAGTCGCCTGTGACTGCGAATACCATAAGGGACTTCATGTATATGAGGATCATTTCCTTCCGGAGATCATCGATCCGGAGACCCTTCAGCCGATGCAAAAAGGAGAGACAGGAGAGCTGGTATTTACGACGTTGACAAAAGAAGGGCTGCCTCTTCTCCGTTACCGGACAAAGGATCTGACAAGTATTGATTATGATAAATGTGAATGTGGCAGGACGTTAGCCCGGATCAGCCGGTTTAAGGGACGTTCGGATGATATGCTGATCATTCGCGGCGTCAATGTATTCCCATCGCAGATCGAGGCTGCATTACTGGAGATGGGCGGCACGACGCCACATTATCTGATGATCGTAGACCGGAAAAACAATCTGGATACACTGGAGATCCAGGTCGAAGTCGAGGAACGTTTCTTTTCGGATGAGATCCGTGAGCTGGAAAGCCTTACGAAAAAAATTGCACATGTGATCCAGAATGCGATCGGACTTGCGGCAAAGATCAAACTCGTAGAACCAAAGACGCTGGAGCGCAGTATGGGAAAAGCGGTCCATGTGATCGATAAGCGAAAATTAGTCTAGCTGTTTCAGACAGCAGAATGGAGGATGCTATGTTTATAAAGCAGTTATCAGTATTTATTGAAAATCAGGAGGGGCGTTTAGAGGAAGTATTAGACGTCCTGAAAAAAGAACAGATCAGTATTATTTCCCTGAGTCTTGCCGATACTAGTGAGTATGGGCTGCTCCGGCTGATCACGTCAGATCCGGAGGCAGGGCAGGCAGCGCTGAAGGAGAAAGGATTTGCTGCCATGCTGACCGATGTACTGGCAGTCAGACTCTCCCATCAGGTAGGAAAATTGCAGGAAATCTTAAGCTTTGTCTGTAAAGCGGGGATGAACGTGGAATATATGTATGCGTTGTCGAACAAGGAAGATGATGCTTCGATCATATGTAAGATCTCCAACGGAGATGAGGCGGCAGAACTGTTAAAGAGTAAAGAGGTTGAGTTGTACAGCCAGGAAGATATTATGAAAATATTCCGTTAAAAGAACAGGGGTGCAAAGGTATCATGGTCATTGATTTTCATACACATATTTTTCCGGAGAAGATCGCGGCGAGGACGATCGAAAAATTAGAGAATATTGCGAATGTCAAAGCGTTTACCGACGGGAGGGAACAGAGCCTGCTTGCGTCTATGGAGGAAGCAGAGGTCGATCTCTCTGTCGTTCTTCCCGTGGTCACAAGGCCGGAACAGTTTGATACGGTAAATCAGTTTGCAGCGTGCTTAAATGAGAAATACGAGGGAAAGAAGAGGCGTCTTCTTTCATTCGGAGGGATCCACCCGGATACCCTGAATTATAAGCGGGAGCTCCGCATCATTAAAGATCTCGGACTTCAGGGTATCAAGCTTCATCCGGATTATCAGAATATGTATTTTGATGATATCAAGTATATGCGGATATTGGACTATGCTTCGGAACTTGGTTTAGTCAGTGTTGTGCATGCCGGTGTGGATATTGGTTATCCCGAAAATGTGCGCTGTACGCCGGAACGTATCCGAAGAGTGTTGGATGAGGTGGCGCCGGAAAAGCTCGTACTTGCCCATTATGGCAGTTTTGATCTGTGGGAAGATGTGGAACGCCTGATCGCAGGAAGAAATGTATATCTTGACACCGCTTATATTTTTGGATTTATCGAGGATGAGATTTTTTTAAGGATACTAAAGAAGCACGGGGTGGACAGGATCCTGTTTGCTACGGACAGTCCGTGGAGCGGTCAGAAAGAATCGTTAGCTTATCTCAGGCAGCTTGCCATTACGAAAGAGGAAAGAGATAAGATACTGGGAGAAAATGCAGAGAAACTAATTCATATCAGTCAGGCCTGAAATCGGCAGTCTGACCGGCTAAAAGATGGAATCCGGTATGTTGGGCCGGATTTTCATCTCATTTATAAGGAGGAGAAACGTGTTAATTAAAATAGTATTTCTAGTCATATTTTTTGGCATGATGGTAGGAGTGGGTCTGTACTCCAGAAAGCATGCGACCAATGTAAATGATTTTGTACTTGGAGGAAGGAGTGTAGGTCCCTGGCTGACAGCGTTTGCCTATGGTACTTCGTATTTTTCAGCAGTTGTCTTTGTAGGATATGCGGGGCAGTTCGGTTATAAATACGGGCTGGCATCCACCTGGATCGGTATCGGGAATGCCCTGATCGGATCTTTGCTTGCATGGGTCATTCTGGGAAGACGTACCCGTATCATGAGTAACCATCTGTCCGCAGCGACGATGCCGGATTATTTTGGAAAGCGCTATCAGAGCAAAGCGCTCAGGATCGCAGCTTCGGCGATCGCTTTCATATTCCTGATCCCGTATACGGCTTCCGTTTATAATGGATTATCCCGGTTGTTTGGGATGGCTTTTGATATCCCCTATGAGGTGTGTGTGATCGTCATGGCAGTATTGACATGTGTCTATGTGATCCTGGGTGGTTATATGGCGACAGCGATCAATGATTTTATCCAGGGGATCATTATGTTAGCAGGTATCGTAGCTGTTATTGCAGCTGTGCTGAATGGTCAGGGTGGCTTTATACATGCTGTGCGGTCTCTGGCGGAGATGGAAAGTGATGTGGCTGTCACATTGGGACAAAAAGGAGCGTTTACCTCTTTCTTTGGACCGGATCCGCTGAACCTTCTCGGCGTTATCATCCTTACCTCTCTCGGAACATGGGGACTGCCACAGATGATACATAAGTTTTATGCGATCAAGGACGAGAAGTCCATCCAGTCAGGAACGATCATCTCGACTCTTTTTGCGGTCGTTGTTTCCGGTGGCTGTTATTTTCTTGGGGGCTTCGGAAGGCTGTTTGATATGCCGGGGATCCATAAACCGGACGGAAGTGTGATCTATGATGCGATCATTCCGTCGATGCTGTCCACTCTGCCGGATATTCTGGTAGGGATCGTGATCGTGCTTGTGTTGTCAGCATCCATGTCCACGCTTTCTTCTCTGGTGTTGACGTCGAGTTCGACACTGACACTTGATTTTCTGAAAGATAATATCATCAAAAAGATGAGTGACAGAAAACAGCTTCTCTGCATGCGCATCCTGCTTGTTTTCTTTATCGCATGTTCCGTTATCCTGGCGCTTTTCCCACCAAAATCGATTGCACAGTTTATCGCACAGTTGATGGGAATCTCATGGGGAGCGCTGGCCGGAGCATTTCTGGCGCCGTTTCTTTATGGATTGTATTGGAAGGGTGTTACGCGTGCCGCAGTCTGGGCAAGTTTTATCTGCGGGATCGGTATCACGGTATCCAATATGTTTTTTTCCTATATCGCATCCCCGATCAATGCAGGGGCGATCGCAATGGTGGCCGGACTTGTCATTGTGCCTGTCGTCAGTCTTCTGACGCCGAAAATGGATAAAAAAGAAGTAGACGGTATTTTTGAATGTCTGGAAGAGCAGGTGGTCGTGGATCAGAAGATCGCGTTGCCGAAAAAGTAAAGTTTTTTAGGAGCATATATATTATACCCCGGCGGGAAATGGCTATCCGGGACAGACGAATTGATCTGCGAAGCGCAATTAAGTCTGTCCCGGATAGCCATTTCCCGCCGGGGTGATTAGATATGCTTCCTATGAAAAACGGAGAGTGTCGGTGGTGATCTATGAAGCGCAATTAAGTCAGCGTCGGATTGTAAAAAGCATAACCAAATTCAGTGAAAAATTTTTAGCAAGCTTGCTTGCATCTGTTTGGAACTGAATTTGGTTATTTTTTTATGATGTATGGAAACCATGAAAACAGGGAAACATAATGTGAAAAACAGGCATGTTTATGTGGTATTGTTTGTTGTCTGCAAAAGAGAGGGAAGATCATATGAGAAAAATCATTAATATGAATGAAAACTGGAGATTTATACAAAAAGATGCGGGACTCCCGGACCGGCTGCCCAAAGAGTGGGATCTGGTGGATCTGCCGCATACATGGAATGCCGTTGACGGGCATGATGGAAATGGCAGTTATGACCGCGGGTGCTACTGGTATGCCAGAGAATTTGAGACGCCGGAACAGCCGCTTTCCGGCGGACGTGTTTTTGTAGATATCCCGGCAGCGGGACAGCAGGCGACTATCTATGTAAATGGAAAGGGAGTGTGCTATCACGAGGGTGGGTATTCTGCGTTTCGTGCGGATATTACGGATGCCTGCCGGAAGGATGATAAAAACCTTCTTGTTATCGCCTGCAGCAATGAAAAGAAGAGTAATGTTTACCCCCAGTCGGCGGATTTCACTTTTTATGGCGGGCTTTACCGGGGTGTCAACCTCATCAGTGTACCGGCAGCCCATTTTGAACTGGAACACTGGGGAAGCCTTGGGCTCAAAGTAGTTCCTAAGCCGGACAGTCATGGCGGCGCATGGTTTGAGATGGAATCATGGGTTGTGAATGCAGATGAGAATTTTACCGTTATGTACCGGGTCTGCGATGCAGAGGGAAAGGAAGTAGCGTCTTTTGTGCGCCCGGCAGAAAAAACGGCAGGAAAGGTATATGTTCCGGAGGTGACACGGTGGGACTGTGACAATCCCTATCTGTATACGGTCACAGCTGTTTTGCAAAGGCGCAATGAAGCGTATGATGAGGTTTCCGTGCGCACCGGTGTCCGGAGTTTTTCCTGTGATCCGGAAAAAGGATTTATCCTCAATGATGTTCCGACACCACTCCGGGGAGTAAGCCGCCATCAGGATGTACTCTATAAAGGAAATGCCCTGACAAAGGAAGACCATGTAAAGGATGCGAAGATCATAAAAGAAATCGGGGCGAATACGATCCGTCTGGCACATTACCAGCATTCACAGGATTTTTATGATGCCTGTGACGAACTTGGTTTTATCGTGTGGGCAGAAATTCCGTTTATCAGTGTGATGAATGAAGATCCGGCGGCTCATGAGAACTGTATCACGCAGCTCAAAGAGTTGATCCTGCAAAATTACAATCATCCGAGCATTTGCTTTTGGGGAATTTCGAATGAGATTTTGATCGGAGGGATTTCGGAACAGTTAGTGGAGAACCATAAAGAACTGAATGATTTATGTAAGAAACTGGATCCGTACCGCCTGACGACGATCGCCCATGTTTCTATGACGCCCTTTGACAGTCCTGTGCATGGCATTACCGATGTGGAAAGCTATAATCATTATTTTGGGTGGTATGGGGGAAAGATGGAAGAGAACGGACCGTGGCTGGACCATTTTCATAAAGAACATCCTGAGATCTGTCTCGGTCTTTCCGAGTACGGGTGCGAGGGGATCGTTACCTATCATGGGCCGGAACCTGCGTGCAAGGATTACAGCGAGGAATATCAGGCGCTTTACCATGAGCATATGGCAAAAGTTCTCGACGAGCGTCCGTGGATCTGGTCAAGTCATGTGTGGAATATGTTTGACTTTGGATGTGCGGCGAGAAATGAGGGTGGTGTGGCCGGAAGAAATAATAAAGGTCTGGTCACGATGGATCGTAAGACAAAAAAGGACAGTTATTATATTTATAAGGCTTACTGGAATAAAGAACCGATGGTACATTTGTGTGGCAGGCGGTATGCCGAACGGGCAGGAGAGACGACACAGATCCGGGTGTATTCAAACCAGCCGTATGTTTCTCTTTATGTAAATGGAGAGATGGCGGGGATACAAAGTTCAGATAAGGTTTTTGTATTTGAGGTTTCTCTCAGAGATGGCTTTAACAGTATTGTCGCACTGGCAGGAGACTGCAGGGACAGCATGATGATCGAACGTGTGCAAAAAGAGCCCGAAATTTATGTGCTGCCGGAAGTGAATGAGAGGGCAGAGGGTGTTGCAAACTGGTTTACGCTCATGGGAGATCTGGATCTGAAAGCGCCGATGCAGTTTCCGGAAGGCAAATATAATATCCGCTGCAAGATGGAAGAAATCGCAAAATCAAAAGAGGCTCTGGAGATTACGGCAAAAGCTGTGAAGCTGGCAACCAATTTTGAACTGACTCCCGACTCAGGTATGTGGGATATGATGAAATCCATGACGCCGGAGGCGATGGTGCATATGGCTGGTAGTATGATGCCCGATGGATTTGCCGAGAGCCTGAATGCAAAACTGATCCAGATCGACCGGATCGGATAAAAAAGATAAATACTATTTGGATATTGTGAAATACTATGTTTATTGAGTAGATTGGAGGAAATATTTATTATGGATTCAAATTCAAAAACAGCAGTTTCTTCGGTCCGTCCCTTTGGCATGAGAGATAAACTGGGGTATATGTTTGGAGATTTCGGAAATGATTTTACATTTATTCTGTCTTCGAGCTTTATGCTCAAGTTTTATACGGATGTAATGGGCATCGAGGCAGGGGTTGTCGGCCTTTTGATGATGGCGGCACGTTTTGTGGATGCGGTCACGGATGTCACGATGGGGCAGATCGTCGACCGCTCCAATCCGGGGAAGGATGGTAAGTTCCGTCCGTGGATCAGGCGCATGTGCGGCCCGGTGGCGATCGCCTCGTTCCTGATCTACCAGTCGGGATTCGCAGATATGTCATATGGGTTTAAGGTGTTCTGGATGGTCGTCACCTATATCCTGTGGGGATCGATCTTTTATACGGCGATCAATATCCCATATGGCTCCATGGCGTCTGCCATTTCTGCAGATCCCAAACACCGTGCGGAGCTGTCTACATGGCGAACGATCGGCGCAACACTTGCCGGCCTTGTGATCGGCGTCGGAACCCCGATGGTAGCGTATGTGACTGTCAATGGAAATACCGTACTCTCCGGACCCAGAATGACAATTATCGCCGGAGTATTCAGTGTTCTGGCCATTCTTTGCTATATCTTATGTCTGAATTTTGTGCGGGAACGTGTGGAAGTCCCGGCAAACAATGAGAAACTAAATGTCGGAAAGCTGTTTAAGAGCCTTTTGACAAACCGGGCGCTCCTTGGCATCATTGCAGCAGCGATCGCCCTTCTTCTGGCGATGTTGACGATGCAGGGCCTGGCGGGATTTGTCTTTCCTAATTTTTATGGAAGCGCAGCCGCGCAGTCGGCTTCTTCTCTGGCAAGTTCGATCGCAGTTTTGGTCATCTGTGCGCCACTGGCAGTAAAACTGTCCACAATATTAGGAAAGAAGGAACTTTCCGTCATATCCTGCCTCGTATCTGCGGGATTATTTATCCTGTGCCTGATCATCCATCCGGAAAATCCATATGTATATGTGGCATTTTTTACACTTGCCTATATCGGACTTGGATTTTTTAATACGATCATCTGGGCGATGATCACGGATGTGATCGATGATGCAGAGGTAAAAAACGGGGTGCGGGAAGATGGTACGATCTATTCCGTATATTCCTTTGCGAGGAAACTTGGACAGGCATTATCATCTGGGTTAGTCGGTACGCTGCTTTCCCTTATCGGTTATTCTCAGGCTACGGCATTTCATCCGGACGTAACGGAAGGGATCTTTAAGTTGTCCTGTATCGCACCGACGATCGGATTTATCCTTGTGGCATTGTGCCTGTGGTTTATTTATCCGTTAAATAAGAGGCGTGTGGCAGAAAACGTGGCAGAGCTGGCAAGACGCCGTGATGCCCGGAATGCTGATTAGTGAAGGAGACGAGTTTGTGGCAGGTGACGCAGGAATGGGAAAAACGATGAAAGATTCGTTATTGACGTATAAAAAAGAGAAGGATTTTCTGATCTGTCTGGACAGTGACGGGTGTGTGATGGATACGATGGACATCAAACACATTCGCTGTTTTGGCCCCTGTATGGTCTCTGAGTGGAAACTGGAAGAATGGGAAGATGAAATTTTAGCCCGTTGGAATGAGATCAATCTGTATACGATGACGCGGGGAGTCAACCGCTTTAAGGGACTGGCAAAAGCCCTGCGGGAGATCCACGAAAAATACCGGGAGATCGAGGGGCTTGATGATTTTGAGAGATGGGTGGAAAAAACGCCCGAGTTATCGAATAAAGCGTTGGAGCGGGAGCTGGAACAGAGGGAAGGTCCCTGCCTGCGCAGAGCCTATGACTGGAGTATTGCGGTCAATCAGTCTGTCGACCGGCTTCCGAGAGAGGATAAGCGTCCCTTTGCAGGGGTCCGCAGTGCATTGAAAATGGCACATGAGTCTGTCGATCTCGCAGTCGTGTCCAGTGCGAACAGAGATGCTGTCATGGAGGAGTGGGAGGAACATGAACTTTTGGAATATGTCGATGTTGTTCTCGCACAGGATTCAGGAAGCAAGGCGTCCTGTATCGGGGCGCTTATGGAGCATGGGTATGCAAAGGAGCATGTGCTGATGTGCGGCGATGCAGCAGGCGATATGGAGGCGGCTAAAAAGAACGGAGTATTTTACTACCCGGTCATGGTGCGGCACGAGGCGCAGAGTTGGAATGAATTTGTAACAGAAGGGTTGGCGCATTTTCTGGACGGCACATACGGCGGCACGTATCAGGATAGGAAGATAAAAGAGTTTCTGGATAATTTAAAAGAAAGAAAATAAGGCAGATGTGAAGGAATGTTCACACTGCAGAAATGAGGATGACAATGGTAGATATGAAAGCAAACCCATTTTATCTGTCCGAGGAGGATTGTAAATGGGTAGAGGACACGATCAGGGACATGACACTGGATGAAAAGATCGGGCAGCTGTTTTTTAATATGGGTTCGAGCCGGACGGAAGATTATCTGAAAATGACGGTAAATGACTATCATATTGGCGGCATCCGCTACAATCCGGGAACGGCAGATGAGATTTACGAGCAGAACCGTATCCTGCAGAAAAACAGTAAAATCCCGCTGATCATTGCCTGTAACACGGAAAACGGCGGCGATGGCGCCTGTACGGACGGGACGATGATCGGGAGCCAGACAAAGATTGCTGCGACGGGAAATACAGAATATGCGTACCAGCTTGGGTATATGGCAAATAAAGAGGCAGCAGCGATCGGCTGCAATCTGTCGTTTGCACCGGTCAGCGATATTATGTATAACTGGGAAAATCCTGTGATCGGCCTGCGCACATATGGCAATGATCCCGGACGGGTGGCAAGGATGGCAAAGGCTTATCTGGACGGAGCGCATAAAAATCCGGGATTTTGCTGTGCGGCCAAGCATTTTCCGGGAGACGGACTGGATTTTCGTGACCAGCACGTGGCAAACAGTGTAAACACGATGAGCTGCGAGGAGTGGGATAAGACATTTGGCATGGTTTATGAGACGCTGATCGATAACGGTCTTGACGCGATCATGGTGGGACATATTATGCAGCCCGCTTATGCCAGATTTTATAACCCGGGGCTTACGGATGATGAGATGATGCCGGCGACACTTTCTCCGGAACTTATTCAGGGGCTTTTGCGTAAGAGACTCAGATTTAACGGTATGGTTCTTACAGATGCATCGCATATGGTGGGGCTTACATGCCGCATGAAGCGAAGTGATATGCTGCCTGCGGCGATCGCTGCCGGAGTGGATATGTTTTTGTTCTTTAATGAGATGGAGGAAGATTTCTCCAGTATGAAACAGGGATATCTCGACGGGCGGATCACGGAGGAGAGGTTAGATGACGCCCTTCACCGCATTCTGGCGCTGAAAGCCCATATGGGATTGCACAAAAAGAAAAAGGATGAACTTATGCCGCCCCGTGAAGAAGTGCATGAGATCGTCGGCTGCAAAGAGCATGTGGAGACCCAGAAAGAGATTTCTGACCGGGCGGTCACACTTGTAAAATACAAGGACAAAGAAGTTCTTCCGATGACACCGGAGCGTTATAAGCGGATCATGATCGTATATGTAAAGGGGCTGTCTGCGCCGGGACTTGGTGCTTTATTTGCCGGGAAGACTTCTCCCGCAGAAGTCCTTCGTGATAAGCTCGTGGCAAAGGGGTTTGATGCATTTATTTATGAGAGCCCGGTTGAAAAGATGCTCCAAGAGGCAAAAGAAGGGAAAAAACCCGATTTGAACATGTATTTTGCCGGCAAAACACCGATTAAGGAGTTCCGGGAAAATCAGGATTTAATTATTACGCTCGTAGATATCGCCGGGGGATTTCAGCCTGTTGCACGTCCGTCTTTCGGAATGACGAAGGGCGGCGGGGAGATTCCATGGTATGTGTTTGAACTTCCGGTCGTCGTGATCGGTGTGGGACATCCGTTTGTGTTGGCAGATATCCCGCAGGCCCGCACCTATATCAATACGTATGACAGCAAGGATTCCACACTGGATGCACTGGTCACGAAACTGATGACCGGAGAAGAGGCATTTACCGGGAAGGATCCGGTAGACTCATTCTGCGGTATTTTTGATACACATTTATAATGAAAAGATAAGGAGGGATTTCATGCAGATGACGTTTCGCTGGTATGGCGAGGGAAACGACAGTATCACGCAGGAGCAGATCCGTCAGATCCCCGGCGTGACAGGGCTTGTCTGGGCTCTGCACGATAAAGCGCCGGGAGAGATCTGGGAGGTGGAGGAAATTGAAAAAATGCGCCGCCAGATCGAGGATCATGGCTTTAATATGGACGTTGTGGAGAGCGTAAATGTCCACGATGATATTAAGATCGGACTGCCATCGCGCGACCAGTATATCGAAAATTATAAGCAGACGCTTTATAACCTTTCCAAATTCGGGGTAAAGGTCGTGACATATAATTTTATGCCGGTCTTTGACTGGACGAGAACGGATCTTTTTCACCCGATGGATGACGGCTCTACGGCATTATTTTATGAAAAAGAAAAAATCCAGCAGGATTATAAGGAGATGGCGGATTATATCCTGAAAAATCTCCATGGCATGACGTTTCCCGGATGGGAACCGGAGCGTATGGAAAAGCTGGATGAATTATTTGAGGCATACCGGGGAGTGACAAAAGAAAAGCTGTGGGAGAACCTGAAATATTTTCTGGAGGCGCTCATGCCGGTGTGCCATGAGACCGGGATCAAAATGGCGATCCATCCGGATGATCCGCCGTGGGATATTTTCGGGCTGCCGCGTCTTTTAGTGGATAAAGAGTCGATCGGACGTTTTTTATCCATGGTGGATGACGAGCATAATTGTCTCTGTCTCTGCTCCGGGTCGCTTGGGGCGAATGAAAACAATCATGTGGCAGATATTATCCGGACGTATTGCAGCCGGATTGCATTTGCACATATACGGAACGTAAAGCATTTTCCGAATGGGGACTTTACGGAAGCCTCACACCGGGATTGTGACGGGGATGTGGGCATTTTAGAGATCATGCGTGCTTATTATGAGTGTGGTTTTGACGGATATATCCGCCCGGATCACGGCCGCCATATCTGGGGAGAGAAATGCCGTCCGGGATATGGCCTGTATGACAGGGCGCTCGGTATCATGTATATGTGGGGGTGCTGGGATATGATGGAGAGATTGGATGAAGGAGGAAAGAAAGAATGGAACCGGCAATGACGATCGATTTTAAAGATAAGGTAGTGGTGATCACGGGGGCAGGTGGTGTCCTCTGTGGTACGATGGCGAAAGCGTTTGCCCGTGCGGGAGCGAAAGTGGCTGCATTGGATTTAAGTGAAGAGAATGTGAAAAAGCTGTCGGAGGAATTAAAGGCGGAGGGACTTATATGTGAGGGCTATAAAGCCAATGTACTTGAGCGGGAGGGGTTAGAGGAGATCCGCCGGAAGATGCTGTCTGAACTTGGCCCCTGTGACATCCTGATCAACGGTGCGGGCGGCAATAATCCGCGTGCGACGACAGACAACGAATACCAGCATGAGGCAAAAGAGGGGCAGAAGACCTTTTTTGATCTCGATCCGGAGGGTGTAGATTTTGTGTTCCGCCTGAATTTTCAGGGAACGCTTTTGCCGACGCTCGTCTTTGCGAAAGATATGGTGGAGAGAAAGTCGGGATGTATCCTGAATGTATCTTCGATGAATGCGTATGTTCCGCTCACAAAGATCCCAGCGTATTCCGGAGCGAAGGCAGCAGTTTCCAATTTTACCCAGTGGCTGGCGACACACTTTGCGGGAACGGGAATTCGCTGTAATGCGATCGCTCCGGGATTTCTCATATCGGATCAGAACCGGTCTCTGCTTTTTAACCCGGATGGCACACCGACGGCCCGGGCCGGAAAAATCTTAGCTGGGACGCCGATGGGGCGGTTTGTGGAGAGCGAGGAATTGCTTGGAAGTGTATTTTTTCTGTGCGACGAGGGGGCTGCCAGTGCGATCACCGGCGTGGTGCTTCCGATCGATGCAGGGTATTCGGCATACTCCGGTGTGTGAGGATTTTTTGCAAAAGGAATACTAAATCACATTTTCGAATTGACAAACGGATACTCTTTATATATAGTAAAAGAAAAGCATTTGGAATCAATCAGCCAGATGCTTTTGTTATGCAAACACACAAAACAGGAGAGAACAGTATGGATTACAGGCAGGCGAAAGAATACATACAGAAAATTCAGTCCGGGGCAAAGATCAAGCCGGGGCTTGAGACGACAGCAGAGTTATTGAAACATTTTGGCGATCCGCAGGATAAACTGAGGTTTGTACATATTGCGGGTACGAATGGAAAAGGCTCAACAGCTTCATTCATCAGTTCCATACTTGCGGAAGCGGGATATAAAGTGGGCCGGTATGTATCACCGGCTGTTTGCTCAGAATTGGAAACGATCCAGTGGATGCAGGATAGGAAGACCGTATATATTGCAGAAAAAGAGATGGCGGACATACTGACAGAGGTGATCGAAGCAGTAAAGGAAATGAGGACGGCCGGATGGGGGACGCCGACAGAATTTGAGATCGGGACAGCAGCAGCATTTCTGTCATTTGTCCGCCAAAATACAGATATCGTAGTATTGGAGACCGGGATGGGAGGAAGACTTGATTCTACAAATGTAGTGAAAACAACAGACTGTGCAGTGATCACGCCGGTGGCGATGGACCATATGAAATTTCTTGGAAATACGCTGGAGGAGATCGCAGGAGAAAAGGCGGGGATCATAAAAGAACATGTGCCGGCTGTGACCTGTCAGAAGAAAGAAGGGGTACAGAGGATCCTTTCCGGTGTGTGTTTGGAAAAAGAGGCAGAATTGTACACGGTGAAAAGGGAAAAGATACAGATAAAAAGAACTTCTTTAAAAGGAAGCCTATTTGAATATGGGGAATACGGAGAACTGAGTATTGCATTGCCCGGTCTGTATCAGGTGGAAAATGCCTGTCTTGCACTCGAATGTATCAATATCTTAAAAGAGAAATATCCGGTTTCAAAAGAGCAGATCCGAAACGGGTTGGCCGGGGCTGCGTGGCCGGGAAGATTTGAAGTGATTCGGCAAAATCCGCTCGTAGTCGTGGATGGTGCGCACAATATGGATGGCATGAAATGTTTTCTGGAATCTGTCCGTATGTATTTTGGAACAGGTAGAAAAATTGGGATCATGGGCGTATTTGCAGATAAGGAGCACAAAGCCATGGCAGCTCTTCTCACCGGAATTTTCGATAAGGTTTATACCGTTACACCAGGGTCGGAGAGGGGACTTCCGGCGAAAGAACTGGCAAAGGAACTGGAGGCCTGTCAGATCCATGCAGTGGACTGCCGGTCGTTCAAAGAGGCAGCACAGTATGCGATCAGGGATAGCAGTGACGGGGACTGCCCGGTTTTTGTTTTTGGATCCCTCTCGCTCATAAAAGAAGCGTATCGGAATATTCGGATCCGTGATGCCGGAAAAGAAAAGGAGAATGATCATGAACCGGGAAATCTATGAAAGAGTCCACAAGCTTGCGATGAAGGATTTTCGTTCTAAGACGTCAAAGGGATTGTATCCGTATCTTCAGGTACTGGATGATATCCTGTCATATACAAATGTCTCTTCTGAGATGAATCTGGGATTGGTTGATATACCGTTAGACCAGGTCGTCGGTACCAAAACTGCAGGGCGTACGAATGCCTTTTCCAGTAATTATATGCCGCTCCTTCCGGGGGAGTCTGAATTTGCTGTCAAATGGTGCAGGTTATATGACGCCCACCTTGAAGAGGGGATCCGGGAACCGGTCAAGGCCTATGAGTTCATGAACCGGTTTTATATCGCAGAGGGAAATAAGCGTATCAGCGTATTGAAATATTGTAATGCCGTTACGGTTCCTGCGATCGTCACCCGTGTTATTCCCAAACCGGATGATTCGGATGAGAGCAGACTGTATTACGAGTTTTTGGAATTTTACCGGAAAACACAGATCAATTATTTGAATTTTAGCCAGCCCGGGGGCTATACCAAAATAACAAAACAGATCGGTATTGACTTGGACAAGATCTGGTCAGACACTGAAAAAGAACAGTTTCATTCTTCTTATATCCACTTTACCAAGGCATTTGAAAAAAAGGGAGGGGGTAAGTTATCCCTGACTTACGGAGATGCATTTCTGCTCTATATAAATATTTATGGGTATGAGGATCTGCAGTCAAAAGGTGACGTTGAAATTCAAAAAGAGATTACAAGCATTTGGAATGATTTTGTCTTTTATCCACAGAAACCGGAAGTACGTCTTATTATGGAGAACGATCATGCAGCGGAAAAGAAGGCTCTCGTCCGGCGTATCCTTCCCCAGAATACGGAGCCGCTGAAAATCGCATTTATCCATGCAAAAACGGTAGAGACCTCCAGTTGGACTTATGGACATGACCTGGGGCGCAGCCATTTGGAACAGGCATTGTCCGGTAAAGTTGTGATCCGGTCATACTTTCAGGCGGACACACCGGAAGCGGAAACAGATTGTTTTGAGCAGGCGATCGAAGATGGAAATACGGTTATCTTCTGTACCTCGCCTAAATTACTGAATACCAGTATAAAATATGCGGTTAAATATCCGAAACTGAATATACTGAATTGTTCCCTGTATGCAAATTGCAAACATTTGAGGACATATTATGGAAGATTATATGAGGCGAAATTTCTGATCGGTGCGATCGCAGGCGCATTATCCCGGACAGATAAGATCGGGTATATCGCGGATTATCCGATCTACGGTATGATCGCGAATATCAATGCTTTTGCACTGGGGGCGAAGATGGTAAATCCGGAGATCAAGATTTATCTGGAGTGGTCAAAACTTAAATCAGAATCTTTAAAAGAAAAGGGGGAAGATATTCATGTTTCCTTTATATCAGGGAAGGATTTTATCAAACCGGAAGAGGATTCACCTAAATTTGGCCTTTACAATGAAAATGAGGAAGGACTGGTAAATCTTGCGATGCCTGTGTGGAACTGGGGTGTTTTTTATGAACAGACGGTAAAGAGTATGTTAAATGGCACATGGAAACAGGAAATTCCGAAAGGAAAGAATGAATCCATCAATTACTGGTGGGGCATGTCTTCCGGAATGATCGATGTGATCTGTTCCAAACGCCTGCCCTCTGGTACGCTGCAGCTTATTGAAATACTGAAAAAGACGATCTGTTCCGGAGATTTTAATCCTTTTTCCGGTATGATCTGTTCTCAGGATGGGCCGGTTCATCCCGGGACGCCGGATGGCATCACAGCTGAGGAAATTGCCACGATGGATTGGCTTGCGGATAATATTATTGGCTCGATCCCTACGATGGATGAACTTGCAGAAGATGCCAGATCTGTCGTACAGGTACAGGGAGTTGCAAAGGTGAAAGCAGGGGAGGAGTAATGTGAAAAGACTAAAAATTCTTTTTATTTCAGACGAGCCGTCCCCTGCGTTGTGGGATTATTTTGAAGCGTCCCGTCTTGAGGGCATTGATCTGATCATCTCATGCGGGGATCTTCCACCACAATATCTGTCTTTTCTGGCGACCTTTTTCCAGGGGCCGGTACTGTATGTTTATGGCAATCATGATGATTGTTATCTGGATACGCCACCGGATGGATGTACCTGTATCGATGGTCAGGTTTATGAGTTTGCGGGTGTCCGGATCGCAGGTCTTGGCGGCTCGATGAGATACCATCATGGGAAATTTCAATATACGGAGAGGCAGATGTTTGTGCGTACCGTCCGGCTGCAGCATCAGATCCGCCGTCACCGGGGACTGGATATATTTGTTTCCCATGCCCCGGCCTGTGGTATGAATGACGGAGAGGATCTTCCGCACCGGGGGTTTCGTTGCTTTTACCGTCTATTGGAGAAATACCGTCCCAGATATTTCGTCCACGGGCATATACATCTTTCATATAATCCTTTGCAGAAGCGGGTTTCTACATATCAGGATACCACGGTGGTCAATGCGTGTGAGAGGTATGTGGTTGAATATGAGATTGAAGGGTGATTATTACAGGTTCCGTATTGTGAGAAACTTTTTTAAATACTGCAACGCTGTAATAATATTTGTTAAACGAACCCACAAAAGATTTGCTGTGGAATTATATGGAATGGCATGGTATACTGCTTATGTAGCTTAGAACGATCATTGAAGTTCATGGAGATAAACAAATGACCGAAAAAACATACACGACACCATCAGGCACTATTCGGTATTGGGTGCATGTAATGGATGCTGATATTGCAACATTGGTTTTTCTACCGGGATTGACGGCGGATCACAGATTGTTTGATAAACAAATTGAATACTTTAAAAATAAGTATAATGTTTTTGTGTGGGATGCACCTGCTCATGCAGCCTCATGGCCGTTTAAATTTGATTTCGATTTGATGGATAAGGCAAAATGGTTAAATAATATTTTTGAACAGGAGAAAATAACAAAGCCTGTTATTATAGGACAATCCATGGGAGGCTATGTTGGGCAGGTATATGCCGAATTATACCCTGAGAATTTAAGGGGATTTGTTTCGATTGATTCAGCTCCACTGCAAAGAAAGTATGTAACAGGAATTGAGATTTGTTTATTAAAACGAATGGAGCCAATTTACTTTTATTATCCCTGGAAATCTCTGCTAAAATCTGGAACAAACGGAGTTGCGGTATCTGAATACGGAAGAAAACTAATGTATAAAATGATGATGGTGTACGATGGGGATAAAAAGCGATATTCCCAAATAGCAGGACATGGGTTCAAAATCCTTGCAAAAGCAATAGAAATGGATTTACCATACGAAATCAAATGCCCTGCATTGTTAATTTGTGGCGAGAAAGATCATGCCGGTTCATGTATTAGATATAATAAAGCCTGGCATCGAAATACCAATATTCCTTTGGAATGGATAAAAAATGCGGGGCATAATGCAAATACAGATAAGCCGGAAATTGTTAATAAATTGATTGAAAATCTGGTTAACCAGATACAATAACAGATCGGGATTTGAGGAGACAGACTGCTATGAAAAGATCAATTGAAAGAGTTTTGAAAATATTATCAGTTGCTATGGTCCTTGTATTGGTGCTTGGCTTATCTGGCTGCAAAAATAACGAAAGCAGTGTAGAAACAAAGTCTTTGTACACACAAGGTCTGGAAGTGATTCAGCTTATGTTTGAGATGACGCAATCCGAAGAATATGCAGACCTCTATGGGGGAAGCAGTGAAATTAAGGCTGTTATTCAAAATATAAGCACCGGCGATTATACAACTCCGAAAGCTGTGTATGCCATTTCCGTTTCCGATGAAAATGTTGCTGCAATGGCAGAGCTTAATCATCTGGATAATCTTTCTAAAGGATTAGAGTCCTTCCTTAAGCAGAGGGTTTTGGGCAACTTAATGACACGGATAAACGGTATGGGCGGTGTTGATAACATAGCTGCAGCCAGTATGTGTACTGCCGGAAAGACCTTTGTTTATGAGAATGCCAATGAAGATGTGATCTATCTGTACACATATGATAATGCTGTTCCGGTAGCTGTGACCTTCAGTGTTGGGGAAGATCATGCGATCTCTGCGAGTGGCGTTTTCGTAATATATGATAAATTTACCGATGGCTCTGCAGATGAAATCAAATCATTCTTTCGTGACATCATAGTTGAAGTAACCGAGGTTCTTCCGGAAAAATAGACAATGGAAATCCCTGTTAAAGTTTATTCTCGCGAAGCAACGAGCCAAGCGGGATTTGACTTGGTTTCATGATAAGAAATCTGATCTGTCAGCCATAGTATTATAGGAGAACCGGTTTTCCGGACGTGGGTTATAAATGCGCCGGTATGAGGTGTGCGTATGAAGTGCATGTTTTTTGCACTTTTGCACACCCATACCGCTGCGTATTTATATAGCGCGAGCGCCCATGTCCGGGAAACCGGTTCTCCTTTCCCTTTTTTACATCAAATTTACCTGGCGTATATTTGAAATTTACATACGTATAATAATATGGTTATGATACCAGGGACAAAAGGTCATAAGCCATATGCTTGCATATGGTATTATGACATGTTGTCCTGCAAAAACATGAAAAAGAAGCCCGGCAGGGCGGATTTTGAATGTTTTTAGAATTGCGGGAGTGCGGAGCACGGAGCGATTCGTGGTATCATGGAAAGTACCAGGGACAAAAGGTCATAAACCATATGCTTACATATGTGAAAGGAGAAACAGTATGGATATTTTTGACGTTCTTACCATGCTCGGTGGACTGGCGTTGTTTTTATACGGAATGAATACGATGGGAGAGGGATTGACCAAAGTGTCAGGAGGAAAATTGGAACGGATCCTGGAAAGCCTGACATCGAATCCATTTAAGGCGGTACTTTTGGGAGCATTTGTCACAGCGGTCATCCAGTCTTCATCGGCGACGACAGTCATGGTAGTTGGTTTTGTAAACTCGGGTATCATGAAATTATCCCAGGCGATCGGGATCATTATGGGCGCCAATATAGGGACTACGATCACAGCATGGGTGTTAAGCCTCGCAGGGATCGAGAGTGATAGTTTTTTCATGCAGTTTCTCAAGCCGTCCAATTTTTCACCGGTTCTCGCCATTATCGGCATTATTTTTATCATGTTTTTAAAAAGCCAGAGAAAAAAAGATATCGGAATGATTCTTGTAGGTTTTGCCATTCTTATGTTTGGAATGGACACGATGAGCAGTGCGGTAAAACCTCTGGCAGATGTACCGGAATTTACAGGAATCCTGACGACATTTTCCAATCCTGTCCTCGGGATGTTAGCGGGGGCAGCGCTCACAGCAATCATTCAGAGCTCTTCGGCTTCTGTTGGAATCCTTCAGGCACTTTGTGCGACGGGCTCCATTACTTATGGCACGGCCTTTCCGATCATCATGGGTCAGAATATCGGTACGTGTGTCACGGCGCTCATATCGAGCATTGGCGCCAGTAAAAATGCCAGAAGGGCGGCGCTGGTGCATCTGTATTTTAATGTGATCGGTACGATCTTTTTTATGATTGTTTTTTATGCGGTAAATGCTATCGTTTCGTTTGACTTTGTCACTGATGCCGCAGGACCTGCCGGAATTGCTGTGATCCACAGTGTATTTAATATTGTAGCGACGGTTATTCTCCTGCCATTTGCAAAAGGACTTGAAAAACTTGCTTATGTGACGATCCGGGAAGATGAAGAAGAAAAGGAAAAGAGAGAGAGAACGATCCTTTTGGATGAGAGATTTCTTGAGCAGCCGTCTTTTGCAGTTGAAAGGTGCAAGCAGGTTGCTGTGGAGATGGCGGGCCTTGCGAGAAAGGCACTCTTTGATTCCGTTTCCCTTATCTCAAAATATGATGAAAAAAAGGCGCGGGATGTGTATCGTATTGAGGAAGAGGTAGACCGTTACGAGGATGAACTCGGAAGTTATCTTGTAAAGCTGAGCAGTAAAAACCTTACGGAAAAAGATAGCCATACGCTTTCCATGATCCTGCACTGTATCGGGGATTTTGAGAGGATTTCAGATCATGCGATGAACATCGAGAATGCTTCCCGCAAACTTCATGAGAAAAAACTGAAGTTCTCTGAGAAAGCAGTCGGAGAAGTGGGAGTATTTGTGGAAGCAGTGACGGATATCTTAAATTTATCTGTAAAAGTTTTTGAGGAAGAAGATGAAAAGCTGGCCGGCGATATCGAGCCTCTGGAGGAGGTTGTAGACCGGTTAAATAAGAAGGTGAGAAAGCGCCATGTAAAGAGACTCAGGAATGGAAAATGCCAGATTGAAGAAGGGCTGATCCTGAATGATCTTGCCACGAATTTTGAAAGAGTTGCGGATCACTGTTCGAATATCGGGATCTGTGTGATCCAGATCAGAGAGGATGCCTTTGATGCCCATGAATATCTGGATACATTGGATAAAGGGAAGAATACGTATTTCAATCAGAAATATGTGGAATATAAAAACCGTTACCAGTTGCCATAAAGATAAGCAGTTTTGGGGCGGCCGCAATTTACGGAAAGCTGACAAAATTTCGTACAGTAGCGGAAATATTTTCTGAACCGGACCCGCTTGCGCTTAACATAAACGTGTAGCGGTACAAAGGCTGCAAGGTGCAGACGCACCTGGTGTAAAAATTACACCTTGTGCGTAGCACCTTATACGCAGCCTAAGGACCGACACGTTTATACGGTCCTTATCAGGAAATATTTCCGCTACTGTACAAATGTCATGATTCTTATAAATTGCGACCGCCCCAAATTGCTTTTTGTGTCTGGTTCCGTGTCCTCTGGTCGAAAAGACTTCCCATTTTTCTCTTTTTCGGATATAATAGAACGTGACATAAAAACCAGCCCCGGGGCGGGCCGGATATTACAGGCAAAGATGCAGGAATGAAGAGGATTATGGATAAAACAGTTGTATTTGATATGGATGGTGTTATTTTTGACACAGAAGCACTGATCATCCAGTGCTGGAAGCAGGTTGCCAGCAGACATGGCATAGAGCATATGGATACGGTATTTAAGAAGTGTATCGGGACGAATTCAGCGGAGACGAGGAGGATCGTGTTCGAGCATTTTGGAGAGGATTTTTCCTATGATACGTATAAAGTCGAAGCCTCAGAATTATTCCGGGAGAAGACAAAAGACAGAGGGATTCCGGTGAAACGGGGTGCAAGGGAATTGCTCAGTTATCTCAAAGTAAATGGTTTTCAGGTCGGCCTTGCTTCTTCGACGAGAAAAGAACTTCTGGAACAGGAACTTTCCGATGCCGGGCTTTTGAAATTTTTTCACGTCCTGATCGGTGGAGATATGGTCCGCCACAGTAAACCGCACCCGGAGATTTATCGTCTGGCCTGTGAGAAACTTGGCGTGATTCCTTCTCGGGCCTATGCGATCGAGGACTCCTTTCATGGTGTGCAGTCGGCCTATGATGCGGGAATGAAGGTGATCATGGTTCCGGATCTTCTTGAACCTGATGACAAAATGCGGGAAATGGCGATGGAAATCTTTCCAAGTCTTATGGGAGTGCTTGGGTATTTCCAGAATTTATAATTTTATCTTCGGAATATTTGATGTTCTTTGGGAGAAACTACTACAAGATCATGTCTTGTGGAGGTTCTGCCATGAAAATAGTCAGAGGATTCGTTTTCATTGTTCTGGTGCTTGTGATGCTCATACCGTGTTCTGTAACGGAATCAGGAGATTATGAACATAAAATTGTAAATTATGTGGCACTGGGTGACAGCATTGCAAAAGGATATGGACTAAAAGACGCAGGAACCGAGTCCTATGTGGGGCGGATCGCACAAGCTCTTGAGGGGCAGTATAGCGCCGTGCGAATGACAAATCTGGGGGAAAACGGATTACGGAGTGATGAACTTCTAAAGATCCTTACGGATCCCGCAAACAAACAGCATGACACTTATATGACTGCTATAAAAAATGCAGATATCATTACACTTTCAATCGGTTCCAATGACCTTTTGCAGTATGTATCGAGAGAGACCGATCTGGATGAATTCAAAAAAAACGGCGATCGTCTTTTTACGCAGGCATGTGAGCAGTTTGAAAAAAATATTCCGCTGATCATTGATGCGATTTCAGACAATGCTCCGCAGGCACAGCTTTTTGTCAATAATATTTATAATCCCTGCCATGATATTTCTTTTCATATTTCGGAGAAAATCATAAAAAATCTGGATGAGATGGCAGAGAAATACATCGTGCAGATCAATAAGGGATTTGAGACCGAAAAAATACAAAGTGTATTTAACCAGAAAAACAAAGGGAAAAAGAAAGAATATTTTCTGGTAGATGTAAAGGGTGCATTTGAAAACAGTGGTGAGAAGCTGATCAATATGGTTATTACGTGGGGAGATATCGATCCCCATCCAAATAAAGAAGGACACCGGGTGATCGCAGAATTGATCATACCGAAGATTTCTTTGAATAAGGAAGGAATTGGGGGATACAAATGAGAATAAAAGGTGCGATTTTTGATCTTGACGGAACGCTGCTTGATTCCATGTGGGTATGGGGGCGGATCGACAAGGAGTTTCTCGGCGAAAGGGGATTTGAGGTGCCGCCGGATTATCAGAGAGTAATCGCAGGGCTTGGGTTCCGGGAAACCGCTGAATATACGATCAAGCGTTTTTGTTTGGAAGAAAGGCCGGAGGATATTATAGAAGAGTGGAACCGGATGGCACAGAAGATGTATCATGAAGAAGTCGGCATCAAGCCCGGAGTCAGGGAGACGCTCAAGTACTTAAAAGAACAGGGCATCCATCTCGGGGTGGCTACGGCCTCTTATGGTTCTTTGTTTAAAGAATGTCTGATAAGAAACGGAGTTCATGATTTTTTTGAGGCATTTACGGAGACAAAAGAGGTGGAGCGGGGAAAGGGATTCCCGGATGTTTACATAAAGGCGGCGGAAAAGATCGGCTGCATTCCGGAGGAATGTATTGTTTTTGAAGATGTCCATACAGCGATACGGGCGGCGCAGGCTGGCGGATTTTACACGATCGGGGTCTACGATGCGAAGTCAGGGGACTCATGGGAGGAGATAAAACGGGATTCGGATCTTGCCATAAGGGGATTTAAAGAGTTGTTTCAAGAGCAGATGTGGGAAGAAGTGCTGGGTGTAGAAGGGGTGTAGGAGGAGAGAAGAAAAAGTCTGAAAAATATAAGTTCTGTTGAACTTATGGGTAAGCTGCATACATAATTTGATGTGTGCAGATAAAATTGTATATGTGGGGGCTAAATAATTCCCATATTCTTTTTATTGCCAATACGAAACATTTATGATAAAATGTGGAGAACAAAACATTTGTTTTGGGGTTGATAGGAAGGTGATATCATGTGTACAAAAAGCGAATTATCTATTATACTCAATCATCTGTATAAAGTTTATCATGATGTGTATGGAGAAAATATTGCAAGGATATTGTTATATGGCTCATATGCAAGAGGCGATTATAATAATGATTCAGATATTGATATTGTAGCCATTGTTCATGGGGAACGTTATGAGCTACAACAGAAATTGGATCAGGTGTGGGATATATCTTCGGATTTAGAATTGGAATATGGAACGATAGTTTCACCGACAGTTATACCCTTTCATGAATATATGGAATATAAGGAAATTATTCCGTATTACAAGAATATTCAAGAGGAGGGGATATTGATTGGAAAGTGGCAATAAAAATGAATTGGTACAATATTGCCTTAATTCAGCAAAAGAACGTCTACATTCTGCAGATGTTTTATTGGATGATGGCTCTTATAAGGATTCAATTAGTCGTTCTTATTATGCAATGTTTCCAGCAGTACGAGCACTCCTGGCTATGGAAGGACAGGATTTTTCAAAACATAGTGGTGTGATTTCATACTTTCAACGGGAATATATAAAAACCGGAAAATTAGATAAAAAGTATTCAAGATATATAAGTAAAGCATTTCAGATTCGGAACAACACGGACTACGCTGATTTTTTTATTGCGTCTCAGTCGGATGCCCGGGAACAGTTGAGCAGGGCATATGAGTTTTATGATATAATAGAAAAGTATATACAGAATAGTTAGAAAATTGGGGAAGGTGTTAAAAGGGTATACCGTTTTTGAATTATGGCTGCTGTATACTTGTTACTCTCTCTGTGAATATAACTACTGGAAATTTTAAATTCATTTCCGTGCCGGAACGTTGAATCTTGACGGATATTGAAAATTCGTGTAAAATTATGTCCATAACTATGATGTTTAAGAAATGGGGCCGGTTATGAAAAACAAAAATGATGTAGAGGTACTGATCAACGGAAGAAGGTATACGATCTGTGGATTTGAGAGTGCCGAATATCTCCAGAAGGTAGCGACATACATAAATAGTAAATACGCAGAATTTAAAAATCAGGATTATTATTACAGCCTTGATATGGATCTTAGAAATATTCTTCTGGCGGTCAATATCGCCGATGATTATTTTAAGGCCAAAAAAGAGAGTCAGGCGACGAAAAAGGAGAATGAGCGCAAAGATAAGATGGTGCTCGATATGAAGCATGAAGTTCTTGAGAGTAAGAGCAGGACAGAAAAGGCGGTCCAGAAAAAAGATACTCTTGAACAGGAGCTGGATGAGGCTGAGAAAAAAATCGTTGAACTCAATGTGAAAAATGAGGAGAATTCTTCTAAGGCTGTCACGCTGGAAGGTAAGCTTTCACGGGTTGAGGCGGAAAACAGTGGCAATGCGGCCAAACTGGAAACGGCATTAGAGACGACGACGAAGCTGGAAAATGAAAATGCACGTCTGAAAAAGAAGACAGAGACCCTGAATGAAAAACTGAAGGCGCTCGGGAAGAAGAGCGAAGAAGAGGAAAAGAAGTTAAATGATGAGCTCAGAGTACTCAGAAGAGAAAGTGAAGAGGAAAAAAGGGCGTTAGATGAAAAACTGAAAACGCTTGAGAAAGAGCGTGCACAGGAAAAAGAAAAGCTTGAGGAGAGGGAGAAGATTGAAAAAGAAAATGCCGAGCTGAGAGCGAAGCTTGAGGCGGCAGAGCGCCGGATCGCAGATCTGGAGTCCAGAAACCGGCGGGGAAAACGATAATATGAACGGGAAACGGGGACATGCCTGTTTCCCGTTTTAAATATTTTATGCGGCCAGGCCGCCAATCGTTAGAAAAGAGGGAAATTATGAGTGTTGAAATACTTGCACCGGGTGGTTCGAGGGAAGCGATCTATGCGGGGTTATACAGTGGTGCCGATGCGGTCTATACAGGGACAGACCGTTTTTCGGCGAGGGCATTTGCAGATAATCCGGATGTGGATGAATTGTGCCGGATTTTGGATTTTGCCCATCTGCACGGAAAGAAAATATATTTGACGGTAAATACGCTTCTCACGGAACAGGAGCTTGAGGGCCAGCTGTACGATCTTATCAAACCATTGTATGAGTCCGGGCTGGATGCAGTTATTGTTCAGGATTTCGGGGTGATGGATCATATCCGGCAATCTTTCCCGGGCCTTTCTTTGCATGCCAGTACCCAGATGAGCCTTCTGACAGGAGAGGGTGCGAATCTTTTAAAGCCGTATGGTGTGACAAGGATCGTGCCGGCGAGGGAACTTTCTCTTCAGGAAATCAAACAGATGCGCCGGGAAACGGATCTTGAAATTGAAGTATTCGTCCATGGAGCTCTTTGCTATTGTTATTCAGGACAGTGTTTACTCAGTCAGGTGATCGGGGGCAGGAGTGGAAACCGCGGGATGTGCGCGCAACCGTGCAGACTTCCCTATGAGGTGGAGGGAAAAAAGGCCGGGTATATACTCAGCCCCAAAGACCTTTGTACGTTGTCCGGGGTAGGGGAACTGATCAAAGCGGGTGTGGATTCTTTTAAAATCGAGGGGCGGATGAAAAAGCCTGCTTACACTGCCTATACCGCGCATCTTTACCGGCTGTATGCCGATGCTTATCTGTCCGGTCTCAAGATCAGCGATAAAGAAGTGGCAAAAGACATCCAAAAACTGGCGGATATTTATAACCGGGGTGGTTTTTCCGGAGGGTATTTATTTGAAAGATCGAAAAAAAATATCGTATATCCTGTGAAGAACGGTCATTTTGGCGTCTGTGTGGGAACCGTCACAAAAGTAAATAAAAATACCGTGGAGTACCGGCTGGATACTGGGATAAATGCACAGGATATATTAGAGTTCCGGGATGAAAAGGGGATGCCGGTATATGAGTATACGGTAAAAGAAGGAGTCGCTTTGCCTGGTACGGTTGTGGCACGTTATAAGAAAGGAAGTATGCTGGAACCGGGGCAGAACGTATACCGGACGAAAAACAATCATCTTCTGGATGAGATCACAGATCTGATCAATGAGGGAAAAAGAAAATGTAAAGTGGAGCTTCATGGAACTTTCCTGGCAGAGTGTGGGAAAAAAGTAAGTCTTACGCTTTCCTGCGGGGAAACAGAGTGCACGGTGTATGGAGTTATGGCAGAACAGGCAGAGGGAAGGCCGGTTCAGGCGGAAGATGTTGAAAAAAGACTGCGAAAGACCGGGGAGAGTGAGTTTGAATTCGGACGTCTGGATGTTTCGGTCGGAGAAAAGATATTTATCCCATTGGGAACGATCGCCGCCCTGAGGCGCCAGGGATTTGAGGAGATGACCAGAGAGCTTCTCCGGTCTCACCGGAGAAAAGCAGGCCGGGGGGAAGAACGATCATCTGCCTCTAAGATGGATACATCGGTGGGGGGCGGATACCAGTCCGGTCAGGAGGTATGTTCTCCCGAAATAAAATCATTTGTGATCGCAGGTGTGACAGATTTTTGCCAGATAAAGGGAGTAAGATCAGTCACAGAGGTAAATGCTTATAATACACGGTTTCATTTGAAACTGGAAGAGTTCACGCCTAAGGAGTGGGAAAAGCTTCCTGGGGCCTGCGGGGAATTTTCTTATTATATCTCTTTGCCGGCTGTTTTGAGAAGAAAAAACACAGAGTATTTTCTACAGATGTGGAATAAATATGGAGGCGCTCTCCGGGAGGGGATGTGTGCCGGTGTTATCATTCATTCGATTGAGGCTTTCCCCGTTGTTCAAAAAATGAACCTAGGGAAAGGAGATATTCTCGCTTCTCCGGCTATGTATCAATGGAACCGTAGGACAGAGAAAGTATACCGTGAGCTTGGAATCAATGGGCATATCTATATGGCGTATGGAAGGATTCCGGTCATGACGACGGAGGGGTGCGTCCGTTCACAGCTTGGCAAATGCCATAAGGCGGCATACGATACAGAAGCACATCATAAGATGCCGGAAGAGAAGTGTCCGGTCAGCATCCGAACCCCGAAAAAAGATGAGTTTACGGTGGTAAATTATTGTGATTACTGTTACAATGTAATATATGAAAAAAATGCGGACTGGCATGAACCGGGAAATACGACAGGGATCCCGGAGGTGAGTTTCACATTTGAAAATGCAGAAGAGGCAGGAAAGGTTTTGACACAATGGAACTTTTTATCGTAGAGCTGGCCAGATATGTGATCATATTGTTATTTGCTCTTTATACGTTTTATGCGTTCCGGGCATTTGCCGGGAAAAATAAGGAGCGGCAGAATAAAGTGTTTGCCGCACAGCGGACGCTTACGGTGCTGCTCCATGCGGTCATGAGTTTTATTCTCATCATGGAAAATATGTCGCTCATGTATGTGTTTTTATGGGCTGTGGAGCTGGTATTTTATTTTGTCTTCATAAAGATATACCAGACGTGCTATAAGGGGCTGTCCAAACTTGTCCTGAATAATATGATGATGTGCATGATGACCGGTTTTATCATACTGGGGCGTCTGTCCAGCCGTTATGCCATCCACCAGATCGTCCTTGCAACGATCGCTATGGTATTTTGTATTTTTGTTCCGCTATTCATCGAGAAATTCAGTATATTGGAACGCCTTGGATGGCAGTATGCTTTAGTGGGAATACTATTTTTGCTGCTTGTATTTGTCATTGGTGTGGAAAAATATGGTTCCCGGAACTGGATCCGGCTCGCAGGGATCGAGATACAACCCTCGGAATTTGTCAAGATCCTGTATGTGTTTTTTATGTCATCCCTGCTGGCAAAGAGCACCCGGTTTAAACATATCGTGCTGATCACATGTGTGGCTGCTGTCCATGTGGTCATCCTTGTAGCAGAGAAAGATCTGGGCGCGGCCCTCATTTATTTTATCACGTATGTCGTTGTTTTATATGTCGCCACGATGAATGTTGCTTATCTGGGGGCAGGTCTTGGCGGTGGAGCGCTGGCGGCGGTCGTGGCCTATAAGTTCTTTGCGCATGTGAGGACCCGTGTAATTGCCTGGCAGGATCCATGGGGCACGATCAATGATGCGGGGTATCAGGTGGCACGCTCCCTCTTTGCGATCGGAACCGGCGGCTTTATCGGTATGGGGCTTGGAAAAGGCCTGCCATCGAGTGTGCCCGTTGTAGAGAGTGATTTCATTTTTTGTATGATATCGGAAGAGTTGGGTGGTGTATTTGCCATCTGTCTTATCATGGTCTATCTCAGCAGTTATATCATGTTTGTCAATATTGCCATGAAGATGAAAAAGCAGTTTTATAAGCTGACGGCGTTTGGGCTCAGTGTCGTATTTATCTTTCAGGTATTTTTATGTGTGGGCGGTGTGACGAAATTTATCCCTTCTACCGGGGTGACACTGCCGCTCATCAGTTATGGTGGAAGTTCAATTATGACGACGATCATTATATTCAGTATCATACAGGGACTGTATGTATTAAACGGAAGAGAGGAGGAGAGCCTTGAGGAAGAAGAAAAAGTCGCTTCCGGAGGAAAAGCTGGATCGAAGAGAAGTAAAAAGAGAGCTAAAAAAGAGTAAGCGGATGAACCGGGAAATGGCCACAGTGACATACCTGTTCATGTTTTTGTTTGTGTTTATGGCGGGATATGTGATCTGGTTTCTCGCCGGGGATACGGACCAGATCCTGAACAATCCGGAAAATAAAAGACAGGATCTTCTCGCAGAACGGGTCACGAAAGGCAGTATCCTTTCTGATAAAGGAAAAGTGCTTGCGAAGACAGTTGCCGATGATGAAGGAAAAGAGACGAGAGTGTATCCCTATGACGATTTGTTTGCGCATGTCGTGGGGAGAGTGAGCCATGGGAAGACCGGGTTGGAGAAATCAGAAAGCTATACGATGCTGACGACAGGGATCAATCCGGTGACTGGTATTTTTAATGAATTGAAGGGCGAAAAAAATCCGGGAAATAATGTAGTTACGACTTTGAATGTAAAAATCTCCCAGATCGCAAGCGATGCGCTTGGGAGCCGCAAAGGAGCTGTTGTTGTTATGGATCCGTCGACGGGAAAGGTACTTGCCATGGTGTCAAAACCTGCGTATGATCCGAATCGTGTCGATAAAAACTGGGAATCACTCGTCGATAATCCGGATGATGAATCTGCTCTTTATAACCGGGCTACACAGGGACTGTATCCGCCCGGTTCTACATTTAAGTTATATACCCTGCTTGAGTATATGCGGGAGACAAAAGAGTATGAAGAATTTCGTTATACCTGTACCGGAAAGATCGGAAAGGGAAAAGACGCGATCAACTGCTATGGACATGAGGTCCACGGAACGATCGGTATCGAGAGGGCTTTTGCCAAATCCTGCAATGCGGCGTTTGCAAAGATCGGGGCCGGTCTGGATCCTTCCAAGTGGAGCAGTTTGTGCAATTCGCTTTATTATAATAAGACACTTCCGGTCGGAGAACTGGAGCAGAAAGCATCGGCATTTCCTGTGACGAAAACAGACACCCAGGGGGATATCATGCAGGCGGCGATTGGTCAGGGTTCTGTTCTTACAACGCCGCTGCAAAATGTTTTTCTTGTGTCAGCTGCATTAAATCAAGGAACGCTTATGAAACCTTATCTGGTAGATCATATCGAAGACACGTATGGAAATGTGGTCACTCAGAATGAGCCTTCGGCTGCCTCCTCTCCGATTTCAGAGGAGGAGGCAAAAAAGCTTGAGCAGTATATGAGGGAGACGGTGATAAGCGGTACGGCTACAGCATTAAATACAAGCCGTTATCAGGCCGGAGGAAAGACCGGTTCGGCGCAGTTTAAAGAAGGGTCTTCAGATTCCCACGCATGGTTTGTCGGCTATGCCAAAAAGGATGGGAAAAAACTGGCTGTAAGTATTATTGTGGAAGGAGCAGGTACGGGAAGCGCTCATGCGGTCCCCATCGCAAGAAAAATATTTGATGCTTATTTTTAAAAACGGAGGGAAATATGATAAAACAGGCTGTCAGCTGTGGTGGGGTAGTCATTTTCAAAGGGAAGGTCTTACTTCTTTATAAAAATTTCAAGAACAAATATGATGGATGGGTTTTGCCGAAAGGCACGGTCGAAGAAGGTGAGGAGTACGAGGAGACGGCCCTGCGCGAGGTAAAAGAAGAGAGCGGGGTGTCGGGAAGTATCGTAAAATATGTGGGAAAGAGCCGGTATAGTTTTACGGCAAATGACGATGTGGTGGAAAAAAGTGTCCACTGGTATCTGATGCAGGCAGACAGTTTTTACTGTCGTCCACAGCGTGAAGAGGATTTTTATGATGCCGGATTTTATAAATACCATGAAGCGTTTCATCTGCTCCGGTTTCCAAATGAAAGGCAGATCATGGAACAGGCATATAGCGAGTATATGGATCTGAAGAAGATGAAGCAGTGGAAAAGGCCTCTGTAAAAAGGGGCAGCAAGCCGCATAAAAATAATAAAATAAGCAGTCGAATGCACTAGTCTCAAGCGTGGGAATCATGCATAAGGCTGCTCATCTTATTGTTTTTTGTGCATATTGCGTACCTTTTTCATATAGGAAAGTGCTCTATTGCGGAGCAAGTTTGCCGACGGGCAAACTTGATAAGAACTTTAGTTCTTTAACTTTAGTTCTTTAACTTTAGTTCTTTAACTTTAGTTCTTTAACTTTAGTTCTTTGGTGCGCGTTTCTCAGCCGCACCTTTTTTTAGAGCAGGTTCAGCTTCTTTTTCAGCAGGAAGTTTGACAGGAAGTAAAACGCCGCACCGAAGACGATACTTATAGTGATCGATATAAGAAAGATCGAAATGGAGTCGGAGTTGGACGCCGTGTCAAGGCTGCTGGTAATACCCATCGAGATGCCCTCTGTATCCTGCGCTGTGGTAAATTCCGTGAGCATCCATGGAAGTAAAATAAGTACGCTTACGATCTGCTGAACGGTGTAAAGTGCCGCATAAAAAGCCAGGGAGGCGATAACGCGGTGATCGCGCACCAGTTGTCCCAGTGAGATGGAGGCAAATATATGGAGGATCGTAGTTGCAAAACTGACCCAAAAAGATATGATCTGTAATGCGGCCAGTTCAGGCGCATTATCAAAGATAAAGGTAAGCATATCCATGAGGGTTCCGTCTCCGCCGTTCGTCATCAGTATAGCGACGCCCAGATAACCAAGAAAGACCGTCAGTATCGTCCAGACATAGGTGACGATAAATTTAGCCAGAAGGATGATCTTTGTATCAGCCGGTACGGTAAAGGTCAGATACGCCTCTCTCGTAGCTGTCGTGCGGTAAAAACGCATACTAAGGAAAATGTAAGGTGACAGGAAGACGAAAATCATCCCGAGGACGACCACGATCATTCCGAAACCGGAACCGATCACAAGAACAGCCTGGTCAAAGTTACGTAAAAGTTCCATAAAAAGACAGGCAGCGCCGGTCAGTATGGCAAGCCCGATCCAAATCGGGATAAATGTGCGGTATGTTGCTTTAAATTCGTGTTTGATCAATTTTCCTAACATTTGAACACCTCCCTGAACAATGCATCTACGGATTTATTTTCATTTTCACGGATCTCGTCTACACTGGAGTGGAGGCGGATTTGTCCGTTTTGCAGGAAAATTGCCTCGTCAAGCACATTTTCCACATCGGCGATCAGGTGTGTCGAGATGATGACCGTAGAATTTTCGCAGTAATTGCGGACGATGGTATTTAAGATATAATCTCTTGTCGCAGGATCGACACCACCGATCGGTTCGTCCAGACAGTAGAGATTTGCATTGCGGCTCATGGCAAGCACAAGCTGTACTTTTTCCAGAGTACCTTTTGACATGTGTGCCAATTTCATGCTGCTGGAGATGTCCAGCGTATTTAACATGTAGACAGCCTTCTCCGTTTCAAAATCGTCAAAGAAGTCAGAAAAATAACTGAGCAGGTCGGTGACTTTCATCCATTTTGGAAAGTAGTTGCTGTCCGGAAGATAGGAGACATGCTGTTTTGTGACGACACCCGGTTCACAGCCTCCGATCGTGATCGTTCCGCTCGTCGGCACTAAGAGCCCGTTCAGCAGTTTTAATAATGTCGTTTTTCCACTTCCGTTCGGGCCGAGAAGCCCGACGATCTTTCCGCACTCAAGCGTGAGGTTCACGTCCTGGAGTGCCGTATAGCCGCCAAATTTTTTTGACAGCCCTTTTGTCTCTAATAGAATCATAATTTTCCTCATTTCTGCGTTGCTTTTTATGAATAAAAAGAACTAAAATTCTTACGATGTTTGTGACAAGCAACGCGCAGACACAAACTCGTTTTTTCCTCACTTTTCTTAATCCTGAATCACTTCGTCTATCTTATCAGTATCCCACTGTGAGTTTATGAAGTCAAGCTGTTCTTTGTTGTCAAAGCCGAGACGGGTAAGTTCTCTTTTTAGCTGGCATAATTTGTTCTGTGCGAGCTTTTCCCTCATAGACTGTATCATGGAAACGTCATTTGTGATCCTGCGTCCGTTTGTCCGTTCATTGATGAGCAGTCCCTCACGTTCTAATTCGGCAAGCGCCCGCTGCATCGTATTTGGATTTACATTTGCCATAAGCGCCAGATCCCGGACGGAGGGAAACGGCTGGCCCGCTTCATATTCGCCGGAGAGGATCAATAATTTGATATGCTCGATCAGCTGAATATAAAGAGGTCTGTCATTAGTCAGTTCCCATAGCATGGATTCACCTCCTTTATTTTTAGATGATACATCGTAGAGTGCGGCATATATGTGAAATGACGCACTGTATCAATGTGTTACTGTATTAATTGATTAAGACAATGATACAACAGATAGTTTTGTTTGTCAAGAAGAAATTTAAAGTAGAAAATTTCTTGTATATAATAAGTTTGTCTGGTATTATTTATCTTATGAAAATTATGTCATTATAAATAGCAATATTCTATTTGGAAAATTCTGTAATTCACAAAATAAAGAATTACTATAATAATTTAAAAAATATTATGAAAAAAGGAGAATTTATGTTGAAAGAAAGTAGAGGAAGTCCCAAAAGTGGCGCACTTGAATAAGCTGTCTGATACAGACAACTTTTTAGAAGTTCATATAATTTAATTGATTAATTTAAGAAACTAATGGTTCATCAGGAGGAAGTAATCCTTCTCGTTGTAAAAGTTTCTTGGCTTGCTTGATAGCCTTAGCCTTTTGTTTTTCAACAAGGGCTACGGGCATATCAATTTTGTAAAGACCGCTCGGATTCCACTGCTTACCAGTAGACAACATCTGATAGATAGCAGTGAGAATCATACGGGCAATAGCGATAATGGCTCTTTTCTCGCCACGGCGTTTAACAAGAGATTCATATTTGTTTTTGTGTAAGGCGATTTACCAGATTTTACGGTTGCATGAGCACACTGTACTAATACAGGTTTGAGGTAAACTTCGGCACGTGTAATCCGAACAGACTTCTAGATTCATTGTTGCCTGGAGTAAGTCCAGCCCAGCAACATAAACGTTTGGAACTTGAAAACTGAGTCATATCAATACCTATTTCGGAGATGATAGTGGTTGCACTGTCATGTTTGACACCCGGAATGGTAGTTAGTAACTGGATAGCATTTTCATAATCAGGTTCAGGGAAAATTAAATTTTCAATCATAGAGTCTACAGCATTGATAGAAAAGTTGATATAATTCATATGCGCACGTACTAGGCGCATGCGATATTTTTTGGCATCAGTCATCTGATATCCCTCAATGGATTTTATAACAGTATCTTCTTTGGATTTGAGGCTCTTAAGAAGTTTGGATGCGATTTTTTCGTGGTTAATGGATGTACCCGATTGTTCAAGCAGATAGTGGATAATGAATATAGATGACTTCCCAAAGATATCGGAAACAACTGAATCTAATGCAACATTACAAACAGTAAGAGCATTCGGATATCTATTCTTTTCACTCGAACGGCAGGAAACTAATTTATAGCGATACCTTGTATATTCACGGAAAATTCGGATTTTCTTACAAGGAACATAACTGCTTCTAACAAGACCAAGACGGAACAAGTCTCCAATCCATTTAGAATCTTTGGTGTCATCTTTGTTGCCGTTCACTGTCCTTACCCATTTGGGATTGGCAATGACAACATTGATTTCATCTTCCAAAAGATTAAAGACAGGAACCAGGTATTTACCAGTGGATTCCATACAGACATCATGGCGGTCATTATCGAGAAGCCATTGCTTGAATTCAAGAATTGAATTGTTAAAGGTGGAAAAGCGTTTCTTCTAAATAAAAGAGATTAATACCACCGGTAGTTTTAATAATTGTGGCAACGAGAAATTTTTTGTGAACATCGATACCGCAACAGGTTTGATAAGTAACTTTCGTAATCAGACTCCTCGTAAATGGTAAGAAGCCACTTATTTGTGCTTGAAAAGGCAGAACCTACACTGATTATTATGCTGTCTAAAACGAAGAAAGATTTTACAACTTCTCCTCCCGTGCTTTGTAGTATGGCTTCTTACAAACAATTCTACAGCATAGAGTAAAGAGTTGAAATACTTTCATTGCTATTTGTGCCGCCAACCAAAGGCGGCGGAATGGAGATTATTATGAAACGAATGAAACTAGTTTTAACGATAATATTAATACTGTCGTTATTACCGATTGTACCTCTGAAGGCAGCTACAATTAGACTTAATAAGAAAAAAATCACATTGTATGTTGGGAAAACTACGGTTTTAAAGGTGAAGGGAACTTCAGGTAAAGTAAAATGGTCCTCCTCAAAAAAGAGAGTTGCCTCAGTTGATAAGAGAGGAAAAATAAAGGCTAAAAGTAAGGGAAAAACGGTAATAAAGGCTAAGGTGTCTGGGAAAACATTAAAATGCAAAGTGACCGTAAAAAAATATGACTCTTTACCAGATAATGATAATTCGACTAGCGGAGATACATCCGGCATAAGGCCATCTCCGACGGTAATGCCGACAATACCGTCGGTTTCAATACCACCAGTAGCCGCATCAACAGGATCGCCAGTGCCTTCAGCACCAGGAATGACTATTGATTCAAAAGGAGTTTTGGTCTCTTATCATGGTAGAGAGTCCATTGTCAAGATTCCTCAAGGTGTAACTGAAATTGGAGTTGGGGCTTTTCAGGGAAACGCAGATATAACTTACATTAATTTGCCGGATACGATAAAACAGATTGATTCATATGCGTTTATGGCATGTAAGAATTTGAGAATGATAGAAATACCAGAGGGTGTGACTACGATTGAAGATTATGTATTTCAAGGTTGTTTTGAATTGTCGAGCATATCGTTACCTGATACTGTGTCATATATTGGTCCCTATGCATTTCAATATTGTACATCGCTGTACACGATAAAAATTCCGGAAGGAGTGACAGAAATTGGTGCTCATGCATTTTCGATGTGTACGAGTTTATTAAGTGTAGAGTTACCAGATAGTGTGACAAGCATTGGAGAGTATGCATTTAACCAATGCATGAGGTTACATGATGTAACGATTCCAGATAATGTAACCAATATAGAGAGAGCTGCATTTAGTAGTTGTAATTTAGAAAGTGTAAAAATTCCTCAGGGTGTAACTTGTATTAGGGAATCTGTCTTTTCAGATAATTACAATTTAGACTCAGTGATATTGCCAAATACAATAACAGAGATAAAAGACGGTGCATTTTCATTCTGTAAAAAATTGTCAAAAATCAACATTCCGGAAAGTGTTGTCAATATAGGTAATGAAGTGTTTTTATACTGTACCAGCTTAACTAATATAGAGCTACCGGATGGGATAACGTCAATCGGCGAGGAACTTTTTTATAATTGTGAAGAGTTGAAACAAATTAAATTACCAGGTTCTTTGAAAAGTATTGGAAACAAAGCATTTGAAAAATGTACTAATTTATTAGAGATTATACTACCGGATGGAGTAACAAGTATCGGAGAATATGCTTTTGAAAGATGTACCAGCTTGGAGAAAGTTGTTTTTTCAACTGATTTGGAAACTCTTGGAAAATTTGCATTTGCTTATTGTAGTGGATTAGTAAGTGTTGATTTATCAGATGGCCTTACTAAAATAGAACCATCTACATTTACGGGGTGCTCTTCGTTGAAGGAGGTAGATTTGCCGGATGATTTGACGTCAATAGGAACATACGCATTTAAAAATTGTTTTGCCTTATCTCATATTACAATTCCACAAAATGTTGTTTCGATTGGTGATTCTGCATTTAACCATTGTACCAGTTTAGCTAGCCTTATAATTTTAGATAATGTCGTTTCGATTGGTGATTCTGCATTTGATCATTGTTCTGAATTAAAGAGTGTGGTAATTCCTCAGAGTGTAGAAAGTATTGGAAGTGAGGCATTTTATTGGTGTTATGGCTTGTCAGCGATATATTACAAGGGGACAGAAGAGCAATGGAATTTAATTTCCTTTGGTGCTGCATGGAGAAAGAATACTTCTGTACGAGAAATTATATATGAATATACAGAGGATGATAGTATGTAGATTACATTTTTTATGGTGTTACATTTATAAATGAAGATAATTATTTTTGAATAGGATGGATTGTTGTAAAATGTGAGAAGTCTTCGTAAAATTCGACAATATCTACCTTATTTTGCCTTTACTTTTTTGGGGGATAGTGCTAAAATGGTAGCTAGTGATAATAAAATTTAATAATTAATTAAGGAGGATTCTATAAAAATGGCTAGAGCGAAACAATCCATGGATGGAAATACCGCTGCGGCTCACGTTGCGTATGCGTATACGGAAGTTGCAGGGATCTATCCGATCACACCTTCGAGTCCGATGGCTGACACAGTTGATATGTGGTCTGCAGCAGGACAGAAGAACATTTTCGGAAACACAGTAAAAGTAGTAGAGATGCAGTCTGAGGCAGGTGCAGCAGGTACCGTACACGGTTCCCTTGCAGCAGGAGCACTTACGACGACATTTACCGCATCCCAGGGACTTCTTCTGATGATTCCGAATATGTACAAGATTGCTGCTGAGCAGCTTCCATGTGTATTCGATGTATCCGCACGTACGGTATCTACCCAGTCCCTGAATATTTTCGGAGACCACAGTGACGTATATGCATGTCGTCAGACAGGTTTTGCCATGCTTGCTGAGACAAACCCACAGGAGGTTATGGACTTAAGCCCAGTTGCCCATCTGGCAGCACTCGAGGGAAAAGTTCCGTTTATTAACTTCTTCGATGGATTCCGTACTTCCCATGAGATCCAGAAGATCGAGAAATGGGACTATGAAGATCTGAAAGAAATGTGTCCGATGGACGCAGTAGAAGCATTCCGTGCCCATGCACTGAATCCGGAGCATCCGGCGATGCGTGGTTCCCACGAAAACGGCGACGTGTTCTTCCAGCACCGCGAGGCATGTAATCCGGTTTACGATGCACTGCCTGCTGTCGTTGAAAAATATATGGCAAAAGTAAATGAGAAATTAGGAACGGACTATGATCTCTTCAATTACTATGGTGCACCGGATGCTGACCGCGTGATCATTGCGATGGGCTCCATCTGTGACGTGGCAGAAGAAGTGATCGATTATCTGACTGCAAAAGGTGAGAAAGTCGGACTTGTAAAAGTACGTCTTTACCGTCCATGGTCTTCTGAGCACATTCTGAAAGCAATTCCGAAAACAGCGAAGAAGATTGCAGTTCTTGACCGTACAAAAGAGCCTGGAACACTTGGCGAGCCGCTTTATCTCGATGTGGCTACGACGCTTCGTGAGGCTGGTATGAATGACGTGATCCTGACAGGCGGACGTTATGGTCTTGGTTCCAAAGATACACCGCCTTCATCCATCTTTGCGATTTATAAGGAACTGGAGAAGGATGCACCAAAATCACGTTTTACGATCGGTATCGTCGATGACGTGACGAACCTGAGCCTTCCGGAAGTAAAACCGGCTCCGATCACATCGGCTGAGGGTACGGTAGAGTGTAAGTTCTGGGGTCTCGGCGGAGACGGTACGGTAGGTGCCAATAAAAACTCCACAAAGATCATCGGTGACCACACCGACAAATATATTCAGGCATATTTCCAGTATGACTCCAAGAAGACAGGAGGTATCACGATCTCCCATCTTCGTTTCGGTGACAAGCCGATCAAGAGTCCATACTACATCAATCAGGCTGACTTTGTAGCATGCCACAACCCATCTTATGTTGTAAAAGGCTACAAGATGGTTCAGGATGTAAAACCAGGCGGAATCTTTATGATCAACTGCCAGTGGTCAGATGAAGAGCTGGATAAGCATATGCCGGCAGAGTCCAAAAAATACATCGCTGAGAACAACGTTCAGCTTTATACGATCAATGCGATCGATAAGGCAATCGAGATCGGTATGGGTAAACGTACCAATACGATCCTTCAGTCTGCTTTCTTCAAACTGGCAAATATCATGCCGATCGATGAGGCAGTAGAGTATATGAAATCAGCGGCTAAGAAATCCTATTCCAAGAAGGGTGATGCAGTCGTAGAAATGAACTACAAGGCAATCGATGCCGGTGTAGACGCTGTACATAAAGTAGACGTACCTGCTTCCTGGGCAAATCCGGCACCGGATGCTCCGGCGAAAGACCTTGAGGGACGTCCGGAAGTTGTAAAGATGGTAAAAGAGCTTCTTGAGCCAATCTCCATCATGGATGGCGACAGCCTTCCGGTATCTGCATTCAAAGATATTGCGGATGGTCAGTTTGAGCTTGGTGCTTCTGCATACGAGAAACGTGGTACAGCCGTTACGGTTCCGGTTTGGGATCCGAATACATGTATCCAGTGTAACAACTGTGCATTTGTATGTTCCCATGCGACGATTCGTCCATTCCTTCTGACAGACGATGAGGTGAAAGCAGCACCGTCTAATATAAAGGTTTCCGATATGAAACCAAAGGCTGGCGAGTTTAAGTTCACGATGAGCGTATCTCCGTTAGACTGTATGGGATGCGGTGAGTGTATCACAGTATGTCCGAAAGCAGCAGACGGTGCGATCAAGATGGTTCCTCAGGAATCTCAGGCAGATGAGCAGCCGGTATTCGATTATCTCGTTGCCAATGTAGGCAAAAAAGAGAGCGGATTTGCTGACACGACGCCGAAGGGCTCCCAGTTCAATCAGCCGCTTCTCGAGTTCTCCGGAAGCTGTGCAGGTTGTGCAGAGACTTCTTATGCACGTCTTGTTACACAGCTCTTTGGTGAGCAGATGTACATTTCCAATGCGACAGGATGTTCTTCCATCTGGGGTGGTCCTGCAGCGACATCACCATACACGGTGAATAAAGATTCCAAACAGGGGCCGGCATGGTCAAATTCCCTGTTCGAGGACAATGCGGAGCATGGTCTTGGAATGTATCTTGGTCAGAAAGTACTTCGTGACCAGACGATCGAGAAAGTAAAAGAGTTAGCTGCTTCTGACAAAGCTTCGGCTGAGTTGAAGGCTGCTGTCAATAAATTCCTTGAGACAAAGGATGACACAAGAACAAATACACCGGCTGCAAAGGCAATGATCGCAGAGATCGAGAAGAGTGCGGCAGCAGGATGCAGTCTTTCCAAGGAAATCCTTGATAAGAAACAGTATCTCGCAAAGAAATCCGTATGGATCTTCGGTGGTGACGGATGGGCTTATGATATCGGATTCGGTGGATTAGACCATGTACTTGCTTCCGGCGAGAACGTAAATGTAATGGTATTTGATACAGAGATGTACTCCAATACAGGTGGTCAGGCATCGAAGGCTTCCAATATCGGAGAAGTTTGCCAGTTTGCCGCTGCCGGTAAAGAGATTGGTAAGAAGAGCCTTGCAGAGATCGCAATGAGCTATGGTTATGTATACGTGGCACAGATTGCTCTCGGCGCAAACCCGGCTCAGGCTGTAAAAGCAATCGCAGAGGCAGAAGCTTACAACGGACCATCGCTGATCATTGGTTACGCTCCTTGCGAACTTCACGGTATCGCCAAGGGTGGTATGAACCATTGCCAGGATGAGATGAAGAAAGCTGTGAAGGCTGGCTACTGGAATCTGTTCAGCTTTAACCCGGCACTGAAGGCAGAGGGCAAGAATCCATTTACTCTGACCTCCAAAGAGGGTGACGGTTCGTATCAGGAATTCCTGAACAATGAGGCGCGTTATACACGTCTGATCAAGCCATTCCCGGAGAGAGCTGAGAAACTCTTCAAAGAGTCCGAGGAAGCTGCGAAAGCACGTTTTGAGCATCTCCAGAAACTGGTTGAGCTGTATAAGTAAATCAATTTCGTTTTAATAAGTAAAGATAGAAAGTCCATTCTAACGCATATGCGGAGGAGTGGACTTTTTTTGGTGCGCCATACAAATTATACCCTGAAAAGTGCAAAGCATTCCAAAGGTATTGAAAAATATATTAAAATGTCATATTTTATTTGAAAACGTTCGCAAAGCGTGATGAGACATATGGATTATTTAAGATGGAGGGAAAGACATGAAGGAATCAACCATGCGAAAAACTATGCGAATAAAATCAAAAAGAAAGAAGGGGCTGCGCATCTTAGCGGCGCTGCTTGCCCTATGTGTATTTGTCACGTCCTGCCCGAATATGCCGGGAGCGGCTGCTGCACGTGCGGCAGAAAATACGGCGGGAAATACGATGGAACGTGCAGTGGCGCCGAAGGCCGCAGCAGCGGAACCGGCAGAAAGCGGCAAGAGCGCCTATATGTGGTATGACAATACGAAACAGCGCTTTAACGTGCACGGCATTGACAATGATAAAGAGCTGCAGACGACTTATAGCGACGCAGGCTACACAACTGCGAGCAAGGTGGACGGGGAGATAATAAGATGGAACAGCAGCAAGAACGTCACGATGGGAAACTCCCTTTTTGGCTCCAGGCAAATGGAATTAGTCTATAACGGAAGATATGTCCGTATCCGTTATACGGTGGAGAATAAAGGTTCTACGGAGCAGGAATTTCAGGTTGGCTCGTCGGCAGATGTCATGATCGATGACAATGACTTTGCCGAGGTTGTGGGCACGGGAAATGGCCTGAAGATGGATGGAGCCCCGAAAAACAGTTATCAATACAATTTGGCAGCGCCTACGGCAACGACGATGTGGTATGGATTTTTTGCTGAGGCCTATCGGAATATGTTTACGGATCTTGAGGATAAAACGGTGCCTTACAATAAAGACAGCGGTATGGCATGGTCATGGACAGGGAAGGTAGCCCCCGGACAGAAGTGGAGCCGCTATGTGCTGCTTGGCGTGGGTGAACTTCCGCCTTCCCCGAAAAAGCCGGAACTGACCGCTGACGTTCCCCGGCTGGTGATAGGAAAAACCAGAAACGTGACGGGAAAGACAAATCCGGGCTGTACGGTCTGTGTGGAAGTGCTGGGACAGGAATATACCGCTGTGGCGGATGGGAACGGCAATTTTTCCGTTCCGATAACGCTGTCGGAAGATGCGGTGATCGGAGAAACGACGCTTGGCTGTTATGCGGTGTCTCCGGAGGGAGGACTTTCCGATACGCTGACAAAGCAGGTCGAAGTGGTTGGAGAGCCGTTTATCAGCCTGACGGATACGGTGACGACGATTTTAGAAGACAGCACCGTAGATGAGGAATGGTACTTATCGTTTATCAAAAAAAAGGTCGGCACCGTAACGTATACATCGACCGTCAACACGAAAACGGCAGGTACCTATACCGTGACCTACCGGGTGAGTGTGCCTGGCTATTCCGACAAGACAGCGACGCTGAAAGTCACCGTACTGCCGAAACCGCTGGAACTGAGCAGCACGAAGGCGGCGCGTGTGGCCGGCAAGGCCAGCTTCAGCCTTTCCGCCACACTCACTTATACAGGCGGGGAGAAGATCACAGAGACAGGTTTCGTGTGGGGCATTATGATGAACCCCACCACCGGGCTCTGCAACGGACAGGTAAAGACGTCATCGGTGGTGAAGACAAAAGGCGGTACCCTGAAGGGGACGGCAACGGACATTGTGGACGGCGTCATATACCATGTCCGTGCCTATGCGAAAAATGCCGCCGGGCAGGTCTGGTACGGTGCAGAGGATCGATTTGACATAAATGCGAAAAAATACGGAGAATTTACGATAAAGAATAATGGAAACAATACATTTACCGTTACGAGGATCAATGGAACGGATGGCAGACAGACGGTATATTACCGCACGCTGAATGGCTCTGCCGTCAGCGGCACTCATTTTACCGGCAAAGCAGCGTCGCTGACATTTGCGGAGGGGGAAACAACAAAGACCATTGAGATTACCGAAAAAGGGGCGAACGTCATATTTTCCGGTAAACCTGCCACTGCCTACACAAATGCAGATCGTGTCTACTGGGTGGAGCTGTACCGCGTCGATGGCGGCGGTACGCTTGGCAGCGCCGCCAGGGCAGAGAGAAGGCTGGCAAAAAGCGGCAGTTATACGGTAAGCAGAACGGTATATGGTGAAAATGCAAGAAGCGTCTCCACGAGTAATGATAACAAATACGTGGTGGACAGAAGTAAGACGAAAGCGCACCAGCCGTTTTTTACAAATAACAGGGGTTATAACCAGAGCCATGGCTGTAAGAATTTTAATACCCAGCGATCCTTTGACATCGGGACGGCGAACGAACGCGCTTACTTGAAACAGACGGCGTTAAAAGATATTTATTACAAGCTGAAGTTTAAGGCGAAAGAAGACAATGATGCCTGGGAACATATCTGGATTGCGAACCATGCGCCGAATAATTTTAATAGTTCCAATGAGCATAACGGTCCGATCAATATAAATGATTCTTTGTTTGGGACGGCGAAGTACACGGCAAGATTTGACATCACTTCATCATCCGGGGCAGATGTCACGATTCCCGGTACGGCATCAAGGACGAATATAAAAGATTTTGCCTCCTCGGTGCGTGCCGGCGCCGTGTCCGGGGATTGGCTGAAGTTTGGCATGGATGAAACCGTGAATGTGTGGTTTGCTGCGACAGGAAAGGACACAGACAAATGGCACATGGAAACGTATACGGATTACATGAAGGTGGCAGATGATACAGAGCCGCAGCTCTGCAGCGTTGCATCGGTTGGCAGCGGCACATATAAGCCGGGCGATGAAGTGAACCTTCCGCTGGTCTTTGATGAGATCGTGGACAGCCAAAACAGCACGCTGTCCGGTGTGACACTGAATACTTCATGGGGTACCTTTACGTATGCGGGTGGTGCAGATACGAACGTCCTCTATTTTAAGGGGAAGGTTCCGGAAAATGCGTCCTCTACCCTGAAGGTCAATAAAATAAACGGTGCAGATAAGATCAAGGATATGTGTGATACGAGCGGCAAGGCATCCGGAGGCACGGGAAGCACGACGGTGTCGGTAGACAACAAAGTTCCTACCGTATCTATCACGAATCCGTCCCTTACAAACGGCACAGCACAGGCAGTCATTACCGCCACCAATGCGAATACCCTGCAGTATGCGTGGTCTCAGACAAGTGCCATACCTGCAGCGGGCTGGATCAGCAGTACAAGCGGGACAAAAGTAACGAACAGGCAGACCTCCGGCACATGGTATCTCCATGCGCGCGCTGTTTACAATGCCACGGGCAGGGAGGCCTTTGCCAGCCGCAGTTTTAATTTTTCGAGCGCTGCGTCCGGTAAGCTGCCGGATATCGCCCTTTCCGTGGACAATCGCGCGTGGGCGAGAGAGCGGAAGATCAACATAACGACAAAGGAACCCGCAGGGGCTGTCGTGAAGGTCAGAACACCGTCCGGGTCGGAGCAGACCGTCTCCGGGAATTCTTATACGGCGACGGCGAATGGCGGCTATACGTTTACCCTCACCGCCGGCGGGGAAACGGTAGTAAAGTCTGTCGCGGTCACAAAGATTGACAGGGCAGCGCCCTCGGCGCAGGTTTCGGAGCCGGTGGAGAAGATTCAGACAGAAAACGTGACGTTTATCGTCACACCTGCGGATGCAGGTGGCTCCGGTGTAAAGAATGTTACCGGCACATGGACGAAGACGACAAACGGCGGCAGCCAGGTGACAGAGAAAGCTGTCCTGACAGAGCAGGACGACGGTACTTATAAAGCAGTAACAACGGGAACTACGGGCAGTAACTATACGTATCGTCTGAACATAGACGTGGAGGATCATGCGGGCAATAAGACTACGTCTGCTGCATCTTCCGGCACATATACGGTCAACCTCAAAGCGCCGATCGTTACGGTGCAAAAGAAAAGCGAAACAAACAAAGGGTATGTCTATACCTATACGGTAAATGCGAATGGCAATACGATCACGGCGGTCAATCTGCCGAACGATGAAGTTACAACAGAGTTAAGCGGCGAGTTCACACTGACTTCGGCAGGTACTTATTATGTGATTGCCAGTGACAGTGCGGGACATGTGGTGAGAAGCCAGGCGATCAACGTGGCACAGGGTGTGGATTTTGATGCGCCTCAGATCCGCGTACACCAGAGAGATACCAAATGGGCGAAGGAGGCAAAGCTGGAACTCTCCATTTATGAGAAAAGCGGGATACAGTCCATCAAAATGCAGCGTGAAGGGGCGGGGGCGACCACCCTTGCGCTGGACAAACTGCAGACAGAGGCCGGTTCTTCCGACGTTTACCAGTACAATGATATCGGGATCACCGCTAACGGCAAATATACCTTTACGGTAACGGACACAAAAAGAAATGCGGCAACAGCGGAGATTACGGTAGAAAATATCGACAAAACCGTTCCGGTGCTGACTGCGAAAGCCGATGCGACGCCAAGGACGAGCGGCTGGTATACGGATACGACGGTGCCGATCGTGATGACATTTAGCGACCCTGTGCCGGCCAATGGTGAGGGCGGCACGGAGAGAAGCGGTCTTGCCTCGGTGCAGTATAAGCTGGTGTCAAAAACAGATAAGGATACACTTGGCACAGCCACGCCGTCCGGATTGAAGTCCGTGCCAGCCTCTGACCTGGCAAAAGGTAGTTATACCGTCAATCTCACGCAGATGGGAACCTGGTATCTCTATGTAAAAGCGACAGATCAGGTGGGGAATGAATACAAGGGCTACTGCAATGTGACAGGTGCAGCGAATACACTTGAGATTAAGAAAGACCATTTCAAAGGAAGCCTTGCGTCTCTCAGCGGACCGGAGACGGCAAAGAAAGAGACGGAAGGTCTCCCGATGACAATTAAGGTGAATTACGGTCCTTCCGGCGGGAGGATGACCGCGGATGGACAGAGCGCACCGATTGCATCGTTTGTGGCAAATGACGGGTCATCGACGAAGCAGTCGACGGTCAGATATACGACAAAAAAGGTCGGCGTGAACCGTTTCTATATCCAGCCGGCGTCATGGGGCGGAAGTTATTATTGGACCTACTATGTGCACCGGGTGAGATTTGACAGTCAGGGCGGCTCTGACGTACCGTCTTATCTGGTATGGACAAGGCAGAACGAAAATTCCACAAGCACGGCCGTGGACTGTAAAGTGGCAGAGCCGGCTGTACCAACACGCAAGGGCTATACGTTTCACGGCTGGTACACCGATGCGGCATGCACGGACAGCAAAAAATTTGATTTTGATAACCAGACGCAGCTCCGGGACGATATGACGCTCTATGCCAAGTGGACGCAGGACGTCTATCAGGTGGAATATGATTTAATGATGCCGGGATACGACCTGCATTTCATCCACAACATGGAGAATACGGATTGCGGGAAAACCTCCATGTCCAGGGCGAGACAACACCGGCACTATAAGGAGACGCCTTATACGGCGCCTGGGAATAAAACGGAATACCGGTATGGAGATAACATGAGTCTGCCCGTTCCGACTCTTGAACCGTCGAGGGGGACATTTGAATATGTAGAAAATGGTGAAACGAAAACGGAAAACCTAACTTACAATTTGTATGGTTTTGAGTTTGATGGCTGGTATGATAATGAGGAGTATACGGGTCGGAAATATACTAAAATTGAGGCAGAGGCGACGGGCAGCAAGAAGTTCTATGCCCGCTGGAAGGATACGCAGGCGCCCACTTATTCGACTGAGTGGCACTGGGGCGATTATGGAACTTCCAACTGGTACACAGGAAGTCAAATTGGTTTGGCAATACAGGACAATGCGGAAATAGATAAGTCGTCGGTGGAGCTCCAGGTTGATGGCGGAGAGTGGCAGAAAATAGAAGAGAGTAGAATACCTGGACCAAATTATGAGTATGGCACTCCTGTATGTGTATTATTTTATCTTCAAGGGTCGTCTTCGAACACGCTGTCAGAGGGAAAACATACCTATCATATAAGGGCGAAGGACAAGGCTGGTAATTTATATGTAATGTCGGAACGAACGCTTACGATTGATCGTACCAGGCCTACCGCTGAACTTAGCTATGACGTGGAGCCGACGGTGCGCTACAAGAAGAGCGGTGAATCCCAGATCTATGATACGAAGGTCGATAATCAGTGCAGCAGTATATTGTTTTTTAATAAAAAGCCGACCATCCGTATTTCGGCAGAAGATAATCCTGTGGAAGGTTCAGACATATGCAGCGGGATTAATAAGGTGACATATACGCTGACCGAGCTAGATATGAAAACGGGAGAACAAAAGCCGTCTACGACAGAGCCGAGCTATACAAATCCACGAACGTATACGCGTTATTTCCCAGGCAGCGGCTTAAGAAGCGGTACGGTGGAGATTCCGCTGCCTGACAACTGGCGCGGTAAGGTTACGGGTATCTCTGTTTATGACCGGGCGGGAAACTCTTTCACGTTGTCGAATATCGGAGAAGTCGTTATCGATACACTTCCGCCGGTCATTCCGGATGAGAAGATTTATTTCTTTAATAACGGCAGTTCACATATTGCAGAGCCGGAAGATAAATGGTATACGCTGGAGGAATTGACAGACAGGGGGATCACGCGCCTCGGCGCATACCCTGAGCATGACGGAAGGGATGCGGAAGGAAATTCGATAACCGGCGCCCCCATTATGCGTGCCCGCTGGCTGGTAAATGGGAAACCATCAGGAGGGATCGACAATTTATCCTGGAGCTATTTAACAAGCACAAGTCTTGGACTCGCGGGCGCACCAGCGATCAGCACCCTCACAGGCGTAAATGAAATCACGCTGGAAGTTACGGATATGGCTGGAAATACGGCGACAGTGAGCACGACGATCAAGATTGGCGGCGGGCAGGAGAAGACGCCGGAGGCAGCGCGGGATTATCCGGCGGATGCGATTACGCAGCTGGCGAAGAATGCAGATTATAAGATCACGGTTGACGGAACGACCTATACGGTCAATTCAGGTGTGTTTGGCAGGATTCCTTTCGTGCTGACCCATGATCTCGTCAGCACAATTCCTTCCGGCAGGGAAATTGACCTCTGTGGAAAGACAGTTACGATTGTGAAGAAAGGGGTATCTGGCCATTCAGACGATTCGGAAGCGCAGACGCTTGACATCAAGGCGCGTCCGGCTGCGCTGAATATGGCGGATGATGCGGTTCTTTCGGTTGATTTTGAATTATTGGAGAAAGCGGAAGATGCTCAGATCAATCTGAAAATTGCCGATAGCACATATGTCTATGAGTACAGTACCGACGGGGGGAAAACATGGAAACAGGTTCCGGCGGACAAAGTGATCAAGAATCTGCCAAGCGGGAATATTCCGCTTCGCGCCGAGGCAAAAGCGAATACGACGGAGGCAGCGAACGACGGCTGGCCGCACGGGAAGCAGGGTCAGAAATATATTGATCCCGGCAAAGGTAAGATATTCGTGCAGTATGACCTGAATGCGGCGAATCCTTCGGCGAGCGGGCAGCCGGGCAGAGTAAATAGCCTTCATTATAAGAGTACGCTGACAAGGCCGTCGAACCCTACGCGGACGGGTTATCAGTTTATGGGCTGGTATACGAGCGCAAAACCTTACCAGCCGGGAGGCAGTACAGAGGCAAAGTGGCGTTTTTCCGGTGAGGCCAATGCAAATACGGTTGGTGAGATTATCGGTACAAACCGGGCGGAGTATGAGGGGAGGATCGTTGACAACAGTATTGGTGTAACGCTTTATGCCGGTTGGCGGGAGACGACGAAACCTACATTAAATCTGGCGCTGGAGACTGACACAAGTGCAGATGGAAGTGGTGCGATGGCAAGTGCCGAATCGGGAAAATGGTATCCGAATCTCCGGGTCAAGATGACTTACAGTGATAACGTGGGTGTGACAAAGCTTTACTATACAACTTCTTCCAGCACCAATCCCACATGGTATTCGGTGGATATGAGCGGCGCGGCAACATCGGATAATAAGGTATTTACGCTTCCTTATACAAATTTGTCAGAGGGCAGCTACACGATCCGCTTTAAGGCGGTGGACGCCGCGGGCAATGAGACGGAGAAAAGTATTTCCTATAAGCTCGATAAGACGCGGCCCGTGCTCGGCGAGGAGTCCTATAATTCCGGTTGTAAGAATATATGGCATTGGACGATACGCAAAAGCAATCTTGTCATTACCATTCCGGTCACGGAGACAAATGTAAAGCAGGTGGAATATACTCTCATGCCGTTTACGTCCGCTGCGGCGGGGAAAGAACTGACGGACGAGGTGTCAGACGAATGTGTGGCTGCCGGGAATACGGATGTGAAAACGGTGAATGTCTCGGGCGGTAAGGCTGCGATCACGCTTCCCGCTGATTTTAAGGGCGCCATCAAAGTGAAGGCGGTAGACCTGGCAGGCAACTGTTCGGAAGAAAAGCAGATTGGCGTGAAAGCTCCCGGAATTAAGGGATTGTTTGTGGAAAATAACGCACCTGAAATCGCCGTAAAAGCGAATGGTGAAGGTCTTTCGCAGAACTACTATGATACCGCACCTGAACTTTCTGTCGATGTGACAGATCTGACGGGCGGAAAGGACAAAAACGCAGGGATTGCTTCCATTACATGGCAGATTGGCAGCGGCACGAAAAACAAGGTCAAAGCGGATTTTGACGCCCAGCCGACGAGAGACTATACATTTACGTTAAACGAGCTTGCCGGAAAGACAGGCGTATTCAATGTGAATTTCACAGCGACCGACCAGGCAGGCAACTCGAAGACGAAGAGCGTGACCGTTAAAATAAAGAGCAAGGCGGAGACACCGGTCGTTACGGTTGATTATGCGAATGAGAAGCTGACAGGTCTTGCGGCAAATGCAAAATATGATGTGCGCGGTGAAACATTTACGACAGACGGAAGCGGCTGTATCCGCATGGCAGAAGACTGGTTTGGCACGGACGATTTCCAGATCAGCCGCAAGGCATACAGAGAAGATCTGCTCGACAGTGACTGTGCGGTCTGTAAGATCGCTGCCCGTCCGGATGCACCGGATGTGAGTGTGGCAAAGGATGAGACGATCCGCGGCAAAGCTGACGCACAGTTAGATGGCGTAAGCAAATATATGGAATACAGTGCTGACGGCGGTATAACATGGACCGGCGTGCGTGAAAGTGATTTGAAAGAGCTGACAGGGGACAAAGGCATATTGGATGTCCCAACAGGAATTTTGACAGTACGTATAAAAGCAACTGCCGGCGCACCTCACGGATATGAGACGGAAGTGAGGCCGAATGCGGGCAGGACGCTGACGGTTACATTCCATCCGATGGGCGGCAGTAATGTTTCTGCGATTACGGGCCGGTCATGGCATGATACGGTGGAGCAGCCTGCTGACCCGACAAAGGCGGGACATGATTTCGTGGGCTGGTATAAGGATGCAAAAGGCGAAGAGCCATGGCATTTCGATGGAGATGCGGGGGCAGAAGACCGGCTGGAAGATGATATTACCCTCTATGCGAAGTGGCGGGATACAGTAAATCCTGTCCTTAGCGCGGCATTAGAGACCGGTGTGGACGGCGTCATGGAGGATGTGACCGGAAGAGACTGGTATTATCCGGACCTTCAGGTTAAGCTGACTTACAGTGATAATGTGGATGTGACGAAACTCTATGTCAGCAAAGACGGCGGAGCCTATGCGCTTGTGGGCAGCATGGGTGGCACGGAAGGCAGTGCAGATATAAGCGGAGGAGTCCCACAGGGCAAGACAACAGATGGTGATGTGCAATATCAGTTTATCTATGATGGCATTGCAGAGGGCAGCCACACCTATACCTTTAAGGCACAGGATGCGGACGGCAATATGATGGAGACAGGGGTACTGACGGCAAAGTTGGATACGACCGCTCCTGCTATGGGTGAAGCATCCTTTGAAAGCGGATATAAGAATCTCTGGGATTGGATCGTCCGCAATGAAAGCCTGCAGATTACAGTGCCGATCAATGAGATCGACAGCGGTGTGGAAGAGGTGGCATATACCCTTGTACCTGCGGATGATGTCACCGATGCAACTGTTATAACAGGCACTGCGGCGGTGGAAGAGGTTTCAGACGACGGTGTAGATTATCAGGCGAAGATCTATGTTGCATCCGATTTCAAGGGAAGCGTCCGGATCGAAGCGAAGGACAAAGCCGGGAATGAGGCGGATATCAAGACGATCGGTACCGATGAGGAAGATGTAAAAGGTGTGATCGTGGAGAACAAAGCGCCTATGATTACGGTACATGCGGACCGTGATATAACAGCAACAGGAGCGGCAGTTGCGGCAGATGTACCCGGCATGACGGTTTCAGAGGAATATTATGAGACGGCGCCGGAACTTATCGTGAACGTAACAGACGAGGAGAACGACATCCTGAACGGCCTGGTTACAGGAGGTATTGCGTCTCTCAGCTATCAGATCGGAGACGGTGAGCCGACGCTGGTGGGGACGCAGGATGAATACAAAAACGAGCGTAAGACAAAGGTTGATTTCACCATTCCGGGGGCGAAGATCCCGGAAGGGGAGAACGATATTACCATAACGGCTGTGGATCATGCGGGGAATCGATCCACAAAGGAACTGACCATTAAAGTCAAGACTCCTCTCGATGTGCCCCGGGCAAAGATTGGTTATGTGGAGGAAACGCTGACCGGTCTGGAGGGAGATACGTCATACTGGATCAGCGTGGATGGTGAAGATGATAGCAGAAAGAGGATGACAACGGATGCGGACGGGAAGATCAAGTTAGAGGAAGACTGGATCGGTGGGACGCTTCACATCGTACAGATCAGCAGTATGGATGCAAGAAGTGACAGTCCGGAACAAAGCCTTGTCATTCCGTCGCGTCCGGGAGCGCCTGTACTCGGTACAGAAGATGAGAGCCATCCGATGTGGCGTGACGGAAAGATTACGGGGCTTGCGGCAGATAAGGAATATGAGATTGCTGATGACAATGCCAGCATTCAATGGCGTGATGCCAATGTGACAGACGGAAAGATTACCGGACTTTACGGTACCGGCTGTGTGCCGGATGATGCATCGGCTTCTTACGGAAAATACTGTGTACGCATAAAAGCAGCAGATCATCCGGACGGTTCCGGCAATTTTACGGGTATTCCGGCGAACGTGACGGTTGGTTCCGGCTCACCCGTGAAGTATGATGAGCCGGATGCGGAGATTGATTACCGGGAAACATCGCTGAAAGAGCGCGTGCCGGGCGGACTTGTACCGAATGCGGAATATAAAATCGTATATGTGGAAGATGGGAAAACGGTGACCGAAACTTTTATGACGGATGATGACGGTTATGGTTTTATCGAGGATGCCTGGATGGGACAGGAATGTCAGATCATTCGTTCTGGTTATGGTATGTCAAGTATTGAAAGTGAGCCACAGCGCGTGATGATACCGCCAAGACCTGCTGCGCCTGCACCTGTGGGCAAAGAGGTAAGTGGAAAAGACAGAGAGGACGGGAAGCTGACCGGTCTGAAGGCAGGCATATCTTATGAAATATCCACGGATGGAGGCGGAACATGGACGGAAAAGACCGCGAACGAAAACGGTGAGATTACCGGACTGGCAGCTGCGGATTATACCGTGCGTGAATCCGCTACGGATACAACGTTTGCAAGCCAGCCGTGCGAGCCGGTGAAAGTAAATGGATGTTATGGTGTTACCCTGCACGGAAACGGCGGCAGTGCCGGAACGACACTTACGGTTTATACGGAAGGAACAGGGGCGGTGCTGCCGACCGACTGGACGAAAGACAGTTATCGTTTTGCCGGCTGGTATGACAACGAAGCCCTTGACGGAGAAGCCGTAACAGATATTTCTGTTACCGTTACCGGAGCAAAGGAATACTGGGCGAAGTGGCAACGTGAAACGCCGGTTTCAGAGATTGATTACAGGGAAATGTTGTTGACAGGGCTTGTGGCGAATGCGGAATATAAATTGGAATATGAGAAAGACGGGGAAACCACAGTCATAACTTTTACGGCAGATGAGACTGGCAATGCACTTATTCAGGAGGAATGCATAGGCAAAGACTGTCGGATCATTCGTCTCGGCCATGATGTGACGGATGCAGACAGCGAGGCTCAGAACCTGACGATACCGCCAAGACCTGCTGCGCCGGAACCCGGGGTCAGCGGAGTGAGCAGAGAAGGTGCGGAGGACGGGAAGCTGACCGGTCTGAAGCCGGATACGGTCTATGAAATATCCACGGATAACGGTGTGACATGGACGGAAAAGACGACGGATGGCAACGGAGAGATCACCGGATTGGGAATTGCGGATTATATCGTGCGGGAAGCTGCCACGGATACGAACTTTACGGGCCAACCGTGCAAGCCGGTGACAGTAAAGAAAAACAGTGCGGTGACGCCGACACCGGCTGTGACACCGACACCGGATGCCGGTGAGAAGCTGGCTGTGACACCGATGCCGGCAGCCGGTGGGAAGCCGGCTGCGACACCGACAGGAAAAACAAAAAAGGTATCTGATAAAGAAAAGAGCAAACTGGAACTGCATTCCAATCTGAAGGCCGTCCAGACGGGAACGAACCTGAAGATCACATGGGGCAGGGTAACAGGCGCCGACGGTTACAGCGTCTATACCCAGTATTGTGGAAAGGACTTTAATGCCAGGTCGCTGAATCAGGTCAGGCGTGGCAGAATAACGAAAATTACCATCAAAAAGGTAAATGGTAAAAAGCTGGATACCACAAAGAATTTCAAACTATATGTTGTGGCATGGAAGTGGAAGGATGGAAAAAGAGTACCTCTTGCCAAAACCCTGATCATGCATACTGCCGGGAAAGACAGTGTAAAGTACACGAATGTTAAAAAGATCCAGGCAAAGAAAATTTCGTATGTAATGAAACAGGGAGGCAGCGCAACCCTTCGTCTCAAAGCCGTTCTGCATGATAAGCGGAAAAAGCAGCTTTCACTAGCTCATTGTAAAGAATTCCGCTATCTGAGCAGTAATAAAAAAGTGGCGACGGTAACTGCAGATGGAAAGGTAAAGGCAAAAGGGACAGGTGAATGCACCGTATATGTCTTTGCGAAAAACGGCTGCAAGCGGAAGATTAAGATCAGGGTAAAGAAATAGAAGAGAAGAAATAGCCTGACGATGTCAGGTCGAACCCGCCGTCAGGCTAACCATAAAAGCACCAGTATTTACAGTGATGTAGAATGCTGGTGCTTTGTTATATATTCCCCCTGTTCAGAAAGACCAGTTGATGTTTTTGCCAGAAATCTGACGTTCCTGCCAGATATATTGTTTTTATTAAGAAAACTCATATAATGAAGACTGGACAAAAAATCAGGACAAAAGTTTGGAGGTTTTTATGAATAAGAAGAAGTTAAGGTGTATTATAGTCTGGACATTGATGGTGGGTGTGATATGTCAGACATTGTGGGGAGGGAGCGTAACAGCAGATGCGAAAGGGATTTCCGGACAGAGAAAGACCCGTACACAGAAAATTTCTCTGGGCACGGAGGAACAGGAAAATACAGAGGAGGGCTGGTGTTGGAAAAAGGATGACGATGACCCTCTCAGTTATACGTTGACACTGGATAATGTGAATTTTGAAGTGACGGATGATTCTGCCATTTCTTTGTATGTCAATCAGGGGACTCCGATCCGATTTATCAACATTGTTTTGATCGGGGAAAACCGGATCATCAGTACGAAGCAGACAGATTATGTTTATAATGGCAGTGGTATTTATGTGAATGCAGACGATGCAGCGGTAAAGCCCGGTATTTCGATTTATGGCGGCGGTTCGCTTACAGTGGAAGGAAGCCGGTGCGGGCTTCATATCCCGGGATGCCTGAATGTAGAGGATGTTACGCTTGATGCCCGGTCAGAAAGAAAAGGGGCAATCGTCGTTGGCGAGACTCTTTCAATGAAAAACAGTACACTCAGGACAAACACAATGAGTGCAGAACGTCTGTCTGCAACAAATTGTGGTATTACAGCGTCTATGACAGTGGCTTCCACGCAGGCGACATCATTGATAACGGTGGGAAGCTGTGAGATAGACGCTTGTACGGTAAAATGTACCGGACCGGAGAGCGAGTATGCGTATGCGGCAATTTACAGTGCTTCCCAGGATGAATTAAAAATAAAAAACAGCAGTCTGGATATTAAAAATGTGGATAAGGGAATTTACATACAAACGGGAACGATCACGTTGGAACATATTACAGGAGCCTTGTTTTGTTCTAATACAGGTGTCTATTTGAACGGGAATCCGGCTTTATATGCGAGCAACGTAAATGTATCGGATTCCACGTTTTATGCCCAGACAGGGTATGACGTTTATTCATGGGGAGACTGTTCCCTGCCGGAGGAACTCAGTGAGTTGACGGTTCCCGGAGACCTGACGATAGAGGCAGGAAAAACGTTTACCATCGGGGAAGGACAGAAGGTAACTTTTAAAAGAAGTCCTGCCTATATAAAAGGTGAAGAGGGAGCGGCTCTGATAAACAATGGAACTCTGGAATTTACCGGCAGCACCAGAGCTCAGGTACAAACGCAGTTTGTAAATAATGGCACGCTGATTGCGGATGGAATTGACTGCGATCACACCCGGTTTACGAATAATGGAGTGTTTGATGGAGCGATTAATGAGAAAAGTGGCGTCGTTCAATATATTTATGGGGAAGTAGCCCAGGGATATAATTGTTCTCTGGGAGGTGTCGGGAACTGGATCAGCAGACGGTTTATTACGCCGGGTGCCGGGTTGACGATCCTCACCGGAAAAAAACTGGATGCAACAGACAATGGAAATATTACATGGGACAATTTGGACGAGTTCCTTACCGTGGGAGAAGGCGGCAGTATAATCGTGCAGGAGGGAGCTATGCTTCTTCTCCCGGCAAATGATACGAATCAGAAAGTGGAGAGCCTGAATCTGTCGGGTGACGGAACGGTTCAAATCGGAGATGCCGTGCTACATAAAGTGACTTATATGGACGGAGCTGACATATGGAAGTCTTCTTTTGCAAACGGGGATAATATGGTGTCGAAGCCTGCCGCACCGGTAAAAGACGGATATATTTTTGACGGTTGGTTTACAGAGCCGGAGGGAGGAGAAAAATTTGATTTTGGCAGTTCCATTGATGGCGATCTCACTTTGTATGCCCGGTGGGATCTTCGCCCGGTTAATGTGACGTTGCAGACTGGCAGCAATGTATCGGTAAAGGATGGTCAGTTTCTGACCTATGGACAGAAATTGTCGGAGCTGGCATTTTCACCTGTTGTTTTTGTTGAAGAGGGAACGGATACTGAAGTTGCAGGAACTCTTCGCTGGAAAACACCGTCTGCTACTCCGAAAGCGGGAACCGTTTCGGCAGAATGGGTGTTTGTTCCGGATGACGGCAGTAAGTATTTGGAGTATAGTGGTACAACTACGATTACAGTCGCAAAAGCAGCACCATACATTTCTGCTTTGCCAACAGCGACACAGATTACTCATGGCGATTTGCTTGCTGCCTCTGCTTTGTCAGGTGGCGTCGTGCAGCATAGTAGTCTGGACAGCACTGCTGTGGCAGGGAGTTTTGCATGGAAAGACGCTTCCATAAAACCTGGCGTAGCTGACAGCGACACGACGGATTATGTGGTGGTGTTTACCCCTTCTGACCAAGATAATTATGAAAGTGTGGAGGTGTTGATAAAGCTTAGTGTGAAACCCGCAGAACAGACACCTGAGCAGACACCTGAACTGCCATCCGGTAGTACGGATGTTCCGGAACAGACGCAAAAGCCGGGCAGTATCGTGCCGGAAGCGGCGACGGAGGTCGTGCAGTCAACACAACAGCCAACACAACAGCCAACACAACAGCCGGTCATCCGGCCCGGTGATCTTTCCGGGAAGACAAATAATAACGGAAGGCGGAAAAAATTTTTCAGAAAACTCAGGGTCATGTCAAAGAAACAGACGAAGAGATCTGTCACTCTCAAATGGAAACGTGTAAAAGAGGCGGACGGATATAAGATTTATGGAAACCGGTTTGGGAAAAAATATAAATATGAGTATTTAAAAACAGTGAGCGGGAAAAAGACATCTTACACCTGTAAAAAGATCGGAAACAAGAAACTAAAAAAAGGCTGTTTTTATAAGTATATTGTGATCGCTTATAAGACAGTCGATGGAAAGCAGGTGCCTGTTGCATCGGGCAGGCGGGTTTATACCGTTACGTCCGGAGGAAAATATGGTGTAGCAAAGTCCGTGAAAGTAAAAAAGGCAACGGTATCTCTAAAGGAAGGAAAGTCGTATAAGATCAGGGCAAAAGAAACCAAAGCGGACAAAAAGATCAAGAGGTGGCGCCGGCTGTCTTATGAATCCAGTAACCCGAAAGTGGCTTCTGTCAGTAAAAAAGGCGTTATTAAGGCAAAGGGCAGGGGGAGCTGTAAGATATATGTCTATGCGCAAAATGGTGTTTATAAGGCAGTGAAAGTCCGCGTCCGTTGACACAAGGGAAAAATCTGGATTTGGAAAGAGTTATAGAAAAGGCATGAGAGTGTTTGATTTTGCTTGACATAAAGGTTTATGGATGATAAACTTAAATTAGTTTATTATTCATAAACCTTTTTGCTGTTTTAGCCCTGCCGTACAAATTTCATCAAAGCAAATTGCACAGCATTTGCTTACGCAATAAGGCCAGGGTGAACTTAGTTCACTCTGCAGAAATGAGGAATTATCATGAGAAGAAGATTTCGTACTATGATCCGGTGTGCCATCGGGGGCGCTATGGCTGTTCTGCTTGTGGCAGGTATGGCAGGATGCCGGATCACAGGCCAAAAGAATATAAAAAAAGAGGAGGTGGAGTGGCCGGAGGCTTTTGATGAGACCGAATACTATACTGGTAACTTTACGACGGATCCGAAAGGGAGGCTGAATCTGTTTGTGAAGGAAACGGAAACGCAAAAAATCTATTGTTATGCACTTGAGGATGGGGTCTGGATAAAAAATGAGATTAAAAATAAGAAAATACATAAGATTCTGACGGAGCGGAAGTTTGATGAGCGGTGGATTTCTGAATTTCAATGGGGAGATGATGGAAAATTATACTGTCTCTGTGATCTGGCGGATAGGAAAGAAGATTCCGGAGCAGGAAGTGGACAGGATGTGAAAGCGTATCTTGTCTGTCTTGGAGAGGATGGGACGGAATTTACAAAATACCGGATGAAATATGCTCATAATTCCATGGAAACTGATAATTATCACGTATGGGACGATGGACGGGCATTGATCGTATATCAGGATCTGCATTGTGAGTTATATTCGATGCTTGTGAGATATTCGGTGGATTAGCGGAAATGGAGGGATAGACATGAAAAAAGGAGTCGTCATTTTTCTGACATTTGCTATCGTCTTACTGGGGATGACAGGGTGTCGGGATAAGGATGCCGGTGAGACAGAGGGAATAAAAGGAGAAAATGCCCCGGAAGTTTTAACAGAAGCAGGAGTCAGGGTAAAAAAGGAAACGATCGTCCTGCCGGAGAAATATGGGAAGACGGAGTGGTGGATGGGGAATTACACCCGGAATCCGGAGGGGAGGCTTGAGATTTTTTTGTTGGAGTGGGAGACAAATAAGATCGTTTACTATGATCTGGACGAGGATGATAAATGGGTGAGAAACGAATTAAAAAATAAGAAGATTGAAAAACGGATGCAGCTTGACAGCTCACTGCGCCATTTTTCGTGTTTTAAACGGGGGAGGGATGGGAAGCTGTATTGCATTTATATGAGCGCCGGGAGAGGTAAAGAAGAGAATGGCAAGGGAAAGGTCGGAGATCCCGGCACAAAGGGCTATCTTGTCTGCCTGGGGGAAGATGGGATGGAATTTAGAAAATACCTGCTGGAATATTGCAATTCAGGTGACATCGAACTGAACAGAAATATGATTGAGGATTATGATATCACGGAAGATGGAAGGGCATTGATCCGGTATGAAAATCGTCACAGTGAACTGTATTCCATGAAAGAAGAAAGAGTGGTGAAGGCTTTTTCGGAAAAGACGTCCAAGTACAGTCTCTTTTATGTGAATGGGGATATATACCGTGCCGGTGAGTACTGGATGAGTATGGATGTGGTTGATGAGCAGACAGAGGAGAGCATCCGGACGTATGAACACAACTTTAAACATTTGTCGGGATATGGAACTTATAAGATGGCAGGATGTGGAGACCTCGTTTATCTTCTGGATGGAAATGGGATCCATTTTATGGATACGGGGAAAGACGGAACGTTTCAAACCATCGAGCCGACCACTGCCGAAAATCATTTTGACACGAACAGGAGTATCGAGGGATTTGAGACAGATGGGAATGGAAATTTGTATGTGGCTTATGTGGATATCCCGGAAAACAGGGAGGAGATTGCGGATGCACCGACGGTGTGCGTGAGGTATACATTGACGGAGGGATAAGTTTTGAATAGAAGATGAAAAAGACTTTTAACCTTATTGACAATAGAATATGAAGCCGATAGAATAAAAGAAAAGAGAAGGAGGATAGTCGGATGAACTCGTTGGCAGAGAAATATGATGAAAAAAGTGGACTACCCATTGACAAATCTTATCTTGAGTGCGGACTGCCGAGTTTTTTGCAGGAGTCTTTGGAGCAGATGAAAGCTGCATGGGAGAAGTATGATGCAGGAGAAGTGTATTTGAGGTGGGATTGTGATTACTGTAGTCTTCAGAGTGACATAAATAGTGCAGAGGTAAATGGGATCATAACCAGTGAGCAGGCTTGGTATCTGCGGGAAGAATATTTGCGGATCGAACGGCCGACAACGTTGGAATAAAAAGAGAAATGAGGACTGAATGTGATAGATTTTACGGGCTTGCCAAAGAAAACTCCGACCATTAGTGATTTGCAGAAACATTTTTATAAGACAATGCTGGTAGCAAGAAAGGAACATATTCTGGATCATTCTATGAACTTGCTTCGTAAACGAGAGGAAAACAGAAATTTGGAACGGTAAGGGTACGCAGAATTAAGTTTTTGTCTGGCGTTTTTTGTAATAGAATCAGATGTTTTTTGTAGAGGATTATGCGAAACAGAAAGTTGCGCTGGAAAAGGTTATAAATTTTGCCATCTTTGCATATAATTACAAACAGTAAATATTATGCAGAAAAGAGGGCAAAGAAATGACAGAGAAAATAACACAAGTTTCCAGAAAGAAAAAGACAATGGATGGTAATATGGCAGCAGCCCACGTGTCCTATGCGTTCACGGAGGCGGCTGCCATTTATCCGATCACTCCTTCCTCGCCGATGGCAGATTACACGGATATATGGGCCAGTGAGGGGTTAAAAAACATATTTGGACAACCTGTCGTGATGAGCGAGATGCAGTCGGAGGCGGGAGCCGCCGGTGCACTCCACGGTTCTCTTCAGGCGGGGGCACTCTCCACCACATATACAGCCTCACAGGGGCTTCTTCTCATGGTTCCGAATATGTACAAGATTGCGGGCGAACTTCTTCCGTGTGTGATCCATGTATCCGCCAGGGCACTTGCAAGCCATGCGCTCTCGATCTTCGGAGATCATTCGGATGTATATGCCTGCAGGCAGACGGGTTTTGCCATGCTGTGTGCGGGAAATGTACAGGAAGTGATGGATCTGGGGGCAGTTGCCCATCTGGCAACGCTCGAGGGAAGAGTACCGTTTTTACATTTCTTTGATGGATTTCGTACTTCCCATGAGATCCAGAAGATCGAGGTGTGGGATTATGAGGATTTAAAAGAGATGTGTCCGATGGATGCTGTCAGGGAGTTCCGGAAGAGGGCGTTGAACCCGAATCATCCGGTACAGAGAGGAACCGCACAGAATCCGGATATCTTTTTCCAGGTGAGGGAGGCTTCCAATCCGTATTATGACAGGCTGCCACAGATCGTGGAATCTTATATGGATAAGGTAAATGAAAAGGCCGGGACGGATTATAAACTATTCAACTATTATGGGGCGCCGGATGCAGAAAAAGTGATCGTTGCTATGGGATCGGTCTGTGACACGACGGAGGAGACGATCGACTATCTGATGCAGAAAGGGGAGAAGGTCGGCCTTGTAAAAGTCCGCCTGTTCCGTCCGTTTAGCAGTGAGCACCTGATCAAGGCGCTGCCGGATACAGTAAAACAGATCCATGTGTTAGACCGGAGCAAAGAGCCGGGAGCCCAGGGAGAGGCGCTTTTCCTCGATGTGACAGCAGCACTCAGGGAAAGCCGGTTTAAGGATGTTCCCGTATTCGGCGGACGCTATGGCCTTGGTTCCAAAGATACGTATCCGTCAGATATCCTTGCCGTTTATCGGAACACATCCAAGAAAGCATTTACGATCGGGATCAAAGACGATGTGACAAATCTGTCGCTGGAGCGCACAGAGAGTCCGCACACAGCGCCGGAGGGGACGACAAGCTGTAAGTTCTGGGGTATGGGAGCAGACGGAACAGTTGGGGCAAATAAGAATTCCATCAAGGTCATCGGAGACCACACGGATAAATATGTACAGGCGTACTTTGATTATGATTCGAAAAAGTCCGGCGGTGTGACGATCTCCCATCTTCGTTTTGGGGACAAGCCGATCAAATCTTCGTATCTGATCGAGAAGGCGGATTTTGTGGCGTGCCATATGCCCGCTTATATTCGCAAATACAATATGGTGCAGGATTTAAAACCGAACGGTTCGTTTCTGCTAAACTGTTCCTGGAGCAAAGAAGAGCTGGAAAAGGCTCTGCCGGGACAGGTAAAACGGTTTATCGCCGAAAACCAGATCAACCTGTATACGATCGACGGATTTAAACTGGGAAAGGAGATCGGTCTGGGAGGACGGATCAATACGATCCTTCAGGCGGCGTTTTTTGCCATTTCAGAAATCATTCCGAAAGAAGAGGCGATCCAGTATCTGAAGGATGCGGCGAAGAAAACGTATTCAAAAAAAGGTGATGATATCGTGGAGATGAATCACCGTGCGATCGAGGCAGGGGCGGAAAAATATGTGAAGATCGATGTGCCGGATTCGTGGAAAGAGGCCGGTGATGAAAATATTACCGACAGGGTGAGTGGGGTAAACGATGTGCTGATCGACTATGTCAATGACATCCAGAGTAAGATCAATTCCCAGCAGGGCAATGACCTTCCGGTGTCCGCTTTTGGGAACTATGCAGACGGGACAGTGCCGCTTGGTTCAGCCGCTTATGAAAAACGTGGGGTAGGGATCGATGTGCCAAGATGGAATCCGGATGGCTGTATCCAGTGCAATTTCTGTTCGTATGTCTGTCCACATGCCTGCATCCGCCCGCTGGCGCTGGAAGGGGAGAGCCTCGGGAAAGCACCGGAGGGGACGGTTACAGATATGAAGGGAATGGAGGGGATGAAATTTGCGATCACGGTTTCGCCGTTGGATTGTACAGGCTGCGGAAGCTGCGCAAATGTCTGTCCGGGCAATGCGAGAAATGATGTCCTGAAAATGATATCTGTCGACGAGGGAATGGGACAGCAGAAATTGTTTGACTACGGTGTAAATATTAAGACGCCGGAAAAGGTGTTTGAGAAATTCAAGGTAGAGACAGTAAAGGGGAGCCAGTTTAAAAAGCCGCTTCTGGAGTTCTCAGGAGCGTGTGCCGGATGTGGGGAGACACAGTATGCCAAGCTTGCCACCCAGCTCTTTGGTGACCGGATGTATATCGCCAATGCCACCGGGTGTTCTTCGATCTGGGGCGGTTCCTCCCCGGCATCCGCTTATACGGTAAACCACGATGGCGAGGGGCCGGCATGGGCAAATTCGCTCTTTGAGGACAATGCGGAATTTGGATTTGGTATGGAGTTGGCGCAGCGGACACTGAGAAATAAAGTAATCGACGCAGCGCGGGCATTATTAAACGAGACTACTAATGTAGAATTAAAACAGAAACTGGGCGCATATTTAGATACCCTTGATAATGGCAGAACGAATAAAAAGGCGGCAAAAGAGATGGTCGAAACGCTTGCAAACGGCTCCTATTCTTATGAGAATGCCGGGGAAAAAGTATCCGGACTGGCGGAGACGATCCTTGAATATCAGGATTTTGCCTCCAAGAAATCGCAGTGGATCTTCGGCGGGGACGGTTGGGCCTATGATATCGGATATGGCGGGCTCGACCATGTGATCGCCAGTGGACAGGATGTAAATATCCTTGTTTTTGATACGGAGGTCTATTCGAATACAGGCGGACAGTCTTCAAAGGCGACGCCGACCGGAGCTATCGCCCAGTTTGCGGCGGCCGGAAAAGAAATCAAGAAAAAAGATCTGGCGGCGATCGCTATGTCGTATGGCTATGTCTATGTGGCACAGGTGGCGCAGGGCGCGGATATGGCGCAGACCGTAAAAGCATTTGAGGAGGCAGAGGCATACAACGGGCCATCTCTTATCATTGCCTACGCTCCGTGTATCAACCACGGGATCCGGGTCGGTATGGGAAATTCTATGGCAGAGGAGAAAAAGGCAGTGGAAGCCGGTTACTGGCATCTGTTCCGTTTCCATCCGGACAACGTTAAAAACGGACAGAATCCGTTTATGCTGGATTCCAAAGAACCGAAGGGAGATTACAGGGAATTTTTGATGGGCGAAGTCAGGTATAACCGCCTGATGCGTTCAAATCCGGAACGTGCGGAACGGCTGTTTAAAAAAGCGGAAAAAGAGGCAGAGGATAAGTACAAGAGACTTGCACAAATGTCCTAAATAGTGTATAACTATTCATATGAACTAAATTTTGGAGGATGAAGTAAAATGGAACTTACAAGTATACGGAGCCTCTTCCGTAATAAAGAGAATTTCATCGGCAAAGAAGTGTATACGGGCGGATGGATAAGGAGCATAAGAGATTCAAAGACGTTTGGTTTTATCGTGATCAATGACGGGACTTTTTTTGAACCCCTTCAGGTAGTATACAGTGATAAACTTGATAACTTTGACAGCATTTCAAAGCTCAATGTAGGAGCTGCGATCCTGGTAAAAGGGACGCTTGTGGAGACACCAAATGCGAAACAGCCGTTTGAGATCCAGGCGGACAGTGTCGTCATAGAGGGTGGTTCCACGAGCGATTACCCGCTTCAGAAAAAACGTCATTCCTTTGAGTATTTAAGGAGTATTTCCCACCTCAGACCGAGGACGAATACATTTCAGGCAGTGTTCCGTGTGCGTTCGCTGATCGCCTATGCGATCCATAAGTTTTTCCAGGAGCGTGAGTTTGTCTATGTGCATACGCCGCTTATCACCGGAAGCGATTGTGAAGGAGCCGGGGAAATGTTCCGGGTGACGACGTTAGATATGGAAAATCTGCCAAAGACAGATGGAGGAGTAGTGGATTACAGTCAGGATTTCTTTGGAAAAGAGACAAATCTTACAGTCAGCGGGCAGTTAAACGGGGAGACCTTTGCCCAGGCATTTAAAAATATCTATACGTTTGGCCCGACATTCCGCGCCGAAAATTCTAACACGACAAGGCATGCGGCGGAATTCTGGATGATCGAGCCTGAGATCGCTTTTGCGGATCTGAAAGATGATATGATGCTGGCAGAGAGCATGCTGAAATATGTGATCAACTATGTGCTGGAACATGCACCGGAGGAAATGAACTTCTTCAACAGTTTTGTGGATAAGGGACTGATCGAGCGTCTGAAGCATGTGGCGGAATCTGATTTTGCCCATGTGACCTATACGGAGGCAGTTGAAATCTTAGAGAAGAACAACGATAAGTTCGAGTATAAGGTGTCGTGGGGTGCAGATCTGCAGACCGAGCATGAGAGGTATCTGACTGAGGAGGTATTTAAGCGTCCGGTCTTTGTTACGGATTATCCGAAAGAGATCAAAGCTTTTTATATGAAAATGAACGAGGATGGAAAGACTGTGGCGGCGATGGATTGTCTGGTGCCGGGCATCGGTGAGATCATCGGCGGAAGCCAGAGAGAGGATGACTATGATAAGCTCATAAAGAGGATGGAAGAATGCGGCCTGAACAAAGAGGATTATGATTTTTATCTCGATCTGAGGAAATATGGTTCGACAAGGCATGCCGGTTTCGGACTCGGTTTTGAGCGGTGCGTCATGTATCTGACCGGAATGCAGAACATCCGTGACGTTGTGCCATTCCCAAGGACAGTAAAGAATTGTGACCTGTAAAGAAAATAATAAAAGATTGATAAAGAAATGGAGGAAGATCATGAGTATCAATATACCTGAAGATTACCGTTCGCCATTGTCGATCCGTGAGACAGAAGTGGCGATCAAGACTGTGAAAGATTTTTTTGAGCGGGCGCTGGCAGTAAATTTAAACCTTACGAGAGTTTCCGCCCCTCTTTTTGTACCGCCTGAGACCGGGCTCAACGACGACTTAAACGGAGTGGAACGGCCGGTGGCATTTGGGATCAAAGAACAGGAGGAGAGAGAGGTGGAGATCGTCCACTCGCTGGCAAAGTGGAAACGCCACGCTCTGAAACGTTATGGATTTTCCCATGGAGAGGGACTTTATACAGATATGAATGCGATCCGCCGGGACGAAGAGACCGACAACATCCATTCCATTTTTGTCGACCAGTGGGATTGGGAGCGCATTATCAATAAAGAAGAGAGAACGACAGATACATTGAAGGAAATCGTGAAAAAGGTTTACCGGTCTTTGGAAGAGACAGAAGACTACATGGCAAATAAATATCCGTACATAAAAAAATCCCTTCCGCAGAACATTACCTATCTGACGACGTATGAGCTTGAGGAGAAGTATCCGGACAAGACGCCGAAAGAGAGGGAGTATCTGGCGGCGAAAGAATACGGCGCTATTTTCCTCATGCAGATCGGAGATAAATTAAAAGGGGGAGAACCCCATGACGGCAGGGCGCCGGACTACGACGACTGGTCGTTAAACGGTGATATCATCGTATATTACCCGGTGCTTGATATTGCGTTAGAGCTCTCTTCCATGGGAATCCGTGTGGATGAAAAAGCATTGGAGGAGCAGTTGAAGAAAGCAGGTTGTGAGGAACGTAAAAACCTTCCGTTCCAGAAGGAGATCTTAGAGTGCACCCTTCCTTATACGATCGGGGGAGGGATCGGACAGTCCCGGATCTGTATGTTTTTCTTAAAGAAAGCCCATATTGGTGAAGTCCAGTCTTCCATCTGGCCGGATGAAATGATGGAGGAAGCCAAAAAGGCGGGACTGCAGATTTTATAAGCCGCACGGGGTGGCACAGATAAGGAGAAGAGGTACATGATGGAGAATTTTACATTTTATGCGCCGACCTATTTTGACTTTGGAAAACAGGCGGAAGAGCATGTGGGAAAACTTGTGAAACGTTTTGGAGGCAGCAGGGTGCTTCTGCATTATGGAGGGGGCTCGATCAAAAAGAGCGGCCTGTATGACCGGATCAAAAAATGTCTGGAGGAAGAGTCGCTTTTTTTTGCGGAACTTGGCGGTGTAAAGCCAAACCCACGGAGCGGGCTCGTGTATGAGGGGATCCGCCTCTGTAAAGAGCAAAAGATCGATTTTATCCTTGCGGTCGGAGGTGGAAGTACGATCGATTCTTCGAAAGCGATCGCAGCGGGATGTTGTTATGACGGTGATTTCTGGGATTTTTATACGAAGAAAGCGGTGATCAAAAACGCACTTCCGGTCGGGACGGTGCTTACGATCGCAGCGGCTGGTTCGGAGGGCTCTACGAATACGGTCATCACGAATGAGGAGACTGGTTTTAAGAAAGGAGCGGGTTCGGATCTGCTCCGTCCACGGTTCTCCATTTTGAACCCGGAACTTACCTGTACGCTTCCGCCATATCAGACTGCGGCCGGTGCTACGGACATCATGATCCACATTTGCGAGAGATATTTTTCTAATACGGAAGAGGTGGAGATCACAGACAGACTATGTGAAGCGGTATTAAAAACGATGATACATGAGACGCCCCGTGTCATTAAGGAACCAGACAACTATGAGGCGAGGGCAAACATCATGTGGGCCGGAATGCTTGCGCACAATAATGTGTGCGGCGTCGGCAGGGTGCAGGACTGGGCAAGCCACCATATCGAGCATGAGCTTTCCGCTCTTTATGATGTGACACATGGCGCAGGGCTGGCAGTCATTGCTCCGGCGTGGATGCGCTATGTGCTGACGATCAATCCGTACAAACTGGTACAGTTTGCCGAGCGTGTCTGGGAGATCGAACCGCAGGAGACAGAAGAGCAGACCGCTTTAAAAGGGATTGAAGCTTTTGAGGATTTCCTGCGTAAGATCGGCATGCCGCTTACGTTCGGGGAAATCGGTGCGAGTGAGAGCGATATTGATACGATGACAGAAAAGCTTCTCACCGGAAAAGAGACGGAAGGAAATTATGTCAAGCTGACAGCGGATGATGTGAAAAAGATATATCATTATGCGGCGACGAGAGAGAGTTAAATGATCACATACCGGATATTTTCACGGAAGTTTGAGTGGATGCAGAGGGGAGAGGCAGATGAGAGACCAGAATGAATTTATGAAACAGATGCTGGAGCTTGTAGATCTGGCAAAGGCAAAAGAGAGCCGGATCACGAAAAAAGAAGTGAATGATTTTTGCAGTGACCTTGAACTCACTGCCCCACAGCTTAAACTTGTGTATGAGTTTCTTGATGAGCACAATATCGAGGTGAAGGGGCATTCCGGGAAAAAGCGGAAAGCGGTAGGTACGAACGGGGATTTTGATACGGTAGAAGGCGATAGTCCGGATCTGAACACCGAAGATTCCAAATATCTGCATATATACCGCCGTGAACTCCGGGGGCTGCGTGAATATATGCCGGAAGAGAAAGAGGCACTCTATGAGAGCCTGCTCTCCGGCGATGAAAGTGTGATTCATGCGGTGATCGAATCCCATTTAAAACGTGTCGTGACACTGGCGGGAAAATATAAAAACCGTGGTGTTCCACTGGAAGATCTGATCCAGGAGGGAAATCTCACGCTGATCACCACGGCTGATATGATCTGCGGAAATGAAAGCATAAAGGACGTTAAAAAAGAACTTGACCGGAGTATACGGGGTCGGATGATCGAGCTGGCGGACAGCCAGATCGAGAGCCGTGGGATGGAGAATACGATTCTGGCAAAGACGAACCTCATCCATGAGGCGACAAAAATACTCGCTGAGGAGTGGGGACGGCTCGCTACGGTGACAGAATTGGCTGAGTATACGAAAATGACAGAAGACGAGATCCGGATGTACGTGGAGCTTTCACAGGATGAGATAAAGGTAGGAAGGGAAAATGGATGAGGGAATTTTAATAGGCAGGAGAAATGGGGGAAAATGAAAAATCTCACAGAAGGAAAACCGTTAAAGGCAATTTTAATTTTTGCAGTCCCGCTGTACATCGGGCAGTTATTTCAGCTCTGCTACAGTCTGATCGACACCCGTATCATCGGAAGTGCACTTGGGGAGACATCTCTTGCGGCAGTGGGAGCCACGACTTCTTTCAGCGATCTTCTGATCGAATTTCTTGGCGGTATCATATGTGGATTTGGCATTATTGTTTCGACTCATTTCGGGGCGAAGGATGAAGAGAAGGTGAGAAAGGCAATCGGCGGGACGATAGTTCTTGGAATCCACTGCACGGTTTTGATCAGTGTACTCTGTCTGCTTTTTCTGCCATATATCCTTAGCATTTTAAATGTCTCGGAGGAACTGCTTCCCGAGGCATCTTCTTATATCCGGATCATCATTGCGGGGCTGGCCGCATCGACTCTTTATAATATATGTGCGGCTGTCCTCCGGGCGATCGGTGATTCTTTCACTCCTCTGATCTTTCTCATCATATCCAATGTGCTGAATGTCGCTCTTGATTATTTGTGTGTGTTTTATCTGGAAATGGGAGTTTCCGGTGCGGCAGCTGCGACGGTGATCTCGCAGATCGTGTCAGCAGTACTTTGTTTTTTATATATGAGAAAAAAATACCCATGGATTATTTTACATAAAGAGCATATGCTTCCGGAGAGGGGGATGTACAAACAGCTTTTGCCGACCGGGCTTTCCATGGGCTTTATGCTTTCGTTTGTCATGCTTGGCTCCCTGGCGCTGCAGACCGGGATCAATATGCTTGGTCCCGGCATCATTGTAGCGCATACCGGTGCGCGCAAGGTGACGATGATCTTTTTAATCCCATTTTTTGTGCTGGGAACCGCACTCGCCACTTACTGCGGGCAGAATGCCGGGGCGGGCAGGCATGACCGGATTGGGACGGGCATCAAAGATACGGTATTTCTTTCCTTTGTGTGGTGTGTGATCGTTGTGCTTATCGTATTTACGCTTTCGCCAACGCTGATCCATCTGGTTACAGCAAATTCGGATGCGGAGGTTCTCGATAATGGGGTACTTTATCTAAAAATTAATTCATGCTTTTATTTTCTTCCTGCCATAATCTGTATTTTGAGAAACAGCATGCAGGGACTCGGAGACACGAAGATGCCTTTGATGTCCAGTTTGATTGAATTGGTGGGAAAGATGCTGATGGCATATTTTCTCGTACCGGTCATCGGGTATATGGGAGTGGTCGTGTCGGAGCCGGTCGTGTGGGTGGTCATGGTAGTACCGCTTTTGGCCGGGATGAGAAGGGATTTTGTTAAAAACAAGGATTGAAAATTAAATATTGATTTGATTTTGTTGCTATATATGACAGATTAATTTGAAATGGAGGGGGTTTTATGCCGGCATTGTCCATGTTTTTTGGAATCATTGTGCGTATGCAAAGTGAAAGAGGTGGAAAATATAATAAGCCGCATGTCCATGCGTTATATGGAGATGCTGAAGTTGTTGTAACCGTAGAAGGAGAGATTTTAGAGGGGAATCTTCCTAATAAGCAGATTAAACTTTTATTAGCATGGATTGCAATCCATGAAGATGAATTAAGAGCAAATTGGGAGTTGTTAAGTAATGGAGAAGGATACTTTAAGATTGAGCCATTGCGTTAGAGATTGGAGGTGTTTTATCATGTTGAGACCAACGGCAATTCAGGTGGAAGCGATCTGCGAGTACCAGATATTAGTCGTATTTGACAATGGCGAAAAAAAAAGTTTTGATGTTGAGCCATATATAAAAGGTGACTGGTATGGGAAATTAAGAGCTTATGAATATTTTAAACAGGTTTCCACAGATGGTTTTACTGTTGTATGGCCTGATGGGCAGGATATATGCCCGGATGAACTGTATGACATGGGGAAGCTTGTATCGTAACTCAACGGCGCCAATTTGAACCATGGTTAGTCCTGCGTCATTGAGCTAAATAAGTGGAAATTGTTAGAAACGGAGAATAAAAATGCTGCATGAATACCCTTATTTATATGAGACACATCTTCATACGAATGAAGCTAGCGCCTGTGCCGCATCTTCCGGGAGGGAGATGGCACAGGCGTGTAAACAGGCCGGCTATACCGGGATCATAGTAACAAACCACAACTGGCACGGGAACCACTGCATTGATGACCGTCTGCCGTGGGAGCAGTGGATCAGGGCCTATGCCAAAGGCTATGAAGAGGCAAAACGCTGGGGAGATGCGAATGGACTGGATGTTTTTTTCGGATACGAGTCTAATTATCAGGGAACGGAATTTTTGATCTATGGTGTCGATGTGGCGTGGCTGATCCGGCATCCGGAGATCAGGGATGCCACGATCCGGGAGCAGTACGAATGGGTTCATGAAGCAGGCGGCATGGTGATCCATGCACATCCGTTCCGGGAGGAACCATATATTCCGGAAATCCGTTTGTTTCCCGAGTATGTACACGGTGTGGAGGGAATCAATGCGACGCATTCCAGCCATTTGAGTAAAAGCCACAATGATCCGGCGTTTGATCGGAAGGCGATCGCTTACAGCCAGAAGCATCGGCTTCCGATGACAGCGGGATCGGATGTCCACAGTACTTGTATTTTTGGAGGTGGTATGGCTTTTAAAAGAAGATTACGTGATATCCGGGATTTTTGCCATGCGATCCGTTCGGGGGAGGAGTATGTCATGACGAATGGGGATACGTGGTATGACAGGGAAGGAAGAGAAATATTATTCCAGTAAAAGAGGGGATATTGTTTACATTTAGGATCAGGGTGTCAAAATCCCTCATTTTTCATGGTTCTACACCTTTAGACTAACCACACGATATTGTGCCCGTATTGAAAAAACAACAAAAAAATTACAACATATGGTAGACACCCTGCCCGCTAAGTGTTATACTGTTCAGGTAGGCAATGAGCAGTACGCTGCGAAGAAAAAGGAAGGCAGGGAATGAAAAGGTGAAGGTAATAAAAAGAGATGGCCGGGTGGTGGATTACGACAGAAATAAAATTCTGGTCGCAGTCCGGAAAGCAAATGCAGAAGTAGAACAGTTTGAAAAAGTATCGGAAGATGACATCGATGGGATTATAGCCAGCATAGAGAATACGGGACGTGAGACTGTTCAGGTAGAAGATATCCAGGATATGATCGAACAGAAGCTGATGGCAGCGGGTAAATTTGTACTGGCAAAAACGTATATCATATACCGGTATACAAGAGAGCTGGTACGGAAGGCCAACACCACGGACGACTCGATCATGAGCCTGATCCAGAACAGTAACAAAGACGTAATGGAAGAAAATTCCAATAAAAATGCATATATCGCTTCCACGCAGCGGGATCTGATCGCTGGTGAGGTGTCAAAGGATCTTACGAAACGTGTTCTTCTTCCTGAAAAAATAGTGAAGGCACATGAACAGGGAGTGCTTCATTTTCATGATATGGATTATTTTGTACAGCCGATCTTTAACTGCTGTCTGATCAATATCGGGGACATGCTTGAAAACGGAACAGTGATGAACGGGAAACTGATCGAGAGTCCCAAAAGCTTTCAGGTCGCTTGTACGGTCGTGACACAGGTGATCGCAGCTGTGGCGAGCAGCCAGTATGGCGGACAGTCAGTGGATATCCGCCATCTTGGCAGATATCTGCGCAAAAGCGAGGAAAAATACCGGGAAAGATACCGGGAAAAGTTTGGCGATTCTGCAGAGGAAGAGATCATTGAAAAAATGGTGGAAGAGCGGGTGACAGATGAGCTCAGATCCGGAGTCCAGACGATCCAGTACCAGATCAATACGCTCATGACGACAAATGGCCAGTCTCCGTTTGTAACACTCTTTTTAAATCTTGATAAAGACGATGAATACATAGAGGAAAATGCAAGGATCATTGAGGAAGTGCTCCGTCAGAGACTGGAAGGCATTAAAAATGAAAAAGGCGTCTATGTGACGCCGGCATTTCCGAAACTGATCTATGTGCTGGATGAACATAACTGCCTTAAGGGAGGCAAATACGACTATATTACGAAGCTTGCGGTGAGATGTTCGGCCAAAAGATTATATCCAGATTATATTTCTGCGAAGAAGATGCGTGAAAACTATGAGGGAAATGTATTCAGCTGCATGGGATGCCGCAGTTTTCTCTCCACATGGCAGGACGAGAAAGGCAATTATAAATGGGAGGGGCGGTTTAACCAGGGAGTGGTCAGCCTGAATCTTCCGCAGATCGGAATCGTTGCCAAAGGAAATGAAGAATATTTTTGGCAGCTTTTAGAAGAACGCCTGTCCCTCTGTTTTGAAGCTCTGATGTGCAGGCATCATGCCCTGGAGGGAGTGACGTCGGATGTCAGTCCGATCCACTGGCAGTATGGCGCCATTGCGAGGCTTGAAAAGGGAGAAAAGATCGATCCGCTCCTTCATGATGGATATTCGACGATTTCACTCGGTTATATCGGTCTGTATGAGGTGACAAAACTTATGACAGGCGAGAGCCATACGACAGAAAAGGGAAGTGAATTTGCCCTGAAGGTCATGAACCGGCTGCGCCGGGCGACCGATACATGGAAAGAAGAGACAGGACTTGGTTTCGGACTTTATGGAACGCCTGCGGAATCTTTGTGTTACCGTTTTGCAGAGATCGATAAGGAGCAGTACGGTGTCATCGAAGACATTACGGATAAGGGGTACTATACGAATTCTTATCATGTAGATGTGCGTGAGAAAATTGATGCGTTTACTAAATTTGAATTTGAGAGCCAGTTCCAGACGATTTCTTCGGGGGGAGCGATCTCTTACGTGGAGATACCGAATATGCAGCAAAATCTTCCTGCGTTGGAGGAAATCGTAAGATTTATCTATGATAACATACAATATGCAGAGTTCAATACCAAATCGGATTATTGCCATGTGTGCGGATTTGACGGGGAAATCACGATCAATGACGATCTTGAGTGGGAATGCCCGAACTGTGGGAATAAAGACCACAATAAAATGAATGTGACGAGGAGAACCTGCGGATACCTTGGCGAGAATTTCTGGAATGTCGGAAAGACAAAGGAAATCAATTCAAGGGTTCTGCATATTTGATCCGAACTTATTTTATCATAAATGCACGAAAAGGTGCGGAATGGAGCAGCATGTGAATTATGCGGATATTAAGCAGTATGATGTGGCAAACGGATTAGGAGTCCGGGTTTCGATCTTTGTGAGCGGATGTACCCATCACTGCAAAAATTGTTTTAATGAAGAAACATGGGATTTCAACTATGGAAAACCATTTACGGAAAAGGAGATCCGTCAGATCATAGAGTATCTCCGGCCGGATTATGTATCCGGCCTGTCGGTTCTCGGCGGCGAGCCGTTTGAGCCGGTGAACCAGGAGGGATTGCTTCCGCTTTTAAGGGAAGTAAAACAAACTTATCCAGAAAAGGATATCTGGTGTTATTCCGGGTATCTGTTTGACCAGCAGATCCTCGGGCAGATGTGCAAAGAATCCGGGGTGACGAGGGAGCTTCTTTCCTATATTGACATTCTTGTGGATGGAAGATTTGTCGAGGAGAAAAAGAATCTGAAGATCCGTTTTCGCGGTTCGGAGAATCAGCGGATCATCGATGTAAAAAAGTCTCTTTCGTCCGGTGAAGTCGTTCACTGGGAGCATGAAAATGATATGTGAGAAGGGGGATGCTGATGCAGCATCCGGGAAGGAATGAAAATAATATGGATACCGTAAAAATAACATATACGAAACTGGATAAAAATGCACATGTGCCCATGTATGGGACAGAGTTTTCAGCGGGAGCGGATCTGTACGCCTGTATGGAAGAGCCGGTGACGATTCCTGCCGGGGAGACAGCGTTTATCCATACAGGGATCGCCATGGCCATTCCTGTGGGGCTTGTGGGGCTTGTGTACGCAAGGAGCGGCCTGGCATGCAAAAAAGGACTTGCACCGGCCAATAAAGTAGGTGTGATCGATTCGGATTACCGGGGAGAGATCATGGTAGCACTCTATAATCATTCCGGTGAAGCGATCGTGGTGGAACACGGTGAACGTGTGGCACAGATGGTCATTGCCCCATACCTTTTTGCACATTACGAGGAAGCAGACAGCCTCAGTGATACCGTGCGCGGAGAGGGAGGGTTTGGCTCTACCGGAGCGAAATAGCGTTATACCGGTCCTTATCAGGAAATATTCCCGTTGCTGTACGAAACTTTGTCAGTTTGCCATAAATTGCGAGCGCCAAAATTTGATTTCCATGGTTTCCAGTGAGGAAGGGTAAAAATGAAATATAACGATAGCATTCGTAAAATAAAGGGTGTGGGAGAAAAGGCAGAGCAACATTTCCACAAATTAAATATATGGGAGATTGGAGATCTTTTAGAGCACTATCCGAGGGATTATGATGAATTTCACGATATCGTACCTGTCCGTGACTTAGAGGAAGGAAAGCTTATGGCAGTGGAAGGGGTACTCAGGCGGAAGCCATCGGTAAAAAATACGTCCCGGATGAAGGTGCTCACTGCTTTTTTTGGGGATGAGACAGGTGTAGTGCAGGTGACGTGGTTCAATATGCCATTTCTGCTTGGCCGCCTGAAGATGGGGACAAGGTATATACTCCGGGGAAAGACCGGGAGAGCAAATGGGAAAATTGTTTTAGAACAGCCGAAAATATATAGTAAAAATGAATTTTATAAAAATGTGGGCAAACTCCTCCCGATCTATCCACTGACAGCGGGACTCACAAATAACCAGGTGACAAAGGCGGCGCAGGCGGCGCTGGCTGAATGTGAGGAGATCAAAGAATTTCTGCCGCCCGAGATCCGGAAAAAATATAACCTGGTCGGATACCGGAAGGCGGTGCAGGATATTCATTTTCCGAAAAACAGAGTGGAATTTATCAAAGCGAGAAAACGGCTTGTCTTTGATGAATTGTTTTTATATCAGGCGGCGCTTCATGCGATCCGGCTGCAAAATGATCAGGTGAGTCGGCATGTTATGGAGAATAAAAAAGAGGTCGAAGCCCTGAAAGCGGCTCTTCCGTTCCAACTGACCGGAGCGCAGGAAAAGGTATATCAGGAAATCGTCCGGGATATGACGGGTGGGACGGTCATGAACCGTCTGGTACAGGGCGATGTGGGATCCGGGAAGACGATCGTGGCGGTGTTGGCGCTTTATCTTGTCGTGTGCAATGGTGGACAGGGCGCATTTATGGTGCCCACAGAAGTTCTCGCAGCCCAGCATTATACGTCTTTAAAAGAGATGTTAGAGCCACTCGGTGTGGCGGTGGGACTCCTCACCGGGGCGCTCACTGCGAAACAAAAACGGGAGGGAAAGGAAAAACTTTCATCCGGCGAGTGGGATATCGTGGTGGGAACCCATGCGGTTCTTCAGGATAATGTGGAATTCCAGAGTCTTGCTCTTGTTATAACGGATGAGCAACACCGGTTTGGCGTGCGGCAGAGGGAGATGCTGGCGGAAAAAGGGGATGCGCCCCATGTACTTGCCATGAGCGCCACGCCGATTCCAAGGACACTTGCCCTTGTGCTATATGGGGATATGGATCTGTCGGTCATGGATGAACTGCCGGCAGACCGCCTTCCGATCAAAAACTGCGTGGTGGGGACGGATTACCGTCCGAATGCTTACCGGTTCATGAAAGAGCAGATCGAAGCGGGGCATCAGGTCTATATCATTTGCCCGATGGTCGAAGAAAACGAGGAGACCGGGCTTGAAAATGTTACGATCTATACGGAACAGCTGCGTGAAATTTTTAAAGGTATTGCAGTAGTTGACCGTCTGCATGGAAAAATGAAGGCAAAGGAAAAAAATGAGGTCATGGAACGCTTTGTCAGAGGGGATACGGACATACTCGTATCGACTACGGTGATCGAGGTAGGGATCGATGTGCCAAATGCCACAGTGATGATGATCGAAAATGCGGAACGGTTCGGCCTCGCCCAGCTCCATCAGCTGCGGGGACGTGTCGGACGGGGAAAAGACCAGTCGTATTGTATCCTTATGTATGGTACGGACACGAAGGAGGGGAAGGAGCGCCTTTCCATCCTCGCCGGCTCCAATGACGGGTTCCATATTGCAAGAGAAGATTTGAAATTAAGGGGGCAGGGAGACTTTTTTGGCGTTATGCAGAGTGGGGATAAGCTGTTTAAACTCGCAGATATTTATGAGGATTCCAAACTTCTCACCGCTGCCAGTGAAGAGGCAAGGAATTATGGCTTTGATGAGGTCAGCCGGTTTTACGCAAAAAACAGGAGGCTGATGGGAAAACTGGAGCAGTATATGGGGAAGGTTTCTTTATAAAAGGGCTTGGAAATAGATGAAAAAAATAATAGATGAGCAGCTGAATGCACGAAACATTCCGCTGAGCCTCATATCATGGGAATCGTGTTCAGCAAAGGCTTCCACGATTCCCTGAGTCTCAGCTCCATTGTGCATAATGCTGCTCATCTATTATTTTTTTCACCTATTGCCAAGCTTTTTTATAAAAATAATTTTGATGATGGTTCTAAAATGGATGATGGCTCTTTCCCATCATTATCAGAAATCCAGTATTTCAAGGAGCGAAGATCCCCCTCACATGGGTTTTAAGCGCGTTGGTATGAGATGTTGGTATTTTCAACATCCATACCACTACGTGCTTAAATAACGCGAGTGCCCATGTGAGGGGGATCTTCGCTCCTTGAAATACGGAACCTGAAATATAGAACCTAAGATACCATCCCCACAAATTCCGCAAATAAAACAGTTGAAAAGTTAAACGTTTTCGTATACAATAAGAGGAAAAGATGTGTGCGAATGGAGGAACGTCATGCGTGTTATTGCGGGAAAAGCGAGAAGGCTGCCGCTGACAGCTCCGGAGGGAAAAGATACGAGACCTACGACGGACAGGATCAAAGAGACGCTCTTTAATATCATACAGGATGATGTGCCGGGCAGTATATTTCTCGATTTGTTCAGTGGAAGCGGGGCGATCGGGATCGAGGCACTGAGCAGAGGGGCGAAAAAAGCGTATTTGGTAGAATTTGGAAAAGAACCGTTAAAGTGTATCCGGGCAAATCTGGCGAAGACGAGACTTACAGAAGATGCTGTGGTGCTGCCGGTAGAAGTCACATATGCGATATCAAAATTAGAGAAAACGGGACAGGTTTTTGATATCATCTATGCTGATCCTCCGTATGACAAAGAATTTGAACCAAAGATCGCAGATCTGATCGCACACTCAGGCATCGTAAGGGAAGGCACTATGGTAATCATTGAGTCGGCGCTTCGTACACAGGTAGATTATGTCGATGAAGAAGTATATGAGCTCATAAAAATAAAAGAATATAAGACAAATAAGCATGTATTCTTAAGAGTGAAATAAGGAACATAGAAAGGAACAGGTAATTACTTATGAACCCATCAAGAATAGAAAAAGCAATCGATGAAATCTATGAGTATGTGGAAAATTGCAAGCCATCGAAATTATATCCGAATAAAGTTACTGTCTCAAAGGACGAGCTCTATGATCTTTTGGATGCACTCCGTATGTGTGCGCCGGAAGAGATCAAGAGATATCAGAAGATCATAAATAACAGGGATGGTATCATCAGCGAGGCAGAAGCACAGGCGCAGAAGATCATGAATCAGGCAGAGGTACAGACGAGACAGCTTTTAGACCAGAATGAGCTTGTTCAGACTGCTTATGCGCAGGCGGAGCAGATCGTGAAGCAGGCAGAGGCACAGGCACAGCAGATCATCAGCCAGGCAGTAGGTGAGAGCGATCAGGTGCGCACATCAGCGCTTTATTATACAAGTGATCTGCTCGGGGAGGCGGGAAGAAATATCGAGACGTCTCTCAGGGAGTTGGAGAGTAAGTCCACGATGCTGATCAGCGCCTTGAAAAAGGATATCGAGGTCATAAAAAATAACCGCGCGGAGTTAAAAGACCAGATCGAGGGAAAGATTCCGGAGGAAGAGCCTGAGGCCGATCAGGGGGCAGAGGAAGAAAACAGCGCGCAGTGAGTCTGGTTTGTATAAAGCATCCGGTCATATAAGAAATAAAACAGCGAACAGTACAGCAAAGATACTGCTGATCAGTTTCATCACAATATAATAAAAGATTGATAATCCTGTTTTTTGCAGAACACTATTTGTCTGGGCAGCGGCGGAGAGCCCCCCAAAAGTAGTGAAGGCAAGGGACAGGATTTTTTTTATGGAGGCAGGGAGGGAGCTCTGGCAGATCACCGCATTCCCGGTAGTGATTTCCAACAGTCCGCAAAATGGAAGCTTCAATGTGGATGGAATGAAAGAAAGATCTTTGATCAGCGTGGCAAAGACGGAAAAAAGCAGGATGTATCCACCGATCTTAAGCATAAGGAGGACAGAAGAGGAAATTTCAGCGTCGATCGTTTCGGAAAACGAAATGTGGGAAACCGGGGCACAGACCGGATGTGGAAGGCCATTTTGTTCTGTAACTTTTGGGTTTGGATCGGAATTTTTTCGCTGCGGCATAATGAGGACGAAAACAAGGCTTCCCAAAAAGGATGAGAGGAGAACAAACAGGTAAAAGACGTAAGCGCCGGAAGAAAGATGAAGAAGATTTCCGGCCACAAAGAAAATAACAAACATCGGACTCGGATTGTTGGTACATCCGGCAAAAAAAAGCGCTTTTTTGTGAGATAGGGCGCCGTCCCTATAAAGTTCAGCTGCTATTTTGGCGCCGATCGGATAGCCGGACAGGACGCCCGCGGCGATGAGAAAATATTTGAATGGTTTTCCCTGCATATAAGTGCGGATCAGCGAAGTGAGGACAGAAAACGGAAGAAGAGAGGGGACGAGAACAGTAGCCCACAGGATCAGGCCATTTTTTCCGCCTTCGGCGGCAGCATCAGGAAAGAGAAGGAGGATGAAAAGAAGGAGAAAGAACAGGATCAGCATGGAGAGCCTCCGGGAGGTATTTGTAAAATTTATGAATAAAAATTCCTTCTTATGCAGACAAATAAGAACGAAAGCATTTATGCGCAAGCGTATGAAATGAGGAGGATTTCCATGAATGATACATTTGCGATCCTGACGGATTCAACATCAAACCTGCCTTATAAATATATTCAGAAATACGGGATCCATGTTCTGTCATTAAAATATCTGGCCGGAGACAGGGAGTATCCGGGATACGAAGAAAACGGAGATGAGACATTTCAGGAGATCTACTGGTATCTGAGACAGGGAAGGAATGTCACTACCTCGATGGTAAATGTGAATGAGGCATATGAAATGGCAAAACCTGTTCTGGAGGCAGGAAAGGATCTTTTATATATTGGTCTGTCATCAAAACTGAGCGGAACCTATCATGCAGTAGAAAGTGCGCTGCACAAGCTGCGGGGGGAATATCCGGAGCGGAATATTTATGCCGTAGACAGTCTCTGTGTGGCTCTCGGAGAGGGACTGCTTATTTATGGCGCTGTGAGGATGCAGAAAAAAGATAAGAGCATCGAACAGGTCTATGACTGGTGCAACCAGTGCCGCTGGAAGGTAACTACGATTTTTACCGTGGACGATCTGAAGCATTTAAAACGCAGTGGAAGAGCCTCGTCTGTCACGTCGCTGGTCGGGACAGTCCTGCAGATCAAAGTTCTTCTGCGCATGAGCCGGGGCGGGGTACTCAGCCAGGAGGCGAAAGTGCGCGGGCGCAAAAAGTCGCTGGATGAGATTGTAAAGCGCGCCCTGCGTGATATTTCACAGCCACAGACGGTATTCATCAGCCATGGGGACTGCTATGAGGATGCAAAATATGTAGCGGACAGGCTCAGGACTTCCGATCAGGTAAAGAGAGTGATCCTGCATACGCTTGACCCGGTCATCGGCGTACACACAGGGCCCGGTTCCATCGGAATATTTTTTGTTGCGTAATTGTTTTTTGGAAACCAGGAGCTACGGTCGGACCTTTGGAGAAATTTTCAGGGGAAGATATGATTTGCGCGAGTCATATCTTCCCCTGTTTCAGATTATTGATCTCTCATCAGTCCCCTTTTCTTCGTGATATTATCATTTGATAAAAAATTTAATAAGAAAGATAAAAAAATACTTGACAAATGCAAACAGAAACGATAAATAAGTGCGCTTACGGCGCACTTATTTATCGTACAGAAACGATATAATGTCTTTAGATTTAAAAATTACTAAGCACAAAGGGGGAAAACGATCGTGAAATATGTCAAGCTGTCGGAAGATTATGTACTGCGGGGATACAAAGATCATGAGTATGTGCTTGCCAACCGGATAAACGGACGCACGGAGATTTTAGACCGGAAAACCTTTTTACTGTTGGAAATGTGCAGCGGAATGATTGATTTTTCTGTTGTGTATCTGACAAAAGAACAAAAAGAGAGGCTGGATCTGCTGCATAAAAAAGGAATTGTGCAATTCCTGCAGGACCAGGATAAGATAGACAGAGCGCAGAAATACAGAAGAGCTGATAATTATTTTATCAGGAGTATACACTGGTCGGTTACGGGCAGGTGTAATCTAAGATGTCGTCACTGTTATATGAGTGCCCCTCATTATAAGTATAAGGATATGTCAACGAAAGAGTGCCTGAAAGTCATTGATCAGATGGATATGGCGGGAGTGACGGCGGTCTCGGTAACAGGTGGTGAACCATTTGTGCGTGACGATATCTGGACGATCATGGAAGCGTTTTCCCAAAAGAGTATTGCTGTGTCCCAAATTTACACAAACGGGATGCTTTTGACAGAGCAGACGGCACAGCGTTTTCAGAGGATGGGGCTTCGACCGGGTTTTGTGATCAGTTTTGACGGCGTCGACGGACACGACTGGCTGAGAGCCAAAAAAGGCGCCGGAGAAAAAGTCACCAGCGTCATAAAGATGCTGAAAGAACACGGATTTCCGGTTATGATCGAGACGGCCGTCTATGATGGCAATATAGATTGCCTCCCCCAGACGTATGAATTATTAAAAAGCCTTGGAGTGGATTACTGGAAGACTTCACTTATTTATGAGGCCGGTGAGTGGAGGAAAGAGGGGCGCAGGACGGTTGAAACCGAGGAACTGTATGATGCGTATCTCAAGGTCATCCATACATATGTAAAAGATGGAGCGCCGTTCTCAATACAGCTTGACGGATTTTTTGCGTGCCCTGCGCATGATCCGGACAAGTGGCATTCACCGTATGTAAGGAACACGTCTTCGGGGATTGGAGATGACCTCTGTTGTGCTACATGCCGTTTTAATCCTTATCTTCTTCCACATGGCAGGCTTTTACCGTGTGCATCCATGACAGATTCGGAGGTTGAACAGCATATGCCGGATCTTAAAACAGAAACACTCAGTCAGGTCTATGGAGGGGGAGACAATGCATTTTTCCGGATCGCAGGCATGAAAACAAGAGAAATCCTTGGCAGGAATAAAGATTGTGCAGGGTGTACATACAGGAATCAGTGTCAGGGCGGATGCCGGGCTATGAGCCTGCTTGGGGGCTATGGGCTGTACGGGCATTCACCGGTACTATGTACTTTTTTTAATGGCGGTTATGAAAATAAAATAAAAGAAACCGTAGAACAGGCAGAAAGGAGGTGAGAGCATGGACAGTAAAGAGGCTTTGATAAAACTACTCAAAGAGAACGAAGAGGCCAGGGAGAGATTCCGCAAGCTTGGTGATGTTCCAGAGCAGGAGGCAGGAAAAGAACTGCAAAAGTTTGAGAAAGAGTTCGGGATCGAACTCAAAAAAGAAGATTTTGCAGATCAGGGGCTTGATAGCGGGCAGCTGGAAGGTGTCGCCGGAGGTGCTGATCTTAGTCCAACGGATATCATCGGAGTGGGAATGGATGTATATGGTTTTATACACCGACCGGATGCTACCAGGCGGGGTACAAAAGATGGAACGAAAAGATACTAGCTAATGGAGGACAAAAAGTATGAACCAGTTAAAGAAATTTTACACAGAGGCAGAGAACAATCAGGAAATGAAGGATGAACTGATTGCGGCAAATGAGAAAGCAGGAGAAATGAAGCCGGCTGAGGTTAGAAAAGAGCTCATACGCATCGGAAAGAAATTTGGCTATGAGATCACCGAGGATGATTTTAAGGAACTGATGGCAGAAAGAAAAGAAGGCGAGGTACAGGAAGATGATCTTGCGGGAGTTGCAGGCGGAGTGAATGCAGGATGCTTTATGACCAATGCCGGATGTACGATTTTTGGAGAAATCGATGATAACGATAATAGTATATTTGTGGGCAATAAAATACCTAGGCGTCGGTGACATGACAATGAATGTCCATTGGAAGGTGTCACCGGAGGTGTTGGCGCAATGGAACGAAAAGGTTCAATTAAAAATAATAAAAGGAGGACAAAAAGTATGAACCAGTTAAAGAAATTTTATACAGAGGCAGAGAGCAATCAGGAAATGAAAGATGAGCTTGTTGCGGCGAATGACAAGGCAAGGGAAATGGAGCCGGAAGAGGTTAAAAAAGAGCTCATACGCATCGGAAAGAAATTCGGCTACGAGATCACCGAGGATGATTTTAAGGAGCTTACAGGAGAAAGAAAAGAAGGCGAGGTACAGGAAGACGATCTTGCGGAAGTTGCAGGCGGAGTGAGTGCAGGATGCTTTATAACCAATGCCGGATGTACAGTTTTTGGAGAAATCGGTGACGACGGCGGCTGTATTTTGCTCGGCTTATATAATTAACATTAGTCTGTGTGAGGCATGGGAATGAATGGGTTCCCTTGTCGGAGAGAAGAGAAACCGCTTTTTCAGTTTTCTCTTCTCTCTATCATCACATATGATCAGGAAAGGAGAGTCTTATGGGACAGAACCGTATATTTCAAAAAGAGAGCCTTGATCATGCAGAGTCGCCGGAGCAGCTCGATGCGTATATCAAGTCATCAGGACCCGGTATATGGATCGTGCTTACGGCATTGATCATTTTTATGTTTACGGCAGTGATCTGGGGTATTACCGGGACCCTTCCCGAAACTCTTGAGGTAAGGGGGTGTACCGGCAGTCAGGGAAAGATCTTCTGTTATATGCCCTCCGGTGCGGATAACCTGTCACTGGAAAATTGTAAGATAAGTGGTGTTCTGCCCGACGGTACACGGGTGTCAGGGTATGTGTCTTCCGTCAGCAGCCAGCCGTTTTCAAAGGCAGAACTGAAAGAAAGTATCCATTCGGATTGGATTTTTGAGAATCTGCTCACGGAGGACTATAGTTATGAGGTTGTTATAGATACGGATACGGTTTTTGACGAGGATATGCTGGCATCCATCGTCATAACCACCGATGAGGTAAAACCGATCACGTACATGATACAATAAGGGAGGAAACATCATGAATAAAAAACGAGCAGTCAGAGTTCCCGTGATCATGCAGATGGAGGCCCTGGAATGTGGTGCTGCAAGTCTTGCCATGGTACTTGCTTATTACAAAAAGTGGATTCCTCTTGAACAGGTGCGTGAGGATTGTGGAGTATCCCGGGATGGCAGTAATGCCGCCAATATTTTAAAAGCCGCCAGAAAGTATGGACTTGAGAGCAGGGCATGGAGCTATCGTGCGGAGACGCTTGAAGATAAGGTGGCATTTCCGGCCGTGATCCACTGGAACTTTAACCATTTTGTAGTGCTGTGTGGATTTTCCGGCAAATATGCGATCATAAACGACCCTGCACGAGGGACTGTCCGGGTAACGAAAGAAGAGTTCAAGCGTTCTTATACTGGGATCTGTATGGGATTTAAACCAGGAAAGAATTTTGTCAGGGAGGGAAAGAAGGCGAGTATATTTTCATTTTTGCACCGCCGTCTCAGAGGGGCTAAGATGCAGCTTTTATTTGTGATGCTGACAGCAGTCCTCATATCGTTTGTCGGAATGGTGACGCCTGTGTATGAGCGGATATTTGCGGACAGGCTTCTTGTCGGAAAGAACCGTGCATGGACGTTTGGTTTCCTGGCAAGCCTTTTTCTTATCGCTTCAATCCGGCTGCTGCTTGGGATCATGAATGAAGTGTACCTGTATAAGATAAAAGGAAAGCTTGCGATGGTTTCCAATGTATCCTTTTTCAGGCATATGCTTAAGCTGCCGATGAATTTTTATGCTCAGCGCATGGCAGGGGATCTGTCGGGGCGCCAGAGGCTGAATAACAGTGTGGCGGAGACGTTGGTGTCAAAGATGGCGCCTATATTTGTAAATATCTCCCTATTAGTATTTTATGCTTTTATCATGCTGAGGTACAGTATTCCCCTGACTGTGGCAGGATTTGCGGCGGTCGCAGCTAATCTGGTCCTGGCACGGCTCATATCTTCAAGAAGGGTTCAGACGACAAGGATACGGATGCAGTATGAGGCAAAGCTGAATGCCTCGACACTTGCCGGGATCGATATGATCGAGACGATCAAGGCGTCGGGGGCGGAACAGGGATATTTTGGGCAGTGGGCAGGATATCAGGCGATGTCACATAACGCAAAAGTCGACGAATTGAAACAGCAGCGTTTTATCGGCGGGATGCCGGTTCTGGTACAGGAATTATCGGATGTCGTAATACTTGTTCTCGGCGCATATCTGATCATGAAAGGAATGTTTTCAGCGGGTATGCTTCTGGCCTTCCAGTCATTTATGGCCCAGTTTATGGCCCCGGTTGAAGGGCTGCTTGATGCCGGGCAGAGTATACAGGAGATGAGGACATCCATGGAACGCATCGATGATGTCATGAATTATAAAGAGGATACATGTGCATCAGAGGTCGTACTGGAAGAAAACAAAAATTATGAAAAACTGACGGGAAGAATAGAGATAAAAAATGTGACGTTTGGGTATTCAAAACTTGCGCCTCCGCTCTTAAAGGATTTCAGCCTTACGATAGAGCCCGGCGAACGGGTTGCACTGGTGGGGGCCTCAGCATGTGGAAAATCTACCATAGCAAAACTTCTCTGTGGCCTGTATGAACCGTGGGAGGGCGAAATCCTGTTTGATGGGAAACCGAGGAACCAGATTCCTGATGAGGTATTTCACGGTTCCCTTTCCATGGTGGATCAGGATATTACGGTATTTGAGGACAGTATCGGAAATAATATAAAACTCTGGGATAAGAGTATTGAGGATTACGAAATGATCCTTGCGGCAAAGGATGCGCAGATCCACCAGGACGTCATGCGGCGCCCGGGCGGGTATGAGTATGGCATGCAGGAAGGCGGGCGTGATTTTTCAGGCGGACAGCGCCAGCGGTTTGAGATCGCAAGAGTGCTTGCACAGGATCCTACGATCGCGATCCTGGACGAAGCTACATCTGCACTTGATGCCAGAACAGAATATGCGATCATGGAGTCAATATGGCAGCGGGGAATTACAAATATAGTTATTGCGCACCGGTTATCAACAATACGTGATTGTTCACAGATCATCGTGCTTGACCACGGAGAGGCGATTGAGCAGGGAACTCATGAGGAATTGATGAAAAAAGGCGGCGTGTACACGAAACTGATAACGACAGGATAGGCAGGTGAATTTGTATGGGATGGTTTGACACACAGTTGAGGCAGAGGAGTGCCACAGAGAAAAAAAGCGTTGCACATGCATACTGGTCGCTGGCATCTGTCATTGATGGAAGGCCGGACAAGACATTTACAGAAGAGTATGGTGGAGACAGCAGAAACGCACTTATAAAAATATGCAATTACTACCATATAGAGGAGGATCTGGTAAAAGAGGCAGACACAGTGGAAAAGCAGCTTGCGCTGCTACAGAATTCAGCGGGGCTTATGCACAGGTGCATTGCGCTTTCCGGTGAGTGGTGGAAACATATGGATACACCTGTGCTCGCCGTACTTGAGGACGGACAGATGATTGCCATTGTGCCGGACCGGTGGGGAAGGCTTTATTATGAACTTCCGGACGGTGGACCGGTGAAAGTCGATAAACGCAGTGCAAAACATATCCAGAGAGATGCATTCTGTTTTTATCCCCCGCTTTCATCAAAAGAACTGACCCCAAGGGACATCATAGCGTTTCTTTGGAAAAGTGTGTCCTCCAGGGACAAATGGAAACTAACCATGGCGGGATTTATGGTTGCCCTTCTCGGAGCGATCACACCGGCTATGACGCAGATGATATTCTCGCAGATCATACCGTCGGGCCAGATGGTGCTTGTCTATTCTGTCGGCGGATTGTTAGCCGGGACAGCGGTTTCAGTCTTTTTGTTTGAGGCTGTAAAATGTATGTTGATAAACGGAATTCAGTACAAGATGGAATTTTCTGTGTCATCGGCCATTTTTCACCGTCTCCTGAACCTTCCGGCAGAGTTTTTTAAATCATTCAGCGCCGGGGAACTGACAGAGAGGGCCATCTGCCTGAGCAGTATATGCGAAGTTCTTTGTAATAGCATCCTGGGTACCGGAATAACGGCATTATTTTCGGTCATATACATAATTCAGATATTCGGGATAGAAAGAAGTCTTGTGCTTCCGTCCGTTTTCATCCTTGTGGTACAGCTTGCGGTGGCGGTACTCGGAATGTTCGGGCAGATCGTATATCTGAGAAAGAAACTGCATGCAGGTGCTAAAGTGCAGAGTATTGTGTTTTCGCTCTTGAGCGGTATTCAGAAGATAAAGGTATCGGGGAGTGAGAACCGCGCTTTTGTACAGTGGGCGAACAAGTACAGGGAAGAGGCCGATGCCTCATATAATCCACCGCTGTTTTTGAAGATGCAGAATGCGATCGCACCTTCGATCACTATATTTGGAAATTTACTGATCTATGCCGTATGTCTTGGGAGCAGTGTACAGGTGGCGCAATATGTTGCATTCAACACCGCTTTTGGAATGGTGAGTTCTGCGATCCTTGCACTGACGTCAGCGATATCAGCGCTCTCAACTGTGCGTCCGATCTTTGAATTGGCAGAGCCAATCATGAAATCGCGCCCTCAGATCGGTTCGGAAAAGGAAATCATAAAGTCCGTTTCCGGGAACGTGGACATAAACAATGTAACGTTCCGTTATACAAAAGACGGGCCTAAGATCCTTGATGACCTGAGTTTAAAAATAAAGTCCGGCCAGTATGTGGCGGTTGTCGGTCAGACCGGGTGTGGGAAATCGACGCTGCTCCGGCTTCTTCTTGGATTTGAAACGCCGGATACAGGTGCTATCTATTATGACGGAAAAGATGTATCAAAACTGGATCCGAAAAGCCTTCACAGGCAGATTGGTGTCGTTATGCAGAATGGAAAGCTGTTCAGTGGCAGTATCTACTCAAATATAACTGTTTCGGCGCCACAGCTTACGATGGAAGAGACATGGGAGGCTGCCGCCATCGCGGGGATCGATGAGGATATACGGGCGATGCCAATGGGGATGCACACTGTATTGAGCGAGGGAAACGGGGGGATTTCGGGAGGACAGAAGCAGAGGCTGATGATCGCAAGAGCGGTAGCACCAAAGCCTAAGCTGCTGTTTCTTGACGAGGCCACGTCGGCGTTGGACAATATTACGCAGAAGCAGGTGTCTGATTCCCTGAACAGGATGAAGTGCACACGGATCGTTATTGCACACCGCCTGTCGACGATCCGAGAGTGTGACCGGATCCTGGTATTGGATAATGGAAAGATCATAGAAGATGGAAACTATGAAGAACTTGTATCACGGAATGGCTTTTTTGCTGAGCTTGTGAGACGCCAGCAGATACAGCCGGAAATGGAGGGAGCAAAGTGACGATCACGCAAAGAGAGGAAGATGGATGTACGGTTCTGTATCTTGAGGGACGCCTGGATACATCTACATCGCCTTTACTTGAGGAGCATTTGGATGGTAATATCACGCATTACAGCAAACTTATTGTGGATATGGAGAAGCTTGAGTATATATCAAGCGCCGGACTGCGTGTCCTGCTGTTTATGCAGAAGACGATGGAACGGCAGGGCGGGATGGAGATCCGCCATGTCAATGATATCGTGATGGAAGTGTTTGAGATAACAGGATTTGCAGATATCTTAACAATCATATAATAAAAAGATCGTGAGGGGAGCATATATGTATGATTATGATGGCAGGGGAAGGAAAGCGCTTCACAGGTTCCGGCTTGACACGATGCAGGCAGTAAAATGCCAGAGGGATCTTTTAAGAGAAGTGATTCATGCCGGTAAGGATACGCCGTTTGGGAAAGAATATGATTTTTGCAGGATCGGTTCTGTCAGTGATTATCAGACGAAGGTTCCTATCACGGTTTATGAGGATTACAGGTCATATATTGAGCAGGGTATTCCGACTGGGAAGAAATGCAGCTACTATTCAGTAAGTTCAGGCAATACGGGAAAGGCAAAGCTTGTTCCTGTATCGCGCGATGCTAGCAGAGTATATGGAACATTTGCCTGTGATGCGGTCTATGGAATGATCAATGAGTATTATACCGGACAGTCTCCGGAGAAGATCCACAGAAGGATATTCCAGATCGGAGAATTCAGAAAAAAGGAGATCCATGGTTTGCCTGCGGGGATACGATCAAGCGCAGTATATCATGAGATGCTTGCGGAAGGGGAATTCCCATTTGACAATTATACGTCTCCGGCGGAGGTGCTATTTCCGGATGACAGGCTGGATCTAATGTATGCAAAAGCAAGATTTGCCCTTGCTGAAAAAAATGTGACAGGCATACACAGTGTATTTGTACACCGCATCATCAATATGTTTGAGTACATAGAGAAGAACTGGGATATGCTGCTTGACGATATAGAACACGGTACGGTCAGTAAGGAGCTTCTGCCATATGGGAAATGGAGACAGAAACTAAAGCCCTATATCAGACCGCTGCCTGAAAGGGCAAAGGAACTCAGGGCGCTTGATAAGTCCGGGCTTTCACTTGATATGTTCAAGAAAATATGGAATCATATCCGGTATGTGATCGTGATCGGAGGAAATTCTTTTTACCAGTACAACGAAAAGTTTTATCGGTATCTCCAAAATGTGCCGGTTCACTATTTTGTGTATGCCTCATCGGAGGGGCTTCTTGGCATTGCGAACGGACTTAACCGGCGTGACGAATATATACTGATACCACAGGCCTGTTTTTTTGAGTTCATCCCGTTAGATGAAGATGAGAAAAAGAGTTGTCCTGTAAAAGATATTTCCACCGTGCTATGCCGGCACAGATATGAGCTTGTTATCACGAACCTGTCAGGTTTCTACCGTTATCTGCTCGGTGATGTCATCGAGATCACCGGTTTTTGCGGAGAGAGCCCCATTGTCCGCTATTGTTATAGGAATAATCAGTTTATGAACCTTGCCGGAGAGAAGACGAACACGGAACAGATGGAAAATGCTGTGCATAAATTTTCGGCAGAAAACGGGCTGGGATTTGTTCAGTGGTGTATATATGGTGAAATTGTGGGGGGAAGAGGGCGCTATGTTTTTCTATATGAGGCGGAACATGCCGGCGGGAATCGCATATCATTTGACAACTGCATGCAGCAGTATAACCTGGACTATATGGACTGCAGATGCAATGGGGAACTTATAAAGGCTGTTTCCTGCCGTATAAGATCAGAAAGTTTTGGAAGGTACAGAAAATATATGGAAAGAAAAGGAGTGGAGATGGGCCAGGATAAGCCGGTCAAGCTCCTTGACAGCAGAGAAAAAATAGATTTTTTCAGTAAATGCATAGAGAGTGTGGATGACATATGAAGAAAATATCTCCTGGTTTGACCGTTAAATTTACATCCAGCCTGCTGATCGTGGCAGCGGTGATCTGTTCGTTAGCCTGCCTGATCGGATATTGGGAATTTACGGCAGTGCTTGAAAAACAGTATAATGACATGGCGTATGATATTGCATGTACGGCGCGTGGATATGTGGACGGTGACCGTATCACAAAATATCTTGAAACAGGCAGAAAAGACACAGTTTATAAAGAGACGAAGGAAAAACTTGACAGTCTTCTTCTTACAATGGAGGCAAGGTATATATATGTTGCCGCAGTTGATAAAAGTGATTACAGGACGCTGACATATGTATTTGATGCCAGTAGCCCGGACAGTGGGATACCTCCTTATCAACTGCTGGACGTATCTAAGGATATCCGCGAGGAATATGCGGATTCCGTAAAAACGATCATGACAACCGGGGAGAGGGTGAATAATTATTTTTATTCGTATTCGGAGAAATTTGGGCCGCATACGACAGCGGCAGTCCCTGTATATGATTCGCAGGGTAAAATCGTAGCGATGCTCAGTGTCGAGAAAGCTATGAGTACACTGCTGCAGGCAAGGAGACATTATGTTTTCGTTGTGTTGGCAGTGACGCTGATCGTCGTAGTGTTTTGTTCGGTCATATATGTACTTTATACCTACAGGGTCATGATCAAACCTGTACTCCATATTACAAAAGAGGCAAAGAACTTTGTTGAGCGGGAGAGCAGTGAAGAGGGCTCCGCACATACGGAAAGTTTTCTTGGCCAGATCAAAAATAAGGATGAAATCGGAATCCTGGCCCAAGCGATCGCCCGCATGGAGACAGATATAACCAGTTATATAACCAACCTTACTGTTGTCACCGCCGAAAAAGAGAGGATCGGGACGGAGTTAAACATTGCGGCAAAAATCCAGAAGGACATGCTGCCATGTATCTTTCCTGCTTTCCCCGGCAGAGATGAATTTGGGATATATGCTACAATGATGCCGGCAAAGGAGGTGGGCGGTGATTTTTATGATTATTTTCTGACTGATAAGGACCATCTTGTGATGGTGATGGCCGATGTGTCAGGAAAAGGAGTTCCGGCTGCCCTTTTCATGGTTATCGCAAAAACTCTGTTGAAGAACTCTGCCCTTAGCGGTATTGCAGCCGGGGAAATTGCGGAGAAAGTCAATGATCAACTGTGTGAGAACAATGATGCGGGTATGTTCGTAACCGTATGGCTCGGCGTACTGACGATATCGACAGGGCATATGACCTATATCAATGCGGGGCATGAATATGCGGCTGTCATGCATGCTGGTGGAGCGTATGAGCTGGTGAAAGAAGATCATGGGTTTGTCATGGGCGGACTAGAGGGTGTTTCCTATAAAGAACATGAACTGAGGTTAAAACCGGGAGACCGGCTGTTTTTGTATACAGATGGAGTTGCCGAGGCGACAAATGTGTCAAATGAGTTGTATGGAACAAACAGGATGCTGTCGGTATTAGCAAAAACTACGGATATGGATCCACAGGAGACAGTGGCCTCATTAAAAAAGGATATTGATGAGTTTGCCGGTGATGCCCCTCAGTTTGACGACATAACGATGCTCTCTTTTTATTATATGAAAAAGGACGTGCTAAACATAGATCCATGTGACCGGAAAAATAAGCATGAGATTACGGTAGCGGCAGAGCCGGGCAGCATGGATAAAGTAACGGGTTTTATAAACGGCAGGCTCGGCAGATACAGGTGTCCGTATAAAACGATGATGCTGTTGGATATGGTCATTGACGAACTGTTTAGCAATATTGCTTCTTATGCTTATCCGCAGGGGACGGGAGAAGTGACAGTCAGGCTGGAAGTGATCCGGGAAAAGAGGCTGGCAGCAGTCATTACATTCACAGATCACGGAATACCATATAATCCGCTTGAAAGGGAAGATCCGGATACGACCCTTCCTACGCAGCAACGCAAACCAGGAGGTCTCGGTATATTTATAGTTAAAAACAGTGTGGATGATATTTCATATAAATACATGGATGGCAAAAATGTATTAAGCATAAAACAGTCATTTCAGATGGTAAAATAAAAATGTGGGAAATCGTATATAATATTTGGAAAGGTGCACGAAAAAAATGAGGAAACTCAAGCCAGGCCGGATTGACATTTGAATACCGCAGTTGTATAATATTCTGGTATGAACTGAGAAAGAGGCAGGCAGGCGGTATATGCGGCCCCTCATAAATATAGTGGAAAGAAGGATACAAAATGAAAGTATTAGTGATCAATTGTGGAAGTTCCTCCCTGAAGTACCAGCTGATCGATTCAGAGACAGAAAAAGCGCTGGCTGTTGGTATCTGTGAGAGGATCGGAATAGATGGAAGACTGAACCATACGCCGGCGGGTGGGGAAAAGATCGTGATCCAGAAAGATATGCCGGATCATGAAGTGGCAGTGAAAATGGTGTTAAAAGAACTGACCGATGAAAAATATGGTGTGATCCGCGACCTTTCGGAGATTGATGCCATTGGACACCGTGTCGTACACGGCGGAGAGAAATTTGCTTCATCTGTTGTGATCGACGAGGAAGTAATGGCAGCGATCGAAGAGTGTAACCCGCTTGCCCCATTACATAATCCGGCAAACCTGATCGGGATCCGTGCCTGCCAGGCGATCATGCCGGGGGTTCCGAACACAGCGGTTTTTGATACGGCATTCCATCAGACGATGGAACCGGTAGCATATATGTACGGGCTGCCATATGAGTGCTATGAGAAATATAAAGTGCGCCGCTATGGTTTCCACGGAACCAGTCACAGTTTTGTTTCCAAGCGTGCGATCGAGTTGTTGGGCATTGATCCTGACAATTCAAAAGTCATCGTCTGCCATCTCGGAAACGGTGCGAGTGTCACTGCTGTAAAAAATGGAAGATCCGTAGATACCAGTATGGGACTGACACCTCTGGAGGGTCTTGTGATGGGCACAAGAAGTGGCGATATCGATCCTGCCATCATCGAGTACCTCGCACATAGCATGGATAAATCTTTGGAAGAAATGATGACCTATTTGAACAAAGAGTCCGGAGTATATGGCCTGTCGGGGGTATCGAGCGATTTCCGTGATCTGGAAGATGCGGCAGAAAAGGGAAATGAGAGAGCGCAGATGGCACAGGATGTATTTGGATATCGTGTGGCGAAATATATAGGCGCTTATACGGCAGCGATGAATGGTGTGGATGCCATTGTATTTACGGCCGGACTTGGTGAAAATAACAATATCATGCGTGAATATATCTGCAGTTATCTTGGATATCTCGGTGTGGAGATCGATCAGAAAGAGAATGCGATCCGCAGTGAGGAAAAGGTAGTATCGACCGCCGATAGTAAGGTAAAAGTGATGGTCGTTCCGACCAATGAAGAGCTTGCGATCGCAAGGGAAACAGTAGCATTGTTAAAATAGCAGCGAATGGAAAAACGAATGGAAAAACATGTGAAAAAAGTGTTGACAAACAGTAATAGTATCGTTATAATGGTAAAAGTGTTTTGAGTTTTTAAGGAGGTGTAATGACATGTCGATCTGTCCTAAGAATAAATCTTCAAAAGCGAGAAGAGATAAACGTAGAGCTAACTGGAAAATGACAGCTCCTACTTTAGTAAAGTGCAGTAAATGTGGAGAGCTGATGGTTCCACACAGAGTATGCAAAAACTGTGGCAGCTATAATAAGAAAGAGATTCTTGCAAAAGCTGAGTAGAGTAGGCGTTGAGTTGCATAGAACCAGCGTTGTGCGGAAAGATCTAAATGGCAAATGTTTATCGAGTAGCGGAAGCGTAAATCCAGATGATGGACTTGCGCTTTTTCTGTGTTATCGGCAAAAATATGGGACTGCTCCCGGAATTAGGAGGAGTACGTTCCCCGGACACAGATTTTACACATCCTATACACGGGAAATTCAATTCATTGTCTTAAAATGGAAAGAAAAACGGAGGTACAGGATGAGATACAAAAAATGGATTACAGTAGTGTGTTTCAGTATGGTCATGATGGGAATGAGTGGCTGCGGGAAAAGCGCGTCGGATGATACCGGGACAGAAGTGATGGGAAGAGTGACATCGGTATCGGACAGTGAGATCACCCTTGCGGTGTTTGAAAAACCAGACGGTGACAGGCCGGAGGGCGGGAAAACGGACGGGAAACGCCCGGGTAGTGTCAGCGGCGGCGCATTCCGGCAGGGAGAAGAACCGCCGGAAGGAACACCACCAGCCGGACAGAAGGGAGAACAACCGTCAGAGCAGACACAGAAGATACGCATAGACAGCGGCACGAAAGTATATCGTCAGCAGGGAGAGGAAAAAACAGAAACAACGATATCGGATGTGCAGCCGGGCTCGATGGTTACTGTCGTTGTGGACGGAGAAGAAGCAGTGTCTATTACGATACAATCGATGGAAGGAAGGGGATCTGGCAGAGGGAAACAGAATAAAGGGGGATGATACCTGGATTCTGACAGGAAAATTTCCCGTTTGCGGAGCATGATAAGTAGCGGTTCCACCCCACCCGGGCAGACTTAACCTTGATTTGTAGATCAATTCGTCTGCCCGGATGGGGTGGAATCGCATTTTTTTTCTTGACAGATCATAGGGAGAGGTGTATACTAACTGTATCAATCATGATGATACAGTTAGTACGGATGGTACAGATAGTACAACTGAAATAATACCTGTTGCAGGGAGGTGATAATTTGATACAGATAAGTCCGATGAGCAACCAGCCGATTTTTGAGCAGATCATTTCCCAGGTGAAGATTGCTGTTTTAAAGGGATATTTAAAGCCGGGGGACAGTATGCCGTCAGTGCGCAAGCTTGCATTACAGCTTTCGGTCACACCGGGGACTGTCGCTAAGGCTTACAGTGAGTTAGAACATCAGGGGGTCATCGTTACAATACGGGGGAAGGGAGCATATATCGCAGAAGAGAGTGAGAATAAGCCAAACCGTTCCCAGTTGGATAGGGGGTTTGCTGCTTTCCGGCAGGCATGTATGGAACTGATCTACATGGGAGTCTCCAAAGATGAAGTGCAGGGAGAGCTCGATGAGCTGTATAGCAGTGTAGCCCGGTAAAGGTTCTCTGTAGGTTGATGATGGAAAGTTATGGCGGAATGGAGGAAGAAAATGATAGAAGTAAGAAATGTAACGAAAGCATATAACAAAGGAGAAAAGCCGGCGGTCGAAAATGTATCGTTTGAAGTACAGCCGGGGCAGATTCATGGTTTGATCGGACCGAACGGTTCCGGAAAAACGACGTTGATCAAATGCATTACCGGTATACTGATGCCAGATCAGGGACAGGTCCTCATTGATGGAGAGGGCGTGTATGATAGTCCGCATGTCAAGAAAAAGATCGGGTATGTGGCGGATAACTGCAATTATTTTCCAAAGTATAAAGTGAAAGCTATGGTAGATTTTTATGAGGGGATGTACGATGGTTTTGACAGGGAGGAGTTTAAAAAATTAAATGAAGTTTTTGAAATTCCCCTGGGTCAAAAGATAGGCCATCTTTCTAAAGGGCAAAAAATGCGGGTGTCTTTTATGCTGAATATGGCAATGAGACCCGATGTGATCGTGATGGATGAGCCGACTTCGGGGCTGGATGCCATGGCGAAGGCAGATCTTCTCGAACAGATCATTACAAAAGTAGAATATGATGAGGTGTCGGTCATCATTTCTACCCATCATCTGCATGAACTGGAAAAAATCTGTGATACGGTTACGATGTTAAATACGGGGGGTGTGCATTACCAGGGGGATCTGGACAGCGTAAAAGAACAGATTGGTAAGTACCAGGTTGTATTTAAGGATAATATACCGGAGGGAATGCTTGATGAAAAGCGAATCGTGAACTATTCCAATGTCGGAAGTGTGTATACATTTTTATGGGATAAGAGCGCTGGGACAGAGGATCCGGATACGGATGATGCGGTTGCATTCTTTATGGAAAATGGAGCAGACCTGGCAGAAAAGACGGAAATTTCTCTTGAGGAGTTGTTTATCTATTCAAATAGAAGGAGGAAGAGAAAATGAATCGATCAGAGAAGACCTATATAAAGCGGGAAATAAAGAAAGTATTTCCTGTGTTGGTTATTGGGATATTGTACATGGGGTTTATATTAGCAAATATGTTTATCCGGCTGCGGGATATATGTCTGGATGGTTATTTGATGTTTTCAGAGCCAAATCATTTTCAGATGCAGAACTCTGGGGCTGTGTTCATTGAGGCGTGGGAAAGTTGTATGGGGGATCTGCCTGTATACTTTACAATCTTTATGGAGGCCCTTTTGATACGCCGGATATTTTATCAGGAAAAACGGACAGGGGTATCTGATTTTCTCAGGATCCTTCCCATTAAGGAGTGGAAGAAGACATGGATCAAGGCAGGAGTCGGAGAAACTGTTATTTTTCTGTTCTGCTTCTTGTATGGTCTGATGGCTTGTGCAGTGAATTCCGTATATGACCATAGATTGAATGAGATCAATAGTATGATACCGGGGGCATCTGCAGAAGGAAATACTTATCTTGTGATCTGGCAGACCATGTTACTTATGTTTGCAGGTATGAGTGTTATATTCTTTATTCTGTTTGCGGCACAGATGTATCTTCATAATATGGTCATGGGATATATGGTAGGAACAGGTATACTGATTGCCCCTATTTATTTTACCGATATATACGGTCTTTTGTATCAAACTGCCAGAGGCGTAGGAACATGGACGATACCGGCCAGTATCATAGACCCGTTTCCTAAAGTGGATATATATTCTGTAGGGAATATGGGAATGCAAAAATATGTAGCTGTATGGAATGGATATTTTCAGAAAATCCTGTTTTTGTTTCTTTTCCTTGTTCTGGCGGTGGCAGTTATCCTGCTTGCACTAAGGTTGAGATGGAATGTCTGGGAATCCAATAATGCGGTTGTAAATTCGAAGGTAGTTATGGAATTCATCTTTGCGGGGATTTCGCTTGGACTTGGCACTATAGTAGCCATGAAGTTTGGCGATTTGATGACAGGGACAATATACCGGGGATCCGAGGAATTCTGGTTCTGGTTATACAGTCTCATAGCGGCAGGGATCATTTTGATTGTCCTGAATATCGTCGTTAGCCAATGGGAGAGAATGAGAAAGAAGAGGGACAGAAGATGAAGAGAAGATGGCTTGTGATCCTGGGAGGGGTCGTTCTGTTTATGGTGATCATAGGAATATCTGCCCGGACAGGGAAGAAAGGAGTGAAAGAAAGATGAAAGATGAAAGATTCCAGATGCTGATGGCTATACTCCTGGTTCCGGTACTTTTGCTGGGGATGGTGGCATTCTGCAAATTAGAGGTGGAGACAGCACAGGAAAATGGAACCTGGCATTATCAGGATTGGGATATAGAAGAGGCGGTCGCAGAAGAGACGCTGGAAGAGCAGGGATACACGGCTTATCAGCAGCTTCCGGAGAGGATGAAAAAGCTGCAGGCGGTTTTTTTGAATGCGCAATCAGAGGAACAACGCGATGGCGGAGAAGAGTATGATGAAGATGAGTATGACGGAGATGAGTATGAGCTCACGGTTGATAATATGGGAAGTGATGAATATTTAAAACATGAGAGCAGCAGGCTCATCCAATTTAATGATAAGTCGGTCTTTTTGGCTGCTGAACTCGGGTATGACCCGGCGGAACATTGTTTTGTTGCGGAAGAGCTTGCAGAGATCGAGGCATGTGGATTTCCCGGTTTTACAGAAAAAATGCAGCAAATTGCAGGCAAGATTGCAGGCAAAATAGCAGAAAGCATAGAAGAAACAGTGTTTGTGGAAAATGCGGAAATATATCTGTATTGCCAGGGCGTCGAATTCAAGGTGATCCGTACCGGGAAGACCTCCGTCGACCTTCATGCATATATTGGGGCACTTACATGTTATGCACCGGAAAAATATAAGGAGTTTATACAGAAAGTGACTGCGGAGGGGAAGTATTTCCTGTATTCTACATGTGTAGGCGGGGGGACGGAAGTTATTACATTCTGTAAAAACGACTCTATTTCTTATGAGGCAGAGCAGTCATATAAGGATGGTGAAAAGAAGGGGGATAATAAAAAGATCGTATGCCTGTTCCGGAATGGAAAGCTTGACGATTATTATGTGGTTGCATGCGGGGGAGAATTAGAGCTTGACGAGGCAGACCAGGCATTTCTCGACACATATACAAAAGGACTCGGGAAAGAACTTTCAGAGAAGCCGTCGATGGTGAGCAAGTGGCAGGGAGTGCACCGGATCTACCGCACAAAATAAGGCTGTCTAAACGGTGTCTTTGAGCTGACAGGGCACACGGTTTTATACCAGGGATAAATGATTAAACACAATATCAGGGATTGCCGGAAAACAGGTACAGGCAGAGCTTGTTTTCCGACGATCCCTGATATGTAGTTCGGCGGCACCATTGAGAAGTTGGCCAGGTGCTGTTTGTATATTGCACAAAACGGTGCGAGATCTGAACCATTGTGGTTCGGTTTCGCACCGTTAATTTACTGCGGATGGTGGGACTTGAACCCACACGAGGTCGCCCCCGCAAGATTTTGAGTCTTGTGCGTCTGCCATTCCGCCACATCCGCATATGCGACGAAGAAATGGATTCCTGAAAGTATAGGTATATGTCTGTCAGGCTTCTTCACAACACTCAATATATTATCATTCTTTTTTTTTCTTGTCAATCCATTTTGCAAATTAATTCATGCACCGGTATATTCCACGTAGTCAAAGGAAGCCCAGGTACTGCTTTCCTTTCCATTTGAGGTCGCATAAATACCCATTGTGTTTCCGACAAAGCCGCCCGCAGCATCCGTGCAGAGAATGCGGCCGTCGATCTGGTCTGCGATGGTGGTAAATGTGCTGCCATCCGTGCTGTAATGGAAGGATAAATCCTGTCCGTCTGCTTCCAGTCTCAGTATGAGGTTTGTATATTTTTCACCGGGTGTCACGGTCTGGAGTGTTTCCATTGCTCCGTTTTTCGTGCGGATCACGGAGAGGACCGATGAAGTTCCGTCTGTACCCAAAAGACACTGGTAGTTATATCCGTCACTCTGGAAGACAGCGATACCGGCCTGCTCGTCTGCAGAAACCGGATCAAATTCCAGCGAAGCCTCAAAACGGAAAGAGAAGTCGGTCTGCCTTATGCATACATAACTCGGATTACCGCTGGAGGATAAGAGATCCTGCCCGCATTTTATGGAGAGGCACCCTTTTTTGTCTGTGAGGGAGTAATTTTCACATACCGGATTTCTCAGATACATAAAGTGGAGAGGCAGTTTATCTCCGTTAAAATCCTCTCTGTCCGGAATCTTTTTTGTAAGTGAAAGAGGGAGATCCGGGGCTTTTACTTTGTCTTCAATGATCCCTTTTCCGGGATTGATCACGGGCCAGCTATTTTCCCATACAAAAGGGACAAGGAAAGTTTCTCTTCCCATGTTCCGGCAGTAACCGCCGTATGGACGGGAGGCTAAGAGTACCATCCACCATTCGCCGTTTTTTGTCTCCACGATGTCGGGATGTCCGACATTTACGATCGGATAGGAAACGCCGAGATGCCGGTGGGTCAGGACCGGGTTGCCGGGATTGCCTTCAAATGGTTCAAACAGGCTTTTGCTCCTTGCGATAGAGACTGCATGATTGTGCGCAGTCCCCGCCTCGGATATCAAAAGATAATACCAGCCGTCTTTTTTATAGATATGCGGTCCTTCCGGCCACTCCACATGACGCAGGGCACCGTGCCATGCCGGATAGCTTTCCCCGGTCAGTTTCATTGTAGAAAGGTCGAGTTCCTGTATGTATATTTCATTGTCACCGAAATATTTTGCTCCTTCCCGTCTCGGCTTTGTTCCGCAATAGTAGCATTTTCCGTCATCGTCAAAAAACAGGGAGGGATCGATCCCCTCCGATCCCAGAGGATACGGGTCAGACCATGGGCCGGCCGGATCTGTGGCAGTGACGATAAAATTGCCGGTTCTTGCACTTACGTTTGTCGTGATCATATAAAAAGTACCGTCATGGTAACGCAGAGTCGGGGCGAAGATTCCTTCGCTCACACCTGCACATTCCAGAGGAAGCTGGGAAGGCCTGTCCAGAATGTTTCCGATCTGCTCCCAGTGGATCAGATCCCTGCTGTGAAAAATCGGAACCCCCGGGAAGTAGGAAAATGTAGAGGTGACAAGATAGTAGTCATCATTTACCCTGCAGATCGAGGGATCCGGATAAAATCCTGGTAAAATGGGATTTGGATAAACCTGCTGATTGTTCATGATAAAGTCTCCTTCAAAATTAGTTAATGTGTATAAAAGTACAGGAACTATTTTAATATAGGTTGGATATAAAGTAAATAGAGAACATAAAAATATGAAAAGGGATTCATTTTTTAGTCATATTTCATAAAAAAAGTGTTCAAAACTATAGACATGTCACAAAAAGAATGATATACTTATTTACAAACTGTATGCAATTTATACAAAGAATTCAAAATTGCGTTTCAAAAACAGGATTTTTTTTGTGCGAAACGCATAAAAAAAGAGAAAAGGAAAGGAGATTGCGACAACTATGTCAAAGTTGATGAAGAAAAAAGGCTTACGGACATTCCTGATCTTGGTTGTAGTGATAGCAGCGCTGGTCGCATTTTTCAAGATAAAGGGATCTTCCATAACCGACAACTCCGACAAGTATGAGGGCGAGGATCTGGAGGCAGCCGAGCAGGATTATGGGCGTGAAGACCGATATTCCCTGTATAAAACGGCCCATGGGGATTCCATGCCAGAGGGTGAAGCGAATACTTACAAAGTAGATGTTTTTGATTATAAAGACAGTAGCGGTGCCTCCAAACGAAGTGGTGTGGGGCCGTCTGGCGATCAGACAGATGCGCTTCAAATCAAGGAAGAGGGATTTGCAGAGTTTGAATTTAATGTAAAAACGGCGGGATATTATAATATCAGGGCAGACTATTATCCGACGACCGATGAGGATGACAGGGGAGTCGATATCGAGACCAAGGTTGAGATCAATGGTTCCATACCGTTTGCAGGAGCGGATGCGATCGCTTTCAGACGTGTCTATACCGATGAGGGCGAGGTTAAGACTGACAATCAGGGAAATGAAATCCGTCCGACGCAGGTCGAGGATCCGAACCGCCCATGGATGAGTTCTTATATGGAAGATGCGACAGGGTATGAGCTGGAGCCATACAAGTTTTATTTTGAGGCAGGAAAGAATACGATCCGTCTTACCTGTGTGAATGAAAAACTTGTCCTGCGTAATCTGGTTATTGAGAACCAGAAGACTGCTCCGGAATATGAAGAGTATGCCTCAGCGAATGCGGGAGCAGCGAATAATGTGGCTTCGGACTATCTTCAGAAAGTCCAGGGTGAGACGGCATGCCGTCGGTCCTCACCATCTCTCTATGCGACATATGACAGAACTTCCGGCGATACGGAATATGAGGATAAAGATGGAAATGTAACACAGGGCAATACGGAAAAACAGGTTCTGGACATGACTGGCGGACAGAACTGGAAAGTTGCGAATGACTGGATTGAATGGGACATCGAGGTGCCGGAGGAAGGCGATTATGTGATCGGTATCAAGGGACGGCAGGGGTACAACCGTGGATACATCGCAAACCGGTCCTTGTATATTGACGGAGAGATCCCATTCAAAGAGGTTTCCGAGATCCAGTTTACATATAGCAATGTGTGGGAGATGAAGTGTCTCCAGAACGATCAGGGAGAGGCGTATAAATTCCATTTAACAAAGGGAAAACATACGATTCGTCTGAAAAATGCGTTGGGACAGTTGGGCGACTATCTGCAGCAGTTGACGGACAGCGTATATAATATGAACCAGATGTACCGTCAGATCCTTGTACTGACGGGGACGGAGCCGGATGAATACCGTGATTACCAGATCGATACGGTGTATCCGGAAGTTATGGAGGCGATGGATGTTGAGTCAAAACGGCTTTACAAACTCGTAGATGAAGTGGTTGCCTATACAGGTGAAAAAGGCGGAGAGATTTCGGTTGCCCAGACTTTGGCCAGACAGCTCGAGACATTCTGTGAGAGGCCGGATAAGATCCCGGGTATGTTCTCGAACTTTAAGGAAAATATCAGTTCTCTCGGAACCTCGATCAACAATCTGAGCGGAGCTTCCATGGATATTGATTATATTGCGCTCGCAGGGGCGAAGGAACAGCTTCCGGAAGTGAATGAAAACGGATTCGATAAGCTGGTGCACGAGTGTATCCTGTTTGTTAATTCGTTCCGTTCCGATGCTTCTGCTCTTGGTAATGTATATGACTCTGACGATCCGGATGTAATCGATGTGTGGATCACAGCGGGGCGTGACCAGAGTAATATTTTGAAAAATATGGTTGACCAGATGTTTACGCCGGAGTCGGGAGTCAAAGTAAACGTCAAACTGATCAATGCGGCGGCAGGAGCGAATACAGTTACCTCTTCTACATCGGCTGTCAATGCGATGCTCCCGGCGGTTATCTCCGGTTTTGGTCCGGATGTGGCCCTGAATATTACCCAGACGGAGCCGGTAAACTATGCGCTGCGAAATGCGGTCGTAGATTTGAAAGCGAAATTTGGAACGGAAGTGGATGAGGTACTTTCTGAGTACAATCCGAGTTCCTATGAGGCGTATAAGTTTAATGGCGGACTATTTGCCCTGCCGGAGACGGAGAACTATAACGTAATGTTCTACCGTACCGATATCATGGAGGAACTTGGGATTGATGCGAGCACGATCAATACATGGGATGATGTGATCAAAGTACTTCCGGTCCTTCAGAAGAATAATATGTCCTTTGCGGTTCCTTCTGTAGAACGTAAGATCAATAACATGTCTAACCCTGACCTGGCAAATTATTATGCGCAGTTGTATCAGAGGGGCGGAACTCTTTATGATGAGGATGGAAAGCAGACGACGATCGGCAGTACAGAAGGTATCGAGGCATTTGAATTCTATACAAAACTCTTTACGAATTATAAACTGACAAAGCAGTACGATTTTGCGAACCGTTTCCGAAGCGGTGAGATGCCGATCGGTATAGCGGATTACAGTACATTTAATACACTGGCAGTCTTTGCTCCGGAGATCAAAGGTCTTTGGGACTTTGGCCTGATGCCGGGAATCAAGCAGGAGGACGGAACGATCAACCGGGCTACCCAGTCCTGGGGAACCGCTTCTATGATGCTCCGTGGAGCAGAGGACCGTGGAAAGACAGATAAGGCGTGGGAATTTATGAAATGGTGGGCAAGCTCTGAGGTTCAGGCTACTTATGCCAGCGAGTTGGAGGCGGTTATGGGTGCTGCGGCGCGTTATGCGACGGCAAACAAAAATACCTTTGAGACATTGTCATGGAGCAACAAAGAATCGACGGCCCTGAAACAGCAGTGGCAGTATGCTTTTGGTTTACCACAGGTTGCCGGCGGATATTATACGGAGCGTCATATCACGAATGCGATTCGTAAGGTTATTAATGAGAACGAGGATCCGAGAGAGACTCTTTTGGATTATTGTAATGATATTGATGAGGAGCTTACGACGAAGCGTAAGGAGTTTGGTCTGCCTACGGCAGAGGATGATGGTGCGACAAATATAAGTGAGAAAGGAGAGTAAGTATGAATTTTCTGGGGAAATATATGCAGATTAAAAAACGGAATGTTGGAATTGCCTGGAAAAAAGCAAAGGCATCCAAAACATGTTATTTGTTTCTGCTTCCTTATGCGATTTTCTTTCTGGTATTTTACATTATGCCAGTATTGATGTCGATCTTCTACAGTTTTACCTATTATAATGTTTTGGAACCTGCACAGTTTATCGGTTTTGAGAATTACATTAAGTTATTCCTTTCGGATGACGTGTTTTTGATCGCGGTGAAGAATACATTTCTTCTGGCTGCTATCACAGGGCCGCTTGGCTATATCATGGCATTTCTCTTTGCGTGGTTCATTAATGAACTGCCGAGATACATACGTGCATTTGCTGTTATGATCTTTTATGCACCGACGATCGCCGGTCAGGCATATCTCGTGTGGTCGATCCTCTTTAGTGGAGATGCTTACGGATATGTCAATGGTTTCTTGATCAAATTTGGTATTATTAGTGAGCCGATCTTATGGTTTACGGATCCGAAATACATGATGAACGTTGTTATCGTCGTTGTACTCTGGATGAGTCTTGGTAATGGATTCCTTTCCTTCGTGGCAGGACTTCAGGGTATTGATGCTTCGCAGTTTGAAGCTGGATATGTGGATGGCGTGAAAAACCGTTGGCAGGAATTGTGGTACATTACACTTCCAAATATGAAACCGATGTTGTTGTTCGGTGCCGTTATGGCAATTACACAGTCTTTTGGTGTGGCTGACCAGACGATGGCGCTCTGCGGATATCCAAGTACGGATTATGCGGCGCGTACGGTCGTTACCCACCTGATCGACTATGGTACGACGCGATTTGAGATGGGATATGCTTCTGCCATTGCGACGATACTGTTTTTAGTCATGATCTTGTGTAACAAAGCGATAAGGGCATTGCTCAACAAGGTTGGAACCTGATAGGAGGTAGTGTAGAGATGAAAATTTTTAAACTCAAAAAAAGAAAACCCAACCGTTCTGTGGGCGGAGATATCGGTATCTACATAATGTTGATCTTGTTTGGTTTATTTTTCGCTTTACCTCTTATTTATAATATAAGTAATGCGTTTAAACCGTTGGATGAGATTTATCTCTATCCGCCAAGATTTTTTGTGAAAAACCCGACGACAAACAACTTTCAGGACCTGCTCGTTGTTATGTCAAGTTCGTATGTACCATTTACCCGTTATGTGTTCAATACGGTGCTGACTACTTTAGTGGGTACGGTGGGGCATCTGATCGTTGGATCGATGGCAGCTTATGTGCTGGCGAAGTATGAGTTTCCGGGCAGTAAAGGATTCTTCAGCCTGTGTCAGACAGCACTTATGTTTAACGTATACGTGCTTCAGATCCCGACATATCTGATCATGACGAAACTTGGATGGGTCGATACTTATTTGGCGCTGATGGTTCCTGCATTTGCACTTCCGATGGGACTTTTCCTTATGAAACAGTTTATGGAACAGATTCCGGATGCACTCATTGAGGCGGCGAAGATCGATGGTGCGAAAGAGGGAAGGATATTCCTGCAGATCGTTATGCCAAATGTAAAACCGGCATGGCTGACTGTGACGATCTTCTCTGTGCAGGCATTGTGGAATAACAACGGACAGATTTATATTTATTCTGAGGAATATAAGATGCTGCCGTATGCGCTGCAGCAGATCATGAGTGCCGGAGTTGCCCGTGCAGGTGTCGGTGGTGCGGCTACACTGGTTGTTATGAGCGTGCCGGTTATTATCTTTGTTATGGCACAGAGTAACATTCTGGAAACAATGGCAAGCTCAGGTATCAAAGACTGATAAAGGAGGATGAGAAATGAAGGTATGTAAGAAATTTACTTCTGTGTTGGTTCTGTTACTGACGGCATCCGTCCTTTTTGGAAGTACAGATGCCGGGGCGACAAGCTCAGATGGCAATCATTATACTTATACTTATGATTGCTGGGGATATGACAGGGAATCGCCGGATGCATATTCTGTAACACGTACGATCACCGGATCCGATTTTGAATGTGGGAATTTTGTGGATCCGCAGGGACTGTACGTAAATGGAAAAGATATGTATGTGGCGGACACAGGAAACAGCAGGATCGTAAAGATGACATATGATAATGATGTCTTTACATTTATAAATGAAATAAAATCATTTGACAACAATGGTACAGTGGATAACCTGAGTAAACCGCAGGATATCTTTGTGGATAACGAGGGAAATATGTATATCGCTGATACCGGCAATATGAGGATCGTTCATCTGGATCCGAGTGGAAAACTTGTTAAGATTATCACGAGGCCGGAAGACGAGACGGTAGACCAGTCTACGGATTTCCTTCCCCAGAAACTGGTGGTTGACAGTTCCAACCGTATTTTTACACAGGTTCAGAACGTAAACAAAGGATTTATGGAGTTTGCGAGTGACGGATCATTCACCGGCTTTGTAGGAGCCAGCAAGGTTACATATAATTTTCTTGAGTATTTGTGGAAGATGGTAGCGACAAAAGAGCAGAGGGAGCGTATGGAGTTATTCGTACCGACAGAGTACAGTAACCTCTGTCTTGATTCCGAAGGATTTATTTATGCAACGATCGCTGTCGCTGGTGATGAGGATAGTGACCCGTCTACTTCCCAGCCGATCCGTAAGTTGAATGCAAAAGGGACAGACATTCTTGTGCGGAACGGTTACGAGGAGCCTTATGGTGACCTGTGGTGGACAGCGAATGGTGAGATGAGCGGAGCATCTAAACTAGTAGACATTACCTGTCTTGATAATGATGTTTATTATGCACTTGACAACACGAGAGGACGTGTCTTTGCTTATGACTTCCAGGGAAATATGCTCTATGCATTTGGCGGACACGGATATAAAGCGGGATATTTTATCAACCCATGTGCGATTGAAGATCTCGGTGATACCCTCGTTGTGATGGATCAGAATCTCGGTTCGATCACGCAGTTTACTCTTACGGAGTACGGAAAATATATCAATGAAGGACTCGCTGAATACAAGCTCGGTCATTATGATGAATCAGCGGCGATCTGGCAGAAGGTTCTGAAACAAAACGGAAATTATGACCTGGCTTACATTGGTATCGGCCGTGCTTATCTGAGACAGGATAAGTATAAAGAGGCCATGGAATATTTTGAGTTAAAACTTGACAAAACGAACTACTCTAAGGCATTTAAATTTTGGCGCAAAGAGTGGTTTGAGGAGAATATCGGGATCATTATTACGGTTGTGGTGATTCTTATTGTTTTAGGTTATGGATATGGATTTGTAAAGAAGATCAGAAAGGAGGTAAAGAAAGGATGAGTATAAAGCAACGTATTCTCGATAAAGAGAGATGGGTCTCCTATGGGCAGTCCCTGCGTTATTGTCTGCATTGTATCGTCCGTCCATTTGATGGCTTTTGGGATCTGACCCATGAGAAAAGAGGATCGGTCGGTGCGGCAAATACGATCATTATTCTGGTGCTGATCACAAAGCTGCTTGATCTTGGATTTACGAGTTTTGTATTCCATCCGGTAAACTGGAGAACAGTAAACCTTCTGATGGAGATCATGTCGTTTTTACTACCGTTTGCTGTTTACTGCATAGCAAACTGGTGTCTTACGACTTTGTTTGAAGGAAAGGGTACTTTAAAGGATATATATATGGGTACGGCATATGCGATGACCCCATATGTACTGATTCAGCTTCCTCTCATCCTGCTGAGTAATGCGGTGACAGAGGAGGAGGGTGCATTTTATACCTATTTTGGATATTTTTCAATCATCTGGTGTGGCCTTTTGATCGTGGCATCGGTTATGATGATCCATGACTTCCTTTTGGGAAAGGCATTTGTTTCCCTTCTTTTTTCAGCAGTCGGGATGTTAGTTATCGTGTTCCTGATGGTACTATTCTTTAGTTTGATCAGTGATGGTTTCTCTTACTTCTATTCTTTGTATAAAGAAATCATTTACCGGTTCTATTAAGTGGAAGGAGGGCAATGGTCAGAATGAAAAAGAAATTTTATGTACTTTTAGTTGCTGTGATCGCTTCCATGTTTGCACTGGCAGGCTGTGGGGAATCTACCACAGGCTACAAGGAACTTACTGCATATACAAATGAGGACAGTAAGACGGAAACGATCAGTAATAGTGCACTGGAGCTGACAGTCGACAAGGATTCGACCACATTTGTGCTGGAAGATAAGGTACATGGGAAAGTCTACCGGTCGAATCCGACGCCGGAAGACATCGAGGAATTTGCAAATGCAAAAGGTCAGCTCAAGGATGTACTGAATGCAACAATGGTGCTTACTTATTCAAATAGTACGGATACCCAGAAAGAGATCAATAACTTCAATTCTTCGATCTCTGACGGAAATTACCGGATTGAGAAAGTAAGTGAGACAGAGATCGATGTGTATTATACGATCGGTGATGTGGAGAAATTGTTTGTCTGTCCGCTTGTCATCAAAGAATCCAGAATGAAAGAATATATGGATCAGATGTCGGAGACCGATCAGAAGACGATAACCCGTAATTATATTTATTACAATTACGAACAGTTAGATGAGTCGGATGATGATACGGAGCTGCAGCAGGCGTTAGAGATGTTCCCGGATCTGAAGGAGGAACCAGTTTATTACCTGACGGAAAAGATCACGGATTCCAAAGCGAAGAATCTTGAGGGGATATTTTCAAAGCTTGGTTATACCGAAGAGGATAGAAATAAGGACAGCGAGCCATATAAGGTATCCAGAAACAGCGGCAAACCAATTTTTGACATAGTTGTACAGTATATTTTAGAAGATGGAGAACTTGTCGTTAAAGTTCCGATGGAAAAGATTGAGTACAACCCGGATTATCCGATCGTGGAACTTTCGGTACTTCCTTATATGGGCGCCGGAAATTCACAGGATAAAGGTTTTGTTCTCGTACCGGATGGTATGGGAGGGATCATTAATTTTAATAATGGAAAAACAGGCCAGCAGACTTACTTAAGTGAGATGTATGGCTGGGATTACGGTATCAGCCGTAAGATGGTAGTGGATGAGTCAAGATCTGCATTTCCGGTATTTGCGATCTCCAATGAGACAACAGGCGGCTCCTTTGTTTGTGTTTCCGAGGAGGGAAGCTCATATTCGAGTGTGAAAGCAGATGTCGCAGGAAAAGATAATGGTTATAATTACGGACGTTTTGTGTATAAGATGATCCACGGCGAGGATATGGATATTTCCAAAAAATCGGATACGACAGTTCGGTCGTTTGAGGAGAGTCTGCCGAAGGAGAATCTGACACAGCGTTATATTTTCTCAGATAAGATGGATTATGTAAGTATGGCGGGAGATTACCGTGATTATCTGATGGAACGCTATCCGGAACTGGTGAAAAAAGAAGATACGACGGTTCCGATGGCAGTGGAAATGATCGGTGCAGTAGATAATGTGGAACATATTCTTGGATATCCGGTCACACGTTCCCAGGCACTTACGACTTATGCGGAGGCCGAACAAATACTGAAGCAGTTAAAGGGAGCCGGGGTGGAGAGCCTGAGTGCAAAATATACAGGTTGGTTCAATACCGGTGTAAATCAGAAAACGGCGGCAAAGGTGGATCTGGTAGGAAGACTTGGCAGTAAATCGGATATTAAGAGTCTTGCTACTTATGCATCCAGTACAGGCGGGTTGGATTTGTTCCTGAATGCGAAGTTTATGTATGTCATGAAAGATAAAATATTTGACGGGTTCAGCATAAATCGGGATGCGGCGAAATTTGTAAGCCGTGAGATCTGTGAACTGTACACACTTGATCCGATCGTATATCAGACGAATGAAGACTATGTACTTTGTGATCTGTATTATCTTGTAAAACCGTCTTATACGATCCGTAACATTGACAGCTATCTTTCCAGCATTTCCTCATACGGGGTGACAAATATCGGCTTTGAGGATATCGGAAATACGTTGGCAGGTGACTACAATCCAAAGGACAGGGTATCCAGGGAAGCTTCCATGAATATGCAGGTGGATAAGATGAAATCACTGAAAGAGAGTGGAAACAAGGTGATGACGACATCTGGTAACCAGTATGCGGTACCGTATTCAGACTATGTAACGGATCTGGATATTGATACGAGAGCGGTGAATATCATTGATGAGTCCGTACCATTTTATCAGATCGCCCTTCATGGACTTGTGAATTACTCAGGCAGTGCGATCAATCTTTCAGAAGATCAGACCGATATGATACTGAAATCTGCTGAGACAGGAGCAGGATTGTACTATACATTTATCAGTGCGCCGACAAGTGTGCTTCAGGATGGTGAGTACACCCAGTATTATGCATGTAACTTTACGGACTGGAAAGATTCCGCAGTGGAACTTTATAATAACTTTAATTCAAAACTTGGCGATGTGTATAACCAGTACATCGTTAATCATGAAAAACTTTCCAATGGTGTTTATAAGACGACATATGAAAGCGGTAAATCCGTTGTGGTAAATTATAATTATGCAGATTATGATTATGAGGGAACTAAGATTCCGCAGAGAGATTTTGTTACATTTAAGTCAGGAGGTGGACAATAAATGAAACGACAGAGAAAGAAAAAGACACTTGCGTTTAAGAATGCGGTAGCAGGGTATTTGTTTATTGCTCCATTTATCCTTGGTTTTATTCTGTTTATGGTTGTTCCGTTGGGACAGTCGCTTTTGATGACATTTAATGATGTGAATCCGATGTCGGATGGTACAGGGTTTAGCATGGAGTGGGTAGGGATCAAAAACTATAAGGATGCATTTATGGTAGATGTCGATTTTGTACCGGCTCTGGTCAGTGAACTTGTTACGATGGTTGTCAATACCCCGTCTACTCTGATCTTCAGTTTCTTTATTGCACTCCTGCTGAATCAGAACTTTAAGGGAAGAGGCGCTGTGCGGGCGATCTTCTTCCTGCCGGTTATTCTTTCTTCCGGTGTTATCGTCGGTCTTGAGTACAATAACTCACTGTTGAGTGATATGAAGGATGTGATTTCCGAGACATCAAATGATGCCAGTGTTACAGCAGTGTTAGAGGATATACTGATCACGTCAGGCGGTGGGCCGATGGCCCGGATGTTCCAGTATGTATTTGATATCATCAATAAAGTGTATGATATTGCGATTGCTTCCGGTATCCAGATCATTATGTTCCTGTCGGCCTTGCAGACGATTTCACCAAGTATGTTTGAAGCTGCAAAGATCGAGGGCTGTACTGCATGGGAGAGTTTCTGGAAGATTACTTTCCCTATGGTTAGTTCCATGATACTCGTAAACGTAGTATATACCGTAATCGACTTCTTCTTAAAGACTGATAATACAGTTATGACGAAGATTTCCGAAGAGGTAGGAAAGATGAATTATGGATTTAGTTCGGCGATAGCCTGGGTATATTTCCTATGCGTCATTGTCATACTTGGTATTGTTTCGCTGATTATATCTAAGAGGGTGTATTATTATGAATAAAAAGAATAAATTTAAAACCTTTATCGAACGAAACAAAAAATCCAACGGCTACTTATTGAGGAAAGTTTCTTTTAATGTTTTTTATAAGATCGTACGCGCAGTATTGTTGTTTGGGTTGTGTTTCATGATTCTGCAGCCACTTTTGAACAAGGTATCATTGAGTTTTATGGAAGAAAGAGACTTGTATGATTCTACGATCGTGGCTATACCGCGTCACTTTACAACGAGCAATTATCAGATTGCATCCTATCTTATGAAATACTGGCAGGCGCTTGCCAATACAGCGTTGATCTCGTTGCTTGTCAGCATCCTTCAGATCACTTCATGTGTCCTGGTTGGATATGGCTTTGCGAGATACAAATTCCCATTAAAGGGACTGTGGTTTGGAGCAGTGATCCTTGTGATCCTCGTTCCGCCATCTACGATCCAGTCATCCCTTTACCTGAATTTCTGTTACTTTGATATTTTTGGGATATTTGCTCTGTTTAATGGCGGAAAACCATTGAACCTTTTGAATTCCCTGACACCGTATGCACTTATGTGTCTTGGCTGTATGGGACTGAAGAGTGGCTTGTATATTTATATGATACGCCAGTTCTTCCGTGGTATCCCGAAAGAACTCGAGGAGGCAGCTTATGTGGACGGATGTGGTAAGGTAGCAACTTTTGTAAGGGTCATGCTTCCGGATGCCAAGCCGATCATTACATCCTGTTTTCTGTTTGCCTATGTATGGCAGTGGACAGATTCCTTCTATTCGAATATGTTCCTGAGCCAGGAGTTTGTGCTCCTCTCAACGAAACTTTCGAATATTGCCGGAGCATTAGACAGTTATCTGGATGTACGTGGCATTGCGAAAAAGGCGACGACGGCTTATTCGCAGGGGATGATCGCAACGGGTACGCTTATGGTGATCATTCCGCTGATCATTTTGTATCTGTTCGCCCAGAAAGGCTTTGTGGAAAGTTTGAGCCAGTCGGGTATTAAGATGTAGTTATTATTCGACCCAGTTGTGGGAAGAATATAACAATAAAAATTATTATAAGGAGGTAAAAACTATGAAAGCAAACATGAAAAAATTGCTTGCAATGGGTCTCACAGTAGCGCTTGCGGTTGGCTGTCTGACCGGATGCGGAGATGAGAAATCAAGCAGTACTTCAGATTCTTCAAGCAGTTCGGATTCTTCAGAAGGTTCCTCAACCAGCAAGAAGACTTTTGATGACCTTGGTGGTATAACAGTGACTGTCGGAGACTGGTACACAACGGGCGAGGTTGGAGATTCCCCGTATGCAAAGGATACAGAGGCATACAGAAAAGAGATCATGGATAAGTACAACTTCGAGATTACCAGAGAGACAAAATATGCTTATGCAGATATGCAGGAGACATATGTAAATGGTGTTATGTCAAACAGTCCAAGCTGTCATTTGTTCTATCTGTATCAGGAGATGGTTTCCGCACCGCTTATGAAAGGACTTATGTATGACCTTTCCACTCTTCCGGAATTTGATTTCAAGGAGGAAAAATGGAATCAGACAGTAGTAGAGCTTATGAGCATCGGAAATGGTATCTGGGGAATGAATACAGAGGCTGAGCCCCGTGGTGGTGTTTTCTTCAACAAACGTATGCTGAAAGAAGCTGGTATTGATGAGGATGAGCCATATGATCTTCAGGCAGACGGAAAATGGACATGGGATAAGTTTGAAGAGTACTGTAAGAAACTTACCGTTGACTCCGATGGTGATGGTAAGACTGACCAGTATGCTCTGGCAAGTTTCTCCAAATACTATCTGCCAATGTGTGCAGCAAACAACGGTGCGACATTTGTAGACCGTGACAAAGATGGTAATTACACAAATGCTACCGGTACAAAAGAATTCCTCGAAGCTATGAACTGGGGTATGAGCCTTTACAACAAAGGTTATATCATGCCGAAACCAGAAGGAGCAAACTGGGATTGGTACAAAGCAGCATTCCGTGACGGTGAGGTTGCAATGCAGACTGCTGAGGTTTATGAGATCAGTGCATTCTCTACGATGGAAGATAACTGGGGCTTTGTTATGTTCCCATATAACCAGGAGAACAAAGGATCTACCAATAAGACCACACCAAACGACAATATTATAGTTATGCCTAGCTGCTTTAGCCAGGAAGAGGCAGAGAAGATCGCATTTGCATATGATCTTTATACAGAGCCGACTCCGGGCCATGATCCGGAGGATGCATGGAAAGAGCCATATTATGAGCAGTTCAAGGATGAGCGTGCTGTAGATGAGACACTGGTAATGATGAAAGAAGAAGAGCACAAACAGACATCTTATCTGCCGCTGATCGGTGAATTGGATTATGGTGATTTCTGTTATGCAGTATATGCGGGAGCTACAACACCGGCGAAGAAGATCGAGGCGATTTCTTCCAGCTGGGATAGTATCATTAGTGATATGAATAAGAAGTACGCAAACTTTGCAGCTTCTCATTCCAAATAATTTGCCGCTGCTTTATGGGTAATTGATTTTCAGGGCTGTACAGAATGAACGATGTGTTTATTTTGTTCAGCCCTGTTTTAAAATATGGATTGGAGAGAGAGATGAGAGGGACGAAAAAATATCTGGATGAATCTTTGTCTTTTGAGGAGAGGGCAGAGGCGCTTGTGTCTGAGATGACACTGGAGGAGAAAGTTTACCAGACTCTTCATGGGGCACCGGCGATCGACCGGTTGGGTGTGAAGGCCTATAATTATTGGAACGAAGCACTTCACGGTGTGGCAAGAGCGGGGACGGCTACGGTATTTCCCCAGGCGATTGGATTGGCGGCGGCTTTCGACGAAGATTTTATGGAAGACATCGCAGTCGTTGTATCTGACGAGGGACGTGCTAAATTCAACGCCCAGCAGAAATTTGGTGATTACGATATCTACAAAGGGTTAACCTTCTGGTCACCGAATGTAAACATATTCAGGGATCCAAGATGGGGGAGGGGTCATGAGACATTTGGCGAGGATCCGTATCTTGCCTCAAGACTTGGCGTGAGGTTTATCGAGGGAATGCAGGGAAAAGATGAAAAATATATGAAGGTGGCAGCATGTGCCAAGCACTTTGCTGTGCATTCCGGACCGGAGGATGAGAGGCATAGTTTTAATGCAGTGGTTTCTGAGCAGGATCTGAGGGAAACCTATCTTCCGGCATTCAAGGCATGTGTAAAAGAAGCCGGTGTAGAAGTCGTGATGGGAGCTTATAACCGGACAAATGATGAACCCTGTTGTGGCAGTAAGCGGCTTCTGGAAGATATTCTCCGGGGCGAATGGGGATTTCAGGGACATGTGACGTCGGATTGCTGGGCGATCAAAGACTTTCATGAATTCCATATGGTGACATCTACGCCTGTAGAAAGCGTTTCTCTCGCAATGAACCGTGGATGCGACCTGAACTGTGGAAATATTTATGGAAATTTATTAAAAGCGGTAAAAGATGGTCTGGTGACAGAGGAGACGATCAGCCGTGCGGTGACAAGGCTGTTTACGACACGTATGAAGCTGGGACTGTTTGATCCGCAGGAGAAGGTACCCTATCATGCGATCAATTACAGTGTAGTAGATTGTGAGGCGCATAGAAGATTAAATGAGGAAGCGGCACGAAAGAGTGTGGTACTCCTGAAGAATGAAAATGGCCGGCTTCCATTGAATAAATCTGAGATAAAGACGATCGGAGTGGTCGGACCGAATGCGAATAACAGGAAGGCTCTTGTAGGAAATTATGAGGGAACCGCATCAGAGTATATAACGATTCTTGAGGGAATCCAGAGATATGTGGGTGAGGATGTAAGAGTCATGTATTCGGAGGGATGCCATCTGTGCAAAGACCGGATCCAGGGACTGTCACAGGGAAATGACCGCATGTCCGAGGTTCGTGCTGTGGCAGAGGCTTCTGATGTGATCATCGCCTGCCTGGGACTGGATGCAAGCCTTGAAGGAGAAGAGGGAGATGAGGGAAATGAGTTTGCCAGCGGGGATAAACCGGGCTTAGCGCTCCCGGGTCTTCAGGAGGAAGTGCTCAAAGAACTGGTAAGATCCGGAAAGCCGGTTGTGCTCGTTCTTCTTTCAGGCAGTGCGCTTGCTGTTCCGTATGCGGATGAGAATGTCCCTGCAATTCTTCAGGGATGGTATCCGGGAGCCAGAGGCGGAAAAGCAATCGCAGAGATTCTCTTTGGTGAGTTTTGTCCGGAGGGAAAACTACCGGTTACCTTCTACCGCACGACAGAAGAACTACCGGATTTTAAAGATTATTCGATGAAAAACCGGACATACCGTTATATGAAACAGGAGGCACTGTATCCATTCGGATATGGTCTGAGTTATACCAGTTTTGCACTAAGTGGTACGGAACTCTCATCGGATTCGATCGAAGAGGGAGGGAGTATTGCGATACGGACTTCGATAAAGAATACCGGAAAAGTGGAAGGGGCAGAAACGGTACAGGTATATATCAGGGCCTGTATGGAGGATGCGCCAAATTATCAGATGAAAGCACTGAAAAAGGTATCTTTGAAGCCAGGTGAGACAAAAGAGGTTACGCTGGCAGTAAAGGCAGAAGATTTTGCACTGTACAATAAAGAGGGTGTAAAGATTTTAAATGCCTGTGACTATGAAGTCTATGTGGGGACATGTCTGCCGGACAGAAGAAGCGTACAGCTGACCGGAACAGAGCCGGAGAAGTATATTGTGAAGCATACCGGAGCGGATGTCGTGATCCCGGAATAGGAATGGAGATGTTTTATGAATTTAACAAATTATACAGAATGCTGGCTTGCTCATAAGCCGATTTCGGAATGGAAGAAAAAACCGTGTTACTATCATCCGGTTCTTTTAGCGGAGGGGCAGGTGGCTGATACTGCGGGGGAGGAATATTGTGTTTCCATGAGTGAAATGCTTGGTGAGACGGTTTGCCTGCACCATGAGATCATGGAGGAACCGGCTGTTTGTCTCGAGGTGGATGAGAACATGGCGACTGCGGGAGTCGATGCAGGACTGGCAGAGCAGACATTTGTCATCCGTGAAGAGGAAGATAGCATGATCATCACAGGAAAGACACAAGAAGCATTGCTTCAGGGGGTATTTGCTTTCCTGCGCATGGTCCGGTTGGGAGAACTGGAGGAAAAACTGCCATATACGTGTACGCCGTCTATGCCGCTTCGGATGATGAACCACTGGGATGACATGGATGGCAGTATTGAGAGAGGGTATTCAGGCAGATCCTTTTTCTATGACGATCACAAAATGTTCTACAGTGATAGAATAGAAATGTATGCCCGGCTGATGGCTTCGATCGGGACCAATGCAATCGTGATCAATAATGTAAATGTTCATGAAAAAGAGACGTATCTCATAACAGACGTATATCTGGATCAGGTGAAGCAGTATGCGGATCTGTTTGCCAGGTATGGCATTAAGCTGTTTTTAAGCGTTAATTTTGCAGCGCCGATGGAGCTTGGCGGGATTGCTGTTTCGGATCCGTTGGATGAAGAGGTCATTTCCTGGTGGAAGGGAGCGGTAGAGCATATTTATGATGTGATCCCCGGTTTTGGCGGTTTTCTTGTGAAAGCGGATTCGGAGGGAAGACCGGGACCGTTTACCTATGGGCGTACCCATGCGGATGGCGCTAATATGCTTGCAAGGGCGCTGGCGCCTTATGGGGGGATTGTCGTCTGGCGGTGTTTCGTATATAACTGCGGGCAGGACTGGAGAGACCGCAAGACGGATCGTGCCAGAGCAGCCTACGATCATTTCATGCCGTTAGACGGAACATTTGATGATAATGTTATTCTGCAGATCAAGAACGGACCGATGGATTTTCAGGTCAGAGAACCGGTCTCGCCGCTCTTTGGCGGACTTAGAAAAACGAATATGATCCTTGAGGTCCAGATTGCACAGGAATATACGGGACAGCAGATCGATCTTTGCTATCTCGTCCCGATGTGGAAGGAAATCTTATCGTTTGATACGTATGGAGATGGAGAGGGGACAACGGTAGAAAAAGTTGTTTCGGGAAAGAGTTATGGACAGTCCCGTTGCGGAATGGCCGGCGTGATCAATACCGGTGATGATGAAAACTGGACGGGAAATGATCTTGCTGCCGCCAATCTTTACGGATTCGGGCGCCTTTCCATGGACCCCTCGCTGACAGCAGAAGAAATTGCCGCTGAGTGGACGAAACTCTCGCTGTCAGATGAAGAAGAGGTAGTGGATACGGTTGTACCGATACTTTGTAATTCCTGGGCTGCTTATGAAAAATATAATGCGCCGCTTGGGATCGGCTGGATGGTGACGCCTCATTATCATTACGGACCGAATATCGATGGCTATGAATATGACCGGTGGGGGACGTATCACCGGGCGGATCTTCATGGCATCGGTGTGGACCGGACGATGGAGGGAACCGGATATGTAAGCCAGTACAATGAACCGTGGCGATCGGTCTATGCAGATATGGGAAAATGCCCGGAAGAGCTTTTGCTTTTCTTCCATCATGTGCCGTATCAATATATGCTTAAGACCGGAAAGACTTTGATCCAGCATATCTATGATACGCATTTTGAGGGAGTCGAAGAGGTGGAGCAGTTCCGGCAGGGATGGTCTTCTCTGGAAGGAAAGATCGAAGAGCGTGCGTTTCGGTGTGTGACAGAACGGTTTGAAAGGCAGCTTGTGAATGCGCGTGAGTGGCGCGATCAGGTAAATACATATTTTTATCGGAAATGCGGCATTGAAGATGAAAAGGGAAGAAAGATTTATTTGTAAACCAAATTGAATTTTTACATAGAAAGGATGGATGAGAAATGGAGATGACATTGAGATGGTATGGCGAGGGAAACGATAGTGTGACGCTTGAACAGATCCGCCAGATACCGGGTGTGAGCGGAGTGATCACAGCGCTTCATGATATTCCGGCCGGAGAGGCGTGGACCTATGAAGATGTGATGAAGAGAAAAAATGAGGTAGAAGCAAAAGGGCTGAAACTGGTCGGGATCGAGAGCATTAATGTGCACGAAGATATCAAGATCGGTCTGCCTTCCAGAGACGAACTGATCGAAAATTATAATAAATCGCTGGAGGCTGTAGGAAAGGCAGATATCCATCTTGTCTGCTACAACTTTATGCCGGTCTTTGACTGGACGAGAACAGATCTTGCCATGCCGCTTTCTGATGGATCGACAGCGCTTGCCTATGATTCTTCGATCATTGATGGTATTGACGCCAGTGAGATGTTTGACCGGATCGAAAAGGCCAGCGGCGGCTTTGTGATGCCTGGCTGGGAGCCGAACCGGAGAGATGAGATCATGGATCTTTTTGAGAAATATAAGGATGTCACGGCTGACAAACTCAGGGAGAATTTCAAATATTTTCTTGATGGCATCATGCCGACCTGTGAGAAATATAAGATCAAGATGGCAGTGCATCCGGATGATCCGGCATGGGATGTGTTCGGTCTGCCGCGAATCGTCACCTGCGAGGAGGATCTCTTAAAGATCGCATCCCTGAATGACAGTATTTACAATGGCTTTACATTTTGTACCGGTTCTCTTGGAAGTAATCTGAACAATGATCTTCCGAACATCATCCGCAACCCGAAGATTGCAGAGCGGATCCATTTTGCACATATCCGGAACATCAAATATGAAAATGACCAGTTGTTCCATGAGGTATCCCACCTTTCTTCCGATGGAAATTTTGATATGTATGAGATCGTGAAAGCGTTGATCGATATGGGATTTGACGGTGTGATCCGTCCTGACCACGGACGTATGATCTGGGACGAGCAGGCAAGACCTGGTTACGGGCTTTATGACCGGGCGCTTGGAGTGGCTTATTTGAATGGTTTGTGGGAAGCGATCAAAAAGAATCAGTAAAAGATCAGTGTGCGCGCACGCCCGAATTTAATGCGCAAAAAGCGTGCGCAGATGGAGGTAAGTTATGAAGTTAACAGATCTAAATACAGAAGTATCTGGTGTGTGGGAGGAAAAAGGGTATGAGCTGCCTTCCTATAACAGAGAGAAAATAAAAAAGAATACGAAGGAGAATCCGACGTGGATCCATTTTGGAGCAGGAAATATTTTCCGTGCATTCCCGGCAGAGATCCTTCAGAGATTGTTGAATGAGGGAAGCTACGACAGAGGCGTCATCGTGGCGGAGAGTTTTGACCATGAGATCATTACAAAAGCCTACAAACCTTATGACAGCCTTAGCCTCTCGGTCGTTCTGAAGGCAAACGGAACGATCGAGAAAAAGGTGGTGGGAAGTGTCGTAGAGGCTCTTGTGGCAGATCAGAGCGAGCCGGATGACTTTGCGAGATTGTTTGAGATTTTTGAAGCGCCGTCTCTTCAGATGGCAAGCTTTACGATCACGGAAAAGGGATACAGCATCTATGACGGAAAGGGAGATATTCTTCCGGTTGTGGAGCAGGGATTCCAGGAGGCACCGGAAAAACAGGGGCATTTGATGGGGCGTGTGGCAGCACTTTGTTACCGGCGTTTTCAGACCTGTAAAGCTCCGATCGCCCTCTCCAGTATGGATAACTGCTCACATAACGGTGACAAGCTGAAAGCCGGTGTCATGGCGTTTGTCGAGGCATGGGTGAAAAATGGCATCGTGGAAAAAGAGTTTGAGCAGTACATGAAAGATGACAAAGAGGTATCCTTCCCGTGGTCTATGATCGACAAGATTACGCCGAGACCGGATGAAAATGTAAAAGAAATGCTGGCAAAAGACGGATTTGAAGATACGGATCTGATCGTCACAAGCAGAAATACCTATACGTCACCATTCGTAAATTCCGAGGAGACCGGATATCTTGTCATTGAGGATTCTTTCCCGAACGGCAGGCCGCCTCTCGATCAGGCCGGAATCCTGTTTACGGACAGGGAGACTGTGGATCAGGTAGAGAAAATGAAAGTTTGTACGTGCCTGAACCCGCTCCATACAGCACTTGCGATTTATGGTTGTCTTCTTTCCCATACTTCCATCCATGGTGAGATGGAAGATAAGGAATTATCTACTCTTGTAGAAAAAATGTGTTATGAGGAGGGAATGCCAGTCGTTGTTGATCCCGGTATCATTGACCCGAAGGATTTTGCCGGTGCGGTGTTAAAGCTGCGGCTTCCCAATCCGTTTATGCCGGATACACCACAGCGTATCGTGACCGACACCTCCCAGAAGCTTCCGATCCGTTTTGGTGAGACGATAAAATCATATATAGCGAAGGAAGACCTCGATGTGAATTCGTTGACATTGATTCCACTCGTACTGGCCGGATGGTGCCGTTATCTGATGGGGATCAATGATCAGGGAGAAACGTTTGAGCAGAGTCCGGATCCGAGACTGGATGAGGTAAGGGCCTATGTATCCGGAATAAAACTTGGTGAAACAAATGATGTCCATGCGGCACTTGAGCCAATCTTAAAGGATGAGACGATCTTTGCGGTGAACCTGTATGAGGCAGGACTGGGAGAAAAGATCGAGGGGATGTTTGCAGAGCTTATCGCAGGAAAAGGAGCTGTAAGGGGGACGTTGAAGAAGTATGTGGGGTGAGTAAGGACACAACAGGGACAGGAAGAAGGGAATCCCGGGCCTTATGAAAGACCGCTTGCGCTATAGGAAGCACGAAGCGGTGTCGGACAGCAGAATACGCTGTCCTGACACCGTCGGCTTCCTGAGTCTTTCCCAAGGCCCGGGATTCCCTTCTTCCTTGTTTTCTGTTGTCTGACGTTCCTAGTCCCTTTCTGGTTAGTTATGCCGCCAGTCCGCAGTATAACAGGCAGATCATCCCCGGTTCCTTCCGGGGCGACTTGTGGGGCCGCCAATATCAGAATCGTGTGTTTTACGATCCGATATTGCTGCGTGCCACACGTAGCGGGAGCGGTCGCCACCGGAAGGAACCGGGGATGGCTTTTGATTTTTTATTTTACAGGTCGCAGGAATTGGGGTATACTATATATAATAGGAGGTGTGTGGCATGTCTGAATTACAAGAACAAGCTGTTCAGATGATACATGATTTATCGGATGATAATGTTAGTTTTTTGATTGAAATAATACAAAGGCTTATGTCTCAAAGTTCAAATTCGGAGTCCGCCCAATTATTGGATGATGAAGCAATTCACGCATTCCGCAGATTGGATAAGGCAAGGACAGAGATATGGAACTATTTGCCAGAAACATTTGATCCGGATAAAGAATTGGAGGAGGCACGTAAAGAGCGATATGGTAGTATTGGTTGATACAAATGGGATGGGACACAACAGGGACAGGAAGGAGGGAATCCCGGGCCTTATGAAAGACCGCTTGCGCTATAGGAAGCACGAAGCGGTGTCGGACAGCAGAATACACTGTCCTGACACCGTCGGCTTCCTGAGTCTTTCCGAAGGCCCGGGATTCCCTTCTTCCTTGTTTTTTGTTGTCTGATGTTCCTAGTCCCTTTCTGGTTAGTTATGCCGCCAGTCCGCAGTATAGCAGGCAGACATCCCCGGAAGGAACCGGGGATGTCTCCCCCTCACGCCAGCGCCGTCTTCATGATCCCTAACGCATTTTTCTCCAACCGGGATACCTGTGCCTGTGAAATATGGATTTCTTCGGCGACTTCCATCTGGGTCTTTCCCTGAAAATAGCGCAGGTCAATGATATTCTTTTCGCGTTCGGGCAGGGATCTCATCGCCTCCCGGAGGGAGAGCATTTCTACCCATGTGGATTCTTTGTTCTTGGAGTCGCTGATCTGATCCATGATATACAGAGTATCACCGCCTTCGGAAAAGACCGGTTCATAGAGAGATACCGGGCTTTGGATGGCGTCGAGGGCAAAGACGATATCTTCTGCCGGAACGTCCAGTTCTTTGGCAATATCTTCGATCGTTGGCTCACGGTCTGATTTTTTCATCATGGCCTCTTTTGTATAGATGGCTTTGTAAGCGATATCCCGGAGGGAGCGGCTTACCCGGATGGAATTATTGTCCCGTAAGAAACGTCTTACTTCTCCGATGATCATAGGAACAGCATAAGTGCTGAACTTGACATTTAACGTGATATCAAAATTATCAATGGCTTTTATGAGGCCGATGCATCCGATTTGAAACAGATCGTCTATATTTTCATTTGAATTCGTAAAGCGTTGGATGATACTGAGGACGAGACGCAGATTTCCCTTGATATATTTTTCTCTGGCGGACTTATTTCCTTTTTTGATTTCCTTAAAAAGTTCTTCTTTTTCTTCTTCGGTTAAAAGTGGGAGCTTGCTTGTATTTACACCACAAATTTCGACTTTATACTGTGCCATATCACGATACCTCTGCAAATAGATTTTAGAGATGCCAAAATGTTTTGCGGCACCTTTGGGGACCTGTAAAATATTCTGCTCATAAATAGGTGAATTATTCTTAAGAATGAATCAAAATTTTGCAAAAAACATAGATTGATAAAAAGAAAGAAGAGAGTGAAGCGGTGTTATGAGAATCTGTGAACTGAGGGAAAAAGAAGTGATCAATATATGTGACGGAGAAAGGCTTGGTTATGTGGAGGATATGATCTTTGATCTGTGCAAGGGATGTATCAGCCATATTATCGTACCGGGCCCCTGCAAATTCTTTGGGATTTTTGGGAGAGAAGATGAATTTGTGATCGACCTGTCCTGTATCCGTCAGATCGGTGCCGATGTGATCCTTGTTGAGATCAATCCCGAACGGGCCCGGTCCAAGGTGCATTGATTGAAAAAAGTCTTTACGAATGCGGCGATTTCGATTATGATAGTTAACAGGTGAACGTGATTCACTTTACAGAAAAGATGCGCAAAAACAGCGCAGGAATGGAGAGTATTATGAAGTGTCCATTTTGTGGGGAAGAAAATACAAAGGTGATCGATTCGAGACCGGCGGATGATAACAGTTCCATACGCCGCAGAAGACAGTGTGAAAAATGTGATAAACGATTTACGACATATGAGAAGCTGGAGACGATCCCGCTTGTCGTGATCAAAAAAGATCTTGCCAGAGAACCCTATGACCGTTCCAAGATCGAACAGGGGATTTTCCGTTCATGTACGAAACTTCCGATTTCAGTTGACCAGATCAGTGAGATCGTGGATGGCATCGAGACGGAGGTCTTTAATATGGGTGAAAAAGAGGTTTCCAGCAATACGATCGGTGAGATCGTTATGGATAGGCTAAAGACTGTTAATCCTGTCGCTTATGTGCGGTTTGCATCCATTTACCGCGAATTTAAAGATGTGAACACGTTTATGGATGAGATCAAAAAAATACTGGACAACCAGTAAAAGGCGGTGCTATACTTTATACAGGCGGTTTTCTCCTTATCATTCATATAAGGGGGAAAAATGTATAGTAAAGTGTTTGGGGCCAGCATGACCGGATTAGAGGCGCATGTTATTCAGATCGAAGCAGATGTGTCGAACGGTCTGCCGGTTTTCCACATGGTCGGTTTTCTTGCTTCTGCCGTAAAAGAAGCAAGGGAGCGGGTGCGGGTATCACTTCAGAATTCGGGATACCGTTTCCCGGCAAAGCGGATCACGGTCAGCCTGTCTCCGGCAGATCTGCGTAAAGATGGTTCGGGATTTGATCTTCCCATTGCCATATCATTACTTGCCGCATTCGGCATGATTCCAAGACAAACAACTGAAAAGACGATGATTGCAGGAGAACTCGGTCTGGACGGAAAACTAAGAAGAGTCCACGGTGCCCTTGCGATGGCTTTGTGCGCCAGAAAAGAGGGGTTCCGGACATTTATCCTGCCGCTTGAGAACGCCTGTGAAGCAGGAATGGTACAGGGCCTTGAAGTGCTTGGGGCGAAAGATCTGGATGAGGTGGTCGGGATTCTCAAGGGAGAGAGGAAAAGAAGGCCGGTTACGGTGGATTACAAAGCCCTGACAGATGAAAAAGAGGAGAAAAAAGGGCCTGATTTTCGTGATGTCTATGGACAGGAGACGGTCAAGAGAGCGCTTGAGACGGCGGTCAGCGGAGGGCACAATGTACTTATGATCGGGGCCCCCGGTACAGGGAAGACGATGTTAGCGAAACGGATACCGGGGATCATGCCGCCTTTAAGCAGAGAAGAGGCATTAGAACTCACTAAAATCTATAGTGCGGCAGGACTTTTAAATGAAAATATGCCAGTTGTGCTACGACGGCCGTTCCGGGCGCCACATCACACGATCACCGTGGCGGCGTTAGCAGGTGGTGGGAGAAATCCCGTCCCCGGCGAGCTCACACTTGCGCATAATGGTGTGTTGTTTTTAGACGAACTCCCCGAGTTTGCCAGAAACACACTGGAAATCCTCAGACAGCCGATGGAGGAGGGGAAGATCCACATTTCGAGGCTGGGGAGTTTTTTTGAATACCCGTCTGATATGACGGTGGTAGGAGCCATGAATCCGTGTAAATGCGGTTATTATCCGGATATGCGAAAGTGCCGCTGCACACAGGGACAGATCCAGTCATATTTATCCAGGCTGAGTGAACCTCTTTTGGACCGGATCGATCTGTGTGTTGAGATGGAGAGGGCCGGGCGTTTTGGAAAAGGAAAGAAGGGAGAGAGTAGTGCCAGCATCCGGGAACGGATCATAAGGACCAGAGACATACAGAGAAAGAGATACCAAAATGAGGAAATTGACCGGAACAGCCAGCTTAAGGGGCGTCTTTTGGAAAAATACTGTTCACTGGGAAAAGATGAACAGATTTTTTTTGAGGAGCTGGCAGGACAAAACGGAGTTTCTTTGCGGGGAGCCCACCGTATGCTGCGTGTGGCACGGACGATCGCAGATATGGAGGAAAGTGAAGAGGTGAGGGAAGAACATCTTCTGGAAGCCTCTGCTTATAAGATGGCCAACCATAAATACTGGGGAAACGGGAGTGCATAGACGCTCCGGAATGGAGATAAATATGAAAAGAGAAGACTATGCCCTGTGGGCATGCAGTATAAAAGGGATCGGAATACGCAAACTCATCGTGCTTAAACGGGAGTTTCAAACGGCGGAGAGAATTTTTCTGGCAAAAAGAAGAGAATTGGAACAAGTGGATGGAATAAGTGACAGGGATATACATAATATAATGGAGAGTAAACGAAGTTTTGATCCGGAACGGTTCCGGCGGGTGCTCAAACGGGAAGAAATGGTGTGCGAGACTTATTTTTCCCAAGCTTACCCGGAAGGTTGCCGGCAGATTTATGATCCGCCCAAAAAGATATTTTATAAGGGGAGTATGCCGGAAGAGAAATTATGCATCGCAGTCGTGGGAGCCAGAAGCTGCTCCCACTATGGGAAAGAGATGGCGAGAAGCTTTGCGTCATCTCTTGCCAAAGCAGGTGTCGGGGTCGTGAGCGGAATGGCGAGGGGAATTGATGGATGGGCGCATCAGGGAGCTCTGGAGGGAGGCGGAAAAACGTATGCGGTTCTTGGAAACAGCGCAGAGATCTGCTATCCGAAAGAGCATGAAAGGCTTTACCGGAGCATTTTAAAAAATGGTGGGATTCTTTCTGAGTATCCACCGGGAACAAAGGCCGCAGCTCCTTTTTTTCCGATGAGGAACCGGATCATAAGTGCACTGTCAAACGGGGTGCTGATCGTGGAGGCAAGGACAAAGAGCGGTTCCCTGATCACGGCAGATCTGGCATTGTCACAGGGAAAGGATGTTTTTGTCATTCCCGGCAGAGTGGGTGACGCCTTAAGTGAAGGGTGCAATAACCTTGTTAAACAGGGTGCCTGTCTCGTCACATCACCGGAAGAAATCCTTGGATATTATGGAGTTGTTTATGAAAACAAAACAGAAAATTTTAGAAATATTAATATTTTCCTTGAAAGAAGAGAAAAAATGGTGTATGCTAGTTTAAGTCTCGAGCCAAAACATTTTAATGTACTTACAAGGGAGCTTGATATGGGATCCGTAGAGGTGATGAGGTGTATCCTGACCCTGTTAAAACACGGATTGATAAAAGAAATAGGGAATCATTATTATATAAGAAATGTCAGCTAAGGGGGACGTTTTCATATGGCTAAGAACCTGATCATCGTCGAGTCACCGGCGAAATCAAAGACGATTAAAAAATTTCTGGGGAGCAGTTACACGGTTGTGGCTTCGAACGGGCATGTGCGGGATTTGCCCAAGAGCCAGATGGGTGTAGACTTTGAAAATGACTTTGAACCAAAATATATTACGATAAGAGGGAAGGGAGAACTTCTAGCCTCTCTGAGAAAAGAAGTAAAGAAAGCCGACCGCATCTATCTTGCGACAGACCCGGACCGGGAGGGGGAGGCGATCTCATGGCATCTGTATCATGCGCTCAAACTTGATCCGAAGAAAACGAGCCGGATCACATTCAATGAGATCACAAAAAATGCGGTTCGTCAGGCGATCCGGAATTCCCGGGAGATCGACATGGATCTGGTAGATGCCCAGCAGGCGAGAAGAGTTCTTGACCGGGTGGTGGGATATTCCATCAGTCCTGTTTTGTGGCAGAAGGTAAAACGGGGATTGAGTGCGGGAAGAGTCCAGTCAGTGGCGCTGAGGATCATTGCAGACCGGGAAGCTGAGATCGATGCATTCATACCGAATGAATACTGGACACTGGAAGCTGGTTTTGAGGTAAAGGGAAGTAAAAAGCTTCTTGAGGCAAAATATTATGGAAACCCCGAAAAACAGGAAAACATATCTTCCGACGAATTAAATCAGATCGTAAAGGAGTTAGAAGGGGCATCCTATGAGGTAAAAGAGGTCAAAAAAGGAGAGCGGACGAAAAAGCCGCCACAGCCTTTTACGACAAGTACGCTTCAGCAGGAATGCGCCAAAAATATGAATTTTTCTACCCAGAAGACGATGCGCATTGCGCAGCAGCTCTATGAAGGAGTTCCTGTCAAGGGGCGCGGAAGTATCGGTCTGATCACCTATTTGAGAACAGATTCCACCCGTGTCTCAGAGGAAGCAGACCAGGAATGCAAAGCGTTCATCCGGGAAAATTATGGGGAAGAAAATATCATTTCCTCTGATTATAGTAAGAAACAGGAGAAAAAGATCCAGGATGCCCACGAGGCGATCCGTCCTACTTATGTGGAACTGACACCGGCGATGATCAAAGATTCTTTGTCCAGAGAGCAGTTCCGTCTGTATCAGATCATTTGGAAACGCTTTGTGGCGAGCCGGATGGACGGGGCCAGGTATGAGACAACTGTAGTAAAAATTGATGCGGGAAAATACCGTTTCACAAGTTCCGGTTCTAAGATCGTATTTCCGGGATTTTTGGCGGTCTATCAGAATAGCGAGGATAAGGCGGACAATAACACAGTACTTCATAAGGTGAAAGTAGGAGATGTATTTAAGCAGGCAGAATTAAAAAAGGAACAACATTTTACGCAGCCACCGGCCCACTATACGGAGGCATCTCTTGTAAAGGCGTTGGAAGAACTTGGGATCGGACGGCCAAGTACGTACGCCCCTACGATCACTACACTTATCTCCAGAAGATATGTGGCAAAAGAGAAGAAGAATCTGTATCTGTCCGACCTGGGGGATATTGTAAATGAGATTATGAAGAGCGCATTTCCAAGTATTGTCGATGTGAACTTTACGGCTACGATGGAAACTCTTTTGGATGGCGTGGCAGAGGGAAATGTCAAGTGGAAGAGTATCATCCGCAATTTCTATCCGGATCTCGAAGAGGCGATCGACCATGCAGAGCAGGCGCTTGAAAAAATAAAGATCGAGGACGAGGTCACAGATACAGTCTGTGAAAATTGTGGAAGGAATATGGTGATCAAATACGGCCCTCACGGGAAATTTCTTGCCTGTCCGGGATTTCCGGACTGTCGGAATACAAAGCCATATTTTGAAAAGATTGGCGTGAAATGCAACAAATGCGGCGGAGAGATCGTGATCAAAAAGACACAGAAGGGAAGAAGATATTATGGCTGTGAGAATTTTCCGGACTGTGATGTGATGACATGGCAGAAGCCTTCCGATAAGCTCTGCCCGGAATGTGGCAACATGCTTTTAGAAAAGGGGAATAAGCTGGTCTGTGCCGATACAGCCTGTGGTTATATGGAAGTAAAGCCTGTTTCCTCCGAAGAAAAGTCCTGATTTGTACAACCCGGTGATTTTCGGGGCGATTTAACCACTGGGTGAGAGCATATGAAAAACCATCGGATTATGCTTGAATTATTTTTTGATTTATGATAAAATTGACTAGAGTTGATTGAGAGGCTGTGAAATGAGTGTAGACTTATTGGATAAAACGCGTAAAATCAACGGACTTCTTAGGGATAATCGTGTTTCAAAGGTTGCTTTTACGGATTTGTGCCGGGTTCTGGGTAATTTGTTGGATTCCAACGTGTTTGTTATCAGCACGAAAGGAAAAGTGCTGGGAATGTCGTTGACAGACGATGGAGAGGTTCTTCCCGGGGTTCCGGCTGCAAAGGGGAAAATGACAGATGCAAAGCTGAGTAAGCGGTTTCTTGAGGTTCTTTCCACAAAGGAGAATGTAAACCTTGAGACATTGGGAATGCCCAAAGAAAAAACCAGGGATCTGCAGGCGCTTATTACACCTGTGTACATCGCTGGGGAGCGGTTAGGAACTCTGTTTTTGTATCGGAGAATGCAGGTATATGGTATTGATGATATTATTTTAACAGAATACAGCACTACGGTAGTAGGGCTTGAGATGATGCGTTCGGTAACGGAAGAGCTGGATCATGAGAACCACAGGAAACAGGTGGTGGATTCTGTTATGAGTATTTTATCACCTCTCGAGAGGAAAGCAGTGGGAGCTGTTGTGGCGCAGGTTCATTCCGGGGAGGGTACAGTCATCACTTCGCGTCTTGCCAAAGAAGTGGGGATAACACGGACCGTTATCGTCAATGCTTTGAAGAAAATGGAGAGTGCGGGATTGATAGAAACAAGATCATACGGGGTAAAAGGTACTCATATTAAAATTCTGCATGATATTGTATATACTGAATTTGAGAACAGCGAAAGTAGAAACGGACTTCTAATAACGCAAACGGAATTGTGATCGTTCATGATACCTTTTGCGTTTTTGTGAGTAAATACCGAAAGAAAAGTGGATCGGATACAGGGAAAGCAGGAAAGGATGAGAGAAAATGGTTTTGTCAAATGCTTACAACTACATAAATGTTTTAGGTAAGGCAGCAGATGCGAGTTGGACAAGAAATGATATCCTTGCTAATAACATTGCGAATGCTGATACACCGAATTTCAAGAGAAAAGATGTACAGTTTGAGACCTATCTGGCGGACGCTGTTGCGGGTACGGATTCTCTGGATGAGACGGTGTCGAATATCGATCTGAATGAATTAAATGCCACAACATATGTCGAGCAGGCAAATTTAAGTTATCGTTATGACGGGAACAATGTGGATATCCATACAGAAAATGTTGAACTTGCCAAAAACCAGCTCAAGTATTATACGCTGATGAATTCGATGACGCAGGAGTTTTCGCGGTTAAAAATGGCGTTAAAGACAAGCTGACCGGGCGGTTAAAGTTGTGTTAAGAACAGGTTTATGTTAACAATATATAAAGTATAAAGTCAGGGGGAATCAGGATGTCAATATTTGGAGCAATGGATGTGAGTGCTACAGGAATGACGGCGCAGCAGACAAGAACCGATATTATTTCGCAGAATATTGCAAATGTGAATACGACCAGAGATGCAGACGGAAATGCTTATAAGAGGAAATATGTGATCTTTGAGGAAAAGAGCTTTCCAACGTTTGATGAAACGCTGAGTTTTGCTACGGGACACACCGGGAAAGGTGTGAAAGTAACAGAGATCGTAGAGGATGATGAGGAAGGGCGTCTTGTGTATGATCCGTCCCATCCCGATGCAGATGAGGACGGTTACGTCATGTATCCGAATGTAAATACGGTTACAGAGATGACAGATATGATCGATGCGACAAGGGCATATGAGGCAAATGTAACGGTGTTGAATTCCACAAAGGGAATGGCTTTAAAGGCGCTTGACATCGGCAGCGGAAGCTGATAGGAAAAGAGTGTTCCGGGTAAGAGGTCGCAGGTTATTTTGCGGAGAACAGCGGGATGATCATGGACAGTAACCGGAGAAAATAAAAGGATGACAGAAACAGGAAAAGAGGAAATATAAATGGATATGAATCTTGGTATGGATCGTTTATCGGCAATCGACGGATTATCTGCTGTCAGCCGTTATGACAGTACGACGAATCGAAACAGGAGAAGTTCGGGCGATACGACGTTTGACAGCCTGCTCGCTTCTGCGATGAATCTTGTGAATGAGACCGACCAGTTATCAAATGCCGCTGAGGAAGAGGAAGTCCGTTTTGCGATGGGAGAGTCCGATAGCATGCATGATCTGATGGTGGCGCAGCAAAAAGCAAATGTGTCGCTGCAGTATACAGTGGCTGTGAAAAATACTCTGATCGAGGCATACAGGACGTTACTGAATCTTCAGTTCTAATCTTATGCTGCCTGTTTGCAGGGTATTGGTTTGGACACGACACAGATAGTTAGGAGCGATGAATTTTATGATGGATCAGCTGATTGCCATTAAAGATAAGTTACTTTCTTTTTGGAACAAATATACAACAAAGCAGAAAACGATCATAATATGTATAGCAGCAGCGGTGTTTTTTGCTTTGGTTTTATTATCCTATCTGCTGACAAGACCCACGTATACACATTTGGCATCTCTCTCAGATGCAAGTCTCGCAAGTACTCTTTCGGAGGCTTTGGACGGTGAGGGTATCAAATATAATATGGAGACAGATACATCGGGTACGACCTCCTTTGATGTGGAGCAGTCGGATTATTCCGCTGCTGTTCTTGTGATGGGATCAAACGGGATCGTGGATAAGGATATGACATGGGAAGATGCCCTTCAGAGCGATATGACGACCTCTTCCCTGGAGAAGCATACGAAGATCACACTTGCCCTCCAGTCTACGATCAAGGAGAACCTTCTTAATTTTGACGGTGTGGAGGATGCGACGGTTATTATAGACAGAGAAGAAGATAACGGAACGATCTATGCGGAATCAGAAGAGGCATCGGTCAGTGTTACGCTTCGGATCAAGAGCGGAAGCGAGGTCAGCAGTGAGACGGCGACAGCGATGGCTTATTATCTGACGAACGCAGTCGGAAATAAGACGACAGATAATGTCGTTATTGTAGATACTACAGGGAATCTTCTTTATGGTGCAAAGACAGATAACAGCCTGGGAGGAACAATAGCAGGAACAGAAGATTATAAGGCAAAGCTTCAGAATACTTTTGCAGAGCGTACGGAAAAGATGCTCTTAAAAGCCGGATACGATGACGCCGAGGTCAGCCGGATGGCGATCAAGTTCAATATGGATAAGGTGAACCAGTTGATCACGGAATATTCGGTGGCAGAAGGACAGGATCAGGGATATTACTCCAGTTCTTATGAGTACTCTTCCAACGGACAGTCCGGAAGCGGAGGGCCTCCGGGTACGGAATCAAACGGCGAATTGACAGATTCCATGCTTCAGACAGATGGAACGACAAATACGGAAACGATATTAAATAAATATAATTATCTTCCAAACGAAGATGTCCGCAATATTGAACATGAGGTTGGTGCAGTTGTGCCGGAAGAATCTTCGATGGGTATCGTACTCACCAGATACCGCCGGATCTCCCAGGAAAGCCTTGAGGAACAGGGGGCTCTGGACAATATTTCTTTTGAAGATTATGTTGAGCAGAACAGTGCCACTACGACGCTTGAGACTCCGGCAGAACTTATACCGCTCGTTGCGGCTGCGACGGGGATCGCAGAAAACCAGATCAATATCCTGGTACAGGAGAAGCCGGTTTATGAGGCGGCAGATGATACCGGACTCTTCGGTGGAAGCTTTACGAATTATCTGATGCTCATTCTTACGGTATTGATCGGTGCGCTTCTCATCTTTGTGATCATCCGCGGTACATCACCGGTAGAGGTTACTGAGCTTGAGCCGGAACTTTCTGTAGAGGATCTTCTTGCTACCACGCAGGAGGATAAAGAACTCGAAGAGATCGAGATGGGTGAAAAATCTGAGATTCGAAATATGATAGAGAAGTTTGTAGATGAAAATCCGGAGGCGGTAGCGATGTTGCTGCGTAACTGGATCAACGAAGATTGGGGGTAATGCCAAATGGCTTCAAGTTCTTCTGAATTAGATGGTGTTCAAAAAGCTGCCATACTTATGATCGCACTGGGGCCGGAGAAGGCTTCGGGTATCTTTAAGCATTTAAAAGAAGATGAGATCGAGCAGCTTACGCTGGAGATCGCCAATACGAGAAGTGTGTCTCCTGCCGAAAAAGAAGAGGTTTTGAATGAATTTTATGAGGTTTGTCTGGCGCAGCAGTATATTGCAGAGGGCGGTATCGGGTATGCACAGGATCTGCTTCAGAAAGCTCTTGGCGAAGACAAGGCAAAAGAAGTCCTTGGAAAACTGACAGCATCCCTTCAGGTGCGTCCGTTTGAATTCATACGGAAGACAGAAGCGTCCCAGATCCTCAACTTTATCCAGGATGAACATCCGCAGACGATCGCACTTATTTTATCGTATCTGTCCCCGACTCAGGCGGCAGGTATCATCAGTACGCTCTCGCCGGATAAGCAGACAGATGTGGCAAAACGTATTGCCCTGATGGACCGGACGTCACCGGATGTGATCAAAGAGGTGGAAAATATATTGGAGCAGAAATTAGCATCCCTGATCAATCAGGACTACACGATCGTGGGTGGAATCGATTCGATCGTCGAGGTATTGAATACCGTAGACCGTGGAACCGAGAAACATATCATGGAGAATTTGGAGATCGAGGAGCCGGAACTGGCAGACGAGATCCGGAAGAAGATGTTTGTATTCGAAGATATTCTTATGCTTGATGACCGTTCGATCCAGAGAGTGCTCAGAGAGGTTGAAAACAGCGAGCTTGCTGTGGCACTTAAGAGTGCGAACGAAGAAGTACAGAATGTTATCTTTAACAATATGTCCACACGTCTTTCTGCGATGATCAAAGAGGATATGGAATATATGGGTCCTGTCCGTATGAAAGATGTGGAAGAGGCACAGCAGAAGATCGTAAATATTATCAGAAAACTTGAGGATTCCGCTGAGATTGTTATATCAAGGGGCGGAGGTGACGAGATCGTTGTCTAATCTGATCAAGTATCCCTTTGTAAACATGCAGGGGAAAGAAGCAGTAGTCATTAACAATAATAAAGAGGATGCGCAGTTTGTCCCCTTTCAGGAAAAAAAAGTAAAGATCAAGACGATCAGTGAAATCGAGGCTGAAAAGGTTCTTCGTGCGGGTAAAATACAGGAAGAGACCGAAGAAGAGGAATCGGTTGAATTTAAAGCCGGTCTGAATGTGACGAATTTTGATGAAATTTTTTCGGAACAGCAAAAGAAGGCAGAGGAAGAGGTTACTAAGCTAAAAGAGCGTGCCAAAGAAGAGGCGGACAGGATCCGGGATGAAGCCGTGGTCGCTGCAGAAGCGGCCAGAAGCCGTGGATATGAGGAAGGAAAAGAAGAGGGGTATAACGAAGGGATCGAACTTGCCAGACAGGAGATCGAGCAGCGAGAAGAAGAACTTGCCGAGCAGGAGAGAAGGCAGAGGGAAGAGTTGAACGAGTGCATTTTATCCATTGAAGAAAAATATGTGGATATCGTCATCTCTCTGGTGAAAAAACTGACCGGTGTGGTCATTGAGGGAAAAGAGGATCTGATCTTATATCTGATCCAGAGAGCGGCCAGTGAGCTGGAGGCTTCTGAAAATTACAGAATCAGGGTGTCTTCAGATGATATTTATTTTCTGGAGAGTCACAGGGCAGAGCTGTCGGACTCGCTGGGAGAAGACAGCTTTCTTGAATTTGTGGAAGAAAAGGGTCTCGAGAAGGGCCAGTGTATCATAGAGACAGACAGCCAGATGGCGGACTGTGGGTTCGAGACCCAGTTAAACACACTGATCTATGATCTGAAGATGCTCGTCCGCTAAAATTTTAGAAGTTTTTGAAAGGGAGGAAGAGTGAAAAATAAATTTTTCACTCTGGAAGTTTGTGAGCATACGCACAAACTTCTCTATGCACAAAAAGCGTGTGCGAATGGAGGAAAATTATGGATCCTTCAGCGATCATAAATTTTGACAGGTATGATGCGTTGCTTGAGAGAAGCCTGATCCGCAATCTCGGCAAAGTGACGAAAGTAGTCGGACTTACGATCGAGTCCATCGGCCCGGAAGCGAAGTTAAATGATCTGTGCATCATCCGGTCGAATTCGGCGGCAGGAGCTGTAAAAGCAGAGGTTGTTGGATTCCGTGATGACCGGGTGCTCCTCATGCCCTATGATAATGTAGAGGGTGTGGGGCTCGGCAGCTGGGTAGAGAATACAGGGGCTCCCCTGCAGGTGGCAGCTAGTGACGAATTGCTGGGAAAAACACTGGATGGGGTCGGTGAGCCGATGCATACATTACCTCTGGCGGAAAACAGCCATCATTATTCGGTAGAGGCGTCTCCACCGGATCCGCTGAGCCGGAAGATCATAGATGAAGTGCTTCCGCTGGGCGTCAAAGCAGTCGATGGGCTGCTTACGATCGGTAAGGGACAGCGTATCGGGATCTTCGCAGGAAGTGGTGTAGGGAAGAGTACGCTTATGGGTATGTTTGCCAGAAATACGAAGGCAGACGTCAATGTGATCGCCCTTATCGGAGAGCGTGGAAGAGAGGTAAGGGAATTTATCGAGAGGGATCTGGGCGAAGAGGGCATGAGGCGTTCCGTGGTAGTAGTTGCCACATCCGATAAACCGGCGCTGATCCGGAATAAAGCAGCGAAGACTGCTACTGCGGTGGCAGAATATTTCAGGGATCAGGGAAAAGATGTCCTTCTTATGATGGACTCCCTGACGCGTTTTTCGATGGCGCAAAGAGAGATCGGACTTGCTTCCGGAGAGCCGCCCGTTTCGAGAGGATATCCGCCGAGTGTATATGCGGAGATGCCAAAACTTTTGGAACGTGCCGGGAACTCAGACCGGGGTTCAATCACGGGACTTTATACCGTACTCGTGGATGGGGATGATTTTAACGAACCGATCACGGACACAGCCAGAGGTATTCTGGACGGACATATCGTATTATCCCGTTCGATGGCGCAGAAGAACCATTATCCGGCCATCGATGTATTGCAGAGTATTTCCCGTGTTATGAGTTCAATCGCTGACAGTGAGCATAAACGTATTTCGGGAATATTGAAAAATGTACTTGCTACATATAGTGAAGCGGAAGATCTGATCAATATCGGTGCCTATAAAGAAGGATCCAATAAAAATATTGATTTTGCGATCGAGAAGATCGATGCGGTCAATGATTTTCTTATGCAGGCAACGGACGAAAAATATACGTTTGAGGAAGCGGTTTCCATCATGACAGATATATTTAAAGAGGAAGGTGAAGCATAAGTGGCACGTTTTCGGTTTCCGATGGAAAATATACTGAATATGAAAGAAAAACTGGAGGAGCAGGCGAAGAATGAATATGGCCAGGCCAACGCCAGGCTTTTGCGTGAGCAGGAAAAACTCGACCGGCTTACGGAGAGGTTAGAGGATGCGAAACAGAAATTAAGGGACGTTCTCCATGAGGTGCTTTCTGTGAAGGAGATCCGCAGGAAGGAAGACGCCGTAGAGATCATAAAGACATATGTCATGCAGCAGTTTCTTGTCGTAAAACGGTGTGAAAAGGAAGTAGAGGTCGCCCGTGAAAAACTGACAGAGGCGATGAAAGAAAGAAAGATTTTTGAAAAGCTCAGGGAAAAGGCCTTTGAAGAGTTTATGAAGGAAGAAGGACGCAAAGAGCAAAAAGAAGTCGATGAGCTGATGAGTTATAAATATGGTGCAAAAGTGAAAAATGCATAGGACTGAAAGGATTTAGGGACGACATGGCTGGAAAAAAGAAAAAAGATGAAAAAAAGGAATATGCACAGGAGGAGAGCGCAGGCAGCAAGCTGCTTACATTTTTGATCGTGTTTATCATCGTGGTCATATGGCTTGCGATATTTGGTGTTTTGATCAAATTTGACGTTGGTAATTTCGGAAGCGAGGTGCTCGCTCCGGTATTAAAGGATGTGCCTGTGATAAACCGTATCCTGCCGGAGACAGAAAGTACGAAGCCGGAAGGATATACAAATATTGATGAGGCGAATGCCAGGATCCGGGAACTGGAAAAGGAGCTTGAGGGATTGAAGACTACGAATACGGCAAGTACGGATGAAGTGAATGAGCTGAAGGCCGAGGTCGAACGTCTTAAGAAGTTTGAAGAACAGCAGCGGGAATTTGAGCAACGGGTCAAAGATTTTGATGAGAATGTCGTATATAACGATAAGGCGCCGGATATTTCTGAATATCAGAAGTATTATGAGGGAATCGATCCGGATAATGCGGCAGAGATTTATAAGCAGGTAGTGAAAGACCAGCAATATAATGCGAAGATCACCAAGCAGGCGACGACCTATTCCAAGATGGATCCGGAGCAGGCGGCAGCTGTGCTCCAGACGATGTCAGGAGATCTTGATCTGGTGGCTTCGATCCTTGACAGTATGACGGAGTCGAAGAGTGCAGCCATCCTTGAGAAGATGGAGCCGGAGACAGCGGCACAGATCACGACGAAAATGACAGCAAAATAAGAGTGCTGCGGCCAAAGATGTTTTCTGTGAGAAAAGATTTTTTGGAGTGGGAAGTCTGTCCGGAGGAAGTTAATTTTATGCGGAAGCCGGACGATATATATGATATGAGAATGCGCTCACTCCCGTTTCCGGTCTGTCCGGGAATGGTGTGAAATATAAAAATAAGACCGCATAAAATGCAGTCAAGACAGCTTATCGCAGTCAAGACAGCTTATCGCAGTCAAGACAGCTTATCGCAGTCAAGACAGCTTATCGCAGTCAAGACAGCATAAATCGCAGTCTGGAAAGGAGAGAGAATGAAGACACAAGGTATATCATTAAATGTGTCTGCGATGCAGTCGCTTTCTACCGGCAAATCGACGAAAGTGAAGGAATCGGCATTTGACAGTTTTATGGCCGGAACTGCTTCCGGGGCAACGGTGAAAAAACAAAATTCTTTTGCAGGAAAGCAGCAGGACGTAAAGACTGGCAAAGAGGGGAGTAACATAAACTCTTCGAGTGATGAGTTCAACCGTCATAAGATTTCACTGACGGCGGAAAAACCAAAGTCTGATGTGTGGACAGAAACTGCCGATATCGAGGAGATCAGTGAAGACATTGTTTCTTTTCTGAAAGATACGTTCGGAATGAGCGAAGAGGATATTGTGGATATTCTTGAGCAGCTTGGTCTCAGTGCAGCGGATCTTGCATTTTCATTGTCGGCAGATTTGAATCAGGTGACTCTCATCAATGTGGAAAACATCAAGGCATTCATCATGGAAGCGCATGGTGTGGAGGATGCAAATTTATTCCTTACATCGGATATCATGTCAGGTGAATTGACAGACATCATGGCCGGGATCCAGGATATCCTCGAAGAGTCGATGGGAATGGATCTGGAAAGTTTTTTGCAGGGCGATAACGTTTTATTACAGAGTTTTGCCGAGAAGCTTGGCCAGATGTTAAACCAGCCGGAGCAGACAGCCGGTGAACAAAAGACAGACGATGCGGCGCTTGATATGATGCAGAATGCAGCGGCTTCCGGTGCAGAGGATGAGATTCCGATCGTTGTGGAGACATCAGAGGAGTCTGATCTGTCCGATCTGTATCAGAACAGCCGGCAGGCAGGGACTGACAATGTACGTCAGGATCAGCCGGAAAGTCCGTTGAATGCATTTGTAGAGCGTCTGACACAGTCATTTGAGACAGTCCGCACAACCGAGACAGTATCCCAGGATGTTACGATGACAGATATCGTGCAGCAGGTTGTGAACCATATCAGGGTCCGGGTCCTTCCCCAGACGACGAGTATGGAACTTCAGTTAAATCCGGAGTCTCTTGGCAGAGTTAATCTGAATGTGACATCTAACAACGGAACAGCGACAGCGACGCTTACCGTACAGAACCAGATGGCGAAGGAAGCACTTGAGAGCCAGATCGCGGTACTGAAAGAAAATCTTGAGAGCCAGGGACTGAAAGTGGAATCCGTCGAAGTAAATGTATCGGATTTTGGGTTTAAACATCCGGAAGATTCCAACAACAACCAGTTTGGTCAGCAACAGCAGAAAAAGGCTCCGGGAAAACGTTTCCGTTTTGATGCCGCAGATGAAGTGGAAGAAGAATCTGCAGCAGATTCCGCAGATGCAGTGCAGACCGGAGACAGTGTAGTGGACTACACGGCTTAAAGTAAAAGAATAAAGAGAAAGGAGAAATCAGAATGGCAAGAGCGATTGACAGCATTGTGACAGGACTTGATGATCTTTTGTTAAACAATGGTTCCGAGTCGACGACGAGGACGGCGGGCGGCGATCTGGGAAAAGAAGAGTTTTTGCAGCTTCTTGTGTGCCAGATGAAAAACCAGGATCCGTTAGAGCCGGAAAAAGATACTGACTTTATCGCACAGCTAGCACAGTTCTCAGCGTTAGAGCAGATGCAGAACTTAAACGAGACGACACTGAATTCACAGGCATTCAGTCTCGTTGGAAAATCTGTTGTGCTGAATACAACGAGTGCAAACGGACAGGTGAACGAGATAAGCGGAGTTGTTGATTACATCACGATGAAGAATGGCAAGGCCCAGTTATCTGTGAATGGCCAGCTTTATCCGATCGACGATCTGGTTACGGTAAAGGATTCTTATTATGCGATCCAGGAATTCCTGCCATCGGTAGATAAGACAGAGGTGGCATATGATAAGTCCAATAAAAAACCGGTTGATATCAAGATCGATCTCGGCGAAGGAGACTATGCAGCAAGTTCTGTAGCAGTTGTGATAAACGGTGACTATGTAAATTCAGACTATCTGACATATGAGGACGGTGTATTGTCCATATGGCCGGGAGCGTTTGAAAATCTCCCTGTAGGTGAATATGAGGTTGGTTTGTATTTTGACGATCCATATAACACCGTGATCAAAGACAAAGTAGTCATAAAGGTAGTTGACAGCGGCATCGGAACCGGCGACACCGGGAGTACGGAAGATACCGGCAATACAGAAGGAGCCGGAGATGGAGAAAACACTGGTGGAACAGAAGGTGTAGATGGCGAGTAAAGATCAGGAGGTGGACAAAGAAAATGAATATTAATCAAAACTTTGTATCCATCGATGAGATGCGCCACAAGATCAGCAGCAATGCAAATCCGACGGCGGAAAAAAGTACAGGTGATCCTGGGAAATCGTTTGACCGCGTGCTTCATGACACAGCGGATGAGGTCAGGTTTTCCAAACATGCAGCGAAGAGGCTTGAACTGAGGAATATTTCCATTTCGGAAGAGCAGAAAGCAAGGCTTGAGGATGCGGCAGACCAGGCGATGGAAAAAGGAATGACAGAATCACTTGTGATGGTTGACAATCTTGCATTTATACTGAATGTCAGGAATAAGACCATTGTGACAGCTGTAAATGATACAGCAAATGCAGTTTTTACCAATATCGATGGAGCGATAATTAACTAAAAACGCGAAACATAGTTTACATGCTGGCCCTTTACAGGAAGCATGGAAGTCTTTGAATGCCAGATAAGACTTAACAAATTTATATGGAGGGTTGATTATTATGATGAGATCATTGTGGTCTGGTGTTTCGGGTCTGAAAGTACACCAGACAAAGATGGATGTTATAGGTAATAACATTGCAAACGTTAATACAGTAGGTTTCCGTTCGGGTACTGCGAACTTCACAGATGTATTCTACCAGACGACGCAGAGTGCGTCCGGGCCGAATGCAAACACAGGAGCAGCCGGAAGAAATGCCGTTCAGATCGGTCTCGGTGCCAATCTGGCGAATATCACAGTCAATATGAGTGGAACCGGTGCGACAAACCGTACGGACCGCGGAATGGACGTGATGATAAACGGTGATGCATTCTTCGTTGTAAGAAGCAGTGGAAGTACTTACTTTACAAAATCCGGATGTTTCAATATCGATGCAAACGGAATGCTCATGTGTGAGACAAACGGCGCCACGGTACTCGGATGGGTCGCAGATGAAAACGGGGATATCCAGAGGGGTATGGTACAGCCTCTTGTGCTGCGTTCTCCGGAAAATGAAAATGCGGCTCCAAACCCGACGAGAAATGTTACGCTGAAAGGTAATATCGACCAGATGGATAAACAGGTGCAGTTTGACGCTGACGGAACAGGAGCTCCGATCAATGTCGAGTTCTATGACAACCTTGGAAATAAGTTTATGGCGCTTTTGAACGTTAAGCTTGCCAATGCGACGACAACAAGTGAATACACAGTAACAATCTCCGATATCCTTGATTCCAATGCCAAGTCGATCCTGAAACAGTCGACGGAGGATGAAAACGGAAATCCGGTCTATGCAGATGCGAATCCAAAGCCGACGATCAACTTTGGCGGAGAGAATTTGGAGTATCATGCGGATCCGGATGGGACGATCGTTTTTGATAATCCGGGTAATGCGCTCCTTACTTTTAACGGTTCGAGCGGACATTTTGTCAGTGTGACCGGGGAGGAAGAGGGCATGCTGAATCTTACGCTGACTTCCGGTCAGGATGATGAGAACCCATTCCCGGTAGGCGGCGTCGATATTGATTTCTCCGCACTTACGATGTATGCGACGAAGGGAACCTGCAGTGTGCAGCCGATCCGTGGAGATCAGGATGGACATAATGCCGGAAATGCAGCCGGGAAGCTGAATGGTTTCTCGATCAATCCAAACGGTGAGATCTATGCGGTATATGACAATGGAGACGATAAACTTCTCGGACAGATCGCGGTAGCTACCTTTGCCAACCCATCCGGTCTGGAGGCGGTCGGAAACAGTATGTTTGCTGCTACGCTGAACTCCGGTGATTTTGACGGGATCGGGCAGGATATCACAGAGGTGGGAAGCTTCTCGATCGGCGCCCTTGAGATGTCGGATGTAGACCTTGCGACAGAGTTTACGAACATGATCACGACACAGCGTGGATTCCAGGCGAATTCAAGGACGATCACGACTTCTGACACGATGTTAGAAGAACTGATCAACCTGAAACGATAAGCAGGGGCAGGGATTAAACCGGCGCCATTATTGAACTGATCAGAAAAAATAAAAATTTTATGAAGAAAAGGGAGACGAAAGGTTTCCCTTTTCTCATGAATGTGTTATAATAAAAAATACTGGTGGAACCGTGCAGTTTTTTGCCTGTTCTTACAGTACTGCGGAGGAAGGGAGGCCTTTTGTGATTGATATTACCAGAATGAACGAGAAGCCGTTCACCCTGAATTCGGATCTCATAGAGACGATCGAGGAGACGCCGGATACGGTCATAACATTGACGACAGGGAAAAAAATAATTGTAAAAGAAAGTAGACAAGAAGTAAAAAATCTAGTAAAATCATATAGGAAAGAGATTTCCCATAACATTTAGATAAAAAAAGTTAAGGTGGTGTGTTTTCTTGGATTTAGCATCTATTATAGGTATCGTAGGATGTGCGGCAGCCGTTCTGTTCGGAATCGTATCTGGTGATCAGGGTGTGGCAGCACTTGGAAATTTCTGGGACTACAAATCAGTCCTTATTACGATCGTTGGTTCATTCATGTGTATGCTCATCACATCAGATGGGTTTTCTGGATTTATCAGCTCAGTTAAGTCTTTTTCTCTGATAATGAAAGTACCAAAGAGTAACGAGGGAGAAGTGATACATACGATCATCGACCTGGCCAATGTGGCGAGGAAAGAGGGGCTTCTCCAGCTTGAGGAGGCTGCTTCGGATATCGACGATGAATTTTTGAAAAAAGGGATCATGCTCATCGTCGACGGTACGGATCAGGAACTGGTTACAAGTATCCTTGAGACAGATCTGAGCTGTATTGAGAGGCGTCACAATAAGATCATCGGTTTTTGGGATGGTCTGGCAGCGATGGGTCCTGCCTGGGGTATGATCGGTACCCTGATCGGTCTGATCAACATGCTGAAGCTTTTGGATGATCCGAGTACGATCGGTCCAAACATGGCAGTAGCGCTCATCACGACATTATACGGTTCTCTTCTTGCAAACTGGATCTCGATTCCGGTGGCCACGAAGCTTCGTGCGATCAATGCAAGTGAGATCATGACAAAAGAAGTAATATGCGAAGGGATCCTTTCGATCCAGGCAGGAGAAAACCCGCGTGTGATCGAAGAAAAACTGAAATCATTCCTGGCACCGAAAGTAAGGGATGAAGTTTTGAACAATGGTGGTGCTGACCAAGGTGGTGAAGGATAATGGCCCGGAAAAAAGTAGAAGAACCAGAGAAGATCGAAGCTGGCTGGATGAATACCTTTGCCGATCTTATGAACCTGCTGCTTTGCTTTTTTGTCCTTTTATTCTCTATGTCGACGGTAGATGCGGATAAGTATGAGCAGCTCGTCACTTCCTTTTCGGAGAGGATCAATATTTTTGATGGCGGTGGGGACGCGGTAGGCGAAGGCGCTTTTGTATCGAGTGGCACCAGCCAGAAGATATCGATGGAGCAGTTTTTTAATGAATTTGAAAATACAGGTCAAGACCCACAGAGCCAGGATGACAGTTCGGAGATAACGGAAGAAGAGAAGTTTAAAAAGAAGATGGCAGAGGAACAGAGAGAGCGGACGGAGGAGCTCTATGAAGAGGTTACCGGGAAGGCTGAAAAAGAAGACATTCAGGATCTGATCAATGTCAATGTGGATGAACAGTTCCAGTATGTGCAGATTTCCCTGAACGGAGCGATTCTGTTTGATTCCGGTTCGGATGAGATCAAGAGTTCTGCGATGGAGATTTTGAGCAAGGTCGGCGACATTCTGAAAAGTTATGATGACCACAATATCAAGATTGAGGGGCACACCGATAATGTAAAGATTTCCAACGGAAAATTTGAAAGTAACATGTGGCTTTCCACAGCCAGGGCGACCAGGGTGTTCGAGTATTTTACATCGAAGAAAAAGATGGATCCGACGACTCTCGAGGCGACAGGGCGCAGCGAGTACGATCCGGTTGGGAATAATAACACGGAAAAAGGCCGTGCGAGGAACCGGCGTGTAGAGATCAAGATCTATACGGATAAAGACGAATAAAATCTGCTCACTATGTGCAAGAGACACAATTCGCATAGAAAAGATAACAAAAATAGGAGGCAAAAATGAAGAAAAATATACTTACTGTTGTTATCATGGCATCTACCGTGATAAATCTTATACTTACGATCGTAATGGTGTTTTCTATCGTGCCAGCCATGAACAAGACGAATAAGCTTGTGGATAAGGTGGCCTCTGTCATTGATCTGGAGATTGAAAAAGAAGAGGATCAGCAATATTCGGTGGAAGATCTTGAAGCATATCCGATCACGTTTGAATCCAAACAGACGATCAATCTGAAATCAGATCCGGGTGATTCGGAGTCTCATTTTGTCGTGCTTGAAGGGATTGTGGTTTCTTTTAACAAAGCGGCGGATGATTACAGTGATATCTCAGAATCGGTAAAAGCGGCGGATGTGTATATCCGTGATTTTGTGAAAGAGGCGATTTCCGAGCAGACGATCAATACATTGAATGAGAATGCGGTAAAAGAGGAAGCTCTCAAGAAAATACAGGATTTTTATGGGAGTAAGTGCGTTGTCCGTATTTCTTTGACGGGATATATGTTCCAATAATTTATAAAAATATAAGAAAATACTTTATATTATTTTGAAATTATGATATAATTCAATACGGTGCTGGTCATGTGATGTGACTGGTGCAGATTAGACTCATACAGTGAGGTGAGAAAAATGGGGGATGTCCTGTCGCAGAACGAGATCGACAATCTGCTTTCTGCGCTTAACAGCGGTGAGTTTGATTCTGCTGAGTTGGAGGAAGTGGAAGAAAGACAGGTAAGGGATTACGATTTTGCAAGACCATCCAAATTTTCAAAAGATCACCTGCGTACTCTTGTATTCATATTTGAACATTATGCCAGATTGTTGTCTACAAATCTGCCGGTATACCTGAGAAATAATGTTCAGGTTGAAGTGATGCATGCGGAGGCGGCGACCTTTCAGGAGTTTTCAAACTCCTTATCCAACCCGGTTTTGCTTGGGGTTGTGAATTTTGCCCCGTTGGAGGGGAATATCATTATTGAGATTGCGAGCGGTCTGGGATATGCGATCGTAGACAGGATGCTTGGCGGAAGTGGAGTGCCTTTGGAAAAGGCAAGGGAGTTTACGGAGATTGAGCTTACGATCATTGAACGCATTATGGTAGTGTGTACAAATTTACTCGTAGAGCCATGGCAGAATGTACAGAGGCTGGAACCGACGTTGGAACGGATCGAGACCAACTCCCAGTTTGCCCAGTTTGTTTCTCCGAATGAGATGACTTCCATCGTCACGATGAATATTAAGATCGGAGATGTCGAGGAAGTGATCAATGTATGTATTCCGTATACCGTGCTGGAACCGGTGATCGAAAAGGTGAACACAAAATACTGGTATTCGACGACCGGAGCAAAAGGAAATGAAGATTACCAGGGGATCATCGAAGACAATATCAGCAAAGCGCAGATTCCTGTGCGGGCGATCATGGGACGCAGTGCGATTTCAGTCAATGATTTTATCCATCTGCAGGTGGGAGATATTATTAAGGTAAACACAAAATTAGAAGATGATCTGGATGTTTATGTTGGGAATATTAAGAAATTTTCTGCATTGCCGGGTGCTTATGACGATGCATATGCAGTTAAAATTAAATCAGTATACAGAGAGGAGTAAAATGCCATGGATGGAATGTTATCGCAGGAAGAGATCAATGCTCTGCTTGGCGGTGTAGACGATACAGGCCAGGAAGAAAGTAGTTCAGACGCAGAGATGAGTTCTTCCGGTGCAGCGGTCTCCGAAGAGCGTTTGTCTCCGGAAGAAGGCGATGCATTAGGTGAAATCGCTAATATCAGTATGGGAACTGCAGCAACTACGTTGGCTGTATTGGTAAATAACCGGGTTGAGATAACGACACCACAGATTGATTATGTGACAGTAGAAGACCTGAAAGAACGTAATGAAGCACCATGTGTATTTATATACATTTCTTACAGGGCAGGACTTGAGGGAAAAAATGTTCTTGTGCTGAAGGAACACGATGTAAAAGTGATCACAGATCTTATGATGGGCGGAGATGGTACAAACACGGATACTGAGTTAACAGATCTTCATCTCAGTGCGATCAGTGAGGCCATGAACCAGATGATGGGTTCGGCGGCCACATCAATGTCATCTATGATAAATGATATGGTGGATATCAGTCCACCGACATCCACGAGGGTTGATTTTGACGATGCCGGACTGGAAGAAGTACTTGCTGATATGGTTGGGAAGCTGTTTGTGCAGGTTTCGTTCCGATTGACGATCGGTGATCTGGTAGACAGTGAGATCATGCAGTTATATACACTGGACTTTGGGCGTATGATATATACAAAGTTCCGAAGTTCGATGGAAGCAGGTGGCCAGGAAGAAGAGGCGGCCGCCCCGGCACCAGAGCCGGCGCCGCAGCCAACTCCGACACCGGCCCCGGCACCGACTCCACAGCCAGCTCCCGCACCACAACCGGTGCCACAGGGGCAGCCAGTGATGGGGATGCCGATGTATGCGATGCCAGGACAGGATCTGAACATACAACCGGCGCAGTTCCAGAGTTTTATGCCGACGAATCTGGATGGGATCGCTCCGGAAAACATCGACCTGATCATGGATGTGCCACTGGAAGTTACAGTAGAACTTGGAAGAACCAGTAAATCCATAAAAGAGATACTGGATTTTTCACCGGGTACGATCATTGAACTTGATAAGCTTGCTGGGGAACCGATTGATGTGTTAGTGAATGGAAAGTTCGTCGCTAAAGGTGAAGTTGTTGTTATTGAAGAAAGTTTTGGTATAAGGGTAACAGAAATTATTAAAGATTAAATTACGGAGGAGAATGACAATGGCAAAAAGTGTTTTAATATGTGATGACGCAGCATTTATGAGAGTCATGATTAAAGACATTTTAACAAAGAATGGTTACGAAGTGGCCGGAGAAGCCGAGAACGGCGCAAAAGCGGTTGAGAAGTACAATGAAACCAAACCGGATCTTGTAATGATGGATATCACAATGCCGGAGATGGATGGGATCCAGGCTCTCAAGAAGATCAAAGAGACAGACGCAAGCGCTAATATCATTATGTGCTCCGCCATGGGTCAGCAGGCGATGGTTATTGAGTCCATTCAGTCTGGCGCAAAAGATTTCATCGTAAAACCATTCCAGGCAGACCGTGTATTGGAAGCGGTTAAAAAGGCAATCGGTTAATAATGGGGGATAATATTCTTCAGCTGCTTGCTACCATTCTCATTTTTGTATTGGTGCTTGCAGCTACCTATTATGCAACCCGTTGGATTGCCAAGTCGGGAGCAGTCCAGTCTCATTCAAAGAATATCCGGGTGATCGAGACTTTTAAGATCGCACCGAATAAGTATATTCAGATCATAAAGCTCGGTACGAAGTATTATTCCATCGCTGTCACGAAGGATCATATTTCTTTCCTGACTCCATTAGAGGAGGAACAGTTGGAGCTTCCGGAGATGGATGAGATGGTTTCGAATGCATCTTTTAAGGATGTGATGGGCAGGGTGACTTCCATGTTAAAAAAGAAAGATAATAAAGAATAGAGAAAAGGTTGGTATTATGAGAACACATAAGAGATTATTTTCGATTGTAGGTAAAGGGATATCTCTGGTTATGGTACTGTGCATATTAACCTTTTTTTCTCATACAATCGTAAATGCGGCACCAAACGTCAGATCCGACTCCCAGGCCGATGAAATCGGAGGGAGTGGGACTGCCGGCGTAAGTGATCCGGAAGATCCGGATGCCTTCCAATTTAATATAACATCAAATGCAGGAAGCAGTAGCTTGTCAGCAAGTTTACAGATGCTTCTTGTTTTGACGGTTTTATCATTAGCACCATCCATTCTTATCATGATGACCTCATTCACAAGAATAATCGTGGTGCTACATTTTGTGCGTTCTGCTCTGGGGACCCAGACGACGCCGCCAAACCAGGTCATGGTTGGTTTGGCACTGTTTCTTACACTTTTTATCATGTCTCCGACCATATCGGATATCAATGAAAACTGCGTACAGCCATTCCAGCAGGGGGAGCTGACACAGGAGGAGGCATTGAATGCAGGCCTGAAACCGATCCGGGCATTTATGTTTAAGCAGACAAACCGGTCGGATATTCGTCTTTTCCTTGATATTGAGGGGGAGGACAGGGATATTGAGTCCGAGGAGGATATTCCGACGATGGTTCTTATGCCGGCTTTTGTTATCAGCGAACTGAGAACGGCGTTTATCATCGGTTTTATGATCTATCTGCCGTTTATTGTGATCGATATGGTAGTTGCCTCAACACTTATGTCCATGGGTATGATGATGCTTCCGCCGACGACGATCTCCATGCCGTTTAAGATCTTACTGTTTGTTCTGGCAGATGGATGGAACCTGGTGATTGGACAGGTTGTTCAGACATTTTATTAGTTTTATAAGAAAAATTCTTTAGGCCGTTGACGACGGGAAAGGGAAGGTGACATAACGATGACAGAAAGTGATGTGGTAGACATATCATCCCAGATGATATGGGTTATCATAAAATGTGCGGCGCCATTGCTGCTTGTTTCTCTTATTGTAGGTCTGATCATCAGTATTTTTCAGACAGTCACTTCGATACAGGAGCAGACGCTGACATTTGTGCCAAAGCTGCTGGCTATTTTTCTGACACTGCTTTTGACAGGTAACTGGATCATGAATAATTGTGTCGAGTTTTTGCGGCTTCTTTGTGAAAACTTTTCAGTTTTTATAAGGTGAGGCAGCACAGGTGGACAAAGTTCAAAAGGGGATTTTTGTTCACTTTACAGGAATGGGGATTAAAATGAATTTTACTGTGGAACATCTTGAGTTTTATCTTCTGATCCTGATCCGTATTTCCTCCTTTGTGATGGCGGCTCCGTTTTTTAGCTATAATGCCATTCCCATACGGGTGAAAGCGGCAGTCAGTATCCTGCTGTCGATCGTAGCGATCCAGGTGACGCCGGTCGTAGAATTGGAATATACGGGAATCATCGGGTATTCGGCGCTGATCCTTCAGGAGGCTGCGGTCGGGCTCATACTTGGCTTCATGTGTAATATATGTCTGTATATTATTGCTTTTGCCGGGCAGGTCATGGATATGGAGATGGGGCTCTCAATGGCAAGTATGTTTGATCCGCTGTCCCGGATCCAGGTGTCGGTGACAGGAAATATGTATACTTATCTTGTTATGCTTATCATGGTCGTAACGAATATGCACTATTATGTGCTTCGGGCCATTTTAGATACATTTCGGTATTTCAATATCGGAAGAGCTGTTTTTAGCGGGAATGTCGTAGAGACAGCGATTGATTTCATGGGAAATTATTTTTTGATCGGTTTTCGGATCGTGCTTCCTGTATTTGCATGTATGCTGGTCATCAACGTAGTCCTTGGTGTGCTTTCGAGGGCAGCCCCGCAGATGAATATGTTTGTTGTGGGGATGCAGGTAAAAGTCCTTGTAGGGATTCTGATCCTTCTGATCATCATTCCCACGGTACCGACGATCACCAATTTTGTGATGGACACGATGAATGATGTTATTTTGCAGGTGTATCGTTCTTTTACACCAAGGCAGTAAGGCCGGATAGACCAAGGTCAGAAATGGGGACGTTTCTATGCTGGAATATAACCTTCAGTTTTTTGCAAAAGACGGGGAAGGTGGGGAAAAGACAGAGGATGCGACACCGAGAAAACTTGAAGATGCCAGAAAAGAAGGACAGGTGGCCAAAAGTCAGGATCTTGGTGTGGCGGTGCTGCTCATTGTATTGTTTCTCTGTTTAAAAGTGTTTGGTGGTTTTATGTATGACCGCTTTTCAGGGGTTTTTCGGATCTATATGGGCAGTATCAGCGATTACGCCTATGATTTTAACAGTCTGAGAGCGATGAATCTTTTTGTGATCGGCGGCAGGGAGATTTTACTGACAGCGGGGCCGATTTTTGCACTGGCATTTATTGCGGCGTTTGTCGTCAATGTTGTGCAGGTGAAGTGGAAACCTACTTTAAAGCCGCTTATGCCAAAGTTTACCAAGTTTAATCCGGTTTCTGGTTTCAAGAGGCTTTTTTCAAAAGATAAAATCTTTGACCTGATCAAAGCGGTGGCAAAGCTTGGCGTATTGTTTTATGTGATCTACTCGTCTTTAAAGGATGAGTGGGGACTTGTCGTCAATATATATCAGCTGGAGCTTATACCGGCTCTCGAATTGATCGTCGATACGATCATGAATGTAGGATTTAAAATTTGTGCCGTCTTTTTTATCCTTGCGATGATCGATTATGTATATCAGAAGCGGAAATTTAAAAAAGATATGAAAATGACCAAGCAGGAAGTAAAGGATGAGTATAAGAATACCGAGGGAAATCCGCAGATCAAAAGCCGTATCCGCAGTAAGATGCAGGAGGTTTCCAGGCGCCGTATGATGCAGAGTGTCCCGGAGGCAGATGTGGTCATTACGAACCCGACTCATCTGGCGGTGGCGATCAAGTATGATAAATCGCTCGGGGATGCACCGGTCGTTCTGGCGAAAGGTGCTGATTATCTGGCGGCGAGGATAAAGGATGTCGCAAAGGAAAACAGAGTTGAAATCGTGGAAAACAAGCCGTTAGCCAGAATGTTATATTATAATGTGGAGATTGGAGACCAGATTCCGCCTGAACTGTATCAGATGGTGGCGGAGATTCTGGCGTATGTATATAATTTGCAGGGTAAACTTTAAAAGTATGGAGGTAGATTGGATATGAAGAAAATGGACATCATACTGGGATGTTTTGTTCTGGTACCGATCTTATGTCTTATTATTCCGGTTCCCCTTCTGCTGCTGGACATTTTATTTACGTTAAATATCGGCGTATCCATGCTTGTTCTTTTCAACGCACTTTTTGCAAAAGAGCCGCTTGATATGTCGACGTTCCCGACATTGCTTCTTCTGACGACGCTTTTCAGGCTGTCCCTGAATGTAAGTTCGACGAGAAATATCCTTTTGAATGGAGAAGCAGGAAATGTCGTAAATACATTTGGAAACTTTGTCGGTGGTGGTAATCTCATTGTCGGAGCGGTTGTGTTTTTGATCCTGATCATCGTACAGCTTATGGTCATCAATAAAGGTTCGGAACGTGTATCCGAGGTGACGGCGAGATTTACACTGGATGCAATGCCCGGTAAACAGATGGCGATCGATGCCGATCTGAATACGGGTGCGATCACAGATGAAGAGGCAAAGGAGCGAAGAGAGAAGATCCAGTCTGAGGCGGCGTTTTTTGGCGCCATGGATGGTGCTACGAAGTATGTAAAAGGAGATGCGACAGCCGGTCTTGTCATCACTGTCATAAACTTTATCGGTGGTCTGGCGCTGGGTGTACTCATGAATGGAATGGAAGTGACAGCGGCGCTGCAGTCCTATTCGATCCTTACGATCGGTGACGGACTGACCAGCCAGATCCCTTCACTTATGATCTCACTGGCGACCGGTGTTCTTGTCACAAAAGGATCCAAAGAGGCGGATGTCGGAGGAGTTCTCCAGAAGCAGCTGCTCGGTGCGCCGAAAGTTCTTATGATGGTTGGGTGTGCCCTGATCGGGCTCGGTATCTTTACACCGATGAATATTGTTATTTTCAGTGGATATGGAATTTTCTTTATCATTACTTCGAGGATGATCACCAATGAACTCGAGATGGAAGAGACAGATGCACAGGTGAGCGAGGAGGAAGAGTCGGCAGAAGAGATCCGGAGACCGGAAAATGTTACATCGCTGCTCCGTGTGGATTCGATCGAGCTGGAGTTTGGTTATGGTATCATTCCTCTTGCGGATGTGAATCAGGGCGGAGACCTTCTCGACCGTGTTGTTATGATCCGAAGACAGATTGCTCTCGAACTCGGATGTGTTGTTCCGATGATCCGTCTGCGTGATAATATACAGTTAAATCCGAATCAGTATGTGATCAAGATCAAAGGGGTTCCGGTCAGCGAGGGTGAGATCTTATTCGATCATTATATGGCGATGAATCCGGGATTTGTCGAAGAGGAACTGACAGGTATCCCGACATTTGAGCCATCGTTCCATCTTCCGGCGATCTGGATCACGGAAGGCCAGAGGGAGCGTGCGGAGTCTCTTGGTTATACCGTTGTAGACCCGCCATCGATCATAGCGACCCATTTGATGGAGATCATCCGTGGAAATCTTCATGAACTTCTTACAAGGCAGGATGTGCAGAATCTTATTGACAATGTCAAAGAAGCAAATGATACGCTTGTCTCTGAACTTGTACCAAAGACGCTCAGTGTCGGGGAAATCCAGAAAGTGCTTCAGAATCTTTTGATGGAAGGGATTTCAATCCGGGATCTGATCACGATCTTTGAAACCCTGGCAGATTATGCGCCGACTACGCATGACACGGATATCCTGACGGAATATGTCAGACAGAATTTACGAAGAGCGATTTCCAATAAGTATTTTACCAATAAAGAGGCGACCAGTGTGATCACCCTCGATCCGAAGGTGGAACAGGAGATCATGAACTCGGTGAAACAGAGTGAGCAGGGATCTTATCTGGCTCTTGATCCGGATTATTCGGCGCGGATCATGGAGGCACTCAGGGAAGAGAGCGGAAAGCTCGAGGAGCTTGGAAAGACTCCGATTATTATTACTTCACCGATCGTGAGAATGTATTTTAAGCATCTTACGATGGAGCAGTTTAAAAATCTGCATGTATTATCATATAATGAGATTGACTCAGATGTTGAGCTTCAGTCAGTTGGGATGGTGACCGTAGAATGATTATTAAGAAATTTTTGGCAAAGACAGAAACAGAAGCGATCAAAATGGCAAAAGAGGAGTTAGGAAGCAATGCGATCGTTATGAATATAAAAAAAGTCCATCCCAAAGGAGTGGCTAAATTTTTTGTAAAAAGCAAGGTAGAGGTAACCGCAGCTTTAGAAGAGAATATCATTTATGATACGGAAGCCAAAAAGGAAAACGAAAAAGCAGGAGTATCGCTCGATCTGTCTGCTCCGAAATTTGTTCCGGATATCGTGGCAGGTGAGGAAGACGAGGATAAAAGTGCAGCGGGTATTGAAGAAAAATTAAACAGCCTGCAGAAAATGTTGGAAAAACAGATTTCAAATAAAGAGGAGACAAAAGGTGTTTCCGAACCCGAAAAAGAGAGAGAAGAAGAGCGGGAGGTTTCGGAGGAGGAGCCGGAAAATGAGGAGATCCGCAAAGCAGATGCCTGCAAGGAGCTGATTCGCAAACAAATGCTTGAAAATGAAGTGGCGCCATCGATCGCAGATAAGCTGATGGACGAAATCGACAGTTCACTTCCGAGGGACGCAGCGCTCAACCAGATCCTTGCGGCGACCTACCAGAAGATCATATTGATGACAGGTCAGCCTTATGTACTGGATAAAGTAGTCGAAGAAGGCCCCAAGTATGTGTTCTTTCTTGGTTCTACAGGCGTAGGAAAAACGACGACGATCGCTAAGATCGCATCCAAACTTAAATTAGAAGATAAAAAGAATGTTGCACTCATTACAGCAGACACATACCGGATCGCTGCTGTGGAGCAGTTAAAAACATATGCGAATATATTAAGCGTTCCTTTGAGTGTGGTTTATAGCCCGGCAGAATTAGGGGAGCTGCAGGAGGAATTGAACAAATATGATGTGTGTCTGATCGATACAGCAGGATGTTCCCACAAAAATAAAGAGCAGTTAAAAGATCTTTGTGATCTCATCGAGCAGGTTCCGATTTCAAAGAGAGAGGTTTATCTTGTACTGAATGCGGGGACAAAGTACAGTGATTTGAAAGATATCGCAGATGTATATTCGGATATTACGGATTACAGCATGATTTTTACGAAACTGGATGAAACATCATCCGCCGGCGTGATGTTGAATATGAAAATATATACGGGCCGGCCGTTATCTTATGTCACATGGGGACAGAATGTTCCGGATGACATTGGAACCGTGGACGCCCAGAAGATTGCAAAAAAACTATTAGGAGGCAAGTCGTAGTGGATCAGGCGGAAAAGTTGAGAAATATCATTAAGAGACAGGACTTACAACCAGATAAAGAACGCATTGCCAAAGTGATCACTGTGACCAGCGGAAAAGGAGGCGTAGGGAAGACTAGTGTGTCTGTAAACCTTGCGATCCAGCTGAGTCAGATGGGGAAACGGGTGGTTATTTTTGATGCGGATTTTGGGCTTGCCAATATTGAGATCATGCTGGGACTGAGGCCGAAATACAATCTGGCTGACCTGATGTACCGAGGGAAAAGTATTGAGGATATCATTACATATGGGCCTGCGGGAATTGGTTTTATCTCCGGGGGATCGGGAATCAATGAGCTTGCGAATCTGTCGAGGGATCAGGTGTTTTCATTGATACGCAGGCTTGAAGATCTGGACAGGTTGGCAGATATCATCATCGTGGATACAGGGGCGGGTATCAGTGATACGGTTCTTGAGTTTGTGGCGGCCAGCGAAGAAGTACTTCTTGTCGCAACACCGGAACCTACTTCGATCACAGATGCATATGCTCTTCTTAAGACGCTGAACCGAAAAGTTTCTTACCGGCCGGAAAAGACGATCGTGAAAATGGTGGCAAACCAGGTGAGGGGCGAGAAGGATGCAACAGAGCTTTTTGAAAAACTCGGTGTCGTTGTCGAAAAATTTTTGGATATTGATGTGGAATTTCTTGGCTCTGTGCCATATGATAAGAGTATGCGAAATGCCGTTATGCATCAGGCGCCGGTAAGTATCAGCCATCCGGATTCCGGTTCGGCCAAGGCGGTCAGGATGCTGGCGGCCAGAATTGAAAATAAACTGATGGATGAAGACGATGACGAAAGGCTTGGTATCGTAAAAATATTTTCAAGTGTGATCCGTATGCGATTTATGAAATAACAGGAGAGGTGCTATGCAGAAAGCAGTGATAAACATAGGGGACAAAATTGAATTGACCCATGTAAAGAGTGAGTTCAGGAGCAGATTGTCCAAGAGGAGATATGGCAGTAAACTCCTTGACTATGACGGTGTGAGGTCAGCGAAGATTGCAATGCCGATCTATGAGGGAAAAGTAATTCCCCTTCAGGTCGGGGATGAATATGACCTGTGTTTTTTTACGGCAGCGGGTCTCTACCGGTGCCGTGCAAAGATTTCAAACCGTTTCCGGGAAGGGAAGATGCATGTGATCGCAGTGGAGTTTCTTTCCCTGCCCAAAAAGTTCCAGCGCCGGATGTTTTACCGTCTGGAGTGTATGGAGGAGATCCGCTACCGGGTCATTTCAGAACAGGAGAGGATCCTTGCGGAGTTTATTGCGGGTGGTATTGAGAATGAGAACCAGAAAAAAGCATATGAAGAAAAATTAAAAGAATTTAAGGCGGAGTGGGAGGATGCCCTTCTGACGGATATCAGTGGGGGCGGAGTCAGGATCCAGTGCAGGCAGGAGGTGGAGCCGGATTCTTTTGTTGAGGTGGTGATGGTACTTCCTGTAAAGAACAAAAAGATCCGGATGCAGTGTACGGCAAAGGTAGTGGCTACCGTGAAACGGGATGATGCGGTAAATGGATTTGAATTGCGTTGTGAGTTTGACCGGATCGAAAAAGATGACCGCGAACTCATCGTACAGTATGTGTTTGAAGAGCAAAAGAGACGTTTGAGAAAGGAATAATCCGGCAAGTTATGAAAAAAATCCTGATAATAGATGATTCTGCACTTATGAGAAGGGTTATGTCTGATATAATAAATGCAGAACCTGACATATGTGTTGCAGATACTGCAGAAAATGGAAAAGCGGCAGCGGATCTTCTGTCAGAACAAAAAACATATGATCTGATCCTTTTAGACATAAATATGCCTCAAATGGATGGGATCGGTTTTTTAAAATACCTGAATGAACATCATTATACGATCCCTACGTTGATGGTGAGTTCCATCGCCAGCAGAAGTACGAAAGAAACGATGAGAGCTCTTGACCTGGGGGCGTATGATTTTGTAAAAAAGCCGGAGGGAATACGTGGTATTTCAGCGGGGGAATTCAGGGAACAGCTTTTGGAAAAGGTCAGATGTGCCTTTAAGATCCGGCACGTACAGATGCCAAAGGCAGTCCGGGAAAAAACAGATCACAAAAAAAGAATACGGATCGCAGAACCGGGAAACAGGCATGCGGTCTCTTCCGGAAGAGGGAAAAAGAGTATTCTTTTTATTGCTTCTTCCACTGGCGGGCCGAAGGCACTTCAGTCGGTCGTGCCCCATATTCCGGGTGACATCGGATGTCCGGTCGTTGTCGTACAACACATGCCGTCGGGATTTACCCGCTCACTGGCAGAACGTCTCGACGAGATGAGTCCGTGCAAGGTAGTGGAGGCACAGGATGGCGATATTCTGAAAAATGGAGTCGTGTATGTGGCCAAAGGGGGACACCAGCTTCTTGCAAGTCCATGCAGCCGGAATGAGCATCAGCTGTTAGTGAGAAAGGATGAACCGAGAAATGGGCTGAGGCCATGCGCAGATATCTTTTTGGAGTCGTTATTGGACTGTGGCTACGAAAAAATATTTTGTGCAGTACTTACAGGGATGGGAAGTGATGGGACAAAGGGATTGCTTCAGTTAAAGAAGTTAAAAGATGTTTACACCGTGGGGCAGAGTGAGGAGTCGTGCGTTGTTTACGGAATGCCCCGTGCAGCAGTGAAGGCAGAGGTTGTCGATCAGGTGGCAGACCTGCAGGATGTTGCAGAATTACTGATTGCTGCCTGGCAGCAGAATGGAGGATGAAATGGATACCAGTCAATATTTAGAATTATTTATCGATGAAACAAAAGAACATTTACAGTCTTTGAACGAGCACATTCTGGAGCTTGAGAAGGATCCGGAAAATGATGATACGATCAATGAGATCTTTCGTGCGGCCCATACGTTAAAAGGTATGGCGGGAACGATGGGATTTGCGAGAATGCAGCGCCTTACCCATGATATGGAAAATGTGTTCCAGGAGATCCGTACCGGAAATATGAAGGCGAACGCAAAACTTGTGGATATTTTATTCCGCGGTCTCGATGCCCTTGAATCTTATCTGGATGTGATCCAGAATACCAGCACCGAGGGAACCGAGGATAATGAGGATATTATCAATGACCTGAATGAGGTGATCGCAGAGGAGACCGGCTCAGGCGGGAAAAAAGAAGAGGCGCCGGCACAAACTTCTTCGGAAGGGACAGAAGAGGAAAGTGAGGGGGAACGGTATCCGAAAAAATTTGAAGACATTGTTGTGTCGGAGTATGATATTGTGGCGATGGATAATGCGAAGGCAGAAGGGCAGAATGTATATGGTATTACAGCATATCTGCAGGAGACATGTATCCTCAAAGCTGCCAGGGCATTTCTTGTATTTAAATCGATTGAAGAAAAAGGTGAGCTGATCAAATCGGTTCCGACGACGGAGAAGATTGAAGATGAGGAGTTTGACTTTGATTTCAGCTGGATCCTTGCCACGAAAGAGACAAAAGGCACGATCGAGAAACTGATCAAAAATGTATCGGAGATTGCAGAGGTTCGTATTGATGATTTTAAATATTCAGCGGCGGCTGTTTCGGCACCGGTAGCATCTGCAGAAACATCATCACAGGAAAAGAAAGAACAAGAAAATAAGCAGTCCGTTAAAAAGGCTGCTCCACAGCCACCAGCAGCGAAAGGGAAAGTGGCCAGCCGGTCTGTGCGTGTGGATATTGACAAACTGGATGTACTCATGAATCTGGTCAGTGAGCTGATCATCGCAAAAAATGCATTGGTTTCTGTCACGTCCGGAGAGAATGGCGAAATGGGAGGAAATCAAAAGTTCCATGAAAATATTGAGTATTTGGAGAGGGTTACGACAAATCTCCATGAATCCGTCATGAAAGTGAGGATGGTTCCAATCGAGAGTGTTGTGAACCGTTTTCCGCGTATGATCCGTGACCTGAACCGGAAACTGAATAAGAAGATGGAACTTTATATGACAGGTGAGGATACGGAATTAGACCGTACCGTGATCGATGAACTGGGAGATCCCCTGATGCATCTTCTCAGGAACTCGGCAGATCACGGACTTGAGAGCAATGCAGAGCGTGTACGCCTCGGCAAGCCGGAGGTGGGTTCTATCTTCCTGGATGCTTATCAGGATGGAAATAACGTAACCATTGAAGTAAGGGACGATGGCGGCGGAATTGATACGGATAAGGTTAAACAGAAAGCAATCGAGAAAGGAACGATCACAGAGCAGCAGGCAGAGAGTATGACGGACAAAGAATTTATTGATCTTTTGTTCCGGCCGAGTTTCTCTACCGCAGAAAAGATTTCAGATATTTCCGGACGTGGAGTAGGACTTGATGTGGTTAAGACAAAGATCGAATCTCTCGGAGGAAGTATTGAGGCAAAAACGGTAAAAGGTGCAGGAAGTACCTTTACGATACAACTTCCTCTGACACTTGCGATCATTCAGGCACTTATGGTTGAAGTGGGTGTTGAGAAATATGCGATCCCGCTTGGGAATATCGATACGATCGAGGATGTTATGCCGGATGAGATCAAGCTTGTGCAGTCCAAAGAGGTGATCAATCTCAGGGGAAGCGTGATTCCGATCATTCGTATGAATACGGTTCTTGAAATGGAAGATTATGTGAGAAACAGTGAAGATGAATCCGAAGTAGTAGTTGTTGTCAAGAAGGGAGATCAACGGGTTGGACTTATGGTTGATAACCTGTTGGGACAGCAGGAAACGGTTATCAAATCCCTTGGCCATCATATTACAAATGCAAAGCTCTTCAGCGGGGCGACGATACTTGGGGATGGCGAGGTGGCACTGATCCTTGACACCAATACACTGATTTAGGAGGGTAAGAGAATGGACGGAATGTTAAATGAAGCGGTAATCGAAGAAGTTCAGTACATAGTCATCCGCCTTGGGGATGAACAGTATGGAATCAATATAGGATATGTAGACAATATCGTCAGGATGCAGAGGATCACAAGAGTTCCGAAATCACAGCCTTACTATGTGGGCGTGATCAATCTGCGGGGTGAAGTGGTTCCGGTCATGAGTCTCAGAAGGCGCTTTGAACTGGAGGATAAAGAGTATTCCGGAGCGACGAGGATCATCATACTGAAACTTGAAGATCAGTCACTGGTCGGAGTGATCGTGGATGAGGTCAGGGAAGTTGTAAATCTGGATCCGGGTACGATCGAGACACCGTCATTTAAGCTGGATGAAAAAAATGCCGCTTATCTTGCCGGAATCGGAAAAAACGGAGAAAATCTCATCTCACTTCTTAATATTGAAAATGTGGTCGGAGAGACGAAAGCCGTATGAGCAAAATGGTACGCGTGGGAATGGCAGATTACAAGATCTGCCGTCCCCCTCAGAAGATATCAACCCTTGGGCTGGGTTCCTGTCTGGGGGTTGTGTTGTATGATAATCAGACGAAAATATGTGGAATGGCGCATGTTATGCTGCCAGACAGCACCCAGATATCAAAGAACTCAAACCGGATGAAGTTTATGGACACCTGTCTGCCGGATATGTATGAGGAAATGTTGAAGGAGGGGGCGGTTCCGGCGACAATGGTCGCAAAGATTGCCGGTGGTGCAGAGATGTTTTCAACCAAACCGGATGAGGATATGCTTAATATTGGACGGCATAATATCATGGCAGCCAGAGAAATCCTGGCTGAATGGGGGATTCCTGTTATTTCAGAGGATGTAGGCGGCTGTTGTGGAAGAACGATCGAATTCGACACAGTGACAGGTGAGCTGAATATTAAAACGGTTGGGATCGGGGACAGTGTGATCTGACGGGATGACTTAATATAGAGAATGGGGGAAGACAATGAAATATCGATTTATTCCTGCTTTTGTCATGTTATTGGCAGGTCTTGTATGTTGTATCATGAGTATTGTACAGGGATGGGATGTTACGTACAGTCTGATCGTCCTGATCATTGTTCTCATTGTATTTTATATTCTTGGACAGATCGCCGCACAAGTGGTTGGGAAAGTGGAAGCAGAACATGAGGCGATGGTAAAAGCAGAGCAGGAAAGAAGGGAACAGGAAGAAGAAGCCAGACTTCAGGCAGAAAGAATGATGGAAGAAGAGATGGAGAACCAAACAGAGGATGAAGAATCTGTTATGGATGAGTCCCGGAATGGAAACGGATAGTGGCAGGGACTGGCGGTAAGTCAGTTGTGAAGCATTTGGCGAGTGCAGGAAAGACCGTGAGTATTGTATACGATCTGGTGTTAGAGAGGGAGCAGTTATGGCAATCAGTGAATCCGAAAAGAAGAAGCTGTGGGATAAATATATGAAAACCAGAAGTCCCGAGATCAGAGAGCAGCTTATTATTGAATACGCGAATCTGGTAAATCTTGTGGCCGGGCGCATGGGAATGTACCTGGGTTATACAGTAGAATATGATGATCTGGTAGGATATGGGATTTTTGGGTTGATCGATGCCATTGATAAGTTTGATCTTGCAAAAAATGTAAAATTTGAAACGTATGCCAGTCTTCGGATCCGTGGGTCGATCCTGGATCAGATCCGGAAGATGGACTGGGTACCAAGAACACTTCGTCAGAGACAGAAACAGATGGATGCAGCATGTGTCAAGCTGGAGGGTCAGTTCGGGAGACCGGCTACTGATCAGGAGATCGCAGATGAACTTGAGATCAGCCGGGAGGAATATGATAACTGGAAAAATGAGGCTCAGTTTACCAATCTTGTTTCTTTGGATGATTATTTGGAGCAGGGTGGAGATGCCAGGATGGATGCGGGTGGATCAAACCGGTTTGACCAGCCGGAGCAGGCATTGGAGAAGCAGGAGTTAAAGCAGATGCTTGTGGAGGCACTTAAGTCACTTACGGAAAAGGAAAGTAGTGTGATCACACTATATTATTATGAAGATATGACACTGAAAGAAATCAGCAGAGTATTGGAAGTATCTGAATCAAGAGTTTCCCAACTTCATACCAAGGCACTGCAAAAGATCAAAGTGCAGTTGGGGGATTCTGTCGAGTTATTGAAACTATTTTAAATGAATGAAGGGCCATCAAGACTGGAAAGAGAGGAACGTTATGGGGAAGAATGCATATTTTCAGATAATACATAAACCAAATCAAACACTGCTTAAGGTATTTCCAGCCTCAAAAGACGGGGAGATGTTTCAGGTAGATGAAGTGATGAAATACTTTGACCTGATAAATCTTTCGAGTTATGATACAGTAAAGTTAAGCGAATATTTGAACAGGGGAGATTATCGTTCTGAATTCCAGATTATTAATAAAGAAATCCCACCGGAAAATGGAAGATGTGTCGTGAAGATCAATGAGATGGGAGCGAGTGCGACCGTGCGTTTTTACCCTCCTTCGGATAAAGGGAAAAAAATGACACGTGATGACATTATCAGTGACATGAAACTTGCCAATGTGACACATGGGATCAGGGAGGATGTTCTGGATCAGTTTATGAAAAATCCGGAGTACTGCCGGAATTATGTCATGGCGGTTGCTACACCGCCCAGACAGGGTCATGATGCTCATATCGAATATCATTTTGATACAGACAACGTGGCAAAACCAAAGTTAAATGAAGATGGAAGCGTAGATTTTCATCAGTTGGGAAATATTAAGCCTGTGGCATCGGGAGATAAACTTGCCACACTTACTCCGGCAGATATCGGAAAACCGGGGATCAATGTGACGGGAGCGCCGATCCCACAGAAGAAAGTGACATTAAAGGTTCTCCGATATGGAAAAAATATCTCCATATCGGAAGATAAATGTACGATTTATTCACAGACTGCCGGGCATGTCATGCTTGTGGATGATCTGGTCATGGTTTCGGATATTTATGATGTGCCTGCCAATGTAGATGCTTCAACCGGAGATATTGAGTATAAAGGTACGGTAAATGTGACAGGAAATGTCAATACCGGCTATTATGTAAAGGCAGATGGGGATATTATTGTAAATGGTGTGGTAGAAGGCGCTACGCTGGTCGCCGGAGGTAATATCATTTTAAAGCGTGGAATGCAGGGAATGTCCCGTGGATCCTTGGAGGCCGATGGAAACATTGCAGCAAAATTTATCGAGAACAGCAGGGTAAAATGTGGCGGGACATTGATGTGTGATGCTATTTTGCACAGCGATGTGGAGGCAGGAGATGATATATCCGTATTGGGAAGAAAGGGCCTGATCAATGGGGGACATATTCGCACTTACAGCAATATTACGGCGACACAGCTTGGCTCCATGATGGGGACATCCACCGTTGTTGAGATCATGTCAGATGTTGAAAAAGCAAAGCTTTTGAATGATACGGAGGAGAAGATCAATGAGACAAAAGAGGCGATCACGAAATTGGATGGTGGCCTTAAAACGATAAAAAGGTCAGTTCAGGGTGGAAAGCAGTTGACCCCGCAGCAGATACAGTATGTGCGTCTTGTGGCTTCTTCCAAACCAAAATTCGAAAAGGAGATCCTTCGGATGGAAATGGAGTGTAAAGAGTTAAGAGAAGTGATCGAAAAAAATGCAAGAGTATGTATCAAGGTAAATAATACGGTGAATGCCGGTGTAAAGATCGTCATCAAGGATATCAGCCGGATCATTAATGACAATGTATCTGCTTGTAAGTTTGTAAGGGACGGTGCAGATATAAAATCGGTGGGACTCTATTAACCAGGGAAAGAAAGGTTTGGTGATCGCCATGTCGATTAGTTCAATTGATATATCTACGATAGCTCCACGTTCTTCCGAAGCTTCTACGATCGCAGGGAAGGAACAGCATCAGGTTCAGCATATGGAAGAAAGCGGGCAGGCTAATTTTCAAAAATCAGTAGAGCAGCAAAGCCAGAGAGCAGTGGAGACGAAAAAGAGTGACACCGAGGAGTACAGTTTTGACGGTTCTGGCAAAGGCGGGTATCAGGGAAGTGGAAAGAGGAAGAAAAAGAAACAGTCCCAGGATCCACCGATGGCTCCGAGGTCAGACAGCAGTTTTGACATAACGATTTAGCAGGAAGGTATGGAGATAAGATGAATGCAGCAGAGATCATATTGCTGATACTTGGATTTGTGAGTATTTCAGTTAGTTTTTTTGTTGGAAACAGACGGGAGGATAAAGATGGAACAGGCGGAGCGGGGGAGACTGCTTCGAGGGACATCTGGACAGAGAAAGAAGAGGAACTGGTCAGGGAGCAGGTAAAAGCGATCCTGAATGATGAAAGGGATCATATGATCGCTGAGACAACAGATTTGCTTAACCGCAAAAGTAATGAAAAGATCATGGAATTTGATGAGTTTTCTTCCCAGATACTGGAAAAAATAAACCGAAATCATGAAGAAGTTGTATTCATGTATAATATGCTGAATGAGAAGGAAAAAGAGCTGAAAGAAGAAGCTGTTAAAAAGATCGTGAAAAAACAGGAAAAAGCAGAAAAGCTGGTACCGGAAGCGTCTGCGCCTTCTGGAGCTGAGCCGGTTTCAGGAGTATCCAAGGCAGCCGCAAAGCCGAAAACTCCGAAAGCGAAACCGGCTGCCAAAAAACAGGCTTCTGTCCCCCAAGGGACTACCAATGATGCGATCATTCAAATGTACAAAGAGGGGAAGACAGTACTTGATATATCAAAAGAACTGAATATTGGACAAGGCGAAGTGAAGCTGATGATTGCATTGTATGGAGGAAACAAATGAAAATAAAATGGTTTTTAAGAGGGCTCGGTGTGGGGATCGTACTGACAGCTCTTCTTTTGTGTGTAACATACCGGGCTTCCCAGAAAAATAATAATATTATACGACAGGCAAAAGAACTCGGCATGGTATTTCCGGAAACGGAAACAAACGAGACAGAAAAGACGGCCGATGAGCTTGCAAATGAGGTAAAAAATGATAATGTTTCCGGCGGGGCAGTATCGGGCACGACAGTGGATGTAAAGACGAAGGAAGAGAAAAAAGCCGAAGCTAAGATCGACGACAGCAAGGATGACATTCAAAATGCATCCCGGTACCATAAGAATAAGAAGTCATTTGTAGTGAGGAGCGGACTTCTTTCCAGTTCGGTTTCAAGAGAGATGGAAGAGGCGGGCATCATTGACGATGCGGATGGGTTCGATGAATATCTGGAGGAAAAAGGATATGCCAGACAGGTGAGAAGCGGCACCTATAAGATTCCTGTCGGTGCAGATTTTGAGACGATTGCGAAGATCATCACCAGACAGGATTAAATTTCGGATTAAATTTGCAGATTGTTTTGGGGCTTGCATTTTTTTCCTGTGTGTGATAAAATAAATCGGATTGAAAAAACACGTTGACTGATTTTTTCGCTGGTGCCTTTGGTCAGACTGGTAGCAGAAGTTTTCCGGGATGACAAGGGTTGTGAAAAGAAATGAGGTCTTCGGAAGAATAAACCATATGGAGGTAAGAAAAATGAGTGTTATTTCAATGAAACAGTTACTGGAAGCGGGCGTTCACTTTGGACACCAGACGAGAAGATGGAATCCTAAAATGGCGGAGTACATCTACACAGAGAGAAATGGTATTTATATCATCGATCTTCAGAAGTCTGTAGGTAAGGTAGATGAAGCTTACAATGCGATCAAGGACATTGCGGCAAACGGCGGAAATGTTCTGTTTGTCGGTACGAAAAAGCAGGCACAGGATTCGATCAAAAGTGAAGCAGAGCGCTGCGGTATGTATTATGTAAATGAGAGATGGCTTGGTGGTATGCTCACAAACTTCAAGACGATCCAGGACCGCATCAAGAGACTGAAAGCGATCGAGAAGATGTCAGAAGACGGAACATTTGATGTTCTTCCGAAAAAAGAAGTGATCAATCTTAAGAAAGAGTGGGCAAAGCTTGAGAAAAACCTTGGCGGTATCAAAGATATGAAATCCATTCCGGATGCGATTTTTGTCGTAGACCCGAAAAAGGAGAGGATTTGTATCCAGGAGGCTCATATTCTTGGCATTCCTCTTGTTGGTATCGTAGATACAAACTGTGATCCGGAAGAACTGGATTATGTGATTCCGGGAAATGATGATGCGATTCGTGCTGTCAAACTGATTGTTTCCAAGATGGCAGATGCTGTGATCGAGGCGAAGCAGGGAGAAACTTTTGCTGATACTCCGGAAGAAGAAACAGCAGCAGAAGATGAGACGGCTGTAGAAAACGACGCAGAGTAATGTTCAGGACGGGGTGTTAAGACCGACTTTGCACCCGCATCATTTTCAGGAAGAAAGGAAGAAAGAAAAAATGGCTATTTCAGCATCAATGGTAAAAGAATTAAGGGAGATAACCGGTGCCGGTATGATGGATTGTAAGAAGGCACTTACCAATACAGACGGTGATATGGATAAAGCAGTAGATTATCTGCGCGAGAATGGTCTTGCCAAGGCAGAGAAAAAAGCTGGCAGGATCGCAGCAGAGGGAATCGTTAAGACAGATATCAGTGCTGACGGAAAGAGCGCGGCAATCGTCGAGGTAAACAGTGAGACGGACTTTGTCGCAAAAAATGAGAAATTCCAGGAGTTCGTAGGGGCTGTCGCTTCTCAGGTGAATGCTTCTGGTGCAGCTGATATCGATGCCTTTATGGAAGAAGCATGGGCTGCTGATACATCAAAGACGGTAAAAGAGGAACTGGCATCTATGATTGCTACGATCGGCGAGAATATGAATATCCGTCGTTTTGAGAAAGTTTCCTGTGAGAATGGTCTTGTCGTTGATTATATCCATGCAGGCGGAAAGATCGGCGTATTGGTTGCAGCAGAGACTGACAATACGGGCGACGAGGTAAAAGAGTGCCTGAAAAATGTAGCAATGCAGATTGCTGCCATGAATCCGAAATATCTTTCTTCTGAGGACGTTTCAGAAGAGTATAAAGAGAAGGAGAAAGAAGTTCTCCTGGCACAGGCGAAAAATGATCCGGCGAATGCCAATAAGCCGGATAACATCATCGAGAAGATGATCATGGGACGTCTTAACAAAGAGCTTAAGGAAGTATGTCTGACTGAGCAGATTTACGTAAAGGCTGAGAATAAGGAGTCTGTGGCAAAATATGTAGAGTCTGTAGGAAAAGCAGCAGGCTGTAGCATTAAGCTTACGAAGTTTGTTCGTTTTGAGACTGGTGAAGGTCTTGAAAAGAAGAACGAGGACTTTGCGGCAGAGGTGGCTGCACAGCTGAATGTTTAGGTGAAGATTGCCTGGTTATTATGAATGAAGAAACCCTTGTAAGTGGCGTGGAAATGCCATTTGCAGGGGTTTATGTTTTTTGGCTCTTTGTAAATCATACCAGTGTGTGGGAAGGTTTTTTGTTGGTTCTGCTGAATACACAATACCTTCTCCGGCAGGAACAGAGACACCAACACCATTTTCAGTGCCAAAAGAAACATTACCTGCTGTCACACCAAGTCCGTCACCAGATGTAGATTCTGTTATTACACCGAGTCTGCTGCCGGATACAGATTCTGCCATTCATAATTTTGTGACAGATTATGTGCCAAACACAGTAAAACGAGAGACTATTTATTTATATGAAAGGGACAATATTCCACTGTGACAAAATATTATAAGATTGGTTTTTCTACCCAGGATCCGAAGGACTTTATCCCGCAGTATGGAATTGAGGAAAAGGATATTGCGGTCATGGGATTTTCCGCTGGGGGAATTTTGTGTGGCGAAATGCTGTTAAATTATGATGGTCTGGTCAATGGTAGTGCTTTCCACCATAAGGCGAAATGGTTTGCTGGGAAAAGTGTGCGGTGTTTCTAATTATGCCAGAGGAAAATCCCCCATACCTTCTTTATGAAATGATTCTTGAGCAGCCGGATTGGGAGATCGTTTCTCCGGCACAGTTGGGCATTGTGTGTTTCTGTTATGTATCAAATAAGGTAATGGGTGAAAGTGATTTGGACAAAATAAATCAGGACATTTCCAGAGAAATTACAGAAAGTGGCTTTGCACAGATTTTTACCACAGAACTTCAGGGGAAAAAGGTTTTGCGAATGTGTACGATTAACCCCGAAACTACGAAAAGGGATATTTGTGAGACGATAGAAGGTTTGAAGAAAGCCAGAGCTATTAGTAAATAGGGTAAATGGTAAAGTGGGTATTGTAAAACATAGCGGTTTCCTTATGGCCATCTGACGCATGCCTGAAATAACGTAATCCTTATAATGGAATAATATGCGGCAGCCGTTCAGAAAGCATAAGCGACCATAAAAGCACCAGTGTCTCGTAGTGATGTGGGATGCTGGTGCTTTGTTGTACCAGACTGAGATGGGAAAACAGATTGGTGAAGAACTTGAGAAAAATACGCCAGAGGAGTTCTTTCGGAAATATCAGTTCCTTACTTTGTCTACCTGTAGGAGCTGGGTGGGGCGGGATGCAAGGCTACTGGTGGTTGCTGCAAGAAAAACTAATAAGTTTGGTTAATTTGAATGTTATTGCATATCTTCAAATTGTCCCTTGTAAGCGCATACGATAGTTGAAATAATGTCATCCGGATTTTTGTCCGAATCAAAGCGAAACAGCATACCAATTCCAGCAAAGATATATCTTAATTTCATGCGGTTTATGTCATTATCCTCCAGGATATTCAAATGAATTACATTATCTGTCAGGGCATTGCAAAAGAATTGCATGGCACCCTGATTGTAAGATGCATTCTCAACAGTAAACAGTACATTGTTTTTGAAAAATCCCCTGCTGATGGACAGCTCATATAGTTTCGTTGCAAAGCGCTCTATATCTGTAAAAAACAAGTTCATAAAAGTGATTTCATCTGCAATCCCACAAAGAAAATTTCGTAATGTATGCTGATAGAGATCGAAGATATCTTTGTAATGCAGATAAAAGGTAGCTTTGTTGATTTCAGCGGCTTTCGCCAATTCTGTAACCGAAATTTTTGAGACCGGCTTTGTCTTTAATAGTTCCATAAATGTGTTATGGATGGCCTTTTTGGTCTTTTTCACACGCAGGTCGTTTTGATTCATGGTGTTTTATCTCCATTCTAAATATTTTAATTGACAATTTGCCTGTTTCGTTGATTAAACGACGGTTTTTAATATCCGAGGATTGAATAATAGACAATCGTCAAATAAAATAATAGCAAAATAACAAACAAAAGTCAAAGTGATAAAAATGTTACTGGAGGTGTTGTGAGCAGTAATGTGCACTTAGGCGGAAGAAAGTGAGGATGATATTTATGGGTAAAAACAAGCCTGTTGTGAAACCGGGAGAGCATTTTGACGCCATTTCTTTTCATAGCCATATTATGATGGATGCGTTGGCTAAGCATCTTTTGGGATTGGCACCATTTGGCATGACAGATATTGGGGAGGTGCTGGAGACATATTGCAATCTGAAAGGTTCGGATGAGGAGGCATGGCTGGGGCAATGGTCGAAACTGGGCGATCAGTTGTTACAAAAAGCAGAGGAAAAAAACAAAGAAGGACATAAAGAATCTGCGGAGACGGCGTATTTGAGGGCATCAACATATTATCGTGTGGCGCTCATGTGCTACAGCAATGCAGAAAATCCGAAAATGATATCTGTCAGCAAGCGAAGTCATGAGTGTTACGAGAAATATCTGGAATTGTCTGGCTATCCGGGAACTTATGTGGAGATACCTTATGAGAGTACGTATTTACCGGGACATTTTTATCAATCTCCCACGGCAGAAGGAAAGGCACCGCTTATGATTCTAATGCCGGGGAGAGACACATGGGCGGAGGACACCAGATGGATGTATGACGGACTGCTGAAGAGAGGGATTCACTGCCTGATTTTTGACGGACCGGGGCAGGGATATGCGTTGCGCCTTCAGAAAATGCCATTTCGCCCAGACTGGGAAAATGTAATGACACCTGTTATAGATTTTGCGATCAAAAATTATAGCTGTGTGGATGAAGAACATGTCGGTGCAATGGGATTTAGCTTTGGCGCTTTTTTGCTGCCCAGGGCATGTGCTTTTGAAAAGCGAATTAAACTGGGAATTGTTAATCCGGGTAATATAAACTGGGGAGGTCATTTTGCGGACATCTTTGCGAAGGTTATGAAATTGCCTGCACCGTTCCGGCCTAAGATGGTTTATAACATGATGGATGATTATGCATGGAAACATGGAGTTAGCAGGGAGGCAGTGATTGAGGAATTAAGAAAGTATGATAACACGGATATTGTGGACAAGATAAATTGCGAGATGCTGGTATTAGACGGTACCGCTGAAATAAATAAAGGTGAGGCAAAGGTTTTTTTTGATGCATTGCAAAATTGTAAAAAAGAGTATAAATTGTTTGATGAAGCCAGCACATCACAATGCCATGCGCAAATGGGTGGATATGTTCCAGCAGCCGAATTTATCTGTGACTGGGTAAAAGAACGGCTGTAATTTAAAATTATTTATTGTTTATTTTTGAAAATTTGAGGTTGAGTTGAGCAAATGCTTATATGGTCATAAGGTAATCTTGCATGAAAACGGAGGTAAACTATGACAAAAACATTTGTGAAAAACCCTTTTCTGGCACTGGTATCAATCATTATCGTGCTGGTAATCGGCGGGGTAAGTTTAGGTAACATGCAGACAGATTTGATGCCGGATATGGAACTTCCCTATCTGGCGGTAATCGTAACGGAGCCGGGGGCATCACCGGCGGAGGTGGAAAAAGATGTCGTGGAACCTTTAGAGAGCGCTTTGGGAACAGTAAGCGGTGTGGAAAATGTCAACAGCACTTCTTCTAACAATTATGGCATGATTATGTTGGAGTTTGCAGAAAATACTAACATGGATTCCACACTGGTACGTGTTTCCCAGCAGTTAAACACAGTGGAATTGCCAGAAGGCTGCGGCACACCAAATCTGATGGAGATCAGTATGGACAGGATGGCAACCATGTATGCGGCTGTTGATTATGAAGGGAAAGATATTAAGGAACTGTCTACTTTTAATGAAAAGGTTTTGAAGCCTTATCTGGAGCGGCAGGAAGGTGTGGCGAGCGTTACTGTAAACGGTGCTATTGAGGATACCATAGAGGTTCGTCTGGATGAAAAGAAGATACGGGAAGTAAACAAAAACATCCTGGGAGAAACGAACGAAAAGCTAAGCGATGCCCAAAAGAAAATTGACAAAGGACTTCGTAAGGTGGAGGATGGAAAATCAGAATTGAGCAAACAGGAAAAAAATCTGTCTTCCAAACAGGATGATACATATTCTAAGTTATCTAAGGCGAACGTAAAGCTATCCCAGGCACAGGCAACGAAGGCGGCATATGAAGCAACGCTGACCAGCCTGAAGGCAAGCCAGAGTGCTTTGCAGGGAGAAAAGAAGGCTTATAAAGATGCTAAAATTGAGGAGAACTATAAAACAATCAATGGCATGTTTGCCACAATGAATACGACAATGAAGGATGCTGCAAAAGCATCCGGTGTCGAAATCCCTAAGAGTGTAGAAGATGCAGTAAAAAATCCCCCCAAATTTACTGCTTTCAAAGATTGGATGACCAAACTTGGGCAGGGAGAACAGATAAAAAACCTGACCACAGATTCTCTGAATCAGATGTATCAGGTAGTCAATGTCAGATTGCCTCAGATTGATACGGAGCTTGCTAATCTTAAGACAGAGATTATGGCGGCTGAAATGGTAGTGAAAAAACTAAATAAGCAGATGAAAGGGATGGACAAAAAGCAGGAGGATGTGGTTTCCGGAGGATATGCGGCATCTTCGGGGTTTGGTTCCGGGCAGGCTCAGATATCCAGTGCGAAAACCCAGCTGGAAAATGCAGAGAAAGAACTGGATGAGGCGCAGAAACAGTTAGATGAATCCAGGGAAGCGGCACTGGACAATGCAAATTTGGATGCTCTGCTCACTCTGGATACCTTATCGGGACTGATTACAGCACAGAATTTTGCCATGCCGGCAGGATACATTGATGATAAAAAGGATAATCAATGGCTGGTGGATATCGGAACCCATTATAAATCTGTTTCAGATTTGGAACAGATGGTTCTGACAAAAATAAAAGGAGTTGGCACGATTAAACTGTCCGATGTGGCGGATGTTACAACGGTGGATAATTTAGGGGATTGTTATTCTAAAGTTAATGGCGAGGATTCCCTGATGCTTGGAATTTATAAAGGAAGCACTGCTAACACCAGTACGGTTTCCAAAAATATAACGGATGCTTTTGCAGAATTGGAAAAGGAATATGAGGGCTTATCATTTACACCAATGATGAACCAGGGGGCATTTATCGGCCAGGTTATAGATAGTGTGCTGAGCAGCATTTTATTGGGTGCTGTCCTTGCAATCATCGTGCTGGCACTGTTCTTAAAGGATATTAAGCCGACAATTATTGTGGCAGTCAGCATTCCTTTTTCTGTTCTGTTTGCCCTGATCATCATGTATTTTACTGATATCAATATCAACGCCATGTCATTGGCAGGCTTGTGTATGGGAATCGGAATGCTGGTGGATAATTCTATTGTGGTAATGGAAAATATTTACCGGCTCAGGCAGCAGGGGTATCGTGCGGCACAGGCAGCGGTCTATGGCACGAAACAGGTTGCGATACCGATTCTTGTGTCAACGCTTACGACAATCTGTGTATTTTTACCGATGGTATTTACGAGCGGAATGGTGAGCCAGATGTTGATACCATTTAGTTTTACGATTTCCTATGCTCTGATTGCTTCTCTGGTCATTGCATTGACGGTTGCCCCATCTCTTGGTTCAGTGCTGCTGAAAAAGACGAAGGAGCATAAACATCCATTGTTTGATGCCATTAAGGATATCTATGGGAAGATATTGGAATTTTGTCTTCGGTTTAAGGTGGTTCCATTGGCGGTTGCAGTGGTGCTCCTGATTATTTGTGGAAGGCAGGTATTTTCTTCCAGCCTGACAATGATGGATCAGATGGAGAGTAACCAGATTTCTGCGACGATGGAGATGAAAGATGGAACTTCGGATGAAGCTGCCTTTCAAGCTGCTGACCAGGCGGTGGATGCCATGTTAAAAGTAGATGGCGTGGATAAAATCAGCGTTATGGATGCAGGGGCAATGTCTCCAATGGCAATGTCCGGGGCAGGCAATCAGGCAGATTTTTCTTCTTTTTCATTTAATATTATTACGGATGAAGAGATTAAAAAGACCAGTGAGTTTGAACGGATTATCCGGGAATTAAAGGAAAGTGTAAAGGATGTGCCCTGCGAGGAGATTACCGTTTCTTCTTCCCAGATGGGCGGAATGTCCGATATGATGAACAGTGGCATGGAGGTAGTGATATCTGGTGATGAGCAGGAAAAACTGATTGAGATCAGCAAAGATGTTATGAAAATTGTAGATTCTGTGGAAGGACTGGAAAATGCTACGAATGGCCTGGATGAGAATAGCAGGCAGGTACATCTGACCTTTGATAAAAACAAAGCGGCAAGACGGGGACTCAGTGTGGCGCAGATCTTCCAGCAGTTAGCAGGTTATATCACAACAGAGAAGGATGCCATTACCATGGATGTAAATGGCACAGACATGGATGTGAAAATCGTAGATGAGACGGAAGAACTTACCTATGAAAATCTGATGAATGCGGAGATTACTGCTACCACCCAAAATAGTTCCGGTGAGGATGAAGAAAAGACTTACAAACTAAAGGATTTTGCGAAAAAACAGGATGGATATACAACGGAGAACATTACAAGGGAAAATCAGACCAGATTGATCTCTGTTACGGCAGAGACTGCGGATGATGCCAATACGACATTACTATCCAGAAAGCTGCAGAAAAAACTGGATGATTACAAGACGCCGGAAGGTTATACGATTGAAATTTCCGGTGAGACGGAACAGGTGAACGATATGATGGTACAGATGGGTTCGGCTCTCCTGTTAGGATTTTTACTGATTTATCTGATCATGGTAGTTCAATTTAAGAGCCTTCTTTCTCCGTTTATCATTATCTTTACGGTACCGCTTGCCTTTACCGGAGGCATGCTGGGACTGATGACATTTGATATGTCCATTTCAGCGATGTCCATGATGGGCTTTATGGTATTAATGGGTACGGTAGTCAATAACGGCATCGTGTTTGTGGATTATGCGAACCAGCTGCGGTTAAAGGGAGTAGAAAAGAAAACTGCCCTGATCATTACAGGAAAAACCCGTATGCGGCCAATTATTATGACGGCATTGACGACGATTCTTTCTATGAGTGTGATGGCATTTTCACAGGATGCCGGAAATGCCATGCAGAAAGGAATGGCGGTTGTGGTCTGCTTTGGACTGCTGTACGCAACATTGATGACATTGTTTATCGTACCGGTATTATATGATGTGTTCTACCGCCGTCCGCTTAGGAATATAGACCTTGGAAAAGAAACAGAAAATATTCCGGATGAGACAGAAGCAGTGTTGGAAGAGTATGGATATGCACCGGACGCTGCAGCGACAGCAGAGGAACACGCTTAAGAAGTCAAATACCCCGCTGCAGAGCAACGGGGCATGACTTAGCTTCCCTTTAGCAAGTTCGCCATAGAGGGGCGGGGTATTTGACCCGCGCGCAGTCGCCAAGTGCAAGCAAGCTTGCGTTTGGCTCGTTGCGTACGCGAGAATAAAATGGAATGAAAACAATCGGGTTGCTACAACGAAAGGATTTGAAATGTTGCAGCAACCCGATTTTATAGTTATAGGAGAGTTATTGAGGTAAAGACTGATAAAAATCTACGGCTTTTTTGATTTCTTCCTGGGTGGGGTGTTTCCTGGCAATTCCGGCAATCAGCTTAAATGGTCCAAAAGTATCGAAGCCACGACATCCATATTGCCCGATTACTTTCGCATTTTTGGGAAATACGGCCTGGCGGATGGCATCCAGATAACCTTTTCTTTTTACGCCATAGGTAAAAAGAAAGAAGACTTTTTTCTTTTCAGGCAGGTGTTTTTTTGCGTATTCCAGTATGGATTTATGAAAAGACTGATAATAAATGCCGGAGGCAAAACCAATCCGTTCATATTCGGATAATTCTGTAATCGGATGATCCGTGACGTCGATGAATGTGATATCATCCACTGCTGCAATGGCATCCAGTAGTTTTTTTGTATTGCCGTGATGCCTGGAATAATAAATAATGGCTGTTTTCATAATAAATAAGTCCTTTCTTTTTTTATTGATAGGATAATTCAATCTGAAAATTCTTCCCCGATTCATTCGGGAGGCGTTTGGTTACAATATTTCCTTCTTCTTCCAGAGCCAGGGCGGCGTGTCTTGCCGCAATACCTAAATCAATTTTGTTTAATTTATTTTTCAAAATTGGTCGTGCCATGCCCCGACCGACATCTTCTAAAATAATTCTTCCTGCACCATAAACTACCTTCCATGGCTGGGAATTTAAAGACGATGGGGCAAGGCGGACAGCCTGTGCAATATTGTTATCCGCCAGACTGATTTTGCTGATTGGGATGCGTTTGAAATCTTTGGCATCTTTTCGCATTGGTTCTTTTGTGTTTCCAAGCGCAAGAGCAATGCAGAAGTCTGTCCGATTATTTTTGGGCTTTGCGTTCATGAACCAGCCGCTGCCCAATTTCATGCTCTGGATATACAGGTTTGCCATCTGCAGAATATAACCGGCACCTGCATAAGCGGAACTGCAGGGTTCACAATAGCTTACCAGATAATGTGGGGCGGTGGCTCCGGTCATTTCCCTGTCAGACAGAATCTCAAAGGAAACAGGATAGCCCTCCAGTTGGTCTGCCTGGCTGATAAAGTCCATAATTTTATCCAAAGTATCTTGTTCCAGTGGTTCTTTTTCAAATTTTCTTACCTGTCTGCGTTGGAAAATAGTTTCATATAATGTCATTGGAATCCCTCCATTTTGTTATAGTGGCAGTGTTATGGTAAAGGTGCTGCCGCTTCCCTTTTTGCTGGAGACGGAAATATTTCCGCCGTGTAAGGCCACGATTCTGCCTGCCAGTGCCAGTCCCAGTCCGTTTCCTGTATCAGAACGGGAGTGGTCGCCCTGATAAAATTTTTCAAAGATTCGCTGGCATATTTCTTCCTTCATTCCAATACCGGTATCCGTGATTTGGATTATCAGCTGTTCGGCTTCTTTTTTCAACAGAATTTGTATCCATCCTCCGATGTCTGAAAATTTGATGGCATTGCCTATGATATTGTGCCATACATGAAAGAGCAGTTCCCGGTTTCCGGAATAATCCGCATTGTCCAGTTCGATTTCCAGTTCCAGTTTTTTTTCTGACCATGCCGTTTCCAGGGAGAGCAGGCTTTCCCGAAGCTGTTCATCCAGGGAAAAGGTTTCTTTTTTGATTCCGGTTTCCTGGTTTTCTAATCGGGACAGGAGAAGAATATTGCTTGTCAGGGTGGAAAGCCGTCTGGTATTTAAAAGTATTTTTTTTGTGTATTCCTCTTTCTTTTCTTCTGAAAGATTTTTTTTCTGAAGCAGGGTAGCATAGCCTTCAATGGCAGAGAGAGGTGTCTTAAATTCATGGGACACATTCTCAACAAAATCATTGCGTAACAATTCTGTTCCTGCCAGTTCCCGTGTCATAATATTAAAGTTATGCGTCATTTCCTGCAGTTCTGCAATCTGGCTGTGTTCTGTAAGCTGTATATCAAAATTTCCTTTTGCTACTTCCTGCGATGCCCTGCTGATGGACTCAATGGAGTGGAGCGGGTGTCTGCTGGCAAACCGGGAAGTAATGGTGCCGGCAATCATACAGGCAGCAGCAATGAGAAAAATACCAGCGATACGATTTCCTTCTGCCAGAATACCGGTATGCTCCATTAATGTCAGGAGCATACCGGTTAGGAGTATGGTAAGAAAGAGTGTCAAAAAAGTCAGCAGGGAAAACATGACGGATATTTTTTGGGGGCGTTTACTCATGTCGGTTCACCACCTTATAGCCAAGTCCCCGGACAGTGACAATTTCAAAATCAGGGTTATCCTGAAAGCGTTCCCGCAGGCGGCTGATGTGAACTTCCAGTGTATGTGGGTCAGTTTCGCTGTCCGGTCCCCAAATGTCGTCCATTAACTGTCTGCGTGTAAAAATGCGGTTGGGGGAGACTACCAATTTGAATAGCAGATAGAATTCCTTGGCAGGTATTTCTGTGTCTGTATTGTTACAGTGAACAGTCAGCGTGTCGCAATTTAATTCTGTTTCACCAATTTTTGCTATTCGGCTGCCCGCCAGCTGGCTGCGTCTGAGAAGAGCTTCTACCCTCCATATCATCTCGTTGACATCTATGGGTTTTACCATGTAGTCGTCTGTCCCCATGCGGAATCCTTCCCGTTTATCAGCGGAATTTTCTTTGGCTGTAATCATCAGGATGGGCATGGTATAACTGGCGGCCCGCAGTTCTCTGGTTAATTCAAACCCATTCATGCGCGGCATCATAATATCGGAAATGACTAAGTCAATATAAGTGCTTTCAAGGATATCAAACGCATGGATTCCATCCACAGCAGGAATAGCATGGTAGCCATTATCCGTTAAAACGGAACAAAAAAGTTCTCTTAATTCACTGTCATCTTCTACAACCAAAATCTGAAACATAAAAGTGAGCCTCCTTCCTATGCTAATATTATAATACATTTCTCAACTCAACCTCAACAGATATCTGAAAGTGTATGAAAATGCTGCTGTTGTTGAGGTTGAGTTGAGGTAAACTTTTTATCATTGAAAAATAACATTTTAAATTAAGGGGGATGACGAGAATGATTCTAATCATTGTATGTGTCATAGCGGGACTTGGAGCTGGTATTGGTACCGGTCTTGCAGGATTATCTGCAGCCGTAGTGATTACGCCTATGCTGATTACATTCTGCGGATTTTCAGCCTATGAAGCAGTTGGAATTGCCCTTGCTTCAGATGTCCTTGCTTCTGCAATTACTGCATATACATATGGGAAAAATAAGAATCTTGACATAAAAAACGGACTTGTGATGATGGTATCTGTTATTATGTTTACGATACTGGGAAGTTGGATCTCATCATTACTTCCGAATACGGTATTAGGCGGTAGTTCTTATGTAATGACTTTTATTATGGGACTTCGATTTCTTATAAGCCCTATTACAAAGACGACTTCAAAAATGGATGATATAGAACCAAGGCAAAGGGTATTACGTTCCTTTTTGTCAGGAATTCACATTGGGTTATTTTGTGGGTTTGTTGGGGCAGGAGGAGGTGTACTGCTTTTGATTACCTTAACTTCTGTCTTGGGATATAATCTGAAAACAGCGGTAGGAACAAGTACTTTTATTATGACCTTTACAGCGCTGACGGGTGCAGTTTCTCATCTTCTCATTGGTGGTAATGTAAATATAACTGCTCTTGTCGTGTGTATCATTTCGGCATTGATTGGTGCAAGGTTTACAGCATTATTTGCGAATCAAGTAGATGCTAAACTGCAGAACAGAGTTACCGGGACTGTTCTGTGTGTACTTGGCGTATTCCTTGCTATTGTAAATATGCTTTGATTATAATATTTGCGGAAAGGACATGGCAATGTACTATATAGTGATGGGTATTGTGTTTTTTGTTTTGTTGCTGGGACTATACTGGCTGACAGGAAGGATTTTTACCCTTTTTGTTGTTATACAGATTGGTAAATGGAAAGTCAGGGCTATCCGTATTTTGCTTTCTATCTTACTTTGTATTATTTGTTTATTGTGGGATGCGGGAGGACTTGTAGCAGTGCATCTGATTGTTTTGTATGCCTTAATGGATCTGATTGCGATTGTGGTACGCAGAGTTTGCAAAAAGAAAAATAGCAAGATATATTTAATTTTGAAAAAGTCATATCATCTTTGCATGTTTCCCATCGTAGTTACAGGATTGCTTTTGACTTACGGAAGTTATAATATGAATCAGATTCAACGGACAGAATATAAGGTTACATCGGGGAAACTGAAAAACGATTATAAGATTATTTTTATCAGTGATACACATTATGGTACGGTACAGAAGCCAGACATTATAAAAGAAAAAATACGTGAAATAAAAAAGATAGAACCGGATTTAATGATTCTGGGAGGCGATATTGTTGAAGAGGGGACAACGAAAGAAGAAATGAGGGAAGTTTTTCGACTGTTTAGTGGGATAAAACCACGGTATGGAATTTATTATATATATGGAAATCATGACAGGCAGATGTATGCACCGCATCCTTCTTATACGGATAAGGAACTGGAAAACTCCTTGAAAGAAAATGGCATTACTGCTCTAAAGGATGATTGTATTTCACTGGGGACAGACCTGCTTATAGCAGGACGGGAGGATATTTCAAGAGGCAGGGAAAGCCGTGCGGATACCGGGAAGATACTGAAAGGGAATCTGGGAAATAGGTATGTGATTTTGGCAGACCATCAGCCGGTTCAGATAGAAGAAAATGTAAGGCAGGGGGTAGACTTGCAGTTATCCGGACATACCCATGCAGGACAGTTTTTTCCAATCGGATATATGAATACCTTGTTTGGAACATGCAATTATGGAATGTTCGAAATTGAAGAGAGTCAAGCCATTGTATCGTCTGGTATGGGAGGCTGGGGATTTCCTTTTCGGACACAGGGGATTTGTGAATATGTGGAGGTTTGTTTATTCAGGGAATAGGATTCTCTGGTTTAATCGCTTGTTTTGTGGCAAGGGGATGGTCACGCCGCATGAGCAGTCCCCACCTGTCCCTAGCAGGCAGTTTGATAAAATCATATTTTTTTATATCGGCAGGCTCAATTAAAACACCAAAGTCTAAAAGTCCCTGATCCAGACGTTCTGTCACATCATCGGCGTTGCCACTAAATAAATGATAGGAAATATCAGGATGCTTTTTTTGTATTTTTTCTGCAACTTTCGCAATCAGGCGTATGCCTTCCGTTTCGCCTCCACCAATATAGATTGCGCCACTGATATTTTCACCGGAGGAAATGATTTCAGATTTGGTTTTCTCCATCAGTTCCACCATTTCCTCCGCGCGTTTCCGTAGAATCATTCCTTCTTCGGTAAGGGTTACCTCACGGTTACCACGAATCAGGAGCTGTTTGCCAAGTTCGTCCTCTAATTCTTTTAGTTGTCTTGATAAAGGCGGCTGGGTCATATTGAGTGATTCGGCTGCCTTTGTAATGCTGGATTCTCTGGCAACGGCAAGAAAATATTGTAATACCCGTATATCCATCGCTTTCCTCCAATACTGGTAACATAAATTTGATAGTTGTTATGCAAATTAGTATAACAGTTTTTGTCATACCTTTCAAGTATGAAAAGATATTTAATATATGTATCTAAATTGCAAAAGTAAATTCTACTGTCTTTTTTCCTGATGGAAGTTACCTCTGCACAGGTTGAATTTAATTCTGCATATATATTATGATGTTCCTGCCCCTGACAGCAGTGGAA